>JAFUJR010000052.1 GCA_017468085.1 Clostridia bacterium | reverse complement strand
TATGTAGAAATACAAATCATTACCCTTTTGGGCGCTTGCCGCACGATACGTGCCTGCTTTAAATACACCGTCCACCTTGACAAAAAGATAATAATTGTCATTATTCTTGACTTTTACAACGCCAAACTCTACTTCGTACGTCTTTCCTGCTTCAAAACCGCAAGAATGATAATCAAACGGATCTGCGCCGTTCCAGGCACCATCTGACAGCGGATATACATAAAAACTTGTTCCTGCATCCGTACAAGTATAGGTATAACTCCACACAAACGAACCCGTCGTATTGCTTGCAGACGGTGTAAAACGCATATACTGGTCGTTAGCAATCGTCCATTCCTTAGGCATTGTACCGAGGCTTTGATTAGAACCGTTATACAACGTCCAATCTTCGTTATAGAGAGTATCGTAATATTCCAAATCTTCACCGTTGGAGGTCATATCCGTATAATGATCCACGCCGCCGTCATTCGTCCAAGCGGCATTGACCGCTACTGCGCCTAAACTAAATGCAAACCCTGTGCCAAGTAAAAGGACAAACACCGCCAAGGCAGTCAAAAGTAACGACATAAAACTTTTTCTCTTTCTCATCCGAAAATACCTCCTTCGCTGCCGTCTCCGATTTCAGGAACTTCGTTGTCCCCGAAAGACGTCTTGATTACATCATCGTTTTCAAAAACGACAATCGACATCTTCATTTCTTCATACCGTTTCATTGATAACTCCTTTTATTTTTATTATTCTTCTTGCTTTTTCTTCACACAAATGAACGCTACGCCGATAGCCGCTACAATACCGCTAACCGCCCCGTCGACAACACCAAAACAACCCGTTGAAGTCGATGCGCCATTGTTTTCATCCATCGACGAATCCTTAGAAGAATCTTCAGGTTCATTCGAAAGGTCTTCATCGCCGCAAACGGAGCAAACGCCGTCTACGTAATTATGTTCCGCCAAAGGTAAACTTTCCTGCGCTTGCAAAATCTTGTCGCATTCGCCGCAATGACTGCCTTCGGTCTTACCGCGTTCAATACAGGTCGAAGGCACCGCCTCGTCCACAACAGCCGTATGTCCTTTCGCCGCAACCTCTTCACAGCCGCTAACGATCATACCACAGCCCTCACGAATACATCTTTCGCCTGCCGTCGCGCCCACCGTTTCACAACCGGGCGCAACTGCTTCTACTTCCTGTAAATTATGGCCAAGTTTGTCAATGACCGTCTGTTCCACCGTCGTTTCACCGCAAACAGTACATACGTTGCCATCCGTCAATCCTGTTTCCATACAGGTCGCCGCATAACCGTCCACCTTTTCCTCCGTATGACCGAGTGCGTCAAGAACTTCTTTTGCAACGATATCCGCCTCACAAACTTCACAATAGCTATACGCCTTGTAACCGGCTTCCGTACAAGTCGCTGCCAAGCCTTCCACTTCAACAATCGTGTGTTTTTCCACAACACCTTCCAAGAAATGGTAATCGTTTACTTCATTCAAGGTAGAAGTTGAAGCGTCATCGCCAAACATATCAATGTAATTGCCTACGTTTGCACGCTTTTCCATTCTGCCATCCACAACCTTGTTACCGTTCACATTTACGTAAATCCAAACCAAGTTGGAGCCCTTTACATCAATCACGCCGATTTCCACAAGATATAAACCGTTTCCCGTTGAGAATGCGTCCATAATAGGCTCGCCGACAGGTGCTTCTAACACAGCGCCGTTTAAGATAAAGCTATACCCGCTTGCTGCGCTGCCGTCCGCATTCGTTCCCCAACCGTTGATAACGTCTCTTACAACGATATACAAGGGCTTTTCGCCTTTTTCGTAAACAAACTGATAAACAACCGAACTCGTTTCATTTTCCGTTGCAATTTCATAGTTTGCAAAACTGCTATTCGTATTCTTAATAGAAGCCGCCGCGCCGATATCCTTATTTGTTACCGTAACGTAATCCGCAAGTTCTTCTTCCATAAAGTTACGTGCGTTCAAAACAGCCGTTACAGTTAAGTTGGAAACCACCTGCGTTTCTGCCGTAAATTCCAAATTATCGCCGTAAACCCATTTTACGAAATCGTAACCAGGCACACTGCATTCGGGAAGCGTTACCGTTTCCTGATATCCTACGTTATCCACCGTTGCAACCGTCTCACCATTTACCACAAACGTTACCGTATGCGGTTCATTAAACACGGGGGTTACCGTCAAATTTTCCGATACGATAGTTTCTGACGTTAAAATATTGCCGTACTGGTCTGCCCAACCGATAAATTCATATTCGCTTTCAGGCGCAGAGGGCAATTCACCGATAGCCGCCCCACTTACGATCTCTTTCGTTTCGCCGTTGAAATCTACCGTCCAAGAATACTGTGCAAATATCGCCGCCGAAGAACCGTAGAAGGAAAGTCCTTTCGTCTGCGCCGCAACTTCCGCCGATACCGTTTGCGAAAGCACGATATTACCGTTCACCTTCACGAAAATCCAAGTGTTGTCGCTATCTTTAATATCAATCGCGCCAAGCTCTACAACGCTCGTTTCCTCCATCGTGAACAACTCGTTTACCACGTTGTCAACGTTATTGATTTGATAGATGATTTGCGTATCACGGAAGAAACAATTCAATTTCGATTGACCACTCCAGTAGTCCGCACGCATATATATGATTGCGTCGCCGCTTGCAGGCGTAAACTGAAATTTATATACAAACGAAGCTGTCGCCAAATCATTCGTAAAGCTAACGCCGCTCGTTGCATCTGCGGAAGGCACGTTATAAGTAGTTGCAAGCCCTAAATCGTCGTTTTGTACAACAGCGTAGTTCTCCAATTCTTCATCAATATAATAGCCGCGTTCTGCATATTCCGCAACCACCGTCATATGCACCGAAACAATCGTTTCTGCCGTTACTTCTTCGCCGCCGTACGACCATTTTACGAAATCGCGTCCTGCTTTCTTAGGCGCTACGGGAAGTTCGCCGATTGCCGTATTATACGCTATGTTTTCATACGTTTCATATACTTCGCCGTCCACCGTAAAGGTTACGTTGTGCGGTTCGGCAAATACTGCCGTTACCGTCAAATCTTTCGTAACGACAGTTTCCGCCGTTACTTCGTTACCGTCTTGGTCAAACCAACCGAGCAGTTCGTTTTCGTTCTCGGGAGCTTCGGGCAATTCGCCGATTGCTTGCCCGGCAAGCGCTTCTTTTGCTTCGCCGTTAAAACTTACCTCGTAAGAATACTGCGAGATCGTTGACGCCGTATTGCCGTAGAACGAAATGTTTTTCGCCGTTTGCGTAGTAGCCGTTATCGTAGAAACGACTTCCACCCCGTCAACCTTCACAAATACCCACGTATTGTCGCTGTCTTTGATATCGATTACGCCAAGTTCTACCGTATGCGTGTTACCTACCGTAAAAACTTCTCCGCTCGCGTTGGACGTATTACCCTCAAATCCATAATGGAAATCCGTCTGACGGAATGCAAACATCCAACTGCCCCAATAGGACGAGCGCAAATACATATTCGTATTATTTGTACTTGCAGGCGTATAATTAAATTTATATACGAACGAAGCCGTTTCCAGCTCATTTGTAAAACCAACGCCGTTCGTCGCGTCCGCAGAAGGTACGGTATACGTTGCCGGTAAACCCAAATCGTCGTTTTGGATCACTTGATATTCTTCATATTCGTACACAACGGCTGGTTTTTTGGAAACTGCTTTGCCGGCGCCGCCCTTTATGTAGAAATACAAATCATTACCCTTTTGGGCGCTTGCCGCACGATACGTGCCTGCTTTAAATACACCGTCCACCTTGACAAAAAGATAATAATTGTCATTATTCTTGACTTTTACAACGCCAAACTCTACTTCGTACGT
>JAFUJR010000051.1 GCA_017468085.1 Clostridia bacterium | reverse complement strand
GCGCCAAGCGGCGCAAAAAATAACCACAGTCACGAAACAAAAGAAAACGCAATCGACACGGGGTCAGATACCGCTCCGTTGACGATAGACCAAAGAGAGCCTTTCGGAAGTGACTGCCGAAACCGCTCTCTTTGTTCAATTTTAGAAGGAGATTCGCAACAATGGCATTTGGATTTGAAGAAAAACGCCCTAAATCTAAGGTAGCAAAGACAAGTTTTTGGGCGGATATTGCAATCAAAGAGGCAATCGAGCTACAAAAGCAAAACAAAGAAAATAAGAATCTCGATTTTGATTGCCCGTTGTTAATTACAAATTTCCCGATCAGGCAGGAGAAAGAAGAATGAGAAACTACGATATATTCGGCGAGCCGCTCGAAATGACGGACGAAGAAATGATCCAAGAATGGGAAGAAGAAGCCGCACGCGCCGACGAAGCGTATGCGGAAATGCATCAACATTGTTATGGGTGCGAGCATTATCAAGCTATTGGGTGCTGTCGCGATATCGACGAGTTCCCCGAATGTCCGCGCGACGTAGAGAAGGAAAAAGCGGAAGAATGAACAAAAATCACAAAAAACGGCTTAAAACGGATCTTCGGAAGATCTGATCGAAGCCGATCAGAGAGTCAAAAGCCCGAAAAAATGAAAATTTTTCACAAAATCAAATAGACAAAGTTCGTTCGGCTCTTGGGTAAAAGTTAAAAGCCGAACACCAACGACCTTTGGGTCGTGTTACCTTCTTTCGGGGGGCGGATTTTTCCCCTTATCTTCATTGTAGCTTTCAATCCGCCCCATTCGAAGGAAAACCGCAAGCAGGAGGAAAAAGAATGAAATCAAAGGAAAGCCCTACCGTTTTAAAAGGGCAAATCAGCATTGAAGAAATCACAGGAGGCACGGAACAATGAAGAAAGACAGCAAAACGGCGGGATTATACGCGGCGGCGCGAGCGGCGCTTGAAAAGATTGCGGGCGACTCGATCCTACAAGACAAGACGGCGACGGCGATCGAGAAGAAAGCGCTTTCGCTCGATATGCTCGGCGCGGCGCTCACGCGGCGCGTAAAAGACGACGTGACGAAGCGGATCGGCGTATACGAGGTATCGCCCATAGATCTGAACGCCTACGGGGATAAAATCAAGCACGCGAACGAATACCGCAAGAAACAGGAAGAAGAGCAAGCCAAAGAAGCAGAGAAAAAGCGAGAAGCGGCAAAGGCGGCAGGCGTGAACGGCGCGACGGCAAAGTCCGAACCCGCAAAAGCGGACGGCGCGAAGCCCGCCCCTGCGAAGGCGGAAGAAGTGAAAACGCCCACGACGGCGCAAAAGGCGGAAGAACCCGCCCCCGCCCCTGCAACTACGCCCGAACCCGCTCCCGCTCCCTTCTTTTTGGAAGTGGCAGAGCCCGAAGGCGGGATCGATTATCAAGCGACGGTAAAGGTTATGCAAGCGATCGCTTCGATCACCCTTTCAATGTTAGACAGTATGGAGGCACAAGGCAAATGAATTGGTTTATGGTTATAGTGTTAATCGCGATCGGCGAGATCTTGGCTTGCGTAGAGCTTGCCGCGGCGTACGCTCTGTATAAAATCATTGAAAATCGAAAATTTCGCGAGAAGTTTCTCGAAGCGGAATTCGACGAAACGGAGCTATACTTAAAGAACAAGCTTTTAAGGGCAAACAATAATCGCCTACGCGCCGAATTGGCAAAGCTGGAAAAAGAGAAAGACGAGGAGATTTTCCCGCTTCG
>JAFUJR010000050.1 GCA_017468085.1 Clostridia bacterium | reverse complement strand
GCCGAACAGTTCTCCGCATAGAAATACGGTTGCAACAAACACGTATCGTATGCAACGCCCGTATTTTTTAAACCGCCGATATTTCTAAACAGCCAATGCACGACGTCCGCATACATATGGTGGTTTAACGAGCCTTTCCCGTTCCAGCTTTCCCATAGCGTCGTCGCGCCGCGCTCTTTCAAGTACCCGTACGACGGATAATCGTAACGGTTGACGATTTTATACGCTTCTTCCGTGTACCCGTATTTGGACAATGCGTTCAATAGCGCCTTCATTCCCAATATACCCACTTTGAACACGTAACCGTCGCTGCGTACCGTTTCCGCAAGTCTTTTCGCTATCGCTCGCGCTTGTTCTCCTTCGACAATATCAAAGTACAGCACTTCCGCTAGCGCGCCCTGACCGTCGTTATCCACTCTATCCCCGTGAATATACTCGTTTAATATCGCTCGGCGGGTGTTTTCCGCTCCGTTTGCATACTCGCTCGCTTCCGCCTTATCCCCGCGCAAAAGACATATCTCTTCCATTACCTTTTGCATCTTGTAATAATAACAGGAATCGGATAAACGGTTTGACATAATCTTCAAATCGTCCATATCTTCGGGCGGACACCAATCGGAAAGCCCAAAACACACCAAGCCGTCTTCTTGGTAGTATTTCGCATATTCCAAATACTTCTTCGCCCAATCGTATACGAGCAATAAGCACTCGCTATCACCCGTTTCCTTATAAAGTGCGTATGGCAAGAAGAAAAGCGCGCAATCCCACGCAGGTCCGCTTCCCCAATTAAAGCCCCAACCCGACGTAGGTACGATTGCCGCAAGCTGACCGTTCTCTCTTTGCGCGTCCGACATATCGTACAACCATTTTTTATACGCTTCCTTCATATCGAACAACGCCACCGCGTAATCGCAAGAAATCACCGCGTCGCCCGTCCAACCGTTCTTTTCTCTATGCGGACAATCCTCCGAAATCCCGTGCCAGTTGCTCAAAAACGCGCGGATACCCGCTTCGTAAATCCAGCTCATCAGCTCGTCGTCACAAGCAAAAGCCCCTTTTGCCGACAGGTCGGTATGCACAAAACAAGCTTTCAACGAAGACTTGGGCGGTTCTTTTTCAATTCCCGACACTTCTACGTAACGGAAGCCGTGATACACGAATTCCGGGTTCCATTTCTCCACACCCTTCCCACTGAACGTATATTTATCCGTGGAAAATTCTCGTTTGCCCCATACGTAACAGCAGATATGCTCTTGGTCGATTTCTTGCCCTTTCAACGTTTCCGCATAACGGAATACCGCCGTTTCTCCTGCTTTACCTGCCATTTCCATAGCGATATAGCCGGAAATATTTTTACCGAAATCGAATACCCAACCCTTTTCGCTCTTCCATACCTTTTCAGCGGCATAATACGCGCACTCGCGCATGGGCGGAATATCCGATTTACAAAGCTTCCCCCCAGGCGGCGCAACCATTACCGCGTTAAACCACGCGCTATCGTCATACCCGACTTCTTTCCAACCGTCTTCCCGTCTTGCGTCGTAAAACTCACCCGTGCGGATTGCGTTATGTACCGTCGCCCCGTGCGGCGTTACTTTCCAAGTTTTATCCGTATGACAAACAACACCCTTTTTCGTTTCTACTTCCAAAAGGAGCCTTACGCAATCGCGCCAGCTTGCTTGATAAAATCCCCAAGTATCTTCCGTCATTTGGTTATAAAACCCGTTACCTACTTTAACGGCAATGACGTTCTCCCCTTCGCAAAGATAGCTTTCCACGTCGTATTCGACAAATAAAGCGCGCTTATCATACGCGGTAAACGCAGGCGATAACACGTCGTCGCTCACCTTTTTTCCGTTGATATACAAAACGTAACAGCCCAAGCCGCAAATACGGCACACCGCGCCCTTTTGCTCCCCGTTTGATATCTTAAACGTCTTACGGAATTGCACCGCAGGGCTTTCGTATCCCGTCGTTCGCGTTACTACGTGCTCGCCCGTGCCTATCCATTTCGTCTGTTTTGAAAAAT
>JAFUJR010000049.1 GCA_017468085.1 Clostridia bacterium | reverse complement strand
TTTTTCAATAACGCCGCGCAGATCGCCTACGCCGTCGCCGTTCGAATCGCGAAAGCTCCTCGGATAAATTTCGTATACGACGAGATCTAAAAACCGTTCGCGGGATTTTTTCATAGCGTTCACCTCGTAAACAGTTTTTGCGTTTTTCCCCGCGAATATGCGTTGCGGACAATTCCTTCCGCATTGAAAAAGGAAGCCCGCAGGCTTCCCTTTTCATTATTACTTTATTCTTCGGTGGTGTATACCCACGGCGTTGCAACGCCGTCTACATAGTGCCAATAATTGCCGTCGTATGCTGTACCTTCAGTATTCAAAGTAGGAGCGGTTTCGCTATAATAATACAGAGGTATATTACTTAAGATTTCATTATAGTAGTCAATCGTAATTTTCGACCATTCTTCCGCTGTTCCCATATAATACACGCTCGTTAAATTACTACAATCACCGAACGCACTTGACCCAATGTTGGTCACAGCTTTTCCAATCGTCCCGCTTGTCAAGCTGCTACAATTTTCGAAGGCACTATCCCCAATACTCGTCACATCGTTTCCAATCGTCACACTCGTTAAACTTTCGCAATAATTGAACGCCCATCCAGGAATTTCGTCTCCCGAAGTTATCACAAGCGTTTGCAAATTCGTTTTGGGTATATCATAAATAGCTATAGTTGGAATTGATATATTCGTCAAACTATCGCAACCGTCAAACAAGCCATATCCAATTTTCGTCACGCTATCAGGAATCACTATGCTCGTTAAACTACTGCATTGCGCGAAAGCAAAATCCCCAATGCTCGTCACAGTATTCGGAATCGTCACGCTCGTTAATCTACTGCAATTCTCGAACGCCTGTTCTGGAATCTTTTCTCCCGAAGTTATCACAACCGTCCGTACGTTCCTGCAATCTTTTATACAAGAAATAGCCTTCATAGGAAGTGTCACACTCGTTAAACTACGACACTCATAAAAAGCCTCTCGCCCAATGCTCGTCACGCTATCGGGAATCGTCACGCTCGTTAATTTTTCGCAACCGCTAAACGCATAATCCCTAATGCTCGTCACGTCGTTTGGAATTTCAAACGAAGCTGCCGTTTTCCCGACTGCATATTGAATCAACGTTTTTCCGCCTTTACTATATACATTTCCGTCTATCGATTGATATGCCGTATTCTCTTTATCTACTTCTATACTCGTTAAACTTAAGCAATGTCCGAAAACATCTTCACCTATACTCGTCACACCACTACCGATCTTCACGCTAGTCAACCCACCGTTAATACTCCACCTTCCATTGCAATTTCTGAATGCACCGTCGCCAATACTAATCACGCTATTGGGAATCTCAAGTGTCTGCAAGCTGCAATTTGCAAACGCATAACGCCCGATACTCGTCACACTATTCGGGATTTCTATATTTGTTAAATTATTGCAGCCCTCAAATGCACTCTCGCCAATTCTCGTCACGCCGTTTGGAATCTCTACAATTTCCAAATTACTACAATAAGCAAATACATAGTTTTCAATGCACATTACGCTATTTGGAATCGTTATACTCGTTAACTTATCGCAATCGCTAAAAGCATTTCTTCCAATACTCTCCAAGCCTTCTGGGAGATTGATGGACTCTAAATTACCGCAGTCGTTGAACGCCCAATCGCCAATATGTGTCAAGCCGTTCGGGAGTTCAACACTCGTCAAAACGCAGTCTGGATAATCGGCTTCGTCAACTTCGTCGGCGCACTCAAATGCGCTCGCGGCAATACTCGTCACACCATTTGGAACGACAAAAGTCGTTTCTTTTTTACCCATTGCATATTGTACGAAGGTTTTTCCATCCTTCGTATATAAATTCCCATCGATAGATTGATACACCGTATTTTCTTGCGATACTTGTATATCCGTCAAACTGCTACAATACATAAATGCACCCAACCCAATACCGGATACGCCGTTTCCTATCTTCACTTTTTCCAATGATGTGCAAGCAGAAAATGCGTATTCTCCTATATTCGTCACACTGTCGGGAATCGTCACGCTTGTTAAACTACTGCAAGCATCGAACGCACTATCCCCTATATTCGTCACCCCGTTCGCGATTTCGAGATCGGTTAAACTCGTACAAACAAAGAATGCACGATCTCCAATGCTTGTGACACTATTTCCAATGTCAACGCTTGTTAAGTAAGTACAATATTCAAATGCACCGTTCCCAATGTACGTCACGCTGTCAGGAATTGTGACATCTGAAAAAGAACAACCTTCAAATGCAACTTCGCCAATAGTCGTCAAGCCGTCCGGAAGATCGATATCTGTTAAAGAACACCCTGCAAATGCACCATTATCAATACTAATTACACTATCTGGAATCGCTACACTCGTTAAATTCCAACATTCTAAAAAAGCTTCTTTACCAATAAATTTACAATTTTCTTGAATCTCAACCGAATAAATATTACTACTGTGACAATCTTGTCCGCTCAACAAATACAAATACGGATTCGTTTCATTCCCTAAATATTGAATTCTATCAACGGTAATCCCCGCATTATAGCAGCCAAACGCGTCCTCACCAACAAACTGCAAACTATTCGGCAAAGAAATATTCTCCATACTTTCACAATCATAAAACGCATAAGAATAGATAGTGGTTACGCTTTCGGGAATAATAAATTTCTGCGGATTAACGTACGGCGCAGAAGCCCCGAAAAAGGAATCTAAAATTGTAGTCACAGCTTTTCCTTTATACGTTGAAGGGATTACGATTTCCGAACGATAGGACGCAAAGCCTGCCCGTACACCGTAAGTACCATCATCTAATAAGTAAAAATCAAAACCTTCGGGATTTTCCTCGTCCGTTTCCTCCATCTGATTGCCTACAATCTTCCCAAGATTTACTTCTTCATTCGTCGTCAGCACGATCACAAGTTCGCCGAGTTGATTAAGTATAATTTCCTTAATCCCTACACCGATATCCCCTTTTTCGCCCTTATCGCCTTTCTCGCCTTGTGCGCCAGTATCGCCTTTGTCGCCCTTTTCGCCTTGCGCACCTGTGTCACCTTTGTCGCCCTTAATGGTCGCGCGAAATTCTTCAAGCGAGCCCGTATAGCCTAAATCCTGCGCCTTTGCGTAGACGGTTTCCATAGTCCATACCGTGATTTCACTGTTTGTTTCGGGCTGCTTAGATTCCGCGCCACAACCAGCTAAGCCGACCGCCGTACAACCGACCGCCAAAAGAGCCAATAAACCTACCAATGCTTTTTTCGTTCTTTTCATTACAAAGAATCTCCTTAGAAATTTATTTTCTATTATAAAGCTATTATATAGTATTTATTTTTCTTTGTCAAGTATTTTTAGTAAATTTTTTGGTAAAATAAAAAACGAGGAGGAAAGAAAAATGAAACTGAGGATTAAAGAGCTTAGGGAAGAATTGCAATTAACGCAAAAGGAATTAGCTGAAAAGATCGGCAACGTACAACGCAATATAAGTAACTGGGAAAGCGGCGCAAGCGAACCCGATTGCGAAACGATTTTAAAACTATCGGAAATTTTCGACGTGACGATCGACGAGCTTTTCGGGCGGGAAGCGCAATCGTTC
>JAFUJR010000001.1 GCA_017468085.1 Clostridia bacterium | reverse complement strand
CGTCGTGGACGTAAACTTACCGCCGTTCCATACGGTAGGCGCGTCCCAACCGGTTACGAACTGACCGTCAAACGACGCCCCGCCGCTTGCGTCCGCGCCCCACGTCCAAATGCCGTGGTTTGTCGCAATCGTGCCTACGAGCTCGAAATCCATTTCCACAACGGCGCCTGCTTTCAAATCCTTCTTAAACCAGAAAATTGAATACAGGTTATTCGTATCCGTCGGCGTGAATTTCGCGTAGTTGCCCGTAGTTTCCGTTACGATTTCCTTACCGCCGTGTTCGAGTTCAACGAATTCGTCAAGCTGATCGCCAGTCGAGAAATCGTATACTAAACGTTCTTCCACCTCTTCTTCTTTTTCATAGAACGCATACAACACGTGGTCTTTTGCCGTGCTTACAAGCGTACTTTCCGTTACCGCTTCGCCGCTGCCGTCCGCATTCAAATACCAACCCTTGAACACGTAGCCTGCCTTATCGGGCGCGGTTGCGAGCGTACCGTACGCGCTGCCGTAGGTAACTTCCTGCGTAGCAAGCGTTGCGTTATACGTAACCGTATAAGTGGGGTATTCAGGATAGAATACTCTAATACCCGTAATTTTAAAATACGCGCCCGCTTCGCTGTTCATAACGAACTGCATTCTGATACCGTAGCAATCTTGCGTGATTTCCGTCAAAACCGTCGTTTTGGAGCAATCCCATCCGCCGTCCCAAGGCGCGCTGCCCATAACGGAAGTCGTAACGCCGTCGTTATTGCCTGCCGCATTTGCGGTATACGCCAAGAAGGTTACTTGGTTGACGCCGTTGACAAACGTTACGTCGTTTGCTACGTATTCCACGTCGATTTCCACTTTAGCGCCCGTTTTTAAAGCGGATTTGAAAAGCAACGTGCTTTCGCTACCGTGTACGCCGACCACCTTTAAATAATCGTCTACAATCGAATACGTCGTATTGTTCGCATTTGCGAGCGTATTCAGCTGGCTTTCGTCGCTGAAATCGTAAATCAAAGGATATTCTAAAACTCTAATACCCGTAATTAAGAAATAGGAATCGTCCACGTCGTTAAAGACGAATTGCATTCTAATACCGGAGCAATCTTGCGTAACCGCAGCCGAAACCGTCGTTTTTGAACCGTCCCAACCGCCGTCCCAAGTCGCGTTGCCCATAACCGCCGTCGTATTGCCGTCGGGGTCGCCCGCTGCGTTTGCGGTGTACGCCAAAAAGGTAAATTGGTTGACGCCGTTGACAAACGTTGCGTCCGCGGTTACGTACGCTACGTCGATTTCTACCGTCATACCTGCCTTTAATTGGTTATAAAATACTAAAATATTGTCCGTGCCGCCAACGCCTTCTATAATTAAACCGTCGGAATCAAGGCTATAAGACAAATTTTGGACTTCGTCCGTTTCCGCATAGCCCAGTGCATCGAGTTGGTCTTCCGTCGTGAAGTCCCAGCTTCTGCGTTCGTCTTCATAAATTGCATACAAAACGATATCGCCTTTTTCATTGGAAATCGTTTCTGCGGTAACGGTATCACCCGTGCCGTCGGGCTTGGTATTCCACCCCGTAAAGGTCGCGTATTCCTTTATAGGAGTAGGCAGTTCGCCGTAAGCGCTACCGTACGCCACCGTTTTATTGGCAACCGCTGTTTTTCCGTCTACCGCGCCGCCGTTTAAGTCAAAGGTGATGACGCAAGTCGTAACGCCAAGGTCTTTTCTGTTGCCGTATACGATAGTATCGGACGTAACCAAATTGCCGTCGACCCTGTCGCCCACCTTCGCGTAGGCTTGATAGGTATATGCTTGGGCTTGGTCGTAGGCAATTTCCCATACGATCATACCCGTATATTCATCGCCAAACATATCCTCTACCGTCCAGGTGGAGTTACCGCTTGTGATAGACGTATAATATTTGGTCGTAACGGCGTGATACTTCGTAACCCCTTCCGTATCCTTGAAGGCATAGCCTACTTCATACACGTCGTCGTAATCCTTAATGCCCGTCGCAAGCAGCATATGCTCTTGCGATTTAGAAATTTTATATTTCGTCGTTGAAAGCGTAGGCACCGTGCCTACTACCGCGTCCGCGCTTGCCACCGCCGTATTCAACGAAAACGCAAGGCCGAACACCATACAAAGTCCACATAAAAGTGAAAGTATGTACACGCTTAATTTTTTCATGTTTCTATCTCCTTAATTATATCCGTTATACCGTCCCGTCAAAATTTCCGCCGTCCGTTATAGGGGGAACAACCGTTCCGCTGGGAGGCGAATTTTCCGTGCCCGAGCTGTCTTCCTCGGAAGAATTTGAACCGGAATTCGAGCTTGACCCATCGTTGGAGCTATCTGAATCTGATTCACGATTGGCGCTATCCGAACTCGACTTATCTTCGCTATCCAAATCGTCGGTAGAATCGCTTGCCGTTTGCGAGGTTTGACCGCTCGGCGCGCTTGCGCCGTTTTCATTTTCTCCGCCGTGAGAGCAACCCATAATTCCAAACGCCGTCAAGACCGCCATAATGCTTATCCATAGCTTCTTCATAGGTTGCGCCTCTTATTCGTTCCAACCGCTACCGTCGTCGTAATCGCCCGACGGTTGCATGTTTTCTCCTCCGGAGACAGTTAAAACGTCCATACGTTCAAACACAATGACGTCGATAGAAAACTTTTCGTAATATTTTCTTTCTTCCATAAGATATCCTCCTGTTTTATTTCTTATGAATAATTCTCTTTTCTTCCCTGCTTTTTACTTTGCTTTTAACGGGATCACAAACGCGGCGCCCGTTGCCGAGACGTCTAAGGAAAGTTTTCCGTTTTTCAAGGTTACCACCTTTTCTTCTCCATTTTGAACGACTAACGCGCCCTTATATTTTGACGAGAATTTAAGAGAAACTTCCGCCGTTTTTTCGTCGTAAGGACTTGTGGCGTTGGTAACCATATACCCCCTATATCCGTCTTCATCTTCAAAATGCCCAACCAAAACGTCGTAATTAGACGAAGCCGACTCTAACGCATACGTTTCATCGATGTCCACGTTATATTTTAAACAATCGAACAACCCCGTCTGCTCTTTACTGCCTTCAACCGCAGACGTACCTAACCATTCGTAATTCATATAAATATGATCCCAAGCGCGAATGGCTTCGTTTGCTTCCGCCACCTTATAATAGGTTTCCGTGGGGTTGCCGCTCATATCCACAATAGGATATAAATAGGTCGGCTCGTGCGAGGAATAAATATAATGCAACAAGTATTTAGAACCGTAGGTCATCGCTAAGTTCATTTGCCATATCAAATCTTCCGCGGTAGGGTTGACGTACCAAAGATGCCCCGACGTCAACAGCGTATACCAAAGCGGGATCCCCGCCTCTCTCGCATAATAACTGCAAACGTCAAAATCGTATAAATATTCTTCTCGAACGTAAGGCTCGCCCGTTCCTTCGTCTTTCATTAAGGAATAATTATCGAAAGACAGCATATCTAAACCGCACTCGTCAACGTACGCCTCCAAATACTTTTCGTAAGACGTACCTATATTCGCATAACTGGGATTTAAGTTGACGTAAAACAACCTATCCCCCATTTTTTGCGAATATTCTTGCTTCATCTTCGTTAAAGTAGCCAAATCTTCCATAAAGGGTTCGTCGTAAACGCAGAAACCCCAGAAGTTATCTTTATTGATATAAGAAGGCGTTAAGCCGTTCCAAGGGCGTTGGTCGGCAATCACGTTCAATTCATATTTCGCACAAAGGTCGATAAACGTTTCCAAGGGGGTATTTTTCGTATACGTACCCACAAGCAAATTAACTCCTGCTTCCTGTAAATTGCTTAATTCCGTTTCACTTAAATCAAAGTGCGAGCCGTTCCAAACACCGATTGTAATTGCGGTGTCCTCATCATAGCTGGGCGGATCAAATTGATAATTTTCCCCCGTCCCGCAAGCGGATAATCCAACCGCCGCCGCAAGCATCATTGCTAAGCCAAAAGACGTTTTCTTTTTCATGTTAAACCTCTTATTTGCATTTATCCTTATATGGATTGAATTTGCGTGTACCGCTCGAAAGCGGTACACATAACTTTTTTACTGCGCGTCGACGATTCTAATCGCCGTAATCTTGAAATATGCGCCCTCTTCGCCGTTCATTACGAACTGCATTCTAATACCGGCGCAATCCTGCGTAACGGTTGCCGTTACCGTCGCGGTGGTACAATCCCAACCGCCGTCCCAAGACGCGTTGCCCATTACGGCAGTCGTATTTCCGTCGGCGTCCCCCGCTGCGTTTGCGGTATACGCCAAGAAAGTAATCTGGTTGGAGCCGTTGACAAAGGTTACGTCGTTTGCTACGTATTCCACGTCGATTTCCACAGCTTGACCAGCCGTAAGTTCTCTGTTAAGTACAAGAATGCTTTCGCTTCCCGCCGTACCGACTACTTTCAAATATCCGTCGACGATTTCATACGTAACGTTCTTTTCTTTACCGAAATCGTTGATTTGGTCGTCCGTCGTAAAGTCGTATTCCGTTCTCGTTTCTACTACGGGAGGGTCGGGAATAACGGGATCGGACTCTGCGGGGAGTTCTTCCACTTCCTCGCCTGCCGCATAAATTCTAACGTTTGTAATTTTGAAATACGCGCCCGCTTCGCCGTTCATTACGAACTGCATTCTCAAGCCCGCGCAATCCGTCGCGATTTCGCTTACCGTTCTTACCTTAGCGCAATCCCAAGCGCCGTCCCAAGGCGCGCTACCCATTACGGCATAGGTGTTGCCGTCGGAATCGCCTGCCTCGTTTGCGCCGTAGGTTAAGAAAGTAACTTGATTTACACCGTTGACGAAGGTTACGTCGTTTGCCACGTATTCTACGTCTACCGTTACCTTCATACCTGCGGTAAGTTCTCTGTTAAGCACGAGGATACTCTCGCTTCCTGCAGTACCGACTACCTTCAAATATCCGTCGACGATTTCATACGTAACGTTCTTTTCTTTACCGAAATCGTTGATTTGGTCTTCCGTCGTGAAGTCGTATTCCGTTCTCGTTTCTACTACGGGAGGGTCGGGAATAACGGGGTCGGGTTCTACGGGGAGCTCTTCCACTTCCTCGCCCGCCTCGTAAATTCTAATATTCGTAATCTTGAAATACGCGTTTTCTTCTGCGTTGAATACAAATTGCATTCTCAAGCCGGCGCAATCCGCCGCGATTTCGCTTACCGTTCTTACCTTAGCGCAATCCCAAGCGCCGTCCCAATTTGCGTTTCCAATGACCGCATAGGTATTGCCGTCCGCGTCGCCGTTGACGTTAGAGCCGTAAGTTAAGAAAGTGATTTGACCTGCTTCATACGCCAAATTTTCGCCAACGTATTCTACGTCTACCGTTACCTTCATACCTGCGGTAAGCTCTTTCTTTAATACAAGGAAATTCGAGCTGCCTTCTATGCCGTCCACTTTCAAATAATTGCCGTTTTCATCTTCCACGATGGAATAAGTTACGTTTTGCGCATGGTCAAAATCGTTGATTTGGTCGTCCGTCGTGAAGTCGTATTCCGTTCTTGTTTCTACTTCGGGAGGAGGGGTAGGCGTATCGCTTGCGTCCTTAATTCTGATGCCCGTGATTTTCCAATACGCGTCGGCGTTACCAACGTAACGGAATTGAATTCTCAACCCTGCGCAGTTTTCCGTAATCGACGTAACGGAGGTGAATTTACCGCTTTCCCACATCGCGGGAGTATCCCAAGCCGTTACTACTTGACCGTCAAACTGAATTTCGCCCGTCGAAACGGCGCCCCACGTCCAAAAGCCCCAGCCGTCAACGACTTCGCCTACCAATTCGCAGTCGATTTCGACAACTCTACCAGCCTTCAAAGGCGTTTTCAACATTAAGATGGAATAGAGATCCTTCGCGGGCGTACCATCCTCAAAGTTGATGGGCGTAAGCTTTAAGTAATTGCCGTTTTCATCTTCCACGATTTCCATACCCGCATGGTCAACGTTGATAAAATCGTTAAGTTGATCTGCCGTCGTGAAATCGTATACTTCTCTTAAATCTCTATAAATTGCATAAAGCGTATGGTCTTTTGCCGTTCTAACCTCCGAATTGTAAGAAACGGGCGCGCCCGTCCCCTCGGGGTTAAGATACCAACCCAAAAATTCGGAAAGCGGCTTTTCGGGGTCGTTGGGGATAACCATTGCTCCGTACTTATTGCCAAACGTTACCGTTTGCGTTTGCAAAGAGTCTGCGCCGTTTACCGTACCGCCGTTCAATTCGTAAGAAACGGTGTACGTCTTTCCCTGCCAAATCGCATATAAGGTATGATCGCCTTTTTCCTCGGGAACAATAGAGTCTTCGGTGATTTCGTCCCCCTTGCCGTTTGCTTTCGTGTTCCAACCGACAAAGGTGTACCCCTCGTTTTCCACGTCCACGGTAGGCAGTTCGCCGTAAGCCTTGCCCGGCTCTACCTCGATATTCTCGGGGTCGTCGACTATCGTTCTGAAATTCAAATCAAAGCCAACCGTGATTTTTTCGCTTTCATTTCCGCCTTGACAGCCAGCCAATACAAATATAAACGAAAAAACCGTCGCTACGAGCCATACAAAAATTTTTTTTGCTTTCATCATTTTTCTCCTTATATATTTCTATATTACGAATTTTACGAATTTTAATTTCTTACCCCTGAAAGTTCCATTTTCGTGTCCCAAGTCGTTTTATAGTCGTCGTATTCTTCCTTCATAAACGTTGCCGCCGATTTCGGGGACGTCGTACCGAACGCCGATGCGATTTTCAGCTCTGCACAAGCCATGATTCTGCCAAGATATTCCATAGGGAAATTCATTGCGTTGCCGTAAGGAATGGATTCTTTAATCAAATCCAATCTCGAACGGGTGTAGTACGTGCCGTTCTGATAATAATCCATTTGGCTGTAATCAACCGTCAAAGGCGCGCCGCAACCGTAGGTTTCCTGCATAACGATTTCCTGCCCTGCTTTGGAATATACGAATTTTAAGAAATCTTTCGCTTCTTCCAATTCCGCCGAATATTCGGGAATAACCGCAACGAAATCGGGCAAGGTGTGTCTTACAAGACGGGCGTGGTGGATAAATTCTAACGTCGTCAACGAAACGCCGAGCGAAGTTGCGTCCGCTTCGGTAGGCTCACTTTCACCGTCGATATAATTACCGTCGATAAAGGATACGATTGCGGAGAGCTTCGCGTCTTTTTCCGCGTCCGTGCCCGTAAAGTCCGCCGCTATTTTTTCGTTGTTTACGATTTCGCTCATCACGGGCGTTCTCAAAAGCACTACGTCCGCGTCGCCGGGGTTAAAGTTTGCCGAAGCCTCTCTTTCCATCCAGTCGCCGTTACAGCTAAACAACGCGTTTCCGCGCAGGAAGGACAACTGTTCTTGGTCGTAGGTCTGCGTGCTATCGCCGTCGCTTACGTAGCCGTTCGACTTCAAAATCATACTTCTAATAATATCGTAAGCGTACTCTCTACCCTTCGTGTTGTAAATATCCGCTGTATATACGCCTTGCTCGTTTTTACCCTCGAAGAAATTTTCCGACGCCGTTTTTCCTTCGTATTGAGGCCACAAGCTGTTGAACATGAAATGCATATACGAGTTTTGCCCCGAATACGAGAATGCGTATGCATTACCGCTGGCGCTCTTTACGTCGTCCGTTTTGATTTTGTCGAACAAAGCGAACATTTCGTCCGTCGTCTTGGGGAGGGTCAACTCCTCTTTCCCCGCGCTTTTTAAATTCGCGTTCGTTGCGTCCCACTTCGTCTTGTTATACAACAAGCCGACGACCCCAGACGTCCAAGGAATAGAATATTGCTTATCGTCCGAATAGGTAAAATCACGAACGAAGGAAGGATCCAACAAATCCTCTATCGTTTTTACGCCGTCCGCTTCGGCATAGCCCACCGCAACGGAATCGTAGACGTCGGACAAATCCGCCCAATGATATAACGTCGCGTCGCTTTGCGTAGAAAATACCGTATTCGTTACGGTGAAGAAAATATCGATTTTATTCTTCTTTTTGCCAAGCTGCAACTGCGTATCTTGATAGGTAGCGGTAGGCGTCGTCTTTTTCACGACTACTTTTACGCCCGTTTGCGTTTTATTGTACGCTTCCGCAAGCGCTTTGGCAAATTCGTTGCCATAGCCCTTGGATACAACGCCGATTTGCACCTCTTTTACCTCGCCGTCAGAGGTCGTACCGCCGCCGTTTCCTCCGCAGCCGACCATTGCGCCCGTCGACAGCAGTATAAAGCCCAAAAGGCTCGCACCGATTCTGTACTTTTTATTCATTGTGGTTTCCTCCCATTATTTTTTGAAATTTATTAAATTGCGCTCGTTTTCATAAACACGCTTAATCGATATTATCCTTTGATACCGCCGATGTTCACGTTGGTCATCAATTTTTCGCCAAAGCAAATTACCAAAATAATCACGGGCACGGACGCAAGCAACGTGCCTGCATAAAACGTCATTTGCGGCGATACGATATCTTCTTGCGGGAAGCGCATAATCACGCTGAACTCGTATAAGCCCGAAGATAACGTAGGCATCATACTCAAAAACAATATAGGCGTTTCATAATTATTCCATTGCGTTATAAAGGTTAAAAGGAAGAGCGAAAGGCTCGGCCCGACTGCAAGCGGCAACATGATTTTGAAAAATATGCCGAACCGAGTAGCGCCGTCCATTTCAGCAGCTTCCATATACGTTTTATCTATACCGTTAAAGAAAGCGTACATGATTAAGAAATTGCTTCCAAACCCGCCCAAATAGGTAACGAGGAACAGCGGACTTTCCTCCAAATGCAACGTATATACTACTTTATACATCGAAGGCAGCGAACCGACGATAGGCAACGCGATTGTGAATAAAATAAAACTAAACGCAATCTCTTTTCCGGGGAAACGGTATTTCGCAAAGATATATCCCGTTACCGCATGAGATAAGGTTGCCAAAAAGGACGAGCCTGCCGCAAACCAAATGCTGTTGATAAACATGCCGATAAAGCCTACGTCGTTATGCTCGATAAAGCGGTATGCGTCTGCGTAGTTTGAAAAATGCCAAACGGTAGGCAACGCATTCATATTATCGAAGAACTCGTCGTCCGTTTTTACGGAATTATAAAAAGCCCATACGATAAAGAACATTAACGAAGCCGTATAAAGCCAGAAAATCATATATACGACGCTGGTCGCAATTTTCGCCCCTACGCTGCCCTTTTTAGATATGCAAATACGGACGATACCGATAATGGGAATGAGAAAACTGGCAATCCCCCATAATAGATTCGTTACGTTATTAAATACTTTTCGACTCTGTGCCATATTAAAACTCCACGTCCGCATAAACTTTTCCAAGTCCCCATCTCGTAAGCGTAATGATCGGGAACAATATGATCGTACAAGCCACACCCAAAGCCGAAGGTATGTATAACGCAGGAGCAGGTTGATTTACTTGCTCGAAGATCCAATAAGAAATCGTCTTGGTGTCCGCCGCCCCTTTCGTAAGCAACAAAATAGGCCCCGTGGAAGTAAAGACGCTTGCCACGTTCAAAATCAATAACATAGAGAAGGTCGGCCAGCAAAGGGGTAAAACGATTTTAAACAACTCAACGCGCATTCCTGCGCCGTCGATTTGCGCCGCTTCTAAAATCTCGTTGGGAATACGCGTCATCGCGCCCGTAAACAAAATAAATTGTCCGCCGAAATTCGTCCAGAAGAAATATAACAATACGCCCCATTTCCCGAAACGCTCGTCCACGAAAAACTCGGGAATCGCACGATTGAATAAAAACTCCCAAGCCTTTCCTATCGGCCCGGATTGCGTAATTGCGTTGATAAACAGCCCCGTAAGGAAAATCGCGGGTAAAATGCTGGGTAAGAATAAAAAAGTTCTCCAAAGCCCGCGCAAGGGAATTTTTTTGTAAAGAAAGTAGGTAAGGAAAAATCCCCAAGGCAATAAAAATACGATTTGGAAACCCGCCGTAAGCAGCGTATTGACCAACGCGTTTCTTAATTCCTTCGTTTGGAAAAGTTCAATCAGCGCCTCAAAGTTTTTCCACGTAAGATACTTTTCTCCCGTCGAACGATCCAAGCGTTGAAAGGCAAGCAAAATCGAATTGAAATTGACTACTCCCCAAAAAATAATAAAATGAATTACGGGAATCAGCAACATAAACGCAACAAAAGCGTAATCTTTTGCTTTTTTATTTGCCATTTTCGTTGGCTTTGCACTCATAATATTACTCCTCTTTTCCGCCTTAACTGTTAAATATAACTAAAAAGCCTACGGCTTCTTTATCCTACCTTCGGGACTCCATAAAATTTTCGCAAGGCAACCGCCTATTTTTTACAGTACTGCTTTTATACATTTACCATTTTATCATATTTTTTTAAATCGTCAACAAAAAAATAAAAAAACTGGTAAAAGTGGTATATTCTTTTTTTTACCAGTTAAAAATTATTGGACATACCGTAAAAAAAATGTTACAATACTCGTGTATTTTCCACGTTTTTATAAAAAAAGGAGGTTAAAAGTCCGCTATGCCCCCAATTAAATTATGTGATCGAATTCGGCAAGAGCTCCTTGATATCATCAAAGCCAACCGTAATATTAAAGACTACAAATTGCCCAGCGAAAGAATGTTATCCATTAAATTCAACGCAAGCCGTCCATCCGTTCGAGTCGCTTATCAAAAGCTGATTAAACAGGGCTACGTCGAAGTAGTTCACGGAAAAGGTTACTTTATTAAAAATAACGACAAATCGGTTGGAGGAAAAAATCGCATAAAATTACATATGTTATTTATTACGCCTTCTTTAAAAACGGCGTTTATGCAGCAAATCTATTCCGGCATTATGGAATTTTGCGAAAAGAACAATATTGACGTTTCTATTAAAATCACGGAAGAAACTCTAAAAAAAGAAAAACAAATTTTAGAGCTCGCATTTTATTCCAACTATGACGGAGTTATTCTTTTCCCTATCGATAACGAATATTATAACGAAACCCTTTTAAAAATTTCTATCAGCAAATATCCCTTGGTTATCATCGATAGATATTTGAAAGCGCTCAATTTGTCTTTTATCTCTACCGATCACTATAACGCCATGATCGACGTTATAAAATATTTACATTTAAAGGGATATAAAAAACCTGTTTTTGCAACCCACGAATCCTCTCTTGCTACTGCCGTAGAAGAAAGAATCAACGGATACAACACGGGATTATTAAAATATTATGGGTCTGTAAAAAACTCCAACTTACTTATTCTTAAATCAAACAACCGCGACTACGTTTATAAAAGCATCAAGGATTTCCTTCAAAAAAATCCGGCAACGGACGCGCTTATCATTACAGACGTATACTTATCAACTGCTTATTCAGCTATCACTGAACTTAATATTCCCACGCCCGAACGCCTCCGAGTCGTAGTATTCGACAACGAAATTTCTTTCGCGGAAAGAAAAGCCATACGTCCCTACATAATAGAACAGGACGGGAAAAATATCGGATATTACGCCGCGCATTACGTATATAAACAAATCATGGGCGATAAACAAATACAAACAAAAAAATTCCCGATAAAAATTATCGGGGATGAAAATGAGTAATCTGCCGAAAAGTTCTTTAATTATCTATGCGCTGACTATAACGGCTTTTAGTTTATTGGGGAGCACAATACGACGCCTTGACTTTTGCGAGCGAGCCTGCGGCGCTTAGGTTTTAACGTCGCCCCATTTTTACTTACGAACTTACCGACTTAAATGCCGAAAAAACGGCGGCTTTCGCGCTGACCGCTCGCGAAATTGATAACCGAAAAAAGCGAAAAGCACAAAACTGAAAAAAGCACGACGATAAAAGGGTTGACCGTGATTGTCAACCCCCAAATTTTATACGCGGTAATCAAAAAAGGCGACGGGCATCTGCCCAGAGGGCAGGGCTTCGAAACGCCGACAAGCCTCGTATTATTTTCAAAGTCGTTCTTGCGGACGTTTCTTTGCTTCGCAAAATAGCAAGCTGAGCGCGCGAACCCACGGTAATACGTGCTTTCTTACAATCGTCGACAATACATAAAAACACGGCGCAACCACAAGGTTACGCCGTGTTTTTGGTCGAGGCGACGGGGATCGAACCCACGACCTCAGCGTCCCGAACGCTGCGCGCTACCAGCTGCGCTACGCCTCGAATTGTAAGTTTCTCGTTGTCTGCTTAGCACGGAAACGAAAATATTATAGCAAATCAGTACGCGATTGTCAAACCTTTTTCTTGCCTATCGCAAAAGTTTTGCAAAGAATATTTTTCGCCCTTCCTATGAACAAAATTTTTATATTCAACGCGTACCTGCCCCCTATCTTTCGCTAAAAAACGCCGTTTAATCCAAAATTTCACGCCAGCTTTCCTCAGCCTTTTCCGCTTCCTCCAAGGTGGTTTGACGAAGGATTCGCTTTGCTTTATCGGGCGGATAAGGCACATTTCCCTCATCACACCAACGCACGCAATCTACGTACACGATCTGTTCTCTATCGCGTCTACCCATACGCGCCCAAACGTAAGTACGCGGCGCCGTTGTACCGCTTTCGTCTATATACCAATATCCTTTACCGCGGTAAGGGTAAGGGCTCACCCCCACGAACAGCCACTTTCTATTTTCCATACCCCTTATCCTCGCTCGCTTTTTTCGTCAAATAACGCATTCAACGCGTACCTACCCCCGTCAAACGTGTTTTTAGCAGATTACGGGTTTCCATGCGAACGGCAACAACTCCCTTGCAGAAACCTTACGCATATTCCCTTCGTCATCGTTTAAAATCACCTTGATATCAGGGCAATATTCCACCAACATTTGACGGCAGTTTCCGCAAGGTGAAAGTAAACAATTTACCGCCTTTTCATGCACGGCAACGATGGTATCAAACTCCCGTTCCCCCGCCGAAATTGCTATGCCCATCGCCACGTATTCCGCGCACGAGCCGTGAATTCCGTCGCAATTTACGCCGCTGTACACCTTACCGTTTTTACAGCGCAACGCCGCGCCGACGGTATGGCGATACACGCCGTCGTCAAAGTTTTCCGCCAAAGTTTTTAAGGCAATTTTTATAAGTTCTTTATCCTCGTTTGTAATCTCGTAAAATTTCATAATTTTCCTCTTTTCTTATATTGTAACACAACACGCAAGCAAAAGTCAATAGTCTATAAACAAAACTCGACACATCCGTTTTCACCGCGCCGTATTTTGTAAACGTTATCCGTATGTATATTAAAAAATCCTTCTGTTAATACCTGTTTTTATGCGTTTTGCTTTTTGGATTGCCACGTCTAATCAACAAATAGATTCATTTTTTAAAAAAATATTAAAATTTCATAATTTTCGCGTAAAAACGCTTGACTAAAAGTTTTGGTATAAGTATAATAAGTTATGCTGTTTTGAGAAATAGCGCAATATATTGAGGCATAGCGCAGTTTGGTAGCGCGCTTGGTTAGGGACCAAGAGGTCGTGGGTTCAAGTCCCGTTGCCTCAACCAAGATAGACCTAAGTTGAACCATTCAACTTAGGTCTATTGTTATAAAAAAGTAAAATTCATTTTCTAATAAAGGATAATATTATGCTTACTTATGAAAACTTGGTTCAAGAGTTTAGTAAAAAACCAAGAAATGTTCGTACTGCGCCTTTGTCAAATCGTCTCCCTCGTTGGTTTTGGGTAACGGTAGAGAATAACACTATTATTATTGAATCGGGAAAGACAGAATTTGTTAATAGTGTAATTCAAGGAAAACGTATTTTAAAAAGAGAATTATTTGAAAGTATGTTTGATTTATATCAACGCCGAAAAAATGGAGAGCAAGTAAGTCAAGAAGCAGTAAAGACAACTTACAATCAAGTGTATTGGTATGGGATATTTTCGGACTTAGATTTATAATTTTTCATTATCGATTCAAGATACATTCAATCTGCTCAACCAAAAAACGCAGAGAGCTTTAAAAACTCTCTGCTATTTTTTTTACTTTTTTGTTCCCCCTTACCTCAATCGGTTTTATTATCATATGCTTGCAATTCGGTTAAAATATTTTGGGGAAAGTGCGCTTGGATAGACGAATATTTCCCCTTTTTTCCGACGTTCAACAATTCGCCGACGTGCGAAAAACCCAAAAACGCAGGGGGCAGGTGCGTAACGAGATCGTCTAAGTTACGGATAACGGTGAATTTTTCCCAACGCGATTTCAACTCTGCGGTTTGTGCGCCCCAAAAGACGCGCGGCGCGCCAAAACCGTAGCCCTCCGTCGTCGCGCGCAAATCGGGGCGATGATACCAAACGTACTCGTGGCAGAGCATAGCCAAAGCGCCACCGTGGGAATAGCCTGCAATCACCACCTTTTCCACTGTCCTATCGACAATCTTTTCATAAAGAAAGGGCTCCAGCTCTTTCCAAGTCCGTAAAAATCCGCGATGCGCAAACCATATCGTTTTTCCCATACGCTTATAGGGCTTTACGGGAAAATCCAGGTTGTTTTTCCAGTCGTTTTTTCCGTCCGAGCCTTGAAAAAATATGTACAGCGTACCGTTTTCCCTTTTGACGGCGTAATTGGCAGACTTCCCGACTTGGGAATACGGGATATGCAAGCAAACAGAAAATAATTTATGCAGAGTCATAAATCCCTCCTGCTTTACTATATTCTCAAAGCAAGCCGATTGGTCAATTTGCACGTGCATAACTTGATTGCGTAACGTTTGTTTTTTTCACAAAAAATGCACCGCCAAAAGTTTGTCTAACTTTTGGGGTGCATATCAAAATTCCGTCCTCGGGGATTTTATTGGAACATAAATTTTAAAGTAACGTGCGGTTTTCGTTTCCGTTAAGCGATGGCGAGTTTTAATATTTCGACGAGTTTCGCCGCGAAAGCGCCCGTGGGGTAGACCATGAACACCGCAACAACCGCAACGGCAAGCCCTATACCCGTCCACGCAATGACGGGGGCGCACTTATCCATGAGCTTGGTTTTCTTCGTTACGAACGCCACCGCGCAAAGCGCAACAACCGTCGCGCCTGCGCCTATCCATACGTATTTTACGTAAGGCGAAGAATAAGTGAACACTACCTCGTTTTCCCCTGTCTCTAAGGCTACGGACAAGAATTTTATATCGTTTTCGACTAACTCCGCCTTTTTGCCGTTCACCGTTACCGAATATCCTTTGGACGCCACGAAATTCAAGAAAAGGAACTCCCCTTCCTCCGCCGTAACCTTGGCGGTGATTTTTCCTGCGCCCACCTCGACGTCGGCGGCTCTGCTCCATAAATATTCGGAAAGCTCTGCCGTGTCGGAGGCGGTAACAAGGGTATTTTTTCTAAATTCCATCAAATTTTCACCGCGTAAAAACTCGTAGAGCGCCGCTTGGTTTTGCTTGCGGTAGGTCGCGTTTGCCTCATTGGGTGAAACGAAGGCAAAATCACCGCTTTTGAGGGTGTAGCCCATCGGGAATACGTATTGATTTTCATAGACGAAAAAGCTGCCGTTGGAAAGCTGCACCTCGTTGCCCTCCGCGTCCGTCGTCATCACCTTTTTAAGATAAGATTTTTTGTCCACTTCATTGACTTTGGACTTAGGAACCATCACGTATTTATAGCCCAAGAAGGAATCGCCAAATTCCTCCGCGCGGTTGCCTTTGCTAGTGTTGTGCGAACTCTTAAAGCTATTTTTTCCGTTGCCCTTATAGGCAAAAAGCTGATAGGTGGGCAAATTGTCTGCGTCGAGCATCGACGAGAAAACGCTGAAAGCGTTCGTATTTCCCGTCAAAGGCGCGCACGCCGTCATTTCATCGCCGTAATCCTTTACACGGAAATAGCCGTCCTCCCGCTCGTCCAATTCCTGACAAAGCGCCTGATAATCGGCAAGCTCGATATGCTGCGCGGAACGGTTTCCGAACACGAGCGCGTCGTTATAAAACATAACCTGCGTACCGACCACGGCAATTAAGATAAAGGAAAGCAGGCGCGGGCTGATACGTTTTTTATAGATAAGTATACAACCGAGTCCGACCACAGCCAACGCAACGATAAACAACGGGACGATAACGTCCAAACCGCCCAAGGAATGCGCGTAACTGGACGCAAATCCCTTCAACGCATTTGCCGTTGATTCTTTATCTTTTGCAAAAAGGAGCAGGAAACTTCTATAATTGTTGACGTAATAGATAAGGAACGCCGTTGCAAGCGCGCCGACAACCACACAGATCACCAGCCATACAACGTACGTTTTTTTGCTGATAGGCGCTGATTTTTTAACTTTCAACGCGGACATGGGTAGTTTGTTTTGTGTTTTCCGTTCATTTTTATCGAAAACAGCGTCTTCCTTTTCGACCCGCCCCCACAAGGGCGCGCCGTCGTAAGTGCAAGCGCGTTTAAAACAGATATTTTCTAAACAAAGGCAGGCGCCGCCCAAGAAATAGAGCGCGTTTAAAAACCCGAAACGAAGCGCATAGGACATATACGAGCCCATATTCATCAAGAGCGTCGCCTCGTCGACAAGAACGGGTACCATCGTAAAAATACCTGCGATAAGCATAAACTTTGCAAAGCGGTCCTTTAATCCCTTACGGCAGAACCAAATCAACGTCAAGGCAAGGAATACGGAGTCCGCGATAATATACGATAATTTGCGATAGAACGCAAGTTCTACACTACTGATATAGAAAGAAGAATCAAACCCGATAATTTCCCCCGTTTGGGAAGAAAACGAATACCCAAACCAGAAATTATCGAAAAGTCCGCCTCCTCTGCCACTGCGCATATACGAGGCAAGCGCGGGCAGTAAAACGGGTAATGCAGTAAGCACCGCAACGACAAACGATAAGCACAGATAGGCGATGAACTTATTTTTCTTACCTTTTTCCACGCACAAAACGCCGTAAAGAATTAAAGTGGGGAACACGACGAACATCGAGAAACAAGCAATGGAAAAGCAGGTGTAAATGCACGCCGACATCAAAAGCGCGAAAGGCCAAAAATTATCCGTTTTGACAAAATGCTTAAACGCGCCCGCGCAGAAAGGCAGGTAAATTAAGAAATCTAGCCAGTTGATATAAGTGTTGGCGACAAAGGTATAACCGCAATAGGTGTAGACGACGCCCACCGCCACGCAAAGATAATCGGGAATTTCTTTAAATAATTTTTTGGCAAACCAAGTACCGGCAAAGGCGATTGCCATCAGCTTTAACAGCATAACGATACTGCACGCGTGCGCCACTCGTCCGTCCCTAAACAGCAAGAAAATAAAGCTGAACGGACTGACGAAGAAATATAAAAACGTACCCACGACGTCCATACCGCCGCCCAAGGCATAGGTGTAAGTCAAGGTAGATTTTCCTCGCATAACGTCGAAAAGGTGTTCGATAAACGGGCAAATCTGCGCGGAAAGATCGTAGCTTGCCGCCGTATATTTCCCAAACGGGAATACGTCCCCCTGCCAAAGCGCGAATAAATACAACAGCCCAACAAGGAACGGCGCAAGGAAATACGCCCAATTCTTTTTCAAAAACCGCCAACACGCCTTTCCGATTTTGCGGAATACTGCGCCAGCCGACAAGGCTTGCTTTTTGTTGCTTTCTGGCGCAAGTTCCGCCTTTTTGCGTATGCGCAGAGTAAACCTGCCCGCACACCCGTTACAAAGGTGCACGCCGGGTATGGTTACCGCCCTCAGCGTTCTGTCGCAATGAGGACATTTTACGTTACAAAACGTGGTTTGCGTATGCAATTTTTTATCCTCCTTTGCGCGTGATAACGTTCATAGAACGTTGATTATTCCTTATTGTAGCATTTTTTCCATTTCAAGTCAATACTATTCCGTACAAAAACGTAAAAGGACGGATATTTTCCGCCCTTTTAACTTATTTGCTTTGAATATATTCGTGAATGGCTTGCGCCGCCACTTTACCTGCGCCCATCGCTTTGATAACGGTAGCCGCGCCCGTTGCCGCGTCGCCACCGCAGTACACGCCCTCAATAGACGTTTTGCCTACCTCGTCCACCGCAATTTCACCGCGGCGCAGGGTCTGTAAATCGGGAGTGGTATCTTTAATCAACGGATTGGGCGAAGTGCCGAGCGACATAATCACGCAATCGACGGGAAGGGTAAATTCGCTCCCTGCCACAGCCTTAGGCGCGCGTCTGCCGCTCTCGTCAGGCTCGCCAAGCTCCATTCTCACGCACTCGATACCGTTCACCCAACCGTAGGACGGGTCGCGAGGGTTGTCCGTCGGCGTAGCCAAAATACGGGTGGGGTTGGTGAGCAGGTCAAAAATGATACCCTCTTCCTTGGCGTGTTCGATTTCCTCACGGCGGGCGGGCAATTCCTCCTCGCCGCGGCGGTAGATGATATGCACTTCCGCGCCCAAACGCTTCGCCGTGCGCGCCGCGTCCATCGCTACGTTGCCGCCGCCTACGACTGCCACGCACTTACCGTGCTGTATGGGGGTGCGGCTGTTCGCTTTATATGCTTTCATCAAATTGGAACGGGTCAAAAACTCGTTTGCGGAATACACGCCTTTCAGCGCTTCCCCGGGGATACCCATAAACTTAGGCAAGCCTGCGCCCGTGCCGATAAATACCGCCTCGAAGCCGTACTCCGTCTTTAATTCCTCAATCGTAATGACGCGCCCGATGACCATGTTCGTTTCTATCTTCACGCCAAGCGCCTTTAAGCCCTCCACCTCGCGTTGTACGATAGCTTTGGGCAGACGGAATTCGGGAATGCCGTACACGAGCACGCCGCCCGCAACGTGGAACGCCTCGAAAACGGTAACTTCATAGCCGAGCTTCGCCAAATCGCCCGCACAGGTCAAGCCCGCAGGTCCGCTTCCCACAACCGCCACTTTATGCCCGTTGGAGGGAGCAGGTACGCGTTGAATATCATTTTTTGCATTGTGCCAGTCGGCAACGAACCGCTCCAAACGCCCGATTGCAACCGATTCGCACCCCGCCTTAACGCCGCGCGTACATTTGCCTTCGCACTGCGTTTCTTGGGGGCAAACTCTGCCGCACACGGCGGGCAAGGAAGAATCTTCCGCAATAATTTGATAAGCCGCCTCAAAATCCCCTTCCGCGACCTTAGCAATAAATTCGGGGATTTTGATGTTGACGGGACAAGCGGCAACGCAGGGTCTGTTTTTACAGCCGATACAGCGCTTTGCCTCGTCGATTGCCATCTCCGCCGTGTAACCGAGCGCCACCTCGTCGAAGTTTCCGTTACGGATTTTAGGGTCTTGCGCCGGCATGGGATTTTTTAAGGGGTTCATGTTAAATTTCGGGGGCATATTATTCCACCTCCTTTTTAAAGAGGTTGCAAGCCGCCTCTCTTTCGCGCGTTTCAAAATCGGTATACGCGCGCGAACGGCTCATCGCCTCGTCGAAATCGATTTCGTGTCCGTCAAATTCGGGGCCGTCCACGCAAGCGAATTTCATTTTTCCGCCAACCGTCAAACGACAGCCGCCGCACATGCCCGTGCCGTCTATCATGATGGGATTCATACTCGCAATCGTCTTAACACCGTATTCCTTGGTCGTCGCGCAAACGAATTTCATCATAATAAGCGGGCCGATGGTGATGACCTCGTCAAAGCGTTCTCCGCTTTCCAAAATCTCTTTTAAGGGCACGCAAACGTTGCCTTGGCCGCCGTAAGAGCCGTCGTCCGTCATCATATAAAAATTATCCGAGCAAGCCTTAAATTCCTCCTCTAAAATGACGAGGTCTTTGTTTCTAAACCCGATAATCGACGTAACCTCCGCGCCCTGCGCGTGCAAAGCCTTGGCTACGGGCAGAGCGATTGCACAGCCCACGCCGCCGCCGACCACGCACACCTTTTTGAGCCCTGCCGTATGGGTGGGCTTGCCCAAAGGCCCGACGAAATCGGGGATAAATTCTCCCGCGTTTTTATGGTTGAGCAACTCCGTCGTGCCTCCAACGATTTGAAAAATGATGGTAATCGTTCCCTTTTCTCTATCGTAATCGGCAATCGTGAGCGGAATACGCTCGCCGTCGTCCGTAACGCGCAGAATAATAAATTGCCCGGGCAACGCCTTTTTCGCCACAAACGGCGCGAGGATTTCCATTTTCGTTACCGTGGGATTTAAAGCTTGTTTTGCTACGATTTGATACATAATGCGTTATGCTCCTCCCGTCTTTTAAAAACGGTTTTTTCGATTGGTTTATATTATAATATAGTGAAAGAAAATTGTCAACGGCTGCGCCTACCTTGAAAAAAAATTTTTAACAATTAATTTTTTCACAGAATTTTCATTTTTGGGCGTTGCTTTGTTTGCTTTTCGCGCGCGATAGTAGTATAATGTTGTCGAATTTGACAAAATTGGAGGCATTTTATGGCGAATACTTTGCTTTGTTTGGCAATCGCCTTGTTGGCGGGACTGCTCTTTTCCCGTCTGGCAAAACTTTTAAAGTTGCCTGCCGTTACCGCGTATTTGGTGGCAGGTATCGTAATCGGCCCATATGCGCTTGGGCAATTAAGCGCCCTCATCGGCGTAGACGGCTTGGGCTTTACGAGTATATCGAACGGAAACGGCGGCTTTACCAGCCAATACCTTGAAAACTTTGGGATTTTAAAGGAAGCGGCGCTTGGGTTTATCGCCTTTTCTATCGGGAACGAATTCCGTCTTTCTCAGCTTAAAAAAATCGGTAAGCAGGCGACCATCGTCGGCATTTTGCAGGCTGTCGTAACCACCGTTTTGGTGGACGTTGCATTGATTGCCTTACATTTTGCTATGCCTAAGGCGTTGCCCTTGGAGGCGGCGATCATTCTCGGCGCAATCGCGTCGGCAACCGCGCCCGCGGCTACGCTTATGGTCGTGAAGCAATATAAGGCGAAAGGCCCTTTGACGGACATTTTGCTTCCCGTCGTTGCGTTGGACGACGCAGTCGGTCTTATCCTCTTTGCCGTATCCTTCGGCGTGGCTAAGGGTATAGGTTCCGGCACGGTAAGCGTGATTTCTATCGTCGTAGAGCCCTTGCTCGAAATCGTTTTATCCCTCGGGGTCGGCGCATTGTTCGGCTTGCTGTTTAGCTGGTGCGAACGCTTCTTCCATTCCCGTTCTAAACGTATGGCGGTGTCGGTGGCGTTCCTGTTTGCGACGATTGCGCTTTCGCTTATGAAATTCCATATCGGGCCCGTACATATCGGCTTCTCGCCCCTGCTTTCGTGCATGATGTTGGGTACGATTTTCTGCAATACCTGCGATTTTTCCGAAGAGCTTATGGACAGAGTGGATAGATGGAGCGCTCCCCTTTTGATCATTTTCTTCGTAACGAGCGGCGCAGAGCTTGACCTTTCCGTATTCACCAGCCTTTCTATCGTTATCATCGGCGTGGTTTATCTTATTTCCCGTTCTGCAGGGAAATACAGCGGCGCGTTGCTTAGTTCTAAAATATCCAAATGCGACGATAAAATCGTTAAATATCTCGGCATTACCCTTTTACCGCAGGCAGGCGTTGCGCTGGGTATGGCGAACACGGTCAGCAGTTATTATAGGGGCATCGAGGGCTCGAACGTCGGCGTGGTCGTCGTCAGTATCACCCTTTTTGCCGTGCTCATCTACGAGCTTGTCGGGCCTATGCTCACCAAAATGGCGTTGCAAAAGGCAGGCGAAATCGACCCCGAGGGCAAGACCTCTGCCCGCCACGAGGGCGCGAAAAACAAGCCGCACAGCGAACGGCACGAACATCGCCAAAAGAACGCGTAAGTTTTCCGTTTTTCAACTTTGCGTTAAGTTTACAAAACGGCGGATTTTTATCCGTCGTTTTTTGTTTGCAATTTTTTGAAAATTTTTAAAAGTTTTTTCACAAAAATACTTGACAAGGAATACTATGCATTGTATAATATGTTGCAAAGGAGGGTATTATGGACGCACAGTTAAAAAAGGGGTTACTGGAAGTATGCGTGCTTGCGGCAATACGGAAAGAAGAATCGTACGGCTATAAAATCATTTCGGATATCGCACCCTATATAGAAATATCCGAGTCGACGCTGTATCCTATTTTGAAACGGTTAGAGGCGAGCGGCTCGGTAACGACGAGGACGGAAGCCTACAACGGCAGGCTACGTAAATATTTCCGTATAACAGAGGTTGGCAAGGCGAAAATCCAGGAATTTGTGGATACCATGTACGAGTTTAAGAAAATAAGCGATTTTATCACCCAAGGAGGCGGGTTATGACGTATAAGGAATGGGAAAGCCGTTTGGTGGAAGAATTAAAAGGCTTACCGACGGCGGAATGTTTAAAAATCACAGATTATTATAAAGAAATGTACGGCGACAGATTAGACGCGGGTATGAACGAAGAAGCGATTTTGGCGGAGTTCGGTTCGCCCCAATCCTGCGCGGAAAAAATTTTGGCGGAAAACGCGGCGGAAAACACCGACGATAAGAAAAATCCCCCCTCTGCCCCCAATCATGCAGAAGGGCAAGCGGCGAATAATATGCGCAAAATCGTGGTCGGCGTACTGTTTTCCCTCTTTGCGGGTATCCCCCTTGCGGCGATTTTGGTTGTCGCTATCGCTTCGCTCGGCGCGGTGTGCATAAGCGGCGGCGCGGGCGTGATCGCGGGTTTCGTTTACATCTTCGTGGGTGCGTTTAGCGGCGCGCAAGGAGCAGGTATTGCGGCGCATATCGGTATGGGGATCGGCGCAATGGGCGTGTGCGGATTTTTGGGGTTGGGCGGCTATTTTGCCACCAAATACAGCGCAATTTATTCGTATAAGCTGATGAAAACCATTTACGGAGGGATATTAAAATGAAAATCACGAAAGCTATCGCAAACAAAATTTTAATGATTCTCCTTATCGTATTCGGCGGATTGACCCTCGTCGGCGGAGGCGTGTTTACGATTGTTATGGCTGCGGCAGATTGGGATTTCACCGTGATGAACACCGTGGATTACGTGTATCAGGAATATACGGAAAGGCATAAGGTTACAAGCCTTACGTTGGATTTTGACGTCAGCAATATTAAAGTATATTTTGACGAAAGCACCACCCAGGTACGCGTTGAATACCCAGAAACGTATAGTAAAAAAGGAAAGCTGTTAACCAAAACCACCGTTACGGAAGAAAACAACGCACTTAAAATAGAGCAGGAAAGAATTTCCTTTGTCCATACTTCTTTTTACGTTGGCAAAAATCCTTGCGTAAACGTATATATGCCCAAAGCCTATGCGTATGCGTTGGATTTGAAAACGGATACGGGCGACGTTCGAATGAGCGGTTACGCTACCTTGGAAAGTTTAAAAATCGAAACGGATACGGGCACGATAGACCTTGGCGGAACGATTGTCTGCGACGGCAAAATCGACCTTTCTACGGATACGGGAAATATATTCTTGAATGCCTTTACCTCGGATAGCTTGTTTATTGAAGTGGATACGGGTAACGTTACGTTGGACGGCCACGGCTCTGTAATGAATACTGCAGAAATCACAACGGATACGGGTAACGTAAGCATTTTGCACACCCTTTCTTCCCCCACTTTAAAGATTGAAACGGATACGGGCAACGTACACCTTGGCAATCTTTCGGGTACGAACCTTACGGTGCAAACGGATACGGGGAATATAAAATCGATTGGCACGTCCTTATTGGATTTCATAACCTTGAACTTTTCCGCAGATACCGGCAATATAATCATTACCCTTGTAGGCGAAATCGGCGACTATTCTATACAGGCGCACACGAATACGGGAAACAACAATTTGTACGATTATCCCGACCCTACCAAAACGAAAACGTTAAAAATTTATACGGGCACGGGAAATATTAAGGGAATTTTTCAACCGAAATTCACGGAAAAATAATAGCAAATTTACTGCAAATAATTAGGGCAGGTATGCGTTGAACGCATATCTGCCCCTTTTTATCCGTTTCCTAAAAATTTTAACGCGACGGCGGCGTATAACGCGCTGCCGATATACAGCGCGCGTTCGTCAAACCTTGCCTTGGGGTGGTGCAAGGGATATGCATACCCCTCTTTGCTGTTCCCAGCCGACAGAGCAAGCATCACGGACGGCACTTCGCGGCTGATATACGCAAAATCCTCCGAGCCCCCCTTTTCTTCGCTGTTCCCCATCTCCACAGAGGAAAACGCCTTTTCGCCGAGCAATTCTTGGGCGGTTTGCAAAGCAAGTGCGGACAGCTTTTCGTCGTTTAATAAGGACGGGCAACCGCCGCCGAATTTTACTTTTGCTTTCGCTCGAAAGGCTTTCGCCGTGTATTTAGCAATTTCCTCTATCCGCGTTTTGATAAAAGCGCGTACGCCCTCGTCAAAGGTACGAAGCGTGCCTTTGAGCGCCGCCTTATCCGCAATTACGTTCCCTACCTCTCCCGCTGAAATACTTCCCACGGAAAGGACGGACGGCGTGGTGAACGATACCTCTTTCGCCGTAATTTCCTGAAAACCAAGTAAAATTTTTGCCGCTACAGCGGACGCGTCCACCCCTTTCCAAGGGGTAGAGCCGTGGCAACCCTTCCCCTGCACCTCCACCGTAAAATAATCGGCGGCAGGCGCGCTTACGCCGTGCGCAACGACCACGCAACCCGTATCGAGCGGAACGCCCGTCAATACGTGCAGCATCATTGCGCCGTCAACTTTCGGGTTTTTCAATACGCCGTTTTCCACGGCGGTTTTCGCGCCTTCTAAAAGCTCTTCGGCGGGTTGAAAAAGAAGCCTGACCCGTCCTTTTAATTCTTTTTCTCTCTCTTTTAACAGCTTCGCCACGCCGAGCAGCATTGCCGCGTGCATATCGTGTCCGCAAGCGTGCATATGCCCCGATTTACAAGCGAACGGCTCTTTTGCCCGCTCCTCAATCGGCAACCCGTCCATATCCGCACGGAGTAAAAAGGCAGGCTTACCCTTGCCGATCTCCGCCGTCAACGCATACCTGCCCACCTCTTTGGGGGTAAATCCCATATTTTTTAGCTGTGTTTTTACGTACTCCGCCGTCTTGGGTAAGTCAAAACCCACCTCTGCGTTTTGGTGCAAATAACGGCGGTGTTCTACCAAATCCTTTTGCAGTTTTTTTGCGTCTTGCAATAATCTTTCCATAAATATAATTTGCCCAAAAAACGCCGCTTTATCCGTAGAAAACACCTGCCGCTTAGCAGGTGTTTTTTTAATCCGTTATTTAAGAGAAAGAAAATCCCCGTCCGTTTCCACCTCGTCGCCGAGCAATTTAAGCGCCGCTTCCATACGTTCCTGCGCGGCGTCGCCCGCTCTCGTAAAGCCGAGCTGCTTAGCCAACAGTCTGAAAAGTCCGTTCTTTTCCGCCGTTACGTTTTGCGAAAGCAACGCGCGTAAGCCGTTCGCCAGCTCTTGCAACTCGATATACTTGATCTCGCGCGGGATATCGCCCTCTTTAGGCACGCGGAGCATACGCGAGCCGCCCCCCTTTTTATACAAAAATCCGTCCTTTCTGACAACGTTCCAACGGAAATTTTTCACCTTTTCCTCATACTCCCGCCATACGGCAACGGTGAGCTGTTTGCGGTTGTTAAACATACGGATAAGCCGTTTTAATACCCATTCTTCGCTGACGGGCGCTTCGATTTCCACAATCGATTTTATCGCTTGCGAAAGGCTTCCGCCGCTCCGCGAAATGATAGTTTCATCGTCCGCGCGTTCGTATATTGGAAAAGCGAAAGGCGGTTCTTCCATCTCCTCGTCAAAGCTGACGACAGGCTTCGCGCTTGTTAGCATAGACCCGCCCGCCGCGCGTTTAGGCGCGTCCGCAAAGGCTTTTTCCACCGCCGCGAGCAAGCGCTTTTTCTCTTCCGCGGGGGATTTAAACCAATCCGTAGACCAAATTCGGTAAAATTTCCAGCCCATATTTTCGAGCACGGATTGACGAAGCCTATCCCTATCCCGCGCCGTTTTAGACGAATGATAGCTCGCGCCGTCGCATTCTATCGCCAACACGTAATCGGACGAATCGGGGTACTTAACCGCCAAATCGATACGGTAGCCCGAACAGCCCACCTGCGTATCGACGGCGTAGCCGTTGCGTTGCAAGAATTCAAATACGTCCGCTTCGAAATCGGAATCTACCTCGTCCACGCGCGTTAAATTGATGGCGCGTTCCAACGCAATCTGACCGTTTTCGGCATAGTCTAAATATTCACGGAGCAGGCGCACGCCCTCCGACTTTGCGCCCGAAATATCCATATCCGCGCCGCGCATGGAAGAAACGAGCTTGATATTGTACTTCGCCCGCGTAAACGCAACGTTAAGACGGCGCTCGCCCCCCTCGCGGTTGATAGGACCAAAGTTCATCAACAGTCTGCCCTGCGCGTCCTTGGCGTAAGCCACGCTGAAAATAATCGCGTCGCGCTCGTCGCCTTGCACCGTTTCAAGGTTTTTGACAAAGAAAGGCTCTGCCGATTCGGGCGAGAAAAATTCCTCAAAGTTGGGCAGGTCTTTTCTGCGTTTATAAATCAGCCGTTCGATAAGATTTTGCTGCGCTACACTGAACGCCACCACACCCAAACTGCGGCTGGGATATTTTTCAAAATGCTCGAAAACCATTTCGGTGATAAGCTCTGCCTCTACGCGGTTGGTCTTGCTCCGTCTATCGAACGTACCGCCCGCAAAAACGAACTCTACGCCCAAATCCGCGCCCGTAGCCTTGGCGGACGGGAAGGTAACCAAATCGTTGCCGTAGAAATTCTTATTCGAAAACGCGATAAGCGGCTCGAATTTACTGCGATAATGCCACTTCAACCTGCGTTGCGGGAAAGAAGCCGAGCACAAATCGAGGACGGACTCGAAATCGACGACGTCGTCCTGTTCCTCATCCTCGTCCAATTCAAGGGTATTGGTGAAGAAATTGCTGGGCGGCATCTGCTTGGAATCGCCCACGACGATAAGCTGTTTTCCGCGATAAATCGCGCCCACTGCGTCCTGCGGAAAAATCTGCGACGCCTCGTCGAAAATGACGACGTCGAACTTCGCGTTTGCGGAAAGGTAAGTGGAAACGCTTAACGGGGACATCAAGAAGCAAGGTTTAAGCGTCTGCGCAAGGTCGCCGATTTCGGCAAGCAGATCGCGTATACTCTTCTTTTTGCGTTTTTTCTCCGCCTCGCGTAAAAGAACGGCTATCGCGCTGCCCTGCGCCACCATAGAAAGGTCAGGGCGCTTTTCCGAGAGGGCCTCCCGAATTTTAGATTTATTGATTTCAAAATGAAGCTCGTCCTTTTCCTTAAAACTCTGTACCGCATTGTCGTGCGGGATACGGGACAAGCCCATCAGCGCAGACGATTGATGCAAAACCCAATCCGCCCATTGACGGTAGAACGCCTTACAATACGCCGCCGTTACGTCGGCGGATACAATCCCGTTTTCTATCGTCTTATCCACAAACGAACGCAAGCCCAAATCTTTCAACGCGCGCAAATTGAGTTGGAATGCGCGCCAATTTTCTATTTCGTCTATGCGCTGTTTGCACGCCTCGTACTTACTTTCCAAATCGGCAAGCGACGCTAAGCGAGGGTCGTATTCGGTGGTATCGAAGCCCGAAGCCAACCGATATTCCGCCTCGCCGCCAAGATAAGCGGCGCTGTCGAACGCGCCCGCCAAATTCATAAACGTACTGCCGTTAAGGGAGAATTCCTCCGCGCTCATACGCGCTAAGCGCCCGAACGGAACGCCCGTCAAGCATATTTCACGCAAAATTTCAAGCTCGGCTTGTAAACGTTCAAAGTTGGTGTTTACGCCGTCGTACGCCTTACCGAACAGCCCGTCCGTCTGCGTTTGCAGAGAAAGGAATTCCTCCACCTTCGCTTGGTATTCGCCTACCTCCGAGGTAATTTGCACCGCCTCGGCATACTTGGGCTTTCTGCCGTCCTTTTTACAGAAACGAATATTCCGTAAAATATCGCGGTAATCCTTGCTGAATAGGCGAGAGAAAAATCCTGAATATACTCTTGTAAGCTGTTTATGCATCGTACGCGCGTTCAGCTTATAAATTTCGCCGTCGAAGCGTTTATCTAATTCCGCCTTACGGGAAAGCAGATCTTTTGCAAGCGAAGAAAGCGATTGCGCAAGCGAGATTGCGCGCTCCACCTCCTTTACGCTAAACAGCGCAGGGGTGATAAAGCGGCTGTCTTTGGCAAGGGTAAACAGCTTGCCAAGGGCGTGCGCGTGTTGGACGGAATTTGCGTTCGCCTCGTACATGGCTGCCACCTTTTGGCAAAGTTCTTGTAATTTTCGTATATATGAAGCCGCCGCAAAAAGGTCAGCTTTCAACCGTGAAAGGGATTGATAGGACGTATCCTCAGGGAAATATCCGTACCAAGGATTTTGCCGATAATCCGCGCCGACAGTACTTGTAAACTCGGCGTAACGGTCAAGCTCCGTTTCCGCATTTTCGATATACGCTTCCCCTTTTTGATTAAGATTTTCTATCACGAACTCTAAATCGGGCGCATTTTTGTATTTCGCGCAAAGCTCGAAAAGCTGATAAAGGGATTTTTGAATGATTGGACGGACGAGATGCAATTCGTTTGCGTATCCGTCCAGCTTTTGTACCGCCTCGCGCTTACCGCGCAGAATTTTTTCCGCGCTGTCCGAAACGCGGCTCTTTTGCAGACGGAGAGTTTGATAAAACTCGTCGATGACCTGCCGTTTGTTTGCTTTATGGCTGTGCAATTCCAAACAAAATTCTTCCAAGCCCGCCTTTTTCAGCTTATCGTAAACAACGTTGAGCGCGGCGAGCTTTTCCGACACAAAGAGCACCCTTTTTCCGTCGCCGATACATTCGGCAATCATATTCGTAATCGTTTGACTTTTGCCCGTACCGGGAGGGCCTTGTAAAACGAAACTCCCCCCTGCCTTGGCAAGCGCAATGGCTTCCGCTTGGCTGGAATCGGCGTCCACAACGTTGCAAAGCCCTAAAAGGTCGGCGCCGGGTACGAGTTCCGTTTCAAAACGGGCATTCGCCTCGCCAAGCAACGAGCGGACGTTTTCGTTTTGTAATATCTGCTCGGCATTCTCTTTCAAATCCTCGTACATATTGATTTTTTGAAAAGAGAACAAACCGATTTTGCACGTTTTATCCACCCACCAACGAAGCTTTAAAAGCACTTCGGAAAGTTTACTCCAATAGCCGTCCAAGCCTTCGTCCTCGTCAAATTCCGGCAACGCAACGCCGTACTCGTGTTTGAGCTTAAACGAGAAAGTGGGATTGACCAAAACGTCGTCCGTAACTTTGATATAATAGGGGGAAAGCGGGCTTTCGTTTTGAATACTGACGGGCACGAGCAGTACGGGCGCGCGCAAAACTTGAGTGGGATTTTCCTTTTCCGCCCAATGCACAAACCCAAACGCCATATACGCGATGTTGATACCCGTTTCCTCTATCGCTGTCTGCGCCTTTTTACCAATGTTTTTCAATGCCTGCATGGGCTGTCCCGAACGGTTATATACGAGTATCTGTTTCTTTTTCAGCTTGTCTGCATATAAAGAAATAACTTCTTCCTTGGTAGGCGGTTGGGGTTCTTCCTCCGTTTGCGAGGACTTAGATTTTTTACCCTCGTCTACGTCGAAAACCTCAAACTCGGCGGCGTGTTCCGCTTTGTAAAAAAGAGTGGCAAAATCGGGGGCAAGGATTTCCACCGTGCTCCCCTTTGCGTCTTTGAAATTGACGAGATTATTTCGCTTGCCCGTATCCAGAAGCAGATTTTCCCACGCACGCAATTTATTCCGCGTAGTCGTGTTTCCCGTGCCGTTGTAGTCCGTCATTTTAATTTCCCTTATTTCCATTTGATAAGTATTTTTATTATTATAACATACTTATCCGTATTTTTCAATAGAAAAACGGAAAAAGAACGCCGAAATCAGCGTTCTTTTTTATGACCATTCTTGCAGTTATTTACTGATATGTTTGGGCAAACCGTTTTCGTAAGTATGCGCAAGCTCGCCCATAATCAGCGGCCTTGCGTAGACTAAAAACTGTTCGCGCAAGCTCCAATTTTCTCTGTCGATCCAGCCAAGCGGCACCGTCTTTTCAAAATTTGCAATTTCGTCCACGGGCGCGACGCCTGCTCTGCAAATATACGGCGAATCATTGTCGCGAATAAGTACCCCTGCCACACAGCTTTGTCCGCTTACAGCCGCGTTCAACGCGTACCTGCCTACCTCAAACGCTTCGTTTACGTCCGTCAAGCTGGCAATATGCGCCGCGCAGCGTTGCAAAGTGGAAAGCTCGATAGCGCGCGTTTTCGTCTTCAATTCCTTGGCGCAAACAGACGCCAAAAAACTTGCCGTACCCGTCAAATTTTTATGTCCGAACACGTCCTCGCTTGCCTCGCTTGCCAGTTCGCAAACGTATCGTCCATCGGGCAATTTTACCCCCTCGGAAACGGCGATTACAAGCGACTTTTTCTCTTTCAAAAGCGCGGCGACTCTGCCGATGAATTCGTCCAACGTAAAGGGTGTTTCGGGCAGACAAATCATATCCACGCCCTCGCAATCTTCGTCCTTGGCAAGCGCGCTTGCCGCAGTCAGCCAGCCTGCGTTTCTGCCCATGATCTCGACAATGGTTACCGAATACAAATCGTAAATGGTCGAATCGCAAACGAGCTCCTTCATCGCCGTCGCCACAAACTTCGCCGCGCTGCCGTAGCCGGGCGTGTGATCGGTTATCATCAAATCGTTGTCAATCGTTTTCGGCACGCCGACAAAGCGGACGGGACTGCCGATTTTTTTGCCGTATGCAGAAAGTTTTGCAACCGTATCCATACTGTCGTTGCCGCCTATGTACAAAAAACAATCGATTTGGTATTTTGCAAGAATCGCAAAGATTTTTTGATAATCCGAACCGTCCTTTTCCGCGGGCTTTAATTTATAACGACAGCTGCCGAGATAGCACGCAGGCGTGCGTTTTAAAAGTTCCACTTTTTCCTCCGTCAGCACCTCGTCCAAACGAATAAATTTCTCTTGCAGAAATCCCTGTATGCCGTTCTGCATACCGTAAATCTTTTTCGCACCCGCTTGTTTTGCGCCGACGAATACGCCTGCCAAGCTCGCGTTGATCACTGACGTCGGCCCACCCGACTGCCCTACGACTACGTTCATACAAACACCTCGCTGTTAATTTTCTTTTTCAAAATAAAAAGGATTGCCCCTCATAGGGTTTAGCTTCGTTTTTCCGTTGAGTACAACGTCCTCGCTTCCGCTGGGGATCGTAACGTAATCTGTCATCGCGCACACGCCCAAATTATCGTACGCTGCCATAACCGTTACTTCACATTCCGGAATTTCACATTCAAGAGATTTTCCGTTTTTTACCTTCCCCAACAGCTTATGCGTTTTTTTGTTTATGCACGGAAAGGAAACCGGTTCAAACGCGGCGTAAATATGTATCGCGCACCAAGCCCCTGCGCAATATTTTTTTCTGTTGACCGTCAGTTTCCTCATGAAAGTCCTCTTCACGTTTTTTCTTTTTTTAGTGTAGCATATTTTGCAAAATATGTCAAATGCTTGGGGAATAAATAACGAAAAACGCGCCGTGGTTTAGACGCGTTTCGCCTTTGCGGATTTTAATCAATTTTTGGGTTCAGCTTTTTTCGATTCGCGCGTGCGTTGCTGTTTCTGTTTCAACAACAGAGTATGCGAAAGCTGCATTTCCTGCATGATGCACTTGACGAGGGAATCTAAGTCGCTCCCCTCCTGATAATCTGCCGAGCAAATATAATTGACGCGATTATCCAAAAGCAAGTTGGTAACCTTATTCTTCTTTCCTTTGGGATAGAGCGCGATGGAAATACCGCCCTGCTTTTTTACGAAGGTCATACACGGAATGTCTGTGATCCCGTCCCCGAAATAAATCATATTTTGGTAGGCAACGCGGCGGTCAGTCATTTTTTCGTTGACCTTTTTGTTGTCCGTTTCGTCAAAAATCCCTTTGGAAATACGGAAAATATACTGCGTTTTTTGCGTGTAATTGATGGCGATTTTCGGCCAAACGGCTTGCCCGTTTTCGTCAAAATAATATTGGCAGGCAAAGATTTTTTTAAACTCGTCCTTGATTGCCGAGCCGTCGATGATATCCTTCAATCCGCTGGAAATCACGTAGTGCTCGATATTCACGCCGATGGATTCGCCGTATTGATTGATACGCTTAAACCAGTTTTGTACGCCCTTGTAAAAATTGATATTTTTACCTAAGGAACGCAAATATTCCTGCGTAAAGGGTATGTTTTTTTCGCGGCATTTATACATCATATAGTACATATACCCCAAAATCCCTTCCATATAATTTTTTTTACGGAAAGCCTCCGTTTCCCCCCAAAACTCCTCGCTCGTCATATTGAGGTTGGGGATAAAGGCGTAGTCCTGCATATCTTGGTCGCACAAGGTTTTATCAAAATCGTACATAAACGCAATCGTCAGCTTTTTGCGCATAGTTTCACTCCTTTACAAGGATTTTTATTCAGTATATCACAACCGAGCCCCTTTGTCAAGAGGGGGAGGTTTCAGCGCACTTGTTCCGCCTTACGGAGTCGGCAGCCACTCCACGCTGTCTACGTATACGGCGTCCGCGCCGAGGTCGATTGCCCCGCCTACGTCCTCCGCGCCGTTGATACCGAACATAAATATCGAATATCCAAGCCCCTTTAAATAGGGGATATTTTCCTTATAATATCCGTCAAGATAATCATACGGAAGCGCGACGCCAACGAATTTATCCGTGGGGAAAGATTGCTCAATCGTGCCGATGGAATAATATTCTTTATAGCGCGAAAATAAATATTGGCTAAACGACGTTTCCTCTTTTATCGCGTCCCACATTTCCACCGAAAAAACCTCGGGGATAATACGGGTTGTGAGGTCTACGCCGTGTATCGCTTGCAAATCGTGCAGTCTTTTTATCACTTCCGCGTCCTGCAAGGTCGTTGACATTTTTGCGTCCACGATAACCGTTACGTCCGGATACGTCTTTAACGTGTCCAACAGCCAGTCCTCGTTGACGGGCGTATATCCGCCGTCTAAACGGAGGGAAAGAAATTCTTGATAGTCCATACCGTCGTACCCGTCCGCAAGATACTCCCAGCTATGCGTGCCGATAAGTTTGCCGTCGGCGGAAAGCTTTAAATCGTATTCAAAAAAACGGTAACCCTTTTCGTAATATGCATAGAACGCCTCTTGGCAGTTGAGCAAACTCTTGCCGTCTAATTCTCCCCCTGCGTGCAGAATGGCAATAAGCTCCGTGGGCGCATTTTTATCCGACAATTCGTTTGACGTATCGCCTTGACCGCAAGCGCTCCCCGCCGCACATACGCATACGGCAAGTATGAAATTGAGGATTTTTTTACGCATATTTCCCTCTTTGTTCTTGATTTTTTTATTATAGCATAGCCCGCCCCCTTTGTCAAGGGCTGAAAATTTTTTGAAAATGCATAAAGATATCTTGACGGGGACTATACTATCGTGGTATAATTAATTGAGCTCAATTGAATTGAGAAAAATTATTATAAGGGAGATTTTTATGAACGTTTATGATTTTACAGTAAAAACACGCAACGGCGAGGAAAAGTCGCTGTCGGACTACAAAGGCAAGGTGCTGTTGATTGTCAACACGGCTACGGGCTGCGGATTTACGCCGCAGTACGAGGCGTTAGAAGAATTATACAAGGAATTTGGGCCGCAAGGGTTTGAAATTCTCGATTTCCCTTGCAACCAATTTGGGAATCAAGCGCCCGGCAACGACGAGGAAATCCACACCTTTTGTACGGGCAGATTTGGCATCACCTTCCCGCAGTTTGCCAAGGTGGACGTGAACGGCGAAAACGCAATTCCGCTCTTTCAATGGCTGACGGAAAATACGAAATTCGACGGCTTTGGAAAAAGCCCTATGGCGTTTATTCTTTCGGGCGTTGTTAAAAAGACGGACAAGGACTATAAAAATAACGGCAAGATTAAATGGAATTTCACCAAATTCTTGATTGACAGAGAGGGTGAGATCGTCGCGCGTTTCGAGCCTACGGATATGAAAAAATTAAAGCAGGCAATTCAAGCAAGCCTTTGACGCACAAAAAGAAAGTCTATAATAAATATCTCTATGTAAGGGAATTGCATTTTTTATAAAATCATGTTATAATAAATCGAAATCCGTCAAAGGAGGTTTGTATGGACGAATCCAAATACGAGGTCTTAAAACTTGAAAATCAGCTTTGTTTTCCGTTATACGCCGCTTCCCGTGAAGTGATAAAAAAATACAGACCGCTTTTGGACGCGCTTGGGCTGACTTACACACAATATATCACGATGATGGTGCTTTGGGAGCATAAAAAAATCAACGCCAAAGAGCTTGGGCAAAAATTATTTCTCGATTCGGGAACGTTGACGCCCGTATTGAAAAGCCTTGAAGCAAAGGGGCTTGTGCATAGACGCCGCTCCGTCGACGACGAACGAGTTTTAACGGTGGAAATCACAAAAAAAGGTATGGCGTTAAGAGAGCAGGCTCTGCCGATCCCTACCGCGTTGACAAGCTGTGTTAAGCTACAATCGCAAGAGGCGGTACAATTATACGAGCTTCTTAATAAAGTATTAAAAACTTTAAACGACCCCGAACAAAAATAACAAACACTCTCCACGTACTTTGCGTGGGGAGTGTTTTCCCTTTATTTGATTTTTTGATAAGCAAGGCGCGCGTCGCCGTTTTCAAGATGAATAATGCCGCAATATTCAAATCCGCGCTTTAAAAGCGCGCGTTGCATAGGTAAATTGTCGCGATGGGTGTCTATCCGTAAATTTTGACAACGGGAAAAACACTCGTCTATGCAAAAGCCGATAACCCCGCGCCCTGGCTTGGTTACGGCTATGCGGTGTATAACGCCGTAGGGCGCGTCGGACAGCCACGCTCCGTCATATATCTTGGCATAGGTAGGGTCAGGTGCTTGCGTAAACATAAAAACGGCAAGGATTTCCCCGTCCTCTTCCGCGACGTAACCAACGCCTTTTTCCATATCCTCACGCGCCGTTTGCACGTTCGGTTTTTCTCCGTTCCATTGATTGGGATTGCCCGTTTCACGCATAAATTTTTTGGCGTTTTCGTAAATTTTGCCAATCTGCGCAAGATCCGTTTCTACCGTCCTTCGTATCTGCATATTACCCCCACCCGTCTTTTTTATCAGTATATCACAAAATCTCGGTTACGTAAATAGCTTTCTTACGTAGAAGCTGAAAAAGGGATACCAGAGCGGTATCCCTTTTGACTTATCAGTCTTACCAAATGATAATACGTTTTTCAGGCGCGAGGTACATTTTATCCGTCTCTTTTACGTCAAATGCAGCATACCATTCCTTGAAGTTTCTGGGAGGCATATTTGCACGAAGCACGCAAGGACCGTGAACGTCCACCGCAAGCAGCATTTGCAGATATTCAGGCTTCGCTTTTTGACACCATACTCTTGCCCAGTTGCGGAAATACTCTTCGTAGGATACGCCCTCGGTCTTTGACATAATATCCAGCGTAACCGACATACCGCCGTTATCCGCCATATTTTCGCTGACGATAAACGCGCCGTTCACCTTGCCTTGAGGAAGCTCGATACCGTCAAACTGTTCAATCATTTGATTTACCTTTTCTTCAAATCTCTTGAAGTCGTCTTCCGTCCACCAGTCGTTGATGTTGCCGTTTTCGTCGCATTTTGCGCCGTTGCTGTCAAACGCGTGCGAAATTTCGTGCCCGATAACGCTGCCGATACCGCCGAGGTTTTCGCTTCTCGTCTGTTTCAAGGAATAGAACGGAGCTTGCAAAATAGCGGCAGGGAAGGTGATGTCGTTCACGAACGGGTCGTAGCAAGCGTTGACCATATGCCCGGGCATCGCCCAGTTTTCAGGCTCGGTGGGCTTGTCGAGTTTCGCATACGAATCCAATTCGCGAATCGCTTTCAAGGAAAGCATAATATCAAAGAGCGAGTCCTCGGGGTTGAATACAAGCTCGTCGTAAATCGCCCTTACCTTGTCGGGATAGCCCATCTTTACGCCCATCGTAGAAAGTTTAAGAATGGCTTTCGCCTTGGTTGCTTCGCCAAGGATATCGTTCGTCTTGATTCGCTCTTTGTAAGTATCGATGATTTGGTAAACGATTTCCGTAATATCCTTCTTTGCTTCTTCACCGAAGTATTTTTCGCCGTAGTAAATGCCGACGGGTTCGGAATACATACCCGAAGCAAGATTGTAGGCAAACTTTTCGATGGATTGCATTTTTGCAACGCCCATAATCGCACGGCTGAACATACCGCCCATCTCGCGAAGCTCTTCGGAAAGGTAGGAGCAAGCCTTTAAAAGCCCCTTAACGTATGCCCAGTGCTTATAAAGCTCAAGATTTTCCGCATTGAATACCTTTGTAAATTCACCGAAATATCTCGGCTCGGTAACCACAGTCGTATCGGGAACACTGCCAAACAAGTCGGTAAGGATAGACGGATAATCAATCGTCGCAAGCGTTTTTGCAACCTCTGCCGTATCCGTAGGATTATACATCTCCACGTACTTCGACCACTCCTCTCTCGTCTTTACAAGTCCGCCGAGGATCGCGTCGAAAGCAAGCGTATCTTCTACGTACTTAGCTTGTGCTTCAGGCGCGAGATCCGTCTTTGCCATAACCATTTTCGCAACGTTCGTCCAAATCCCCAAAAGTTGCGTTTTTTGCGCTTCTCTTTCGGGCTTATAGTAGGACGCGTCGGGAAGAATAACGCCGGGGCCTTGAATATAAACAAGACGGCGCTTCGTGTTTTTCATGTCCGTATCCACACCGATATCGATGGGCGTAGGAATACCCTTGAGCGACAACGTCTTGTACAAACGGCTGAAATCCTCTACCGTCTTTACCTCGTCAAGCGCCGACAACGCTTTAAGCGCAGGCGCGACGCCGTGCTTTTCTTTTCTGTCCGCGTCCATAGCGATGACGTACAGCTCGCACGCCCTCTTAAGGTAGTCGTTGGGATAGGATTTGTTCTCTGCCAACGTCTTAAACTCGTCCATCATAATCTTTTCAACGCCGTCGGAAAGCTTTGCAAAACCGCCCGCCGTGGGTTTATCGTCGGGGATAACAAGCTCTTCCAAGGCTTCTTGGTTTACGTGCATATAAAGGTCGTCTTGAATTCTGATATTTTCCATAAATATTTCTCCAATTATTAAACGTTGAGCAAATTTTTTTATTTACTTTATATTATTGTATCACATAATGCGCAAAAAAGCAAAATAAATTGCATAAAAAAATGAAAATAACGACGTTCTTTTAAACGTCGCCTATTTTTCGGTTCGGATGAATATTTTGGCTACGCCAAAGCGTCCTCGCTCAACACCCCTCATATTTATCTCGGTCAACGCTTTTTTTCGCTCGTCGCGCGAACCCTCCGCAATTTTGTCCGTTTTTTCAGCCTTTGCATATCATTATCTTTTGCGGAATATCATAGAATAGGATTGTTTTTTGTTTTTGAAAATCGTTATAAAAAATAGGCGGCAGACTACGTTATGTAGCCTACCGCCATACTGTTTTTAAGTCTGTGCGTACATTGTGCGTACTCCTTGTGAGCCAAAAGCTGAGAGCTTTTGCGCTACGCGCTACGTTGCGATAATTCGGTTATTCTGTAGGGGTTTGATCGATTTCTACCAGCGTAGGATAGTCATCGGTGCCGACTTGCCATTTATAAGTACATTTCCTGCCCTCGGCTGCCGAGGCATTATACCCATCAATGGCGGTATTCATTGCTGTGATTGCATCTGCTACTGCCGAGGCGTTAGCAAAGGAGTAGCACGCTTTTAGCACACTTGTATTGTTGTTATCTGCTCCCACTCCATCCTTATTGGATTCCTCTGTCCCACTTTTAAGCTCGGTGGTTTCTTTCGTCCAGCACGCATATACCGGAACGCCATAGTTGCCACCTGCAATGCCGCCAACTCTACCTACTGATGACACTACATTGCCCGTGTTGCCGCAGGCTATTATAAGGGAAGAAGAATAATTATAATTGCATCCCACGACACCACCACAAATTAGTGAATTATCTGAACCTGAACCGGTAATATCGCCACTATTGAAACATCCCATCACAATTCCATTAAAATTGGATCCTACGACACCACCTGATCCATAGGAGTCATTACCAATTTTGACAGTAACAGCCGCTGCATTGGTACAACCTGATATGATACCATCAGTATTTACAGCTATTACACCTGCTACTTGATTATTCCCTGAAACAGAGGAGCTGCCCGTTACATGGCAATTCGTTACATTACCTCCGCAATCAGCTACAACAGTTGCCACACGTTCTCCGCCGATAATAGTGGCATCCTCGAATGTGAGGTTCTTCACCTCGCTATTTGGGCCAAGGCTGCCCACAAAAGCAATGCAATCTCCTGTGATGTTTATATTTAGCCCGGTAATGGTATGCCCGTTGCCATCAATGGTACCTATGTATGGATAGTAAGTGTATTTACTGTTACCCTCAACACGATATCCCAAAGGAGTCCAGTTGTTTTCTCCCGTTAATGTGATGTCGGCTGCCAGAGTAAGGTTAGGCATGTCTGTGGTATATTCGGCATACCAGTCGTCATTCGTGTCTTCAGTACCTGTGGAGATGACGGCTCGCGCTGCTTCACCCCATGCAAGGAGACCTACTGGGCTATATACGGTGTAGGTGTTGGTTCCCTTATCG
>JAFUJR010000005.1 GCA_017468085.1 Clostridia bacterium | reverse complement strand
ATTCATCTATAACGGCGGCGGTTTTATCGGCGTGGGCGAGCCTACGGCTTTGCAGCGAAACGGTAAATTCTTCCAACTTTCCGACGTTTTGGGCGTGGATAAGGAGTGCGGTATTTCGCTCGGTGAAGACAAATATAATATTGAAAAGCACGGCGAACATTTCATTTTAGACGGTATTGAAAGTCCCGTTGATTACGGTGAAGATAAAAAGAATATCTTTGCGCTCGACGGTACGAACGTGGTCGATATCGTGTTCTCGGACAGATTTACGAGAAAGGTAAACGTGGGCGAAGTGAAGATGGCGACGAATGCATACGGCAAGGGCAGAAGTTTCTATATCACGGGCTTGCCTTACTCGGCACAGAACGCAAAGCTCCTCTACCGCGCTATCCTTTGGGCGGCAGGGAAAGAGGATATGGATAAGAAATCCTATTGTACCAATCCGCTCACCGAAGCCCATTTTTATGGGGACAGGTACGCGATTACCAACAATACGAGCATAGAACAGATTACGGTTTTTTACGATATGGACGGCAAAGCGCAGGAAATCGTATTAAAGCCTTATGAGATCAAGTGGATAAAATAAGGAGAATTAAAAGCATGTGGAAAGGAAAGAAAAAAAGCGGTGACGTTCAGCTTTGACGACGGAGTGCGGCAGGACTTTCGCACGATTGAGATTTATACGTTTTGAAAGGTACGTTTAATCTCAATTCGGGCGCGTTGGGCGTCGTGTAATCGGTGGATTTTAACGGAAAACCGATCTGTCGGGACAAGGTGCAACCCGAAGAAGTGAAAAGCCTTTATGTGGGGCACGAGGTGGCTGTGCATACAGTCTTGCATCCGAATTTGACCGAATTGACGGAAAATGTGATCGGTGGCTGGCCTCAGTATTCATTTTCGCCAACCATGACCATTTGGGCGGCGCAGAGCTTTGATGAGTATTGGCTGTATACGACGGATAAAGAGTTTTTAAAAGAACGGGCGTATCCCTTTCTGAGGGAAGTCGCTGAAGCGATTTGTACGTTGTTGGAAGAAAAGGACGGAAAGTTGTATTTGCCCCTTTCTTCTTCTCCGGAAATTTATGACAACGAGCCAAAAGCCTATTTGAAATCGAACTCGAATTTTGATCTTGCTTTGTTAAGGTATTTGTATAAAACGTTGCAAGGTTATGCAGAATTTCTGCAAGAAGACGGTACCATGTACGCAACCATTCTCGAGAAGTTGGACGAGATCGCCATCGATGAAGAGGGCGTTATCCTGTTGGATAAAACGCAAAGATTGCCCGAATCGCATAGGCATTTTTCACACGTTATGGCATTGTATCCGTTGCATTTGATCAATTATGACAGCGAAGAAAACAAGAAAATATATCAAAGTACATTGTTGCATTTAGAACAACTCGGAACAGGCTAGTGGGTAGATTTTTCGTTCGCTATGAGCGCACAGCTTTATGCAATGGCGCATAACGGAAACGCTGCTTATGAAAGGCTTCGCACATTTGCAAGAGGATACGTTGCAGACAACGGGTTTCATTTAAACGGGGATTTTAGAAATTACGGTTTTTCTCAATGGCATTATCGTCCGTTTACATTGGAAAGCTTGTTCGGTTATTGCGACGCATTGCAAGAAATGCTTTTACAGGAACATCAAGGTTTTATAGACGTCTTTCCTGCTGTGCCGCAAGAATGGAAGGATATTTCTTTTAAGCACTTGCGCAGTTATCAGGGTGTACTTGTCAGCGCTAAAAAACAAAAGGGTGCATTGCATGAAATTGTTTTGGAGAGCAAATCGGCGATTTCAGTCAGATTGAAAAATAATTTTAACGGCAAAACATTATTGATATCCGAAAAAGAGTTAAACGCAGAAGTTTTTGTGGAAGAAAAAGAGTTTTTCCAAGTCGTTTTCAACTAAATCCACCCTTGCGGGTGGGTGAAATATTGCTTCGCAATGTGAAATCCTCACTGCGTTCGGGTGAAATCGCTGCGGCGGTGGGTGGATTTAATTTCACGTTTTGCGTCAGCAAAATATTTCACCAAAGGCGTAAACCTTTGATTTCACCGTGAGCGAAGCGAACGATTTCACTGAAAACTGTGAGGGTTCAAATTCATACGCAAACCTGCCAAAAATATCTTTTTCGTAGTCCATACACAAAAATCGACAAGCTTCTGTCGAAGCTTGTCGATTTTTACTTCTTCACTTTTACTTCTTCACTCTTCACTTTTCTCTCGAAACTTGTCAATCAGGTAATAGGTAAAAGTGAATAGTGAAAAGGTGCTGGTGTAGCTTTTCGCAAGGGCGAAAAGCCTTTTATTAAACCGCTACGGTTCAACTCCAAACAAAAAAACGCCAAAATATCTTTTTGGCACGCCTTTCACAAATGAACAGTTTTAACGAAAAACCGTTAGAACTGTTTGTTTTTTTGTGCCAATTTTTTGCTGTCTTCGAACATAAAAAATGTTATTTTTTGAAAAGTGACGCTTTTGTAGTAAAAGTGGGACAAGATTTCGGATAGAAGTGTTGATTTGGCAATAAAAAAGGGCAATACTTTTATATACTGCCCTTGTCTATGAAAGTATTTAATTTATGCTAAGGTGGTAGGAATATCGTAATTTACTTTTTTGCTTCCTCTAATTGATAATCAATAGGATAATCTGTATATGCTCGTATAATATAGGCGATTGATGCGTGTTTTGTTTAATGACGTGTGTGTGCCTCGCCCAAATTGACATATATCCTAGGCTTTTTCGCTTAATTATCACTGTTGTTGCTTCTTCGATATTCGTTGGGCGTCATGCCGAATTTTTGTTTAAAAAGCACGTTAAATTGCGAAAGGTTTTTATATCCAACTTGCGTTGCAATATCAATGACTTTCATTTTTGTGTGTGATAAAAGATTTTTTGCATAACGGAATTTGTAATTAATCAAATATTCATGTGGTGATATGCCAAAACGTTTTTGAAATATGCGGTTTAAATGTGTTTTGGAGTAGTTCAATTTTTTGCATAAATCGGGAACTTTATAGAAGAGGAATTCTTTGCTTTGCATGGCGTCGTTTAAAATTTCTTCCCATTCCTCATGCTTTTCAAACGGTTCGATATGCTGTGTATAGAGAAACTGTAAGATAAGCATCAATGCAGACAAAATCAATTTGCTGTGCGTTTCGTATTGCTTTGAAGAAAGCATGTTTGCCTTATGCAGTATTTCTTCTACGCCCAAAATAATACTGTCAGGCAATTGATGGGCATGTTGTCCCTTTAATAAAAAAGTTGCAAACGTAGGGGACATTGCATCGAGTAGACGCAGTAACGGTTTTTCTTTAGCGAGAATATTCAAATAACGAATGTTTTTCTTACCTTTACTCAACAAATAATGGTAATCTTTGGTGGTTAAATAATACAAAGTATTTTTTTGATAGATTTCTCTTTTTCCATTGAGATAATGGTAGACTTCCCCGTCAAGCAGAACAGAAAATTCCCAATAATCGGCATGAGAGTGCTCTTTGGGAAATTCAAAATTTAAGATATGATAGGTATAATCCATTTTGTCTGCTACATCCTTTTTTTCCTCGGGTGGAAAAGGGATGGATGAATAAAACAAAAGATATTCCATATAAACCCTCCGCATATTTTCTATTATTATAGCCTAAAAATAAAAAAAGTCAAGCATATGGAATAAAATGGTTTCTAAATATACAAAAAAAGAACTAAAATGTGTCAAATCCATATTTTAATGGGTTAATTTAGTATAGAAAAAGCCTATATAATGCTTTATGATAATACTATAGAATATTATGATATGGAGGCGCACATGAAAAAACAATATGAAAAAATTGTACTAAGCATCTGTATTTTGAAAGAGGAGATTGTTCGAACTTCTGCGTTCGACGATCCTTATGATGACGATTATCAAGATCCGAACATTCAGTTTGAAGAATGATGGGGAGGAAAGAGCAATGAAGACAATGAAAAAACTTTGGACAGCAATATGCGCCTTGATGTTTACGCTTGCGTTTGGTTTAGGTATCGCCTTGAACGTAAACGCAACTGCAAAGGCGGATACAGCGCAGAACGTGAGCATTACTTGGGCGGCTATTCAGTATGACAACGATGAGCCGACGACGCCGACCAAATATGCATTTGTGCTTCAAGACGGCATTGAAACGCCCGAGGATTATACGTTCAGCGTATATTTTGACGGGCAAGCGGTACCCGCTTACACGATTGCAGGACATAATCTTATTTACGTAGATTATGTAAACTTCCCCAGCGATGTAAACGACGTGCATCTTTTTAAGATGCCTGCGGGTACGTATTATCAATCGGGGAGCTATACGTCTACCGATTGCACGCTATTGCTTCAAAATGCAGGTTGGAACAACGATTTAAACCGTTTTGATATTTTGACCTACGACGTGGTAAGCGAGGCAGCGTTTGACTTTGGCTTGTATATGGCGGATTCGACGCTTGGTGATAGTACAAACGCACAGTTGTATTTTGCAACCAACGACGGCGGCGCGCTTACTTATAATTCGAATTGGAGTGTTTCGTACAATACGCTTGGGAATACCGTTAAAGTCAACGGCAATTACATAGAGAGATGGATTACTCAGTTTGCGGAAGGGCAGGGGTATATGCCTTTTGACGATGGTGTAATAACCAACGCAGGCGACACCTTAACGATTGACGGTTGGTTCTATAATGCAGACCAAAATAAAGCTTTCCGCGTGGAGGAGTCGACCTTCAAATTTGACGGTCAGGCTTGGTGCGAAGTAGGTACGCCTGAATACGACCTTGTGCTTTCTACTACGGCAAACGGTGGGGACGCAAACGGTATTTACGCTTCGATGGATGCGAACGATATCCCTGTAAAAGATTGGGAATATCAAACGAAAGCATGCGGCGGTAAGGGTATTTTGTTCAATGGTGAGCCCCTTGATACGTGTCTGCAAAAGTGGTCGGTTGGCGACTGGTACGTAAATCTTTCTGCGGTAGGCAAATCGGCGGTAGCGGGGGACGTTGTTACGGTATTCGGTTGGTTTTACTGTAACGGTGACGGTACTTCGCAGTGGCACGTAAAAATCAATCCTACGACGTTTATTTTTGACGGTAGTACCTGGTCGCAAGAGAACGTGGTGATTTCCGTAAATCTAAATGATACGGCAGTAGAAACGCAACAATTATACGTAATACCCGGTGAAACGACGGCGGCAATTACCGCAACGGCGAGCGGATCTATGCTTACCGATACGACTGTAACGACGGTGTACGAAAACGGCGCGGTAGTGGACGGGAAATTCGTTCTTCGCGACGGGGAAAGCTCTTCCGCGTATTCGGTAACGTTCAGCGTGAAGGACAAGAACGGCGTCGTATATAAAAAGGAAATGGTCGTACGCGTTGGCTTTGAAGATTTCGTTATGGAAAACGGCGCGTCGGTGCGCGTTCTTAAAAACGGAGAAAACACGGAGGCAAACGGACTCCGTTTCATTGCGGAGCTTTCCAAAGAGACGTATGACAATTTGAAGGCGCAAAATGCGACTTTCGGTATGATTATCGTGCCCAGAGACTATATCACGGAAGGATATGAGCTGACGGTAAATAATCTTTTCAGTGAGAATGCAAAGTGGCAAGCGGTTTCATCGTCAACCGAATTGTTAAATGTTGCGTCAGGAAAAAAGGGGATGCTCCAGATTGCCGACCTTACGGCAGAAGATAAAGACGGGGACGGCAGATACGAACTTTACGGTGCAATCAGAAATATTCTTGTTAAAAACCTTACGAGAGAATTCGTTGGCGTCGCATATGTATATGTAAACGGCGCGTATATTTTGGCGTCCTATTACGGAAACGATATGGAAAACAATACGCGTTCCATATATTATGTTTCGCAAAAAGCAATCGACGCGAACAATTATGCAAGTGAGGTACAGAGCGGATATATCGATAAATATAGCGAATATCTTACAGGGCTTAATGCAAGCTACAATCTTACCTATACGGTAAATTACATTAAGACGGCAAACGGCAAAACAGAAACAGAGACGAAGGAAGTTTCCGCGACGCTTAACCAGACGGTTACGTTGAATGCGGAAACATTCGACGGCTATACGCTTACGTCTGCGGCAACGCTTACGAGCAAGCTTTATGCCAATAAACCCAACGTGTTTAATTTCTATTATAAAGATTCGTCTGCGCCCAGCTATGACAGCGTAGCGTGGTATTATCCTGCGCTCGATAGTTCGAACGGTTACGATAACGTAACGAACGATGCGATTGCACAAACGATGAAAGACGCCGGGTTCACGACGGTAAATCTTGCAGGGAAGAATAACATCTATATTACTTCCGAGGCTAATATCACTGCGATGAAACAAATCGTTGCAATGTTCTACCGTAACGGCTTGAAATCTGTGGTATATACTTCCAACGCGGCGGAGAATGAGGCACTCGGTACTGAGGCGACAACCCTTCCCGATTTCTCTGATTGCGAAGGCTTTGCAGGTTTCCTCGTTTGGGACGAACCCAGCCCTACTGCGGCGGCAATGAACCGCTTGGCAGAATATGCAAGCTGGTACAATACGGTTTACGGCGAAAGCGAAGCACCGTTTATGGTCAACCTGTTCCCTTCGTACGCAAGCTGGTTTACGGGCGGCGCAACAGGAGATTACACAACGTATGCGGATTACGTCAAAGCATACTGTGATATCGTATTGTCTAATGTAAACGGTACGAAATATCTTTCGATGGACAGCTATCCTATTATGGCAGACGGTACGCTTAATCAAAACTTCTTGTACGATTTGGCTGTCTTGAAAGCGTACGGTATGGAATATGATGCGTTCGTGCATGCATGTTTGCAATCTTCGGGGTGGAATGAAGGCAACACGGCAATGGAGAAAGCGCCTACCGAAGAACAAATGCGTTTGCAACTTTACACGGCGCTTGCGTTCGGTATGGATTCCGTTTCTTGGTTTACCTACACGCCGTTGAACGATACGATCACCGATCAAAGCCCTGTGGATTTTGCAGGCAACAAGAACGAAACCGTTTATGAGGCAATGAAGGCGGTAAATGCCGATCTTGCGGCGTTCGGTTCGCTGTATAAGGCATATGATTGGAAGGGCGTGATCATGAGCTCGCCTGCCAAGGGCACCTCGCTTTTCGGCTACTATATCAATCAAGACGCACAATACAATGCGTATAACATGGTAAAGAGCGAAAGCTTGTTCACGAAATATTTGCTTTCGGCTAGTAATACGGCTTCCTTCTCGGAGGTTTCGGGTAGTGGGAACTACATCGTCGGCGTTATGGAAGACGCGAACGGCAACGAAGCGTTTACGGTTGTAAACTATTCGGCAATCGATGACAATAAATCGGTGGCTCTTACGTTGACCGCGGCAGAATCGGCAAGTTATACGGTTTATATCGACGGCGTTGCACAGACGGTAGAAATCGGCACAAGCGGCTATACTTTGAACTTGCAACCCGGTCAAGGCGCGTTTATCGTATCGGCGAATACGCAGCATACGGTAACGTTTGAAAACTGGGACGGTACGGTATTGCAAAGCGGCAAGGTAGCGTACGGAGAAACGCCTGTTTATACGGGCGAAACCCCGACGAGAGACGGCTATGAATTTGTAGGCTGGTCGCCTGAAATCAGCACGGTAACGAAAGACGTAACCTACACGGCTCAGTTCGAGCTGATATATACGGTAACTTTTGTGGACTATGACGGTACGGTAATCGAAACGAAGAAGGTAACGGGCGGAACGACGGTAGAACCCGTAACGGCGACGCACGAAACTTATATCTTCAAGGCATGGACGCTGAATGGCGTTGAATATGACTTCAACACAGCGGTTACGGAAGATATCACGCTGGTTGCAACGTGGCAGACATTGGTCGAAAGCGTGAAGGCTACTGAAAAGATTTACACCTTTACTTCGACGAGCGATAGCAATATAAGCACGTCGGCAAGATTTGAATCGGTGGCAGACAAAGCGGATACTTGGTATCAAGACGACCAAGGCAACCCTTACGGCGGTTACATCCAAGTAACGTTTGATACGGCGGATGGCGAAGGTTATATCGTTTTGCCGAAGATCAACTATGCATTGTACAGCGAAGTATCGTTTGGTGTATTTGGATCGGGCGCAAAGAATGCGGTGCAGCTTTCCATCAACGGTAGCGGTGCAACGTTGGATAATACGGGTAATATCTATTACGTAGTAGAAATCCACGGTAAGGACGTTGAAGTACACAATATGAACGGCGCAGACACGTTGTTTACGGCAACGCTTACGGACGCGCAGTATAACGGAACGGAAGGCTTGAAACTGACCGTAACCGAAAGCGGTTGGAGCTGTGTTCAGATTTCCCATATTTTGGGTGCGCAGGCGTATGAAATTAAAGACGTAGGGTTCTCCACGGTAACGTTTACAAATATGGTTGGCGAAGATATCATCCAAAGCGTATTTGCGGGCGATAAGGCAACACAGCCTACCGATCCGACCAGAGAAGGCTACCTCTTCGCCGGTTGGTACACCGAAGAAGGCGAGGCGTTTGATTTTGACGCAAGTATATCGGAAGATACGGTTATCGTTGCAAAATGGTATGTACTTACGGCAATTACGCCTACGACGGAAACGGTTTTGAGCGGTCTTATGACAAGTGTAACGACGACTGCGACGTATGAAAGCGGAAACGGTTTGGTAATGAACGGCGCGGCGGACAATACGTACACGTTCACATTGCCGACTATCGAGTACTTCCTTTACAGCGAAGTATCCTGTATTACGGTATTTGGTCAAGCGAATACGAGTTATACTTTCACTGCATACGGAACAACGTTTACAAACGTTTCTGTTTCATGGAACTGGTTTAAGGTTGTT
>JAFUJR010000048.1 GCA_017468085.1 Clostridia bacterium | reverse complement strand
GTCGGTCTTGCCATTGTGAAAAAATACCTCCTTTTTTATGCTTATTTAACCCGTAAAAACGGGATAATTTTCAATTTTATGGTTGCAAAAATCTTTCCACCATTTCGTCCGTCCCGTCCGTCCCAATGCTTGGCAACGACCACGTCGGGAAAAACCGCAAAGACGGGCGCGCGGCGGATACATACTTACCCAGCCAATCCCCCACGCCCGCTTTGCGGGCGTGGGGCTGAGGGGGAAACCGTTATGATAGTGCGCGCGAGAAACGCGCGAACCGCTTTACCCCTACAAATTTTTTCGCCGCTTGCGTGCGTAAAAAATTTTTTGCAACAATTTTTTTACGGGGGACGTTTCCCCGGGTTCGTTTTTTAATGGTTTCATTTTCGAAACACCATTTTTTACACCGCCCCGCCCCGTGTTTCTGTGCGCGGGAGCGCACGACGGACAATAACAAGCGTCGTGATTTTTGGAAATCGCCCAGCTCGCCGTCCGTGCTTCTTGCACGTCAGAAAACTTGGCGTTTGTCTTGCAATCATCGCATATAAAGAAGTATAATCTTATCGAATAATACATAAATACCCCTAAACAAAAAAGAAAATGGGAGCGTGCCAGCACTCCCATTTCCTACATGAAAAGCCGCCAAAGGCGACGTTTTCGCGAAAATGGCAGCACTTCTGGCAAAGTGCTTGTTATACAATATATAGTTCTCCGTCCTTGACGAAGGCGCGCTGTTTTTTCCTTAAAACCTTTACCGCATACGACACGCCCGAACGTGTGCGCCCGATTTCTTCGGCGACGGCGTTATAATCTAACCGCTTCGGATTGTTTTTGCCGTAATGCTCCAAGACGTACTTATAAACGCGCTGCGCCGTTGTGTCGAGTTGGTCGTAATTTACTGTCATTTTTTGCCCCCTTTGTCGTTATCTTTCCCGCTGGATTGCTTCATCTCGTCGGGCTTGGTCAGCGGATGCGCTTTTATAAACTCGTTGATTTCCTTAATTTTGTACGACGCCTTCGGGTGTTTCAGATACTCATAACCTTTCTTTTCGATACCCCATAAAAAGTACCATTTTCCCGAAAAGCTTTCGTACCGTTTGAATATATCCCCGACAAAGCGGAAACGCCCGTTTCTAACCACTTTTAACGGCTTTTTTACGTCCGCAACGTCTTTCATCAAGTTGTTTAACTGATTGTTTATGTACGTAAATTTCCAGCGTCTTTGCTTCCAAAAAAGGAAATATCGCGCCGTGTAACTATATCGCACGTGGAAAATACCCATCACGAGCCGTCTTACCGCGGCGTCCAAGTTATCGATATCTTGCATATCGAAAAAAACCGTCAAATTGAAATGTCGCACGTATTTCAAAAAGTCAATCAAAAACGCGTTCGTGTTTTGCCAATCTCGACAAAATAAAAGCAAATCTGCTTCTTGGATAAAAATCACACTCGAATTCGGGAAATATTGTACGGCGAAATTCGGGTTCGGCAACGCAAACCGCGGCAAATCCACGTAATGCGTCTTTTGTTGCTGCTTGGTTAGTGATATGTCGATGTTCGAAAAGTACAAATACTCGTCAATCTTTAATCGAATATCGTTTGCGTTGTAGTATTCGCGCGCGATTTCTTGCGCTTTTTTCCATCGCTCCCGTGCCCATCGCTTCGCATCGGTGCAGAGAAAGGCTGTCGCAAGGGACGTCTTCCCCGCGCCCTGCTCACCTGTGATAACGTAGAAGCCGGGTGGAAACGGATTTTTTCGAATCTCCGCCGTTACGTTCATCTGCGCTCGTCCTTCTTACAGTATTTCTCAAACATACAATCTAAAATTGTAGCGGCGCGCTCCATACCCGCATTATAGCCCTTGTCGATTTTATCTTGCATTATCGGGCGACGCTGCGCGCGAAGCTCCTTTTTCCGCTTCTTACGCGCGCGCCATAATTTTATATAATAGCATAAAACCGCAAAAAACGAGCCGTTTTCGGGCTTTTCGGGCAGCTCCGTCAACTCCTGCGCGAACGGCTCCCTCTTTTGTTTTTTAAGGTATTTAGCGCGGTCTTCTTGTAACTCCGCGCGCACCGTTTGATAAAACAGTTTTACTTCGACGTCTACCACTTATCGTCACCCCTTATCTTTCTCACGATTTTTACGATTGCCCAAATCGGCCCCCAAACGGGCACTGTAACAATCGCCAAGACGATTTTAATTCCTTTGTATATAGGCGGCACCCATCTTCCCACTATCAATAATGCAACAAGCCCAAGAATAAGCCATACCCACCAAGGAATATCCGCATTACAGCCGCTTTCCGGTTCTTTGTACGTCGGGTCCTGTGGCGGCGTTCCGTCCGGCACGTGGTCTATCGGGTCCGAAACAACCGCAAACACCGATGCGCCGTCTTCGTCTTTTAGCGTAACGTCGATTATGTCAAGGTCAAGGTTTACCGTTTGCTTGAAAAAATACCCCTGCGGCGTATTCTCCGCACACCAAATCGTCTTTCCTGCATACGTTTCTTCCGACTTTCCGAGTATCGTTGCCGTTTGCGACATATAATCGCTGACTTGATAACGGAAAAGGTACAGCGTTTCGTTGTTCTCTTTCGCGCGCTCGTATTCGGCGCAAAAATCGTCGTAGTCCGATTTTGCGATACAAAGCTTCGCGCAATCGTTCGCAGCGTCGCCCGTAATGTCCGTATCCTTCACACGGTAGATACACTTCAAATCGCTGTAAATCGTTTCAATTTCAACGCCGCTTCCGCCTAGGCCCCAAAGCTTTTCATACCAACTTTGCGTAATAATTTCCGCTTCAAGACTTACACTGTCGTCTGCCGTCTTTTCAAGCTTGGTATACGCTTCGTCTACGCTTTCAAAGATTTTTTCGCTATACGTTCCTTCCGCGCCCTGTACTTTTTCCCCGCCGAACCGTTCCAAACTATCTTCCATTGCATCTTTTATCGCTTCGGACGAAACGATGCGCTCCGTTGCGTCCGCCGTATGGAAAAGCAAGTACAACGTATCGAGCGTTTCGCTCGTTTCGTACTTATTCCAAATCGTCAAATCGTTCCACAACGCGCTACCGTCCGCTACGTAGATATCGTCTTTATATATGTACAGCATATCTCCTTCATAGTTGTAGGAAAAATCCGCACCGTGCACGTAGCTGAATATTGGCGAAACCGTCGTCGACCCCGTTTCCACAAGACTTGCCGCTATCTGCACGGGCAACGCTTTGTTATGCCCGTCTAACGTTTGCCCCAAATAC
>JAFUJR010000039.1 GCA_017468085.1 Clostridia bacterium | reverse complement strand
ATTCATCTATAACGGCGGCGGTTTTATCGGCGTGGGCGAGCCTACGGCTTTGCAGCGAAACGGTAAATTCTTCCAACTTTCCGACGTTTTGGGCGTGGATAAGGAGTGCGGTATTTCGCTCGGTGAAGACAAATATAATATCGAAAAGCACGGCGAACACTTTATTTTGGACGGCATCGAGAGCCCCGTCGATTACGGTGAAGATAAAAAGAATATCTTTGCGCTCGACGGTACGAACGTGGTCGATATCGTGTTCTCGGACAGATTTACGAGAAAGGTAAACGTGGGCGAAGTGAAAATGGCTACGAATGCATACGGCAAGGGCAGAAGTTTCTATATCACGGGCTTGCCTTACTCGGCACAGAACGCAAAGCTCCTCTACCGCGCTATCCTTTGGGCGGCAGGGAAAGAGGACGTGGATAAGAAATCCTATTGTACCAATCCGCTCACCGAAGCCCATTTCTATGGGGACAGGTACGCGATCACCAATAATACGAGCGTAGAACAGACCACGATCTTCTACGATATGAACGGAGTTTCACAAGAAATTACTTTGAGCCCTTATGAAATTAAGTGGATGTAATTTCCGTTGCGGTGAAAAACGACGACGGAGAAGCGGATACGAGGTTCGTTTAAAACGTTCCGTATCGCTGTCAAACCCTAATATGGCTGAATTTTAAATAAAAACGTCTATTGAATTTGCCCCTTACGCGGGCGAAGCTCAACGGGCGTTTTTAATTTTTTAAGATTTTTTTGTCTTTACGTTTTGCAAAACGCAAGATAAACGTTTCAAGTAATTCTCTGAAAGTGTAGCGAATTTTTGGGAAAGCGTTGTTTTTGCCTATTGTCAAACGCGCGTTGTTATGATATAATAAAAGTAGAAAACGATTTCCAAACATAAAAGGAGATGGGATATGGAAATAAAAAAGAATTACGCCTATCTGCCAAACGGCGCGGCGCAATACGAAGGCGTTGCGCATGAATATGCGCAGTTTATTTTAAATAAGCAATTGAAAGACAGAACGCTTTGGGATAAGTTTGTTCGTGTATTCGAGCAAAAAGCGGACGTGGACGACAACGGTTGGCGCGGTGAATACTTCGGCAAAATGATGCGCGGCGCGTGCCTTACCTACCGTTACTTGCCCGATGCCGAGCTTTACGGTATTTTATACGATACCGTCAAAAATCTGCTTGCTACGCAGGGCGAAGACGGGCGTATTACGACCTACACCAAAGAAGCGGAATTCCACGGCTGGGATATGTGGACGAGGAAGTACGTGCTTGTGGGCTGTATGTATTTTTACGGGATTTGCAAGGACGAGGCGTTCAAAGCGGAAATTTTAACTGCGCTTTGCCGCCACGTCGATTATTTAATTTCGACGGTGGGCGAGGGCAAGGTTTGCATTTTAGACACCTCGCATTGGTACGGCGGTTTGAATTCCAGCTCCATTTTAGAGCCCATCGTCGAGCTTTACCGTTTGACGGGCAAGGCGGAATATTTGACCTTTGCCGAATACGTTCTTCACAAGGGCGGTTGTAAGGGAGGCAATTTATTGGAGCTTGCAGAGCAGGGCGAAAAAATGCCTTATCAATATCCCGAAGTAAAGGCGTACGAGATGATGTCCTACTTCGAGGGCGCGCTCGCTTATTATGAGGTAACGGGCAAGGCGCGTTATCTTAATATCGTGGAAAAATTCGTCGACGCGGTGGCAAAGAGCGACGTTACCGTCATTGGTTGCGCAGGTTGCACGCACGAGCTTTTCGATAATTCCGCAAACAAACAGACGGAAGAAGTGGCGGATAAGGTAATCATGCAAGAAACTTGCGTAACGGTAACTTGGATGCGCCTTTTAGAGCGTTTGTTGCGCTTGACGGGCAAGGAAAAGTATGCAAACGAGATAGAACGTTCGGCGTATAACGCACTGTACGGAAGCGTCAATATTTACGGCAATCAGCAATATAGCGCAGAGGAACAAAGAATGTTGGACGGCGTTCCTTTCGATAGCTACAGCCCTCTTGTCAATCAGCCGCGCGGCATTGGTATCGGCGGATATAAAAAGTTTAAAGAGGGCGGATATTACGGCTGTTGCGCTTGTATCGGGGCGGCAGGTACGGGTTTATTCCCCTTGATCGGCGCGATGGAAACGGACGGCGGCGTTGTGCTTAGCGGTTATCATAACGGGGAAATCGCCTACGTTACGCCCATAGGGCAGCAGGCGGTTTTGCGTGTGCGCGGCGACTACTTGGGCAAGGGCGAGTTGACTGTTAAAATTTCTCTTCCCAAGTCCGAAAAATTTAAAATTACTTTCCGTGTGCCTACGTGGAGCAAGGACGCGGTTGCGGTTGTCGACGGCAAAACGCAAGGCGTATCGGCTGGCTGGTTTACAGTGGAAAAAGATTGGAAGGACGGCGAGGAGGTTGCTCTTTTCTTCCATCCTGCGGTTGAGAAGATTGAGTTGAACGGCAAGTGCGCGTTCGTGTACGGAAATCTCGTTTTGGCGCGCGACGAGCAAAAAGAGGAGAACATTCGCACGCCGATTTCCTTTGAAAAATTCGGCGGGAAACTTGTAATTACACGAATTGCGCCCAAGGCAGGGGAAACCGTCCGTTTTGAATTGGATACGGACATGGGTAGGGTCTTGCTTACCGATTATGCTTCCTGCGGTAAAAAATGGACGGAAGAAAACGCGAGGATTTCCGTTTGGTTTTCTCAAAAATGACGGCTGAAAATGCGGCGACGAGCCCCACATATATTCGGACGATAAACCGCGAGGGCTTTATTGCCCTCGCGGCTTTCAAAATTCCCATTTTTTTCAAGAAATGACTTGATAAAACGTTTTCAATATGTTATAATATACAAGTCGTACGCTCTTGGTAAATTAAAAGCGGGCGACAAGGAGTAAATTCAAATGAAGGAATCGACGAAAAAATTTCTCAAAAAGCATTTGGGTTGGACGATTGTCAGCGGCTTGTTGCTCATCGTGGCAATTTTTATGCTGACCATCAACTTAATTCCGCCGAAAAAGAACGTAGCGAACAATCCGTTCGTGGTGAAAAACGGCGAACTTCCCATGATTGCGGCGCACCGAGGCGGCGGCGAAAACAACCCTGAAAACACGATGCTTGCCTTCCGTGAAGCGGTAAACACTTACGACGTAGACGTCATCGAAAGCGACTTGTGGCTTACGAAGGATAAGCAGCTCGTTTATAATCACGATTCCAAAATTGACCGAACCTGCGACGTAGAGGCACAGGGGCATACAGAATTTAAAATTTCCAACTTGACCCTTTCCCAGCTTGAGCAGTATAACTTCGGCTACAATTTCAAAACCAAAGACGAAAACGGGCAGGACGTATATCCCTACCGCAATTATACGCACGACGAAGTAGTGCAGGCAGGCTTGCAAATTGCTACGGTAGAAAAGTTGTTTGAAGAATTTTATCAAACCAATCCCGATTTGCTTTTTATCGTTGAAATTAAAAACAGCGGTGAGCAAGGTAAAGAGGCTTGCAAAATTTTGTGGGATACGTTGCAAGACGAGAGGTTTGAAGTATACCGCGACAATATCGTAGTAGGTACTTTCCACGACGAGATTGAAACGGAGCTTAAAACTAAATATCCCGAGCTTATGCGCGGCGCGCCCACGGGTACGGCGGCAAAGTTTATTCTTACCCAGTTTCTCGGCGTAAATATCTTTGACAACAGCGACTTCGCTTGCTTGCAAATTCCCACCTCTTACGATTTGGGTATCACCCTCAATCTCGATAAGAAAACGATTATCAACCGCGCACACCAAAGAAATATCGCAGTGCAGTATTGGACGATCAACGACAAGGCGGAGATGCGCGAGCTTATCGAGCTCGGTTGCGATTGTATCATGACGGACAATCCCAAAGCGATGCGCGAAGTTTTAGAAGAATATAAAAAATAATCAAAAACGGAAAAAGCCCTTGCTTGCGCGGGGGCTTTTTTAGCACAAAAAGTACAAAAACAAAGGGGCAGGTACGCGTTGAACGGGCAAACGTGCTCTTCAGCTTGCTTGAAGTACGCTCAAAAGAAAATATACGTTTCCTCGTCAAAACGGTTGACAGTACGGTTACAAAGTGATATAATTTGTTGGCACGCTGTGTGCTGAAAGGAAGGAAAAAGTGGAAGAAAAGGATAAACTTATCAAGGACGCAACCTCGGAAAAAATCATTGCGGCGGCGGAGAAAATCGCAACGCAATCGGGCGAGGTTACCGTACGTAAAATTTTACGCGAGCTCGGCGTTACCAATCGGGTGTTTTACAATCGGTTTCATAACGTGGACGAGGTGCTGGAGATCGTGTATAACAACACGGTGTCCAAAATTCGGGAAAGTATGGCGACGGAATACGACGGCAAAAGAGATTTCTTTGAGTACGTTACCGACGCCGTTACGGAAACGCTCGTGCTTTCGTACGATTTAAAAATGAAGTTCAACCGCTACGTTTTTGAGTACGACTCTCTTTCTCAAAGCAATTATACTTGGTATATGGAAAGGATAAAAAAACTTTTTGCCTACGCCAAGGAGCGCGGTATTGTCCGTCCCGACATTGACGCGGAAACTTTAAGCTATGCCATTTGGTGTTTTTGCCGTGGATATAACGCGGACGCGGTGGAAAGAAACTTGCCTAAGGACGAGGCGGTGGAAAAATTCCGTTACAGCTTCTCTATTCTGCTTGATGGCTTAAAATAATTTAATAAAAACATTAAAAAACGGGAATGCAAATTCCCGTAAAAATATATCAGCACACCGTGTGCTGAAAATATAACAAAAGAGAAAAATATCAAAAGGAGAACTTATTATGGCAGTGAAAATTATTATAGATTCGGCGTCGGATATTACCGCGCGCGAGGCGTTAGAAATGGGGATTACGATGCTTCCGATGACCATTCAGTTTGGGGACGAGGAATATCGGGCAGGCGTCGATCTTTCCAACCGTGTTTTTTATGAAAAATTACTTTCTTGCAAGGAATTGCCCAAGACGAGTATGATCAACGAATACCGTTTTGAAAAGGCGTTTAAAAATGCGACGGAAAACGGGGACGAGGTGATCGTTATCCTCATTTCTTCCAAACTTTCGGGCACGTACGAGGCGGCAAAGCGCGCCTCGGAAGGTTTTGGCGGGAAGGTGTTTGTGTTAGACAGTTTAAGCGCGGCGACGGGGGAAAGACTTCTTTGTATGCACGCCTTAAAGTTGATTCAAGAGGGCAAAACGGCAGGGCAGGTATTTGACGAATTGGAAAAAGTCAAGGGCAAGCTCTGCATTATGGCAGCGTTGGAAACCTTGGAATATTTAAAAAAAGGCGGTAGAATTTCCGGCGCGGTGGCGTTTGTCGGCGGTATGTTAAAAATCAAGCCGCTTGTAATGCTCGTCGACGGGGAAGTGAAGATGATTGGCAAAGCGCACGGGCAAAAGCGGGCGAGCGCTTTGCTGAACAGTATCGTAAAAGAGCGGGGCGGCATTGATTTTTCTATGCCGCACGGCGTAATTTGGACGGGGCTGGACGAGAGTGTGGCAACCAATTATATGAAGGAGTGTAAACCCTTCTTGGGCGAGAGGGAGGTTTCTACCTATTTGATTGGCAGTACGATTGGTACGCACGTCGGTCCGGGTGTGTTCGGTTGGGCGTTTTTTGAAAATTAAAAAATTTGTGTTACGTTTGCTCGAAAAGTGGGTAAATATATATTATAATATATTTAAGGAAAAACGATTATGCAAATTAAAACGGTTTTATTCGATTTAGACGGTACGCTTTTACCGATGGATCAAGACGTTTTCGCCAAGGCGTATTTTGGCGGGCTTGCGCAAAAGGTCGCGCCCTGCGGCTTTGAGCCCAAGGCGTTAATCGCTAATATTTGGGGCGGCACGGAGGCTATGTTCAAAAACGACGGAACAAACACCAACGAAGAGGTTTTTTGGTCGCATTTTGAAAAGGTGTACGGAAAAGAGGTACGGAAGTATGAGCCGCAATTCGACGCTTTTTACCACGCCGAATTTCAAGAGGTGCAAAAGGTGTGCGGTTTTAATCCCGCCGCCGCCGACGCCGTCCGCAAAATCAAGGAAAAAGGTTTCCGTGTGGCGCTTGCCACCAACCCTTTATTCCCTGCGTTTGCAACCGAAAGCCGTATCCGTTGGGCAGGTTTAAACCCCGAAGATTTCGAGGCGTACACAACGTACGAAAATTCGCGCTTTTGTAAACCGAACCCCGCTTATTATCAAGAGGTGGTCGATAGGCTCGGCGTTGACCCCAAGGAGTGCCTTATGGTCGGCAACGACGGAGTAGAGGACGTCGCGGCGGAAAAACTCGGCATGAAAGTGTTCCTCCTTACCGACTGTTTAATCAACAAAAAAGGCGTAGATTTAAGCGGTTATCCGCAGGGCGGCTTTGCTGAATTGCTCCGCTATTTAGAAATCGAATAAGCGCGAAAAAACACGAATAACTTTTTCTGTGAAACCGGCGAAACGCAACGTGCGTTTCGCCGGTTTTGTATAAAATTATAAAATTCCGTCTGCAAGTTTTTTATAAAGCGCGTAGGTTTCCTCGCTTTCCGTCTTTAATTCTTCAAACAGTCTTTCAGCGATTTCGGGCTGGGCGTTCAAAAGGGAACGGAAACGGTTTTCCCCCTCTAAAAACTCTCTAAAATTGGCGGTTGGGGCTTTGCTATCCAAGACGAAACAGGGCTTGTTTTCCGCACGTAAACGGGGATCGAAACGGTACAAATGCCAATATCCGCAATCGACGGCAAGCCGTTCGCGCCGTAGGGTTTCCGTCATGGAATATCCGTGCGCAATACAGGGGGAATAGGCGATGATCAGCGAGGGACCCTCGTAGGCTTCCGCTTGGGTCAGCGCGTTTAAATACTGTTGCAAATTTGCGCCCATGCACACCTGCGCAACGTAGGCGTTTTTGTAGGTCATTGCCATCAGCCCCAAATTTTTCTTGGCGGTTCGTTTTCCGCTCCGTGCAAACCGAGCCGTCGCGCCCTTGGGTGTAGCTTTGCTCATTTGACCACCCGTGTTAGAATATACCTCGCTGTCGAGGACGAGAATATTCACGTTTTCGCCCGACGCAAGGACGTGGTCGAGTCCGCCATAGCCAATGTCGTACGCCCAGCCGTCCCCGCCGATGATCCAAACGGAACGTCCGTCTTGCGCGCGAACATCGCATGCCAGCCGCATACCCAAGCCAAATTCCGCATTGTCCTCAAAAAGGGAGTTTGCCCACGCAGGCCCTTTTCCGTTTTTATCGACGGTATACGGGCAGGAGGGCGCGCTGCCGCCGTAAATGGACGAACAGCCCGTCGCGTTTGCAATCAGCATTTTATCGCCGAAAAGCTGGGTCAACACCTTGATATACGCCGTTTCGCCGCACCCTGCGCACGCATAGGAAAATTCGAAAAGAGGCGTTTGAAATTGACTTCCTTTCACCGTTTCTTTTTTAAATACAGACTGCTCCGCGGCGGGGGCGGATATAGCGAAATTCCAATGTTTGCGCTCCTCTTTTGCAAGCTTGTGGGCGGGCGTCATCACAAGCGCCTTTTCCTTTGCAGGGCAAATATCCGCACACAAACCGCACCCCATACAGTCGTATGAGGAAACTTGAATGCGAAATTTTGCGCCTTGCACGCCAAAGGCGTTTAAGGTTGTAAATCCGTCGGGGAAGGCGGTGTTTTCGTCGAAAAGAAAGGGGCGAATGGTGGCGTGCGGACATACGAACGCGCATTGATTGCATTGAATGCAGTTGCTTTCAATCCATTTCGGAATGTGGCTCGGCGCGCCGTGTTTTTCGTGCTTTATCGTGCCGGTGGGGACGCTTCCGTCGGCGTTGAATGCGGACATGGGTAGCTCGTTTCCTTTCAAAGAGAGGATTGGCAGCATAAAGTTTTGAAAATATTCGTTGCTCGAGCGTGCGGGCAAAGCCAAGCCGTTTTCGGCGTTTTTCCATTCCGTGGGATAGTCGATTTTGCGCGTAGCCTGCTCCGCTTTGTCTAAGGCGGCGAAATTGCGGTTTATGGTTTCCTCGCCCTTATTTTTAAAGGTGTTGCGAAGTTGATTTTTTAGCGCGGCAATCGCTTGCGCATATGGCAACACGTGCGAATGCAGATAAAAGAACGCCGCCTGCATCACCGTGCTTGACCTGCCTCGCAAGCCGACTTCCTCGGCAATGCCTGTGCCGTCTATCACGTAAAATTGCAACGATTTTTCCGCAATTTCCCGTTTGACGCGGACGGGCAGGTTTTCTTCAAATTCCGCAAGCTCCGTCCACGGGCAGTTCAGCAAAAATACGCCGCCTTTTTTAATGCCCGAAAGCATATCGTAACGGACGAGGTAAGATTTGTCGTGGCAGGCGACGAAATCGGGGTTTTCAATCAGGTAGGGGGCGTGGATAGGCTCGTGTCCAAAACGCAAATGGGAAAGGGTTACGCCGCCTGATTTTCGGCTGTCATAATAAAAATATCCCTGCGCAAACAAGCCGTCTTGACTGCCGAGAAGTTTAATGGAATTTTTATTCGCGCCCACCGTCCCGTCCGAGCCAAGTCCGTAAAATACGCATTCCGTCCTCGCCGTTTTGCACGGAAAATACGGCTTTGAAATATCCAGCGAATTGTGCGTAACGTCGTCCAAAATGCCTACGGTAAAATGCTTTTTCGGCTCGGTGGATTGCATGTTTTCAAAGACGGCGCGGCACATCGTGGGTGTGAATTCTTTGCCGCCCAATCCGTACCTGCCCCCGTAAACCTGTATATCCGTCCGTCCGTTTTCGTGTAAAACTGCGCATACGTCAAGGTATAACGGCTCGCCCTGCGCGCCCGCCTCTTTGGTGCGGTCTAACACGGTGATTTTTCGGCAGGTAGAGGGCAGAGCTTGTAAAAACGCCTCCGCGCAAAAAGGGCGGTAAAGGCGGACTTTTATCGCGCCTACTTTTTCACCGTCCGTTTGCAATGCAAGCGCCGTTTCTTCGGCGACGATAGCCCCGCTTCCCATCATCACGATTACCCGTTCCGCGTCGGGCGCACCGCAGTAATCGAATAGGCGGTACTTTCTGCCCGTGATTTGCGCAACCTTATCCATCGTCGCCTGTATAATTTCGGGCGCGGCAAGGTGGTAAGGCTGGCACGCCTCGCGGTTTTGGAAAAAGACGTCGCCGTTCTGCGCCGTCCCGCGTTGTACGGGTGAATCGGGGGAGAGGGCGCGATTTTTAAACCGAGTAATATCCTCCTCGTCGAGTAGGCTTTTCATCTCGTCAAAATCGAGGGTTTCTACCGTGCAATATTCGTGTGAAGTGCGGAAGCCGTCGAAGAAATGCAACACGGGAATTTGAGCTTTTAGGGTACCCAGGTGTGCGATGAGCGCAAAATCCGCGCTTTCCTGCACGGAGGAAGAAGCGAGGAAAATGAAACCCGTTTGACGGCACGCCATCACGTCGCTATGGTCGCAAAAAATGTTCAATGCGTGGGTAGCAACGGAGCGTGCGCTCACGTGAAAGACGCAAGGTAAAAGCTCGCCTGCAAGTTTGTACATATTCGGCAGCATTAAAAGCAAGCCTTGGCTACAAGTAAACGTCGACGTTAAACAGCCGCAAGTTACCGCGCCGTGCAACGCGCCTGCCGCGCCTGCCTCCGATTGCATTTGCACCACTTTTGTTACACCTCCAAAAAGGTTTTGGGTTTGCTTTGCGGAAAGCTCGTCCGCAAGCTCCGCCATGGGTGAGGCGGGAGTGATGGGGTAGATGACGGAAAGCTCGGAAAAGGCGTAAGCTACCTCCGTTACCGCCGTGTTTGCGTCAATGCACCGTCTTTGCATAAAAATTCCTCCGTTTCGCTTTTTATATCGAGTATGCGTTATTCTGCGTAAAAATACGCAAAAAAACGACGAAAAACGTGCTGAAACGCTTGACAACGCGCGCGTGTACGCATACAATATTATATTGATGTGCGTGCGTATAATAAGCGCGTATAATAAGTATAAAAAAGGAAGAATGCGTCAATACTCAATCCGCAATAAAACACGGTGCGGATAGAGAAAGATGAACGCGAAAAACCCTTCGAAAAATTCCTTAAAAAAAATTTAAAAAAATGCGTTGAAATAGTTGACACGGGGTTGACGAGTGTGATATTATAAGTAGGCTGTGTAAAAACGCGTGTATGGGTTGACGCGGGAAGTTACTGCAAATCCAAGGCAAAAAGCCGCCTTGGCAGATAATTTCCGCCGACAAAAGTGGGGGCTAGACTCCTGCGACTAACCGAGGCTTTGCGTAAAAACGCTCGGTAAACGGAAGAGTGTTTTTATTTTGCGGAAACCTCGATACACACGGATGAGTTGATACAGCGAAATAAAATGTTAGTATAAACTAAAAGGAGTAACAAAATGGCAGTACAAAAAATCAGAATCAAGTTGGCAGCTTACAGTCATGAACTTGTAGATGAGGCGGCGAGCAAAATCGTTGAGGTTATGAAGAAGAGCGGCGCGAAGATCAGCGGGCCTATTCCCCTTCCTACGGAAAGAGAAATCGTAACCATCCTTCGTTCCCCCCACAAGTACAAGGATTCCCGCGAGCAGTTCGAAATGAGAACGTACAAGAGAATCATCGACATCTATTCTCCCAACGCAAACTTGCTTAACTCGATCCACCTCCCCGCAGGCGTTGACATCAAGATTAAGCTCTAATCACCAATCAGCCGAGAAATACTTTCAAAGGTATTCGAAAATAAAAAAATTAAGGAGTGAACTTTATCAATGAATAAAGCAATCATCGGACGCAAAGTTGGCATGACGCAAATCTTTGCAGAAGACGGGAAAATGATTCCCGTAACGGTAGTGGAAGCAGGTCCTTGCCCCGTCGTACAGGTCAAGACGGTAGCAAACGACGGTTACGCAGCTTTGAAGCTCGGTTTCATCGAAGTAAACGAAAGAGCGCTTACGAAACCCGAACTCGGTCAATTCAAAAAAGCCGGCGTAAAACCCCACAAAGTGTTGAAAGAAGTAAGAGTGGACAACGCTGAAACTTTCACGGTAGGTATGGAACTTAAAGCTGACGTATTCGCAGCAGGGGATAAGGTAGACGTATCGGGCGTTACGAAAGGCCACGGTTTTACCGGCGTAATCAAGAAGTGGAATCAACACAGATTGAAGATGACGCACGGTACCGGCCCCGTACACAGAGAACCCGGTTCTATGGGTCCCATCAGCTCCCCCTCGCGCGTATTCAAGAACAAACACCTCGCAGGTCAGTATGGTAACGACAACGTAACCATCCAGAACCTCGAAGTCGTTCGCGTAGATTTGAACAGAAACGCAATCCTCATCAAGGGCGCTATCCCTGGTGCGAAGGGCAGCATCGTCGTCATCGCGAACAGCGTAAAGAGCAAGTAAGGAGAGTGAAAGACAATGGCAGCTATTAAAGTATTGAATATGAACGGCTCCGAAGTCGGCAGCATCGAATTGTGCGACAACGTATTCGCAGTAGAATACAACGAGCCCCTTATCCATCAAGCAGTTGTTACCCGTCTTGCAAACGAAAGACAGGGTACGAAATCCACCCTCACGAGAACGGAAGTTCGCGGCGGCGGCATCAAGCCTTGGAGACAAAAAGGTACGGGCCGTGCTCGTCAAGGCTCCATCCGCGCTCCTCAGTGGATCAAGGGCGGCGTAGTGTTCGCTCCCAAATCCCGCGACTTCTCCAAGAAGATGAACGCGAAGGCGAAGAATGCAGCGCTCCTGTCCGCACTTTCCAAGAAGGTTGCAGACGGCGAATTCATCGTAGTAGACGAATTGACGGTTTCCGCTCCCAAGACGAAGGAAATGGTAGCGTTCGCAAAGGCACTCGGTTTGAACAAGACGGCGCTCGTAGTTATGGATAACGACGATATCAACGTAATCCGTGCGGCGGCAAACCTTCCTAAACTTCACACCTTGCCCCTTGCGCAGCTCAGCACCTACGAAGTCGTAGTGAACAACACCATCGTTATGACGAAGGCAGCGGTTGAGAAATTCCAGGAGGTAAATGGCTAATGTTTGCAGAAGACATCATCATTAAGCCCGTCCTTACCGAAAAAGGTTATGACGGCATTGCGGACAAGAAGTACGCATTCATCGTAAAGAAAGACGCAAACAAAACGGAAATCAAGCTCGCGGTTGAAAAGCTTTTCGGCGTTCAGGTTGCAAGCGTAAACACCGTTACCTGCAAGGGCAAGTTGAAGAGAATGGGCAGAAATCAAGGCTACACCCCCGACAGAAAGAAGGCAATCGTAACCTTGAAAGAAAACAGCAAGACCATCGAATTCTTCGACGCTTTGACTTAATGGAGGACTAAAAGAAAATGGCTATTAAATCTTATAAACCTACGTCGGCTGGTCGTCGTTTCGTTACGGTTCTTACCTACGACGATCTTACGCCCGGCGCAAAGCCTGAAAAATCCTTGATGCACGACCAACGTCATAGCGGTGGTCGTAACAACATGGGTAGAATCACCACCAGACACATCGGCGGCGGTAACCGCAGAAAATATCGTATTATCGACTTCAAGAGAACGAGAGACGATATCCCTGCAACCGTAAAGAGCATTCAGTACGATCCCAACCGTAGCGCGCACATCGCGTTGCTCGTATACGCAGACGGCGTTAAATCGTACATCCTTGCGCCCGTAGGTCTTAACGTTGGCGACAAAGTTATGAGCGGCGTTAACGCGGATATCAAGGTAGGCAACGCGCTTCCCCTTGAAAACATCCCCGTAGGTACGATGGTACACAACATCGAGCTTACCCCCGGCAAGGGCGGTCAAATCGCTCGTTCCGCAGGTATTTCCGCACAAATTATGGCAATCGAAGGTAAATATGCGACCCTTCGTATGCCCAGTGGCGAAATGAGATACGTTCTCTTGAAGTGCCGCGCAACCATCGGTCAAGTTGGTAACGTTGACCACGAACTCGTATCCCTCGGTAAAGCAGGTAAGGCAAGATACCTTGGTTTGAGACCCGAAGTAAGAGGTTCCGTAATGAACCCTGTCGACCACCCTCACGGCGGTGGTGAAGGTAAGTCTCCTATCGGTCATGCCGGTCCTTTGACGCCTTGGGGCAAGCCCGCTCTTGGTTACAAGACGCGTAAGAAGAAGAATGCAACCAACAAGTTCATTCTTAAGAGAATTAACTAATCGGAGGAATTTGAAAAATGTCGAGAAGTGTTAAGAAAGGACCTTACGTCGAAGCGAAACTTTATAGCCGCATCGAGGCTATGAACGCTGCGAACGAAAAGAAAGTTATCAAGACCTGGTCGAGAGCATCTACCATTTTCCCCGAATTCGTAGGTCATACGATTGCGGTATATGACGGGCGTAAGCACGTACCCGTATACGTAACGGAAGATATGATCGGCTGCAAGCTCGGTGAGTTTGCTCCCACGAGAACCTTCCACGGCCATACGGCAAAAACGACGGGCGGCAAATAAGGAGAGAAAAGATAATGGCAAGTAACATGAAGAAAAAGACGGAAAGGGTTGCGGAAAACAGAGAAAAGCGCCCTCACGCAGTTGCTAAGTATATCAGAGTTTCGCCTTACAAAGTAAGAACGGTACTCGCTTTAATTCGCGGTAAGAGCTATAAGGAAGCAAAGGCTATCCTCGATTACAGCGTAAACGGCAGCGCGCTTGCGGTTAAGAAAGTTCTTATGTCCGCGGCGGCAAACGCAGAAAACAACATGGGTATGGATAAGAACGACCTCTACGTTGCAGAATGCTTCGCAGACGGCGGTCAAATGCTCAAGAGAATGCAACCCGTATCCAAAGGCAGAGGCCATGCAATCTTAAAGAGAACCAGCCACATCACGGTTATCTTGGACGTTAAGAAATTGGAAGGAGAAGTATAACAATGGGACAGAAAGTAAATCCTCACGGTTTAAGAGTCGGCGTTATCAAGGATTGGAATACCACTTGGTATGCAGATAAAAAAGAATTCTCCAAATTCCTCAAAGAAGACAACGTAATCCGTACCTTCTTGAAGAAGAAGTATTATGCGGCTGCAATCAGCAAAATCTTGATTGAAAGAGCGGCGGCAAGAATCGTCGTAACCATCTACACGGCACGTCCCGGCGTTATCATCGGTAAGGCGGGCAGCGAAGTAGAAGTTATGAAGAAAGACCTTGCAAAACTTACGGGCGGTAAAGCGGTAAGCATCAATATCACCGAAGTTAGAAAGCCCGATTGCGACGCTCAGCTCGTAGCAGAAGGCGTTGCGGCTCAGCTCGAAAAGCGTATGTCTTTCAGACGTTGTATGAAACAGGCAATTGGCCGTTCTATGAGAGCCGGTTGCAAGGGTATCAAAATGATGGTCAGCGGACGTTTGGACGGCGCTGAAATCGCAAGAAGCGAACATTATCACGAAGGTTCTATTCCCCTTCAGACGCTTCGCGCGGACATCGACTACGGCTTTGCAGAAGCGCACACCACCTTCGGTATGATCGGCGTTAAGTGCTGGATCTACAAAGGGGAAGTAATTAAGAGCGCAAAGAAGCCCGTTAATGAAGGAGGCGAACTGTAATGTTAATTCCTAAGAGAGTAAAAAGACGTAGACAGCATCGTGGTACGATGAAGGGTAAGGCTACGAAGGGCAACGTAATCGCTTACGGCGAATACGGTCTCGTATCCGAAGAACTTGGCTGGATCAAATCCAACCAAATCGAAGCTGCACGTATCGCAATGACCAGATTCATCAAGCGTGGTGGTAAAGTATGGATTGACATCTTCCCCCACAAGCCTATTACGAAGAAACCCGCTGAAACGCGTATGGGTTCCGGTAAAGGTTCCGTTGAATACTGGGTAGCAGTCGTTAAACCTGGCCGCGTAATGTTCGAAATGGCGGGTGTAAGTGAAGAAGTAGCAAGAGAAGCTATGCGTCTTGCGTCGCACAAGCTTCCCGTAAAATGCAAGTTTGTTAAGAAAGAAGTCGTAGAGGCTCCCGAAACGACTGAAGGCGGTGAAAACTAATGAAAGCTAAAGAAGTGAAAGAAATGACGAGCGAAGAGCTCGTAGCAAAGCTCGCAGAACTTAAGAGCGAACTTTTCAACCTTCGTTTCCGTTTGGCGTCCGGCCAGCTTGATAACCCCGTTTCCATTAGAACCTGCAAGAGAAATATCGCTCGCGTAAACACGGAAATCCGTGCGAGAGAGCTCAAGGCGTAACATCGGAGGGCAATAGTTATGGAAAGAAATTTGAGAAAAGAAAGAGTAGGTATTGTTGTATCCGATAAAATGGATAAGACGGTTGTCGTATTGGTAACCGACAAGAGCAAACACCCGCTTTATAAGAAAACCATCACTACGAGTAAGCGTTATAAGGCGCACGACGAAAACAACGAATACGGCGTTGGCGACAAGGTACGTATCGTTGAGACGAGAAAGCTCAGCAAGGACAAGAATTGGAGAGTTGCAGAGCTTATCGAAAAGGCTAAGTAAGGAGGACGAGAAGAATGATTCAACCTCAATCCAGACTCAAAGCGGCTGACAACAGCGGTGCAAAAGAGTTAATGTGTATTAGAGTATTAGGCGGCTCCTTCCGTAAGTCCGGTAACATCGGCGACGTAATCGTAGCGTCCGTAAAGACGGCTACGCCCGGCGGCGCAGTTAAGAAAGGCGACGTAGTGAAGGCAGTCATCGTAAGAAGTGCAAGCGGCATCAGAAGAGCAGACGGTACGTTCGTTAAATTCGACGAAAACGCAGCCGTTATCATCGATGCGCAGAAACAACCTAAAGGTACCCGTATCTTTGGGCCGATTGCGAGAGAATTGAGAGATAAGGACTACATGAAGATTATCTCCCTTGCTCCCGAAGTTCTGTAATTGTCAGGAGGACTAAAACAATGAACGTAAAAGTAAATGATAACGTACTTGTAATTGCCGGTAAAGATAAAGGCGTACAGGGAAAAGTCCTTGCCACGT
>JAFUJR010000038.1 GCA_017468085.1 Clostridia bacterium | reverse complement strand
TTCAACGCCAACGGCGCGATCACGAAGGCAGAGAAAAAACGACTACGTGAGAAACTGCGAAAAACGGAAAGCTGTATATGGGATTTGGTCATCAGTTTTGCAACGGAGTACGGCGAGAAGAATATGACAAACGCCGATCAAGCGCAAAAACTGTTATCCAAAGTCTTGCCGAAGTTTTTCAAAAACGCAGGGTTGCATCCCGAAAATATCGTTTGGTATGCAGGACTACATACGAATACGGACAACCGACACATTCACATTTCTTTTTTCGAGAACGAACCGATGTGGTTTCATCGCAAAACGAAGACCTATCGTTATCGGCAGAAAGGGGTGTTAAATCAAGCGGCGATCGATACGCTGAAGATGGACGTAGAAAGGTATTTTATGCAACCCGTGGAGAGCGTAAAGCGAGTACGAAAGCTGTTGACGGACGAAGCGAAAGCAACCGTGGCGTTAAGCGGTTCTTTCGCCTTAAAACGCTTGATTCGCAAACTCTACGAAGAAATACCCTACACGGGCAGAACAGCGTATGAAAGCGAAAATATGGACGATTGTCGGGGAGCGGTCAATGCGATCGTAACGCATATCTTGACGAACGGGGAAAACAAAATTGAATATGAAAATTTATCCAACGATTTGGCAAAACGGGATATGGAAATGCGAAAAGTTTGTAAAGAACATAAAATCAAAAATGCAGAGCCGTATTTATATGCGGACAAGTTTCAGCGCGATCTCTATCGCAGAATGGGCAACGCCGTGATTAAGGAAGTATTGAAGAAACGGCGGGAAGAGCTGATTCGAGCAAGAGAGTTACGGCACGCAAAGGCAAGGCAAAATTACCATACGAAGAGTCTTGCGGACTGCGTGTTGAAATCAGCGGAGATAGCCGCGTATGCCGACGAAGAAGCGGTGAGATGTTTTGAAGAATACCGCGAAAGGTTGGAGCAAATAGAGATTGAAAGAAAAATCAAGGAAATGGAAATGTAGGTTTTTCGAAACAGGATAAGGGAAATAATCAACGCTTGATTATTTCCGAAGTTTTGCAACGGGGATACCCCGTTCGATGGTTACAGGCTTTTCGCTTTAAGTCGGGCTAAAGGCACGTTTGTCCAAAATATTTTTTGTCGCGATTTAAAAAAATTTTCTGCAAACGGTTGACAAATATCGTATGCATACGGTATAATATCGGTATGCAATAAATATAACACAAAGGAGATTTTAAAAGATGGAAAAGAAAACGACGAAACAAATTGTAAACAAGCGGTATGAAGACAGGCACAAGGCTGAACGGAAAGCCAAAAACATCTCTTGGGGGACAAGCCTGCCGAGAGAATACGGGGAAGAAATCAATGCGTTTCTCAAAAAAGCGAATTACAGCAAGGTGGATTTGATAAAAGCGGGTTATGAAGCGTTAAAAGAAGAATACGGCTCATACGACACCACCTTTGCGAAAATGATAGACGGCTACGACGATTTCTTCTCCCAGGAAAAATAAAGGGAGGAAAATCTTGTGTTTGAAAGGATATGAATAACGTGAATCCGCACAGAGAATATCAAAAGGAGATTGACAAATAAGGAATTAAAGAAAGTTTTAGAAGGCATACAGTACATACCAAACGAAAACGAGCGCGACGAGATCACGCAGATCATTTTGAAAGCGGCGAACGACAGCATCACGCTCAAAAAATTAAAAAGGATGACCGCCACCGTGGGAAAAGGGGAGTCATCCGATCCAGAACAAATCGGGGCACGCGGATTTATCAAATTCAGTAAAAAGGAGATAGAAAAGATGCCCGAAAAGTATCAAAAAATTTTTATAATCGACGATAAAATGGTAAGTTTCCGTTTTCATAACGGTTCGTATCACGCAAGATATCGTCGGAAAGGCTACAACATAGAAGTTTGCGCGAAGAGCTTTGAATTGATGAAAAACAAGTTCATTGAACGGTTGAATAAAATCGAACGTGAACGCGCGCTCAATCAATTCCCGAGCTTCGGCGAGTTTCTAAACGATTGGCTGACCGTGAAAAAACGGACGGTCAAGGAAAGTACGTACAAAAGCTACGTTGGACTTTGCGAATACAATTTACTGCCCCGTTTCGGGGATAAGCCGTTGAACGCGATCACGAGAAAGGACGTGCAGGATTTTGTTTTCGAGTTGACAGACGCAGGGAAAAACCGAACGGCGCATAAAGCGGTGCAACTGATGACGGCAATGTTCAACGTTGCAATGGAAGATTATCCCAATCTTCGCAGCCCGATGACGAAAATAGTGCTTACTCATTATGAAGCGAAAAAGGGGAGCGCGCTGTCAAAGGCGGAAGAAAAGGAGTTGATCGACTATTGCAAAGCGAATCCCAACTATCAAGGCAACGCGGCAATGCTTGTCTTGCTCTATACGGGAATGCGTGTGGGCGAGCTTGCGAGTATGAGGCAAGAGGGCGAGTATATCTATTGCGAATCGGAAAAAATTCGGCTCGGTCGCAAACAGGTAATTCGTCAAATCCCTATTTCGCCGATGCTCAAACGCGTAATTCCGATGATCGATTTCGACGTGGTAAAAGCGACGAAAAAATCAACGGTACGCGACGCGTTAAAGCGAGTGTTTCCCGAAAGGCACGTGCACGAGTTCCGTTATACGTTTATAACGAGAGCCAAAGAGTGCGGCGTAAACCCCGAAGTGGTAATGCTTTGGGCGGGACACGAATCGGACAGCGACGTGAAAACGAGCAAGGTGGATAGGGGCTACACCACCTATTCGGAAGAATACTTGCTCGGTGAAGTTCACAAAATCGAGTACGATTTGTGAAAAAATCACAAAAATAGGGGCGAAAGCCCCGAAAACGAGAAAAAAAGGGCAAAAATAGGGTAAAAAAGCCAAAATCTTTTCCCCAATTTTTCCCCAATCGCAAAAATTAGGGGTGAAACCCGAAGATTTTACCCCTAATTTTGGTGCTCGTGGCCGGACTTGAACCGGCACGGTATCTCTACCGAAGGATTTTAAGTCCTTTGCGTCTGCCTATTCCACCACACGAGCATAGAAAATGTTAAGTTTTTTGTTAAAAAATCACAGAAACGGTTGAAATTTTCGACGTCAATGCTTTTAAGTCCCTTGCGTCTGCCTATTCCACCACAGCGGCGTGGTTGGTTCGATTCGACGGAAGAAAAACAAACTCTGCACCGTAAGGTGCAGAGTTCGCTTGGAGGCGCCACCCGGATTTGAACCGGGGGATAAAGGTTTTGCAGACCTTGGCCTTACCACTTGGCTATAGCGCCGTATACTTTTCTGCCCCGTTTTGATAAAGAAAAGACAGCGCAGATACTTTGGAGCGGGAAACGAGATTCGAACCCGCGACATTCACCTTGGCAAGGTGACGCTCTACCACTGAGCTATTCCCGCATATACATCCGCACTGTCTTCTTGGTGGAAGTTATAGGGTTCGAACCTATGACCCTCTGCTTGTAAGGCAGATGCTCTCCCAGCTGAGCTAAACTTCCGTCGAAAGCTTATATACTATACCACATCCGAAAAAGAAAGGCAAGCGTTTTTTTATGCTTTTTCAAAAAAAATTAAAAAAATTTTTTCTTACTTTTAAAGTATGCAAAAATCCCCGTTTTTTGTGCGTAGAGTTCCTTGCTTTTCTTGCTTCTTCCAAATAAAAATAAAAATTTTCGTTTATACCGTTTACAACTTCCAAAAGACGGTTATATATAACTGTCAACGTTTATGATAAGGCGAAAAAAGCGTTTGCTATAAACGAAATAAAATTATTTGAGGTATGAACTATGAAGTATGCATTAAGAGGTATCACGGCGGAAGAACTTACTTACACGATCAACCGCGTGAAAATGGACAAGAACACGAAATTCGAAATCAAGCCCCAATTCTCCCGCACGATTAGAAGAGTGCAGGAAAACGACAAGCTTTGGTTCGTTTCCTTGGAAGTGAAGGTGGAATCCACCGAAACCGAACCCAAGCCCTTTAATTTAAAAGTGCGTTTGGTGGGTATTTTCGAAGCCGAGGACGTGAATACGGACGAAGACAAGCAGGTGCTTGCGATCTCCACGACGGAAATCGTTTATCCCTATCTTCGCGCGGCGGTTTCCGCGCTTACGGCGAACGCGTTCATCAATCCCTTGATGCTGCCCGTGATCCCCGCAGGCACGATGTTCCCCGAGGACAGAGGGGAAACCTCTTTCGAAACGCCTGACGCGTTGAACTGAGTTTAATAAACGGAAAAACAAGCCCCGCGGGGCTTGTTTTCATTTCCTTTGCAGAAGTTTAAAAAGTAGCGTCACGAGGTACGCCGCGACAGTGAAAAATATAAGATAGGAGAACAAATACACGATATACGGCAACCGCGAGAACAGGAAATCGACGATGGGCACGAGATATGCCCCGCCCGGCGCGATAAAGAACATATTAAACGCTTCGCCGTCGCCGTAGAGAAGATTCATTGTAAGCGCCGCCGCGCATAAGACGAGGAACACGGGCAACGCGTTCCACACCGCGCTTTTATTTGCTCCGACCCGTTTTGTCGCGAACAGATAGATCGCGTAGACGATCATTCCGCCGTGGTGGAGCATCGTTTGGATATTCACACCGATCGTTTGGATAAACACCGTTTCGGGATAGACGAACACCGCGAACCCGCCGACGAACCCGTAAGTTGCGAGGAAACAGCAAAGGCAGTTGCGAAGTTTGCCTTCGTTTAAACACGCGATGATAGGCAGAAGATACATAGGCGTGGAACAGAACTGAAAGGGGAAAGATCCCCAAGGATAGCTCCAAGAATCGGTTTTTGCGTCGTAAGCGAAAACGAGCTGTTTATACGCTTCCATCGCGAGCATCGCTACGCCGAGCGCGAGGGAAAAGGTTTTAAAAACGCGTTCGCTGTCCCGCGGCGCAAAACGGATCGCGACAAAGATCCACGCGCCGATCAGGGCGATCCATAGCAGGTGAAACCAACCGAAGCTGTGCGGCTCCGGCATTTCCGCGGATAAAAAAGCGACGATTTTTTCAAAGGCGTTCAAAGGCGTACCTCCTCAGTATTCCGCGCTCTCGATCACGCCCCCGCCCAGACAGTTTTCGCCGTCGTATAAAACGGCGTATTGCCCTTCGGTCACCGCGCGTTGCTTTTCGTCGAAGTCGATTTTCAGCGTGCCGTCCGCTTGAATGTGCACCCGTACTTTTTGATCGGGCTGACGGTAGCGGAATTTTGCCGTGCACGTAAACTCCGATTTTTCGGGTTTACAAGGGATCCAGTTGAAACCGCTCACCGTGCAGGACTTGGAATATAACGGGCTTTCGTCGCCGTGCGAAACGTAAAGGATATTATTCGACAGATCTTTTTTTACGACGAACCATCTGCCGCCCTCGTCCTCGCCCTTGATCCCGCCGAGATCGAGTCCGCGGCGTTGTCCTAAGGTGTAATACATCAAGCCCAAATGCTCGCCGACGACCTTGCCCGAAAGGTCGCAAATTTTACCTTTTGACGCAGGCAGGTACGAGCTTAAAAACTTACGGAAGTTGCGTTCGCCGATAAAGCAAATGCCCGTCGAGTCTTTCTTTTTGGCGGTGGCAAGTCCGTGTTCGAGCGCGATCTTGCGGATTTCGGGTTTTTCCATATCTTGCAAAGGGAATAATACGTCGGCAAGCTGCGCTTGGGAAAGCTGATTCAAAAAATACGTCTGATCTTTGTTTTGATCTTTGGCTTTTTGCAGGTAGTGTACGCCGTTTTCGTGGGCGATCTTGCAATAATGCCCCGTGGCGATATAGTCCGCGCCCAGCCTTTTGGCTTCCTCTAAAAAAGGCCCGAACTTGATTTCGCGGTTGCAAAGCACGTCGGGATTGGGGGTTCTGCCCGCCTTGTATTCGGCGAGGAAATAAGAAAACACCCTGTCCATATATTCTTTGGCGAAATTGACGGTGTAATACGGGATATCGAGAAGCCCGCAGACGCGGCGCACGTCGGCGTAGTCCTCTTCGGCGGTGCAACAGCCGTTTTCGTCGGTTTCTTCCCAGTTTTGCATAAACAGCCCGATCACGTTATAGCCTTGTTCTTTCAAAAGGAGCGCGGCAACCGAGCTGTCCACGCCGCCGCTCATACCGATCACTACCGTTTTTGCCATTTTTCGAGCCTCCCGCAAGTTTTTCTTAAAAAATTTCTGAAAAATTTAAGATAATTATAGCATAAACGCTTGCAAAAAGAAAGCAAAAAATAGTAAAATATAGGTGCGTTTTGAAAAACGCGCGAAAAATTTGACAACGATACGTACTCGTAGTGTAATTGGATAACATTACGGCCTCCGACGCCGTCGATTCTGGGTTCGAACCCCAGCCTCGAGCCGAACCGTACCCATAACGCAACCTTAACCTAAAAGGTAAAGTGCAGGAAATTCCTAATAAAAAAGTTAAAAATTCCAAAACCGAAAACGCAGACTACCCCAAGAAGTCTTGTAAGGACGAAATTTTCGACCCTTGACTTTCAGGGTGGCGCAAAAAATCAAAACGTACTCGTAGTGTAATTGGATAACATTACAGCCTCCGACGCTGTCGATTCTGAGTTCGAGCCTCAGCGGGTACACCACCGACAACCCCTAAATGCTTACTGAAATGTATGGCGTTTAGGGGTTTTTCCTATGTTAGGAAACGGGAAAAACGGTTGGTGGCAAAACAAGACTACCCCAAGAAGTTCAGTAAAGGCAAAAAACGCAACCCTTGACTTTTAGGGGTATATACCCAAAAGCAGTGGAAAAGTGGGAATTGTGGAACGCTCAACGCATACACGGTATGGGGCAATATACTCAAAGCAGTGGGAAAAGTGGGAACTGTGGAACTCCCCGCAAGGGGTAAAATCTTATCCGAGCTTCGGCTCTTTGCAATCTATCTGGGGGTGGGCGGTGAACCCCTACCTTTCAAAACATATCATTCGGCATACGGAAAACCCGTATGCCTTTATCATTACAACAAGGAGAAATCAAATGAAACAAACAACGAATATCTACGTACTTGCGGATTGCTCTTTTAGAATGCAGGGCTATTCCGCGAAAATGCAAACCATACTTGCTCGCTATGCACGGGCTTTGTCCTTTCAAAGAAACAAAACCAAATTGCACATCATAGGCTATAACGATAAAGCGAAAATACTTGCGCCCTATCAACGCATAGCAACGGGCGGGAATCCCGACTTTGGGCAGGGCTTGGAATATCTTGAAAGTATTGTCCGTTATCAAAGGAAATACGAGAGAACGCAAACGCGCTCAATCTTTCTTTGGTTTGCGGCGGAAAACGTGTTGCAGGGTTGGCAAAAGCCCCTTGAAAGTCTGTTCAAACAACGGGAATTTGCGTTTGGCGCAAGGTATATCGTGTACTTCGGCAATCCCGATAAATACGCGAAAGAATCCTTTTACCGCTTCGTGGACTCCCCCGACAGGATTCTGCGCTACTTCTCGGAGAATCGGCTGTGCGGACTTGTGCAAACTCTACAAACTTCCTATAAATAGGAAGAAAGCATAAAATCTCTTGACGAAAAACCCAAAATATGCTAAAATATACTTGCGACGTAACTGAATATTTTAAGATGAAGTATACTTCTGGGTAGAAGTGTACCTTTCTGCGTTTACATAAAACTTTGTCTTAAAGTATTCTATGGTTGCGTCGCGGCAAAGCGGAAAGCACATTTTTATCAGTGCTGTCTGTTTTGCAGGCGGCACTTTTTTATTACACGAAAACGGAGGTATTCCTATGAAAAAAGGAAAACTTTACATATCATTTTTACTTGGGCTTTGTCTTTGCTTGTTCACGGCTCTCTTTACGAGCTGTAAAGACAAAACGCCCCCTGCGCCTACGCTGGAAAATATCAGCGTTTCGGGCGAAACGGAAGTCTTTATCGACGAATTTGACTATGCGGACTACACCATCACGGCGACGTATAGCGACGATTCTACGAAAACGGCAACCTTGACCGCAGACAATCTCTCTGCGGAAGATAACGCCAAGCTCTCCACCGTAGGCACGCACGCTTTGACGGTGAGCTATGAAAGCGTGACCTGCTCTTGGACGGTAACGCTGAAAAATCACGACTTCGCAGGGCTGACCTTTGACGACGTGACGACGACATACGACGGAACGGCAAAAACGATTGCCGTTGCAGGTTTGCCTACGGGCGCGCAGGTGTCCTACGATAAGGCAACAATCTACACGAACGCGGGCGAATACACGGTTAAAGCAACCGTTACTCTTGCAAACTACAACCCCGTTGAACTGACGGCAACGCTCACTATCAACAAGGCGACTTATGATATGAGCGGTGTTGTCTTTGCGGATAAAACTGTGACCTACAACGGCGAAAGCCACTCTATCACGGCAACGAATTTGCCCGACGGCGTGACCGCGCAATACACGGGCAATAATCAAGTCAACGCTGGCGAATATGAAATAAAGGCAACGTTCACGGGCGATAGCGCAAACTATGAGCCGATTGAAAGCAAAACGGCAACGCTGACCATCAACAAGGCAACCTACGATATGTCGGGCGTGCGCTTTGAAAACACCGAAGCGACCTACGACGGGCAAACGCATTCCGTAACGGTAACGGGCTTGCCGAGCGGCGTTTCCGTTTCGTGGGAGAATAATGGAAAAGTCAATGCCGACGAATACACCGTAACGGCAAAATTCACAGGCGATAGCCAAAACTATGAGCTGATTGCCGACAAAACGACAACGCTCACTATCCACAAAGCAACGATAACGGGCATAACCTTTACGGGTGCGGAATACACCTACGACGGCACGGAAAAATCGCTTGCTATCGCGGGAACGCTCCCCGACGGCGTGACGGTTTCCTACACGGGAAACAATCAAACGAACGCGGGCGAATATACCGTCACGGCAACGTTCACGACAAACGCAAACTACAACGACCTTTCGGATATGCAAGCCACGTTGAAAATCAACAAAGCCACTTACGATATGTCGGGCGTGGTGTTCAAGGATAAGAGCGTGAACTACACGGGCGAGGCATATTCGCTTGAAGCGACCAATCTTCCAAGCGGCGTTTCGGTGTCCTACGTTGGCAACAATCAAACGCAAGCGGGAAACTATACCGTCACAGCGAAATTCACGGGCGACGGCGTGAACTACAACGCGATTCCCGATATGACGGCGAAGCTCGTCATCAACGCAAGCGATCTTACAGGCATTAGCTTTGCGGACGGCGAATTTACTTACGACGGACAGCCGAAATCAATCTATATCACGGGAACACTTCCCGAAGGCGTTGAAGTAGAGTACACGAACAATGAAAAAATCAATGCCGATTCGTACACAGTCACGGCAACGTTCACTTGCACAAACGGCAATTACACCAACTTGCCCGAACTCACGGCAACGCTGATTATCAAAAAGGCAACTTATGATATGTCGGGCGTGGTATTCAAGGATAAAAGCGTGAACTACACGGGCGAGGTATATTCACTTGAAGCCACCAACTTGCCGAACGGCGTGACGGTTGATTACGAGAATAACAATCAAACGCAAGCGGGTGAATATACTGTCACGGCGAAATTTACAGGCGATAGCGACAACTACAATGCAATCCCCGATATGACGGCGAAACTCACTATCAGCGCAAGCGATTTGACGGGCATTTCGTTCAATGACGGCGAATTTACCTATGACGGCACGGCAAAATCAATCTACATCACGGGCGAACTTCCCGACGGCGTGACGGTTTCCTATACGAACAATGGCAAAATCAATGCCGATTCGTACACGGTCACGGCAACGTTCACTTGCACGAACGGCAATTATACCAACCTGCCCGAATTGACAGCAACGCTGACTATCAAGAAAGCCGTTTACGATATGAGCGCGGTTGTCTTTGCGGACAAAACCGTGACCTACGACGGGCAAGCACACTCTATTGAAGCAACGAATTTGCCCGACGGCGTGACGGCGCAATACACGGGCAATAACCAAATCAACGCTGGCAAATATACCATAACGGCAACGTTCACGGGCGACAGCCAAAACTATGAACTGATTGCAAGCCAAACGGCTACGCTCATCATTGAAAAGCGCGAACTCACGCTTGCGTTTGGCGGCGAAACCACGCTAAAATACAACGGTAACGCGCAAAAGACGGTTTCCGTCCAAGCAACCAACCTTGTAAACGGCGACAGCGTGGAACTGACGGTAAGCTATAACGGCGAAATGATTGAAGCTGGCGAATATATCGCAACCGCCACCCTTACCGTGCACCAAAACTACAAGCTCACGGCAAACAACACGGTAAAGGTGACGATTACCCGCGCCACGCACACGGTCACGTTCAAACAGGACGGCGTTGCGGATATAACGCGCGAAGTGCTTGACCTTGCCGATTTGACGGATATCCCCGAACCGAAAGCCGTGAACGGCTACACGGTGGCTTGGAATAGAACGAGCTTTGAAAGCGTAACGGAAGATATAACCGTCACGGCAAACAAAACGCTCATCACTTACACGATAACCTACGTTGTCTATGACGGTACGAACAACGCAAGCAACCCCACCACGTACACGGTGGAAAGCGCGACGATCACGCTGAAAAATCCCACGACGAGCGAAACGTTCGGAAAGTCTTTCGGCGGTTGGTATGTCAGCGAAGATTTCACGACGGAAAACAAAATCACGAAAATCGAAAAAGGCACGTTCGGCAGCCTTACGCTGTACGCCTATTGGCTCGAATACCGCGTGACGGAAGTGGTCGGCGGTACGGTGGACTATTCGCAAGTCACGCCCGAAATCACGATTAAGGTGGACTATGGCACGGCGAACCTTGCCGTGAAAGACTTAATTTCCGTTAGCGACGGTTGCACGTGGAAGCTCTACAACGGTTTCGAGTGTCTGCCTACGCAGGAACTCACGGCAAAACGCCTTACCGTGTCGAATATCGGGGATAATATCTTCTATATTCTCGTTTACCACCCCGACAGCGACGAATACTACACCGACTACGTTTTGAACGTGTATCAGCTTGATATGAAAACCTGCACGTTCGTAAAAGACGGCGAAACGTGGGCAAGCGAAGAAATTCAAGAAGAATCGACGGTAAACGCACCCGAAACTCCCGAAAAAACGGGCTACACCTTCAACGGCTGGAAAGTAAACGGCGAATTTGTTTCTTTCCCTTACCTCGTTTTGACGGATACGGAATTTGTCGCGGACTATACGCTGATAACGTATACCGTTTCGTATGAACTGAACGGTGGCGAAAACGACGAAAGTAACCCCGAAATGTACAATATCGAACAGGCGTATACGTTGAAAAACCCGACGAGAACGGCATATACGTTCGCAGGTTGGTTCACGGACGAAACCTTCGATAATCAAGTGACGGGAATTGAACTCGGTTCGTATGGCGATAAGAAATTCTATGCGAAATGGAATATCATCACTTACACCGTTTCATATGAGCTGAACGGCGGAGAAAACAACGACCAAAACCCCGAAACCTACACCATTGAAACGGAAACGATAACGCTTGCAAATCCTACCAAAGCAGGGTACGGCTTTAAGGGTTGGTTCGCGGAAGAAACGCTTGATAATCAAGTGACGGAAATTGCGCTTGGCTCGTATGGCAATAAGAAATTCTACGCGAAATGGGGCGAAAATACCAACACGCTCAAATTCGACGGCAACGGCGCAACGGATGGCGAAATGTCCGATATAGAAATGAAAACCGCCGAAACGGTTGCTTTGCCTAAATGCGGTTTTGTCAAAGCAGGTTATACCTTTATCGGTTGGGCGACAAGTGCGGACGGCGACGTGGTTTATACTGATGGCGCAAACTACACAATGGGAACGAACGCCGAATATACCTTATATGCGATTTGGCAAGCGAATTTGAACACGCTCAACTTCAATGGTAACGGCGCAACGGGCGGTAGTATGAGCAATTTGACGATTGCAAGCGATTCCACGGCAACGCTGACGGCAAACAGCTTTGAAAAAGCAGGTTATACGTTCATCGGCTGGGCGTTGACGGCAGACGGCGAAGTGGTTTATACTGACGGCGCAGACTACACAATGGGAGCAACTGCCGAATATACCTTATATGCGGTTTGGCAAGCAAAGTTGAATACTTTGAAGTTCAACGGCAACAGCGCAACGGGCGGTAGTATGAGCAGTATGACGATTGCCACCGATTCTACGGCAACGCTGACCGCTAATAAGTTTGTCCGCACGGGCTATACCTTCCAAGGCTGGGCAACAAGCGCGGACGGCGAAGTGGTCTATACCGATTGCGCAGACTATACGATGGGTACGGATAGCGCGTACACCTTGTATGCGGTTTGGGAAGCAAATTTGAACACCATTTACTTTGACGGCAATGGTGCAACGGGTGGCGAAATGTCGAGCGTTCAAGCAAGGACAGGCGAAACGATAACCTTACCGTTGAATACATATACGAATACGAGCGACTACACCTGTACAGGTTGGGCAAAAACGGCAAGTGGCTCTGTGGCTTATTCCGACGGTGGAAATTATACCGTTGGGACAGCAAGCGAACAAACGCTTTACGCATATTGGGCACAACAAACGGAAAACGGTTTTTGTTGGTCTGTAAGCAGTGGTAAAGTTTCTATTACTGATTATGTGGAAACTGGCAAGGAGATTAGTGTCCCTGAAATGATTGCAGGATATCCTGTAACAAAAATCGCTTCTTATGCGTTCTATAATTGCAGTAGTTTAACGAGTATAGAAATTCCCGACAGCGTAACGAGTATCGGTTCTGGTGCATTCGAAGGTTGTAGTAGTTTGACGGAAATAATCTTGCCCTTTGTAGGCAGTAGTATAAATGCAAGTAGAGGCTATGACCAAGTATTTGGATATATTTTTGGTTATAAAACTGCATCAATTTCCACAACTACTATAAGCGGTGCGATATATCAATATCACGTATCAAATTATTACGATGAATATTATCATTACTATATCCCCACATCATTAAGGGAAGTAACGCTTACGGGTGGCGATATCGGTAATAATGCATTCTATAATTGCAGTAGCTTAACGAGCATAGAAATCCCCAACGGGGTAACGAGTATCGACTCTTACGCATTCTATAATTGCAGTAGCTTGACGAGTATAGAAATCCCCGACGACGTAACTTCAATCGGTAGTTATGCGTTCTCTTATTGCAGTAGCTTGACGGGCGTGGTAATTGGCGACAGTGTAACGAGTATTGGCGGTTCGGCTTTCTATAATTGTAGTAGCTTGACGAGTATAGAAATCCCTGACAGTGTAACGAGTATTGGCGGTTCGGCTTTCTATAATTGTAGTAGCTTGACGAGTATAGAAATCCCTGACAGTGTAA
>JAFUJR010000037.1 GCA_017468085.1 Clostridia bacterium | reverse complement strand
GTTGATAACACTTTGCCAAGTTTTTCGTTCTCGTCCTGCAAACGACGGATTAGGTCGAGAGCATTTTCAATCGTTTGCTCATCATTATATCGTTCTAAATCCTTTACAATTTCTTCATCTGTCAGTTTCTTTTCTTTCATATCAGTCCTCCTTTCCGATAAATTCCTTTACCATCTTATCCATCCTTTCGGATAATTCGTTTCTGCAATCGGCGCATAAATCGGTATCATAAAAGCTATTCATCGTTTCTATGGAAATGTCGTCGTAGTCTTTCATCCTGTCAAGCTCTTTCCCGCAATGGTCACAAATTATTTTCGTCATTTCTCGATTACCTCCACAATCGCGTTATAATACACGTAACGCTTGCCGTTCATATCGAACATAATCGAGCCGTTTGTGTTATCGTCAATGTCAATTTTCCCCTCGTATGTAGCTATCAACTACCCGTCGTAAGTGTAAATGTTTACTACACGATACAGCCCACCTGCTACGTCGGAGTTACAAGATTTAATATCTCTTTCACAACTCGCACAGCCCGGAAATGTAAATGCTGCGAATAACGCCGCGCCTGCTAAAATTTTAATAAATGTTTTCTTTTTCATTTTTTTACCTCAAATCCATTTAATCCTTTTCTCGGCATTTTCGGCAACTCAACGCCGTATTTACTATGAGCAAGTTCGCGTATCAAATATCTTGTGCCAACTTCGTCCTCTGCCGTAAATCCATAAACCTTTTTAAAAATTTCTTCTGCCGTTTGTTTCCTGCTTTCCTCATAGCCTTTTTTATACGCTTTTTCCGCTATATTCTTTTCGTCCATACCCTTATACCTCCCATTTCTCGTGATTTTCGCACGCTTTCTTTGCTTCTTTTAAGCTCAGCGCAAAGCCTATGTAATTTGCGTATTCGCCGCCGTAAACACGATAACGCCATTTATAAGCGTTTCCGTATTTCCAAACCAAAAAGTCGCCGTCCTTTGCTTTCGCTCGCCAATCGCCGTTTGGCTGTTTTTCCCATTTAGGCTTGTGCAAATGCGCGTTATCCTCTACGGGCTTTTTGCATTTCGGGCATTCCGTAAACTGCCTTTTCAATCTCGCCTCTTTGTAGCGGTGATCGTGATAGCCGTCATAAGCAACTCGAACAACCTCTTGTTTACACTCGCTGCATACGCCATAAATCTCACTTTTGGGATATGCCGTTACGCACCAATCAATCTTTGCCATTATTCAGTTACCGCCTTTTCTATAATCGTTGCGGCATCCTTTCTTGCCGCGTCAAAGCAATTAAAGCAAGGACGGTCAGACTTATAATAGCAATCATCACAATCCTCAAATCCGTTACACTTCAACGCAAACAAAACTTCCTGCGTTGTCGGCTCTCTATCTTCAAATTTCGTCATATTTCCCCCTTACACCTTGATGTCGAAATAACCGCCGCTTATAGCCCTGCGGACACACGCAACTCTTGATACGTCGTCGTTCAAATCGTCAATCAATCGAAAAACTATATCTTCTAACTTCTCATTGCTAACAATATGACCGTTAATATAACACTGCCGAAGAAAATCTTTTAGCTCGTTCGTCAAAGTTTTTGATATGCCAAAATTTCGCATAATGTCTTCGTGAGAAATCAACTCGCTTTCATCCTCGTATTCTTCCTCGCACGCGCTCGGTGTTAGATTATTATTTATATATATTTCTTTCTTTCTTTCTTCTATATCCGTATCATTATCCGTATCCGTATCCGTATCCGTATCCGATTCAGGTTTTTTTGCTTTCGTTTGGTTTTTAAAATAACCATTTGGTTTTTCGTCCTTATTTTCAAAACCATTTGGTTTTTTTGGTTTATTCCCTTTGTTTTCAACGCGTTTAGGCGGTCTACCGCCTTGCGCTCCCGATGCCTTTCGTACTGCGCAAACCTCGTCATATTTTTGATTATCAAAATCAATTTGCTGTCGAATTACGGTAAATACAATGTTTGTCATACCGTCCATTTCCGGCAAATCTTTTTGCGATTGATAACATATCAAGGCTCGAAGCAAAACGCCTGCCTGCGCATCGGAAAGCAGTGATATTTGTTCCTCGTATTTCGTATATAAAACAAAACTATCTTTCATCGTTTTAACCCATAAATTTTTAATACCGTTTTATCTGCAATCACACCGCTTTCAAAGTGATATTTTGCAAAAAAAATCTTTCTTGCCGATTGTATGCATTTCCGTGTGATGCACCCTGCATAAGCTCATAACTTCACGCCCTAAATGCTGTACTTCGTTTCTATCGTTCCCCATTCCGACGGCATCGATATGATGCAAATCAGCACGCTTTCCGCACACGCAACACTTCTTATTTATCAAACATTTATATACATAATCTTGAATATCGTCCACGTAGTCTAATAACGAGAATTTAAGCGGCACGTCGTTATGTAAGATAAATCCTATCAAGAATTTTTGGAAGCTCGCTACAAGACTCATAGGCGCGTTGGAAAGGCTAAATATCTTGTCTGCAAGCGTTTCTACTTGCTCCGCCCAAAATTCCATTTTAAACGCTTCTTTTATCTCTTCGGTGGTGCTTCCGCTCCACTCCGCAATCGCATTGATAAGCGCGTAACACATTCTGCGCTGTTTATCGGAAAGCGGACGGCTGTCAATAAAATCTACATAGCACTCTTTATAATTTCTATGCGCCCACTTGTACAAATCAATGGGAGCGATTATAACAGCCGTTCCGTCCTCGCGTACTTCCTTAATCTTCCCTTTCAGCATAATCACCTCTCATCGGAAAAGGTATATCCGCATCCTCAACCATTGAAAGCTGCGCTTTACGGACACGCTTACGCTCCCGTTCTTTCATATCCGTTTCAACAAGCTCAAAGATTTCATCGTCCCAATGCTCAAAAGGAATATTGCCTAAACGCCTTTCATAATTTGCGCACTCTTTTTCAAACGCTAAATAGCCGTATTTCGCAAAAAAGTCTTTCTTTGAGGGTTTCCCTTTCTTTTCCGTTTCTGTGCGATTTTTGGCGGTTTTTTGGGGTTGTTCTTTGTTTTCTTCGCCGTTGTCCGCCGTATATTTGCTCTTGCTTTGTTCCCAATACGTATTTGCGCCAAACCCTAACAATTTACAAGCTACTCCAATCGCATCCGTTATTGCCATTTTAAAGCCCTCATCATTGCTCTTGTGATATTGACCGCTTTTTACGTATTGAATAAGCGTACTTCCGCCCGTTGCGTTTATGCCCTTGCTCCATTCGCCGTTTACCTTGATATACAGTTTAATTTCCGCAAAGCAAAGCACCTCGCCATTTGCGCCGTTTTCCGTCCACGTTCTTACAATTTCGGGATACCAACCAATTCCGCAAGGTCCAAATTCTTCCGTAAGGCATTTAATACGCCACATTGTATTGATATCCGTTCCCTTGAATTTACCGTTATCAAAAGGCTTTAATGCGTTTTGCGGTACTTCACAATACTTGTTGTATAAGTATAAATTTTCCATTTTTTAATTCCCCTCTTTTTCTTTAATTTCCTGCAATTCAAGCTCGGCTTGTCTGCCGTTTAAAAGCACCTCGCACCCCGGCACGGGAAAAGGTCTTGCCCAATACCAATTATCCGCACGCAATATACGCGCTTCGCGCTGTGCGTAAAATTCAAGCTCCGCCTCGTCCGATTTCTTATAACACGGCTTGTCCGTAAACCTGCACATATACTTGCCGTTATCTCTATCTAAATATAAGTTAATGCAATCACGGCAGCCGTTTTCGCGAACGTCATATGCACGCTCAACGGATTTTTTTAACTGTTTAACGTGCTTTTCGTGTTCGTAAAACTTTTCTTGCTCTTGCTCCCAAATCTTGACGAGCTGTTCTTGGTTATCAAAAATCGCTTGTGCGGTATCTGCAATTTCAACGCCTTTCACCTTTGCATCATAGACAATGCGTTTATACCTTACTTTTAATTGCGGCGGCGTTATGCTTTCAAACTCAACCAACGGCGCATCGCCCCACTCGTCAAACTTCCCAAACCAAATACCTTTATACGATAAATCACGCATAAAATTATGTTCAAGATTAGTAAGGTTTTTAAAATCCGCTTGAAGATAAATTTTGCCGTTCTTCCCTATAATCTTCATAAAGCTATAACCCCCTCACTCGTCAATTTATAACGCTTTAACATTCCTTGCTGTTGCGCAATAAATTCGCGTATCTCGTATTCCGTCAACCCGCCAAAGCGTTCAATAAAACACTCTACCGTTATGCCTTTAAACACGCTTGATACTATCTTTAATAATTCAAGTTTATTCCCCATAATCTTTATCCCCTTGCTTTGTATTCATAATCTACATTTTGCATTGCTACCGCTTCCATAATAGCCTTGTTTGTAACCGTTCTTGCGTGTTCCTCTAATTCCTTTAACCGCTTTTCCATACGCTTTGCAAGGTCTTGTATGCGCTCAAATTGACCGTCTACGCCCTGCATAGCCTCTTCCAAAGTGTTAAACTCTTGCTTCCAATACAAACCGCCGTATTTCTCGCTTTCTATCCTTGCGAATCCACCGCTACCGTCTGCATACACGCAGAACCCTACTTTAAATCGCCCAAAAGGCTGTCGCATTACTTCGTACTCTGCCACAAACCCTTTCAATTCACGGTTATACTTCCACCGCGCCACCTGCACCTTGCTTTCGCTAAATTGTTTCTTCATTATCTTTACACCGTCCTTTCTGCTTGTTTTTATGCGTTTTGCATAATTCTAATTGTTATTATATTATGCGTTTTGTATAAAGTCAAGTATTTTTATGCAATTTGTGTAAAAATATTTTTATGAAATGGTTTGAGAAATTAAAAGAATTGAGAAAAGAGAAAGAATTAACTTTACGTGAAGTTGCGTTGGGTTTAGCTATTCCCTTGCAAACATACGCAAGCTATGAACACGGAACACGCGAACCGTCAATAGCAATGATTTATGATATTTGCAAATTTTTTGATATATCAGCCGATTATCTTATCGGGCTTTCAGACAGCTATTGATATGAAAGCATTTTGTATAGAACATTGGGCAGAATTTTTAGCAATAATCATTTCTTTGTTTTCCGTAGGCGTTACGATTTATTTTTCTTTTTTCACTTCACGCCCACGAATAAAAATTGAGGTTGACGATTGCGTTCACTCCGTATCTTCTCAAATCATTTGCATTATGATTGCGTATAGTAACAAAGCTCCCGTTGCAGGGGATATAAAGAATGCTACGCTCTCTTTCAATGGTAAGAAATTCCATTGTATAAAAAATCGTGTACAATTCGATTTCTCGAAAATAAGCCTTACTACAAAGGACGGACTTGCTTTCGATTTCGACAAGGTTGTAAAGACTTTGCCAATCAATGTATTGCCCTTCCAATACGATTTTGCTATGCTTTGTTTCCCCGTCAATGAAATTACAATCCCAATAAGAAAAGCAAAACTGAATATAGAATTTGTTTTCGGCTTTCGATTTTCTAAAACGGTTTTCTTGGACACGCTCTACAATGTGGACGATAACGCGGCAAAATACCAAAAACGCCAAACATACAATCACAAAAACAATTAAAGCTAATGCGTTTTTTTCGCCCTCTGTTAAAGGTTGAAATTTCATTTCATCACCTTACAGCTATTAAGCTGCGCTTGGATAATTTCACGCTCCGTGCAATCGTATAACTTTGCAAGCAATAATACTTGTTCAAGGCTAATTCGCCGTACTCCCTGCTCGTAGCTATAATAACTTGAATTTGCTACCCCCAAGACCTTGGCTACTTCGGCGCAGGTCTTTTTTGCTTGTAAACGTAAATCTCTTAAAGTTTCCATATTTTCTTAATCCTTTTTCTCAAAGAAATTTTTGAACGTTGCAGATCCGTATTGTCCTTTTGTCAATTCGATAATTTCCGCTACGGTGTATTTTTCTTTCGTTTCCTTCAATCCGTTTAAGAAATGCTGAGTACCTGCTTGACAAGCACCCGTGATAATTCGATAAGCAATTACAGCTTCGTCATAGGTCAATACGCTTTCAAGGGTTAGATTCTTGTACTGGTCTGCTCCCCTACCTTTTGCTTTCTTAAATTCAAGATCTAATACGCCCGATTTAATATCCTTGCAATGCGCGTAATGCTCGCCGTCATAAATAACGTTCATATTAGGGATTTTGCCTACGTAATAAGTGTATTTACCAACTTTCTTTTTGCGTTTGATATGTACAAGCATATCGTCGCAATAAAGCCAAGCGTTTGGTCTTTCTTCACCCTCAAAAAATCCTTTAACTTTAGCGCGTTCTTTAATTTTGATTTGCTTATCTCTCAAATCGAGCGAACCGCCGACAGTCAAATTATTGGGTAACGCCGTGATTTGCGTACCGCTCAAATCGAGCCAACCGCCGACAGTCAAATTATCGGGTAACGCCGTGATTTGCGTATCTCTCAAATCGAGCGAACCGCCGACAGTCAAATTATCGGGTAACGCCGTGATTTGCGTACCGATCAAATCGAGCGAACCGCCGACAGTCAAATTATTGGGTAACGCCGTGATTTGCGTACCTCTCAAATCGAGCCAACCGCCGACAGTCAAATTATCGGGTAACGCCGTGATTTGCGTATCTCTCAAATCGAGCGAACCGCCGACAGTCAAATTATTGGGTAACGCCGTGATTTGCGTACCTCTCAAATAGAGCGAACCGCCGACAGTCAAATTATCGGGTAACGCCGTGATTTGCGTACCGCTCAACGCGAGCGAACCGCCGACAGTCAAATTATCGGGTAACGCCGTGATTTGCGTATCTCTCAAATCGAGCGAACCGCCGTTTTCTTCCATCATTTTTTCTAATTGTTGTTTTGTGTAATTCATAAATTTACCACCTCTTAAAATATTTCTTCCACGGCGCAATTTAACGCCCGTGCAATTTCCTTTTTAACGCTCTTATTCGGCGTTTCTTTGTGCGTTATGTATCTATACATCGTACTTGCCTTAATGTTTATGCCACGCGCCTTTAAAGCCAAAGATAAACTCTCATAAGACTTGCCTTGCGCTTGCATACGGTTAAATGCTCTATCGTCAATTTTGATTGCTCTCATTGTTCACCTGCACTTGCTTTCCAATTTTCTCTAAATGCCGTAAATTGTAAAGCTGTTGTTTCAATCGCATTTGCTCACGCCCTAACTTCACATACGGGCTTTTCTTTAAGCGTTCAATCTCGGTTAACAGCTCCTCGTTTGTCATTTCTTTGCCTTTCCTTGCCATAACTCCCCCCTTACAAAATATCTTTTACTTCGCAATCCAAAGCAACGGCAATTTTTTCAAGCGTTTCCATTTTAGGTACGCGCCACCCTGCTTCGTATTGAAAAATCGTAATAGGCGCGAGGCCAATTTTTTTAGCTAATTGCGCTTGCGTTAATCCACGTTCCATACGCTTGACTTTCATTTTAAAAAGTCTTTTTCGTTTTTCTTTACGCATTTTTATCACTCCTTTTTTGATTTTTAATCTATCTTTCTAAACATTTCAAGAATTTCATCACCCGAAACGTTTAATAACTTCTTCATCTTAATTAAGTGCTCAATAGTCGGATTTTGTTTGCCGTAAGCCCATTGATAAACGTGCGTTGCGGACAATCCTAACGCTTTTCCAAGCGAATACCTTGTAAAACCTTTTTTCTTAATCAACTCACAAAATGCAGTCCTTTCTTTTTTTTGTTTTGCCACTTTAAAAAAGCTCCTTTTTTTATTTATAAATCATAAAATAGTAATTGACATTTAAAAATTTATTTGATATTATATTAACAATGCCTAACAGGCGAATTCAATTTAGGGAGGTTTTCGATATGACCAAACTTTTGAACTCGCCCGTTGCCACCGCAAGCGTATCAACAAAGGGCTGAAAACCAAGTAGCTCACATCTACTTAAAGTGATACGGCTTGAAGAAGAGCAAGCCTGTTATTGCTTGTTCTCTCACGGTATCGGCAATACACAAGTTGAGCCGATGTCAAAGACCGCAATAATGACCGTGAGCGCAAGAACTGCAAAGCGTGGCTAAAAAACTGTGAGGGAAACTTCGTGTAACAGGCACGAAGTTTTTTTCTTTACTCTTGAATTAAGTCCAACATTTTGGACTTTGCCTTTTTATTATAATACAACTTTTTGGACTTGTCAAGCATTTTGAAGAAAAAATATTGCAATTTCTTGGACTTTTTTTTATAATAAGTTACAAGGAGGCAAAACTTATGGATATTGAACGATTAAAAAAAGCAAAAGCAGCAAAAAAGTTATCTTATGATGACATCGCAAAACTGACGGGATATAGCCGTTCCACAATTACAAATATATTTTGCGGTTATATTGAGTTACCAAGATATGAAACAGTCCAAGCCATAGAGCGTGCTTTGGGTTTATCTTGGACGGATGAAGAAAAAACTATGGGCGTAGGCGCGCACGCGGTTGTATTATCGGAAGAGGACGCGTATCGTTTAAACTTGCTTGCAAAAGCCGAGGAAGTGCTTGGAATAAGTTATGTAACGGCATTATTAACCGCCGTTGAGATAGCAATTCAACAAAAAAATATAAAATAAGCTAAAAAACGAGGAATATTTTGCAAATAACCGTGATAATATAAGTTACTAAATTTCATTTTACGGAGGAAATACTTATGGAAACACGGTTGTCGGAAGAACTCACGGTCATTAGCTCAAAGTTAATGCTGGCAAACGAAAAGGCGGAAATTTTACGCCTTGTCAATGACATCAACAATTCTATTGAAAAGTTAATTGAAAAAGAAAAAAGCGGTCTACCAATTAGACCGCAAGCCAAATCAATATCGGGAACTTTGAAATTTACACAAAAGGAAATTTCAAAGATGGCAACTACATTTAAAAAAATATTTATTGCTAATGGGCTTGTAGCCCATATTACAAAGCGCGAAAGCGGAAAAGGTTCTTATTGTTATGAAATTCGCTACCGCGCAAACGGATATAAAATAGAGGCATCGTCAACCGACCTTGTTACGGCTAAGAAAAAATTTTTAGCAAAGACTTTGCCGGGCGAAATTGAAAAATATTACATAGGCTCTATTGAAAATCCTAAAATACCTACAACGTTTGATAAATTTGCACTGTATTATTTTGAAAATTATCGAAAAAGAACGGTTGCGCCGTCTACTTACAAAAACGATTGCAACCGCTTAAAAACACAATTATTGCCTTATTTTAAAAACATAGAATTAAAAAAAATAGATCCGTCAAGCTGTCAAGATTTACTTGATAACTTAATGGAACAAGGAAAAGCAAAAACCGCCGTAGAGGCTTATAATTTATTAAGTTGTATATTTAAAAACGCTATGGCGCACAATTTAATATTTAAAAATCCGCTTTCTATTGTTTTAAAACCGAGATACGATCAACAAAACGGAACAGCTTTTACCCTTGAAGAAGAAACAAGGCTTTTAAACGCGTTAAATGGCTCTAAATTTAATGTTTTAATCGCGCTTGCGTTGTACTGTGGATTAAGACCAAATGAACTTGAAACGGCGCAAATAGACGGAGAATTTATAAAAGCCGTTAATTCTAAAAGGCATACCAAAGACAAAAATAATATTGAATATAAATGGATTCCAATCACAGAACGGCTAAAACCTTTTTTGCAAAACGGCATACCTACATTACCGCCGTTAAACGCTGCGCGAAAATTTATTGCTAATATCTTTCCAAATCATAAACTTTATGATTGTCGTACCACTTTTTATAGCCGTTGTAAAGAGTGCGGAGTAGACCAACGAGCTTTAAATGAATATATGGGGCATAGTCTTGGAAAGGTGGAAAAAGCATATACGGATTTATCCAAAGAGTTTTTGCTTAAAGAGGGTAAAAAAATAAAATATTAAACGGCATTTTGTTCCCCAAAATGTTCCCCAAAGATAGAGCGTTTTAAAAAATACGCGCATTTTTTTATACAAAAAATGCAAAAAAATACGGCAAATATGCATTTTTTTATGCATAAATGCCGTATTTTGGCTGGGGCGAAGTGATTCGAACACCCGAATGACGGAGTCAGAGTCCGTTGCCTTACCGCTTGGCGACGCCCCAATTATATGAGAACTCTCGTTCCTTGTACTTGCGTTATTTTATCAAACTTTTCTGTATTTGGCAAGCGTTTTTATACCCTTTTCTAAACTTTTTTCAAAATTCGCCAAAAAAAGGCGACTATCCCCCTTTTTCTCTTCCGCTCTTCCATTATAATATTCCCACAAAACAAAAAAGGTGAAATTTATGTTCTTATCCGATTACTTTAACAAACCCATCTTAGTAGGTAAGGAGCAACGCGGCGTATGCGTCGGCGTTGGTTTTTCTCTTAAAAACCAAGCTTTAAAATGCTTACTCTGCGCACCTGCTTCCCACCAATCCCCCACCTTCGCCGTGAGCATTTCCGCCGTGAAATCCGTAACGGAACACGTCGTCTTACACCGACTGCGCACCGTCCTGCCCACGGGTTGCGCGCGCTTGACCATCGGGACGCCCGTCTACGCCCATGACGGCGGTTATCTCGGCAAAATTATCGACGTGGAAATACAAAACAACGCCCTTTTGCGCCTATTTACCGACGGAAATAAGTACTTTCCGTCCACCGCAATTTTCGCTTGTAACGACGCGCTGATTTTACGCAAAAGCCTGCCCTATCCCCTTGGTCAACGCGTACCTGCCCCCATCATTTCTCAAATAAACGACAAAACGGACGGGCTTGTTACCCGTCCCTTGCTCCGCGCGGCAATCGCAAAAGGCGCGCTGATAAAGCTCACCCTTTCCCTGCCCCCTTTTCGTATCTTCGATTAAACTCAAACGCCAACCGAATATTTTGCGCATAGCTTCATCAATGCCGAAAAAGCGTCGTTTACCGCCTTTAAATCGGCAACGCTCCAATGCGGTTTTTGCAAATATGCGCCAAAACTTTTGCCAATGTCCTCCGCTTGCAATTTTTCGCCGACGGAAAGAGGCTTTTCCCGTAAAGCCGCCAACAGTTGCCGCGCATACCCAAAATCAATTTGCTCCGTTACGGGCAATCCGTCCTCGCCATAAGTCGTATTTAAAACGGTGTTAAGCCGCGCCTGTACGAAGGTATTTTCTCTGTCGGGCAAGCAATATTGCAATTTACGTACCTGCTCCCTTCTGTGTGCGCGACGCGCCCACGCCTTTTCCCGTGCCACCAACCCGCAGACCGCCAAAAGGTAGATAATGCCATCGAAAACGCACAGCGCCGCCCCCGCGTACGCGCCGAGCCTAAACCTAATTTTAAAAGCAAGCGCAAACAGCGCAAAGCCCCCGCCTATCGCCACGGAAAACGCCAAATATATCCCCGATCTGCCCGTTTTGACCGTCAAGAGCGCCGCCACGCTCAACAAAACGAGCGCCGCTATGCACGCAATTACCAACTCTCTGTTTTGCGCAACCAACTCTCTTATCTTCCAAAAAAATTCCATAATGCTCCCCCCTTCTTCGCGCATTGGTTATGCCCGAAAAAGAGGGGAGTTTTTTGCCGAATTTTATTCCATTTTCACTTGTTTTGTCGTTTAATCCATATCCACTTGATAGCCTTGACGGATATTGACGATAACGCAATGCACTTTTCCCTCGTCGATTCCCAAAATTTTCGCCGCCGCCAAGCGGTACAAATCGAGTTGCGGCTTATAATGCGCGCGCAAGTATGCCGCACTACGCGACGAATACTTATAATCGACGATCCGCACGCCGTCCGCCGAAACTGCCATCAGGTCGATTGCGCCTTGGAAAATCATTTCCTCGCCCTTGCCGAAAGACAGCTTGCTTTTATCAAAATCCGAGCGCTTTGCATACGTATCCAGCACGGGTAAGGACGCCAAAAATTGCCGTTCCTTATAAATCCGCGCCCCGTACACCTCTTTAAATATCGGGTTGGATAGAATTTCTTGCAATTTGGAAACGGAAAGCAGGCGATATCCGTCTACGCCCTTTGCAAGCTCCTCTTGGATCGCATTTTCTAAGTTCAACGCAGACATGGGTGCTCCATTTTCGTCAAACAACAAGGAAAAATCAAAATTCTCCAAGAAAGCGTGATAGGCGATACCCAGCTCTTTATCGCTTGCGGAAAGCCGCTCGCCGCCGTTCCCTTCCGCGTCGGCAACGTATTCCTCCCCGTCGAAAAGGTCGTTTTTCATATCAGCAGCCCCAAATCCTACCCTCGGCGTTTCGTCCACAACCGTGTTTTCGATAAGTCGCGTCGCCGAGCTTTTCACAGGCAAATTCTCATATCCCTCGTGCGCGTATTTCCAACGGAACGCGCCCATGATTTCCTGTGCCAACTCCTCGTCAGGGTGGAAAACAATAGGCTGCCGTTCTTGCGTCTTGAGGTCAAGTTCTCCGCCGCCCTGCGCAAAATATTCCTCCCAAACGGAAAAATCGGTAAATTCCGCAAAGGACTTGGCGCACTGCACGTCCGCAATCGGCAATTTTTCCTCGAAAAGCATATGCAAGGTATGCTTTGCCCTCGTCATCGCCACGTAATATAAATTCAGCTCGTCCTTGATAGAGCTTTCCGTCTGCTTTACGATACATAACCGACGGAGCACCGTCTGACTTTTGCACATCTTCTTTTCATCAAACGCCCGCGGCGCAAGCCCGTATTTTTCCTCCGCGATCACCTCGTCGTGGTCTGCCGCGTGGAAATGCGCGCTCAAATTATCCAAAATGACCACGGGATATTCCAATCCCTTGGACGAGTGCATAGTAAGCACCTTGACCGCGTTTTCGCCGCCGCTTTCGCTGTACAAAATCTCGTAATCCAAATCCCGAAGTCTATCCAAAAAGGCGTGGACGGACAAGGGCTCCGGCAAGGTCGCTTCTTCCAAAAAACGTTGCACCCTGCGTAAACTTGCGGACCCGTTTTCACGCGCCAAAATCCGCGCTTCCATACCCGTTTCGGACAAAATTTTTAAAAGTATCTCCCCTGCGTCCGCCACCCGCGAAAGGGTGCGGATGTTTTCGTAATAAGCAAAAAACGCCCGCAATTTTTCGGCAAGCCCGTCCGTCTTTTCTTCCGCGTACCGCTTACATACCTTGCGGAAAGGCTCGCGGCGCATATCGTGATACGCCAAGCGCACCACCGAAAGCTCGTCCGCGCTCATCCCTCCCATTGCCGAAAGCAACGCGCTCGCCAAAGGTACGTCCTGCTCTGCATTGTCGATAAGGGATAAAATATCGATGAGCGTTTTGATTTCCGCAAACTCGCAAATATTCACCGACGAAGCCGTCGTTACGGGCAACCCCGCCGCCGCCAAAGCCGCCACCGTCTCTCCGATCCGCCCTTGCTTATTGCGCGAAAGAACGGCTATGTCCTTATAGTCCACTCTGCGAAATTCCCCTGCCTCTACGTCGAAGAAATCGGAATGCGTTTCCTCTTCGATGATACGGCGAATCGCCGTCGCAATACGGCTTTCTCCGCCTACTTCAACCTGCGCGTTATCGCGTACGGAATATACGCCGAGCCCCGTTTGCTCCCTTTCCTTTTCTTCTTTGCCGACAAAATGCACGCGCACCTTGCCGCTTCCCGCGGGGTACTTTTTATTCCCCTTATTCATCTGCTCGTCCACATAACGGATACCGCACGTCTTTTCCGTCATCGCAAGTTTAAACTGCGCGTTGACGGCGTCAAGTACCTTATCCGCGCTACGGAAATTTTTGGACATTTTCAAAGGATGACCGATAGCGGCAAACTCTTTTTCCTTGTTGCCGAAAAGCTGAGAATTACTGCCGCGAAAGCCGTAAATCGCCTGCTTCATATCCCCAACGAGGAAAAGCTCGTCCCCGCTGACCAAAGACATAATTTCGTCTTGCACGGAGTTGACGTCCTGGTATTCGTCGACGAATACGAAACGGTATTTTTTCCGCATTTCCGCGCGCACGTCCTCGTTTTTTAAAAGAGCCAACGCCTTATGCTCTAAATCGTTGTAATCGAGCACGCCCCGCTCCGCCTTTAATTGCGCGTACTTTTCGTCGAATTTTATAAGATATTTTGCAAGCGCCGCCGCCGTTTTGCCCGATTGCAAAAAGCGTTCCAGCTCCGTTTTTCTATCCAACCGCTTGCCGAATTCCCCGTCGTAGGCGTCGAGAATCCTATCCTTCAAAAAGCCCAGAATTTCCGTGTTTTTCGTCTGTTCTTCCGTCTTTTTGCCGCCGCGGTTTCCCGTAAATTTCCGTTTACCCACCGCAAGCATTGCAAAGTAATCGGGCGCGGCGCACAAATCTTTAAGCCAGAGGCTTAACTCGTCGCAAAGCGCAAACTGATTGGGGCAGTCGCCCTCCGTTTCCACCAACTCTCCTTTGACTTTTTTCGTCTTTTTCGTCCTACGGTTTTCCTCAAAGTAAAAAGTCAACAGCCCGCCTATTTTTTCGCGATAATAAAGGAATTTTTCGCGGATACGCACATACAGATCCGCGCAGATACCGTCAAAAACCCGCTCGTCGTAAGCGCAGGATTTTTCCAAATATTCCAAATAGTCCGCGCGGCTTCGCAACGGGTCGTAAACGTCCAAAAAAATCTCGCGCAACGCCTTATCGCTCTTTTTGCGCCAATACACGGAAAGCAGATGGAAAAATTCCCCGTCCTGCGCTTCGTAGCCCTCTTCCAACAAATCGTCCAACGCCTCGTTTTTTAACGCCTTGCCGTCCGCGTCGTCGCCGCCGATAACGCGGAATGCGCTGTCCACGCCCGCCAAATAGAAATGGGAACGGATCAGCCTTGCGCAAAAGGAGTGAATGGTGGAAATATCCGCGCCGCCCACCTTGGGCAACTGCGCACGCAAGCTGTCCCGTTGCGCCCCGTCGGTGTCCTCCGCGTTGATTTTTTCAATCAGCTTTTTGCTGAGTTTTTCCTTCATCTGCGCCGCCGCCTTCTTGGTGAAAGTTACGGCAAGGATCTCGTCCACCCCCACGCCGCCGAGTACGAGCTGAATAATCCGCTCGATCATGACCGTCGTCTTGCCGCTCCCCGCGGAGGCGGAAACGATGATTTTTCCCCGCGCGTCGATTGCGGCGCGCTGTTCTTCGGTGAAGGGGTCTTTTTTTATTTCATTCGGCACTTTATTCTCTTCCATTATACCTTAGTCCTCCTCGCCCTCGCGCGCTTTTTTCGCTATTTTCGCAATCGTTTTGGGGTCGACGGTCCTTTCCTTTCGTTCACTCGGTACGTCCTTTCTAAATCCGCACATACCGCCGTACTTACAATATTTACAATTCCCCGCGTAAGGGGTGGGCGCAATAAACCCGTCCTTTAATTCCGCCACGCCCTGCCTTGCCACCAACACGGAATAATCCAAAAAGTCGCGGAAGGTCTCCTCGTCCATCACACGCTTGGTCGAGCCGGTATTCTTCAATGCGGCGGGGAAATACTCACTCTTTTTATCCTCGGTGAGATTGACGTCGCCGCAGAGCAGCGCGTCCGAATCGCCGTTCAAAAATCCTTTCATTCTAAACCGTCCCTCGTCCTCCTCGACGTACTCGACGGAAGCGGGGAAATAGAACACGCCCGCAGGCACGCGCTCCCCTTTCAGCTCGGACATGTATAGCTGCATTTGAATTTTTTGACCCGTATAGTAGGCGTTCGCCGTATCGTCGATTTTACCCGTTTTATAATCGATAACGCGCACGTAGGTTTCCGTACCGTCCACGCGGTCTACCTTTCCACGGAATATATCCGACTGTACGTCGCTTTCCGTCTGCTCGATGACGAACTTGGAGTTTTTCACCTGCCGATACGCCGCCGCCACGACGTCCACTCCCTCTTTGAGGAGCTTTTCGGTGAAATATTCCCCCGATTTCGTTTCTTGCTGCATCGCGTATACCGATTTTTGAAGCATCTCCCGCCCAAGCCGCATAGCAAACTCGCGCATGGCATTCTCGTCGGGCATCTCGGCAATTTTCGCCGTCGATTGCTGTAATAAGTCGTGGATAAAGTTCCCCGTATCCACCGCCATAACCGCCGCTTCTTCCCGCTCTTGCAAGCGCAAGCCTCTATCCGCAAAATGACGGAACGGACAGCCGAAGTATTCTTCCAAAGCCGTGGGCGAAATTTTTCCGTCCTTAAAAAACAGCTCTTCGCCGCGTTCAACGCATACCTGCCCCCCATCTTCCTGCAAATAATCCTTTCCCTCCTGCACGCCCAGCTTGTCCAAAGCAGTGTACAAAGAGGCGTATTTTCTGCGGGTAGAAATCTTCCCCGCGCGGTAGTCCTCATACTCGATTAAAAGCTGACGAACGGCAGGCGCCGGCGCGGCGCAACGGTAGATAAAATCCTCGTCCTCCACCTTATTTTTGCGCGGCAGCTTCCGCCCGTCCTCGCCGATAAAGAGGGCGTCGACGTCGCGGAAAATTTCACTCACCGCTGGCTCGCTCCCATCCGCCGCCAAGGGGTAGGAAAGGGACAATTTGTCCGTAAACGCGCAAAGATTTAAACACACGCTTTCTCTGCCGCGTAAATTGACCTCGGCAACCGTCGGCTCTAACAGCGCCTGCACGTCGGCAAGCCGCTCGATTTCTTTGTCCGAAATAATAGCGGTGTCCGTCGCGCTCGAAGGCACGGCGTCCGTCATTCCCATCGCAAACGTAACGCGCGTTTTTTCGATTCGGCTTTCGCTGATCGAGCCGATAAACACAGCGTCCGATTTCAAAGGGATAAGCGAAATTTCCGTCGCGTCCAAGCCGTCCGCCAAAATTGCTTCAAATTCCGCAACCGTCAATTCCTTGTTTGCCGTAAGCAGCTCCGCCTCGTTAAGTAAACCGTCAAGCGCGCGCATGATTTGCGCCAAATACCCTTTTTGCGAAAGGTCGTTGAGCGCCAAAGACAGCGTTTCCAATCCTTTTTCCGCCTCAAAATCTTCAAGGATTTTCCGCACCGCCGCGCAGTAATCGCGACCCTGCCCCCTTGATTTGATATTTTTCGTCGCCAAAAGCAGCCTTTCACGGCACTTTTCAAGCGCCTTTAAATCGTACCCATTTACCGCGTCCCCGCTCTTGATCGCGCGCTTTGCGCCGCCGCGGTAATTGGCGAATTTGAGAAGATAATTTCGATATTCGTCGCTCTCGCCAAAGAAGAAATTTTGGGCAAGGGACTGTACCGACAACGGGGAAAACCGCTCGCGCACGACGCGGAAACAATCGAGTAAAAACCGCGCCAACGGATGGCGTTTAAGCGACTTTTTCTCGTCGATAAAATAGGGAATAGCGTATTCCGACAACACCTTTTTCAAGGGCAGAGAATACTCCTCCACGCTCGGCACGAGCACGGCGAAATCCCGATAGCGCGCGGACGGATTTTCCGATACCTCCCTGCGGATTTTCGCGGCGACAAACTCCGCCTCCTCCGTCTTATTACGCGCCTCGTAAAGAGAAATTTTGTCCGTTTTTTGCTTGGATCTGGCGCGAATGGGATTAAACAAGCCCTTGCGTAAAATCTCCGCCTCGCCGTTCAAGGGCACGCCAAGCTTGCGCACCTCGTACCTGCCGTATTCCGCGCACACGCCCGCAAACGCGCTCGCCGCGCCGTTCGTATACAATTCTTCCTCGCCCGCACAGAAAATGCCTATCACGTTATCCGCCGTTTCAAGCGCCGCGCGTATCGTCTCCCGCGCTTGCGCCGTAAAGGAATTATAGCAAAGGAAAAAGACGTTGCACCCTCGCAAGCACCCCTCCTTTCTGATGCGCTGAGGGAGGAGGGTCAAATATTTGCTCTCGTCTAAAAATCCGTTTTCCTGCAAAAACGCAGAATACCCCTCGTAAATCAAGGTCAAATCGGAAATTTTCCGCTTTAAGCTATCCTCGGGCAACAGGGAAAGACTCTGCCGTAAAATTTCAGGCGTAACCTCGGACGCCGACATCTGCGCCAACGTTTCGTAAATACAAAGCGCGTTGTTGCCCACCCCCGAAAGGGTGGTAAAGCATTGCAGAGCGTTCTCTCGTTGCAGACGGGTCATCACCTCGCCCACCGCCATAACCGAGCCTTGCTTGCTTATCGCCTTTTCGTCCGTTTTCAAAAAGCGCGCAAAGGTGGAAACGGACGTGTCGAACGTACCGCCCATCCGTCTAAGCAGCGCCCGTTCGGCAATCAAGGTCAGCCTATCCTCGCAGAATACGATATTTTTCCCGCCCGCGCGTTCGTACGCCTCGGCGTATTCCGCCATCACGTCCATACACTCCGAAAGCGTATACGCTTTGATCAATGCCTTCAACGAATTTTCCCTCCGTTTTTCTTTTACCCTTTCATTATAGCACATCTTGCGGCAAATTTTAGCTATTTTTCACAATAATTTTCAAGAAATCGATAATTTGTTTTTACAAATTTAAAATTATGTGCTATAATAATACGGTAAAAAGTAAAAAAATCCTCACGGAGAACAGTATATGAAAGCAAAGAAATTCCTCCCCATCATCGCTTTGGCGCTTGCGGCAACCACCCTCACGGCGTGCGGAGATAAGTCGGTTACGTTCGGTCATTATTGGTTTACCGACTCCCTTACCAAAGTAGAAAATTTTTATGAAGAAGCGACCTACGACGTTACGTCCGAATCCTTTACCAACAATTACGTAAATTATAAGGTATCGTTTGACGGCACGTTTACAACCACGTTTGAATATAACCACACGGAAGGGTTTTACGAGTTTGCCACCAAACTCGACGTCAAGGCGACCTACGAGCTTGGCGACTCGACCACAACCGTGGACGACTATGCGGAAAGCTGGGTAAAATTCGACGCGAAAGGCAACGCCCTCCGCCCCATCGAATCAAGCAAGAAAATGCTCTGCCACACCCCTCTTAGCGGCGAATTTAAAACGGTGGAGCAGTGCTATGCAACCGTCGATTACGAATACGCCACCAAATACAGCTCGGACACAAACAAAGGCACGATTCAATCGACGAAGTGCAACGTAACGAACAACGAGGGCAAAACGACGGAATCGATTTTAAACGACACTTTCAGCTTTGTAAAAGACCACACCTTTATCGACAACGAGCAGCTTCTCGTCGCCATCCGCGCATTCTCGGAGGACGCAAGCTCCGCTACTTTGGGCAGTTACAGCGCGTTTGCAAAAAATACGCAAAAGATAAAATTGTCTTTCTCTAACGCGGAAGACAACGCAACCGAAACCTTCTCGTATAATTTGATCGACGCAAACGGAAACGAAACGCCTAAGCAGTTAAATCACCTTTGCCGCACGGCGAAAATCAGCCTCGACCAAGAAAATCCGGGCGTAACGCAGACGGTGAAATTTGTCAAGGCGGAAAGCCCGTCCAACAACACCTACCGCAATTTGATTTTGGAAATGACCACTCCCCTCTCTTACAGCATGGGCGAAATCTATTACAAACTCAAAAGCGTTTCTTATAAAAAACCGTAACGGCTATATATAAACAGAACGGCGAAGCTCACAAGCTCCGCCGTTTTTATATTGCTTATCCGCTTATACAGGCGCGTATTGGCTGCGCCAAAGCTCGGCGTAGAACCCGCCCTTTTTCAACAAGTCCTCGTGTTTGCCAACGTCCACGATTTCACCCTTGTCGATTGCCAAAATCTTATCCGCGTGTACGATGGTAGAAAGTCTGTGCGCAATCACGAAACAAGTCTTTTTTCCTTGCAATCTGTTCATTGCCTTTTGGATATAAATTTCCGTACGCGTATCTACGTCCGAGGTCGCCTCGTCCAAAATCAGCACCGCCTTATCCGATAAAAAAGCGCGTGCAATCGTCAAAAGCTGTTTTTGCCCGCCCGAAAGCGCCGTCGCGTCCGAAAGCACGGTATCGTAGCCGTTGGGAAGCAAGGAAATAAAACCGTCCGCATACGCCGCCTTTGCCGCGCGCACCACGTCCTCGCGCGTCGCGCCCGCCTTGCCGTACGCAATATTTTCCGCCACCGTTCCCTCAAAAAGCCACGTATCCTGCAACACCATCGAAACGTTTTCCCGCAACTGTTCGCGGTTGATTTGCGAAATATCCTCGCCGTCTATGTATATCTTCCCTTTTTGCGGCTCGTAAAAGCGCATCAATAGGTTCACGAGCGTCGTCTTCCCGCCGCCCGTCGGCCCAACGATGGCAATCTTTTCCCCTGCCGCCACCTGCAAGGATAACCCCTTGATGACGGGCTTGTTTTCCGTATATGCAAATTCTACGTCCTCAAAGCGCACCTCGCCGCGCACGGGCGCAGAAAAACCGCGCGTTTCCACCGACATTTCCCGTTCGTCCAAAAATTCGTATACCTTTTTCGCGGACGAACCCAAAAGCTGCACGGACGAAAATCCGTTTGCGATTTGCATAAGCGGCTGAGAAAAATTTTTGGAATATAACAGAAGGGTAACCACCGTTTCCACGTCCATTTTTCCCGTAATCGCCAAATACCCGCCCACAAGACACACCGCGATAAAGGACAGGTGGTTGACAAACCCCACCACGGGCTGCACCAAGGAGGAAAGGAAATTCGCCTTTTGGGAAATTTCCGTAAGCCTTGCGCTTATCTTCGTATATTCCTCCAACCGTCCGCTTTCCATGCCGAAATTCTTTACCGTCTCAATCCCGCCGTAGGTTTCCTCCGCATAGGCGTAAATGGCGTCGTATTCCTCCCAAAGTTTGTTGTATTCCTTTGCGCTTTTCTTGGCGATGACCGTCGCCAAAATTGCCGAAATCGGCGTGAGAAGGAGTACCATGGCTGCGATGAGCGCATTTTCCAACAGCATCATCACCATCATAACGACCATCTGCAAGCCGCCCATAACGACGACGTCTATCGTTTCGTGAATGTTGCCGCCCATCGCTCCGACGTTGCTATGCACGCGCGAAAGCATCTCCCCCGTCGTCGTCTTATCGAGGTAGGAAAGGGGCAAGCGCGAAATTTTATCCGAAAGCTGAATACGCTTCCCCGCCGTGATTTTGTTCGTCATTGCGTTGTTGATAAAGAACGCCTTACCAAACGAAAATACCGCGTAAAACACGTAGGTGAGCAATAAAAATAACATAGGCTTGGTCAGCCCCTGCAAAAACTCCTTTCCATCCCCTTGCAAGAGCGAAAAATCACTGATTGCACCCACCAACGAGCCGAGAAAGCTCGGCGCGAGCACGTTGCAAGCAATCACCCCTACGGCACAAAGCACGATTGCCAAAAGCCAAAGTTTTATGCCCGATAAATCGCGCGTCATCTTCCCGAGCGCCCAAAACACGCCCGTATTTTTGTTCTTATTTTTCTCTTTATTCTTCCCTTTCATATTCCGCCTCCGTTTCCTCTGCTTCCGTCAATCCCTCGCCCGATTGCGAAAGATGGATTTCACGGTACAGGGCGCAGTTTTTTACCAGCTCCTCGTGCTTGCCCACCGCCGCCAATTTTCCGCCGTCAAACACCAAAATCTTATCGCACGTACGCGCCGTAGACACCCGTTGCGTAACGATGAGCTGCGTTTTGCCTGCAAGCCGTTTTTTGAGCGCGCCGCGCAACCTTGATTCCGTCAAGAAATCCAAAGCCGAAAAGCTGTCGTCAAATATGTAAATAGGCGCGTCCTTTAACAGCGCGCGCGAAATGCAAACCCGCTGTTTTTGTCCGCCCGAAAGATTGCTTCCGCGCTCTCCCAAGGCGTATTCCAGCCCCTCTTCTTTTTCCTCCAAAAAGCCCTGCATCTGCCCGTCCGCAAGCACGGAGCGCACCTCGTCCTCCGTATGCGCGCCCGCCCCGTCCACGCTATTTTTCAGCGTGCCCGAAAACACGGCGTCGCGCTGTCTTACGCAGGAAATATTCTTACGGATCTCCACGGGCGGATAGGCGGAAATATCCTTATCGCCGAAAAAGATTTTCCCCTCCGTCGGCGTATCCAGCCCGCATAAAAGCCGCACGAGCGTACTCTTGCCCGAGCCCGTACCGCCGATAAACGCCGCCGTTTCCCCTGCGCCTATCTCCGCCGTTACGCCCGACAGCGCCAAGCCGTCGCCCGTATACGAAAAGCCGACGTTTTCAAAACGGATACTCCCGTCCGCCTTTAATTCCTCTCCCCTTACAAAGCCCTCGTTTTCGTCCTTCGCCGTCAACAGCTCTTTGACCCGTCGGCAGTTGGTACGGAAACGGGGAATTTCCGACAGAAAGTAAGAAACGTTCAAAATTCCCGTAGTGATCATACCCACGTACTCGATGACCGCCAACACGCCGCCCGCGGTGAGTAAGGTATTCGGCTTTGTCATTTGCTGTGCGCCGACGGCGACGATAAGCACGGTTGCCACGTTCAGCACGAACATGGATATCGGCGCAACCAGCTCCGAGCGCATATTTCCGCGCACGATACTCTTGGACATACGCCGCGTCGCACGCTCGATTTTCGCCTGCTCAGTTGGTTCTTGATTGAATGCGCGCACCACGCGTATCCCCGAAAGACGGGCGCGGATCAGCGTATTTTGCCTGTCGATTTCCTCGTCTGCAATATGCCAATGCTTATGCGTATTCCGTCCGCACAAAAACACCACCAACACCACGATGGGCGTAAACGCCAACAAGATACCCGCAAGCAGCGGCGACTTACGGAAAGCAAGCACCGTGCCTGCAATAAGCGTGATGGGAATACTCGCCATCACCGACAGTACCGTCCCCGCCACGTCGCAAATGCGGTCTGCGTCGTCAAGCGAACGGGTCAACAAACCGCCTACGCCATACTTTTTCACCTCTTTGGCGGGCATTTTTAACACTTTTCCAAAAATGCGTACGCGCAAGTCGTGGTTAAAGGCTATTATCGCCTCGTTGCCCAGCTTATACGAAAAAACGATAAGCGCCACGTCCAAAACGGTAACCGCCGCCATTATCGCGCAAGCCTTGTATACGTATTGCATGTCCCCTGCGTTGATGCCGTTATCCACGACGCCCGTCATCAGCGTAGGCAACGCCACCGCGCAGAGCGTAGACAGTACTTCCAAGATATACGCCGCAATCAAGCGCGGTATATATTTTTTAATTCCTTTAAATATTTCTCTCATTGTTTACCTCAATAAAAAACGCGTGTACAGACTTGAAAAACGTCCATACACGCGAAAAAGGCGCAACAATACTCCACCCATCGTCGCTTCAAGTAAACATTCGTCAAATCTGAAAAAATTGCAAGCCAAAATTGCCCTCGTCGGGCAAGTCAACTATTCCTTTTTTTCTCAAAGACGAATAATGCTCATGTTTACTTTTACAATAACTCCTTGTGGATATTCAATTATTTACAGTATAGCACCCAAAACGAGCGTTGTCAAGCGTTTGACAGAATTTTCTTCAAATAAATATACGCCGTGTTTTTGGTGCTTTCGCATACCTTTACTTTCTCGGAAATCTCTACGCCGCAAACGACGAGCACCTCGTTTCCTTTGGCAATGAGCGGAATATACTCCCGCTCCTCGACGGGCACTTTTTCCTCGTTGAAAAACTTTTTCAAACTCTTCGTGCCGCCGCCAAACCGCTTGATTTCGTCCCCGTCTTGACGGAAACGGAACTGCGCGCCGTCCAGCTTATCCCCATCCGCGCGCAATACCTGCCCCCACAAATCCGGGCAATCCATCGGCTCGTTGGACAAAATAACCTCGTACCTGCCCCCGTCAAATCCCAAAAAATCAAAGGTTTTCGGCTGGGGCTTTTGCACGGAAATTTTCTCGCGCTTGCGCCGTATAAACATACCAAGTTTTCCTTGCTCCGCCTCAATGCCGCGCGGTAAATCGATTTTTGCGCCCTTCTCGGAATTTTGCAAAGCAAATATCGCGTTCAGGTGGGCAGAGGTGTAGTCCTTCTCTACCCCCAACTCCTTTAAAGCAAGCAAACAAGCCCTGTTAAACAGCGGAGCTTTTTTACTAAACGCAATTAAAAATCCCTCGCCTATAATTTCGGGCAACGGCAAAAGCATTCCTTTTGCCAAATCGTATAAAACCTCGTCGTCCTCCGCCGCCCGACGGGCAAACGCCGCCAAATTACGGCTTGCGCCCGGAACGGCTTCGTTGAGCCTCGGCAATACCTCCAAACGCAATTTGTTGCGCGTAAATTCCCTTTCTAAATTGCTCTCGTCCACGCGGTAAGCAAGTCCGTTTTTTTCGGCATACGCCAAAATTTCCTCTTTCGACCAGCCAAGCAGAGGGCGAATGATACAGCCGTCCTGCTCCCCCATACCTTTTGCGCCCGTCAAAGAACAGCCGCGCGCTAATCGAAACAAAACGGTTTCCGCCTCGTCCAAAAGGTGGTGCGCCGTCGCAACGAAATCGGCTTTCCCGTCCGTGATAAGAGAGGCAAAGCACTCCCGCCTAAACTCTCGCGCCGCCGTTTCAAGGCTGCACTTTTTCGCCTTGGCAAGCGCGGGACAATCGGCACGGAACACAACCAAAGGCACGCCCAATTCCTCGCAAAAATCTTGCACGAACCGCATATCCGCAAGGCTGTTTTCGCCGCGAATACCGTGCTCGCAATGCGCCGCAAGCAGGTTAAAACCGCAAGCCGTCGCCTGCGATTTTAAATAGTGCAAAAGCACGACGGAATCCACGCCGCCGCTAATTGCCACGCATATTCTTTTTTCTGCGAAATTTTGTAAATCCATACTTTTAGTATAGCACCCGCGCGCCCGTTTGTCAATATATTTCACCCACGTTAAAACATCTCACTTGCAACGCAAATACCACTTGCAATGCAAATACCACTTGCCGTCAGGCAAATCTCACTTGCAACGCAAATATAACTTGCCGTCAGGCAAATCTCACTTGCAACGCAAATATAACTTGCCGTCAGGCAAATCTCACTTGCAACGCAAATACCACTTAAAAAACGCCCCTTTCGGAGCGTTTTTTACCTATTCATTTTCCGACGTATAGAAATGCAGATACAAAAGTGAAATCTCGCGATAGCCGTTAAAGGTATAAAACTTTCCTTGATGATAAAACCGTCCCAAGCCAAATACACTTTCCTCAGCAATCACGCGATTATCCGCAAGCAAGCGATAAATCCGCACCGTTTCGTTTCCTACTTGCGTTTGCTCGAAATAAATAATATCGTCCAAAATCTCGTACCCGTCGATTTTTTCGCCGTTGTATTGACCGTCCGTTTCTTTTAAATTCTCGTATTGTTTATCTAACGCGATTATTTCGTCCGCGGTCAAGCAATCTTCTACGGTATTTTCACCCGCTATCGTCGAAAATTTTAAATCACGAACAAACGCTTCCGCAATCGACTCATCACCGCTATTGTGCACAATTTCAACAAGCAAGTTTTCACTGTACGCAAAATTCGGGTCTTGGTATTCCGTAACAAAACTTACCGTTGTATGCGCTTCGTTCCATACCTGCCTCCCATCTTTGTACTTATCCACCCAATCCTCGTCAAGTTCCTCCCAGTCTTTAGGAAGGTAGGTTAAGTTAATATAATAAGACTTCCCCTCTACGACAAAACGGAAGCGAAAGCTCGGCAACCCGCGCGCATCTTTGACATACAATATCACGTTGTAATAGTTAGCGTTGTATTCCCCGTCGGGATAGATAAACAACCGCTCTCTATCCACGAAGCCTTGATAAAAATCACGGAACGCCTGCGGATATCGATTGTCCTCGTAGGCATTCATATCATTTACAATAACCGTGCCGAATAAAAGCTCGCCCATTTTCCTCGGTGTAGTTTCGTAAAGCTCCGCAAAATATCCTTCCCAATCCTCACCCGATTCAAGACGGAAGGAAATGCCCGCCCCCGAAAGCGTAATATACCGTTCACTTTTCCACATTCCACCGTGTTCCGTTTCCCCCTCGAAAACGTCGCCGTTTTCCAAGGTTACCGTCAACTTGGACGGCGTATATTCCCTATAGCTCTCATCCATAAAGCTCGTTACGCTTTTTCCTGCCGTATATTCAAACATACCGCCTATCACTTGCGTGTCGTCGTAGGATTTACAAACGACAACCGTCTTTTCCTCACTATCAAAGGTGAAGTGCGAAAAATCGTATAAATGCTCTTTTTTATACGTCTTGTAATAACTGCTTCCGCTATACTCGTTTCCCTCTTCGTCGATATTCACCTCGCGCACGTAGAACGTGCCGTTAGGCTCAAAACCAACCACCACGCTACACTTACACGCACCGAACAAGACGCTAAAACACAGCGAAAAAAGCAAGCCTATCCGCATAAAATTTCTCGTCAATTTCGTCATACTTTCTCCCAAACACCCGCAAGGAGCGTTTTTCTATCTTAATATACAGCACTCCAATTCTTAAACACCAGCCAAGTGATAATGGCAATCACTACCGCCGCGCCCAAAGCGATGCCGTACACGATCCAGCCCGTCTTACCAAACGCAAACTTCCTGCGCCATACGATGCACAGCACGAACACCGCAATTGCAAACATAACGAACACCACAAGTGCAACGGAAAGGGAAAGCTCTAAAATCATACCCTCAATCAAGCCGATAATCGTCGCCGCAAAAATGGGGATAAGCGTTTTGTAAGCAAACCAAGAATCGCTGATTTGTTGCGAATCCTCCGCCTTGTCGTATTTTAAAAGATAGAACAGCAAGCCGTACCCCGCCGCCCCGCGAAGCGCAGGCATCAAAAAGGTCATGACGTTCATATCGAAGCCCAAATCTAAAGTCCCAAGCTCGTTTAACACCGTCGACCCGATAATCTTCGTTTCCATATGTAAGGTAAAGAACGACTGTCCCCACTCGGGCACAAAGTCCAATAAATACCGCCAAGAGAACAGCTCTCCTCGGCTCCACATCCAGGGCACGAGCACGATTAAAATCATCACCGCTTGATAGCCCATCATCAACGCAACGCCGTCCACCACGGAGTTACCGCGCGTAAACGCAAACGCGTTATACCCATACAGACATACGGCAAAGAAAACCAACCCGAAATAAGCAGGCACAAACCAACCCATATTATAGGGATTGCCCGGCTTTATTAAAAAGATAAGGAAGGTTGCCCAATACGCCACCGTAAAGGGGATAAGTACGAGCAGCAATCCTATCAACGTTTTCACAAAATACAGCTTCCGCTTTTTCAAGGGCAACGCGTAGTAACAGTCCACGTTCCGCTTATTCATCTTAAACTGATATACCAGCACGGGCGCAACGAAACACATCAGACTCATCGCCCCTGCAATCAAGGAAACGAGGGGCGAGTTCGTTATCACGGTTACCGTCCCGTCGTAGCTTTCTATTTTCGTCTGCGTCTGCATCACCGCCGCAATCGTTCCGAAAAGGATGGTAAAAATAGCGGTAATGATTATCAGCTGCCAACGCGCTTTTTTCAACTCAAAAAGGAAATATTTTTTCATTTCATATACCCCCTCGCCTGCACTTCGCCAATGAACATTTCTTCAAAGTCCATCGGAATTTCTTCCACGAACAACGGGTGAAGCGCTTGGATTTTTTGCAAAATTTCTTCCTTATCGCCGCGCGCCGTCATTTGCACGACTCTGCCCGTCTGCACGACGGACATACAGAACAAAAGCTCCTCTCTCGCCACTTCTCTGTCAAACGCCGCTTGGAATTTATATACCTTTTGCATATCCCCTTCCAAATCGCCCGAGCAGGTCATCTTGCCGTGGTCGATAATGCCGTAGCTGTCGCAAAAATCCTCCAACTCGCGCAAGGAGTGGCTGGAAATAATAACCGTTCCGTTCTTTTCCTCCACCATACGCGCAAGCGAACGCTTCAAGCTCAAACGCGCCAAGGGATCGAGCCCGTCAAACGCCTCGTCAAGCAAAAGGTATTTGGGCTGTACGGCGAGCGCAAGCGAAACGAACACCTGCCGCTTCATACCCTTGGAAAAGTTGCGGATAGGCTTTTTCGCGTCCAAACGGAAACGCTCTAAATATTCACGGAAAATTTCCTCGCTGAAATCGTGCGTCGCGCGGTATAAATCGGCAAGCTCGTTCGCGCACACGTTCGCGGTATAATAAGGGTCGTCAGGCAGGAAAAATATCTGCTTTTTGATTTTCTCGTTCTCGTACACGTCCTCGCCGTCGATAAGGATTTGTCCGTGGTCGGCGCGCATAACGCCTGAAATCAAACGGAGCAGAGTAGACTTACCCGAGCCGTTGATACCCACCAAACCAAACACCGACGAATCGGGAATGGTAACCGTCATTTCCTCTAAAACGTCCGTTTTGCCGTCGTAGCTTTTTCGTAAATTTTTAATTTCGATCATACTCTATCACCTCCGTATACCCGCGTGAGTACGCATTCTATTTTTTCCTTCGCTATCCCCGCTTGTTTCCAAACGGAAATCTGTCTTTCAAGCTCGTCTTGCCCTTCCGTTTGCGTTTGTATGCCCTCGCCGTAGCACACGAACGCGCCCTGCTTTGGCTGTACGCGCAAATACCCGTCCGCTTCCAACGCCGTGTAGGCTTTCGCCACGGTATTGGGGTTCACGCGGTGCTCCACCGCATATAAACGCACGGACGGCAGCTTTTCGCCCTGCTTCAGCACGCCGAGCTCTATCAATCTTTTGATTTCGTTTACGATATTTTCATAAACGTTCGCCTTTCCAAAGCCCATCCATCGCTCCTCCTTTATTACTTATTCACTTTTCACTCTTACCTTACCCTGCCTCCACCTGACGGGAAAGAAAACCTTATAACAAACCGCCAAGCCCCTACAATCAGTACGTCCAGTAAAGGAGCGTGCGGCAAGTAGTAAGACTGTGTCAAACTTCAAGTTTTCAATTATGAAAACTTAAAAAAACATATATGAAACCGCCAAGCCCCCTACAATCAGTACGTCCAGTAAAGGAACGTACGGCAAGTAGTAAGACTGTGTCAAACTTCAAGTTTGTGTATTATCTGTATTATTTATATGCAGTATAACACGAATACTTATCCTTGTCAAGTACTTTTAAAAAATTTTTGTATTATCTGTATTATTTTTTTTATAGATAAAACGGCAACAAGGCTAAGCCTTGACTTAGTCTTACCACCTGCCGTCCGTTCTTTGCGTCACTGTGCGGACTGTATGGGCAAGTGGTTTTCACCAGCTTTTCTTTCTGGCTAAGCCTTGACTTAGTCTTACCACCTGCCGCCCGTTCTTTGCGTCACTGTGCGGACTGTATTGGCAAGTGGTTTTCACCAGCTTTTCTTTCTGGCTAAGCCTTGACTTAGTCTTACCACTTGCAACGCAAATCTCACTTGCCGTCAGGCAAATATAACTCGCCGCAAGCGAATATCACTTGCAACGCAAATCTCACTTGCCGTCAGGCAAATATAACTCAAAAAAATTCGCGTGCGCGTATGCACACACGAATTTTTCATTAAACATATTCCGTGAAATAAGAAGTTCACTTTTTTTCCAACCCACTGTCATACCGACTGAGGGCATAGCCCGAACGGAGCGTATCTCATATAAATCCAAGGCACAATTCCGCATTTAGCACTCCGCATTTCGCATTTGGAAAAGCTACGCCTTTCCATAATACGCACGCTTATACAGCTCCTCTATCTCTGCCACGAGCGGATATCTCGGGTTTGCGCCCGTACATTGGTCGTCGAACGCGTCGCGGCTCATCTTCGGCAAGGACTCCAAAAATTCCGCTTCCGTTACGCTATCCCCCAACGCCTCTTTGATGCTTTTCGGCAACTGCAAAACCTCCTTCACTTCTTCCAATTTCGCAATCAAGCCCTCAAAAAGCGCCTCGTCCGTATCCCCTTTCACACCCACGTACCGCGCCACCTTGGCATACCTTGCCAAGCAATCGGGGTAGGCGTATTGCGGAAACGTGCCCATCTTCGTCGGCACGGGCTCTGCGTTAAACCGCATGACCTCGATTAAGAGCAGAGCGTTCGCCATACCGTGCGGCAAATGCCAACGCGCCCCCAATTTATGCGCCATGGAATGGCAAATGCCCAAAAACGCGTTTGCAAACGCCATGCCCGCCATCGTTGCGGCGTTCGCCACCTTCTCACGAGCCGTCAAATCCGCGCTTCCGTGCAAAAATGCAGGGGGCAGGTACGCGATGAGCAAGGAAATCGCCTCATATGCAAGCCCGTTTGTAAAATCGGACGCCAGCAACGAGCCCACCGCCTCTATCGCGTGCGAAAGGGCGTCGAACCCGGCGTTCGCGGTCAATTTCGGGGGAATATCCGTCATCAAATCGGGGTCGCAGATTGCCATCGTCGGCATCAACGCGTAATCGGCAAGCGGATACTTCTCCCCCGTCCGCTCGTCGGTGATAACGGCAAAGGGCGTAACCTCGCTCCCCGTCCCCGCCGTCGTCGGCACGGCGACGAACATCGCCTTTTTCCCCATTTCGGGGAAGCCGTACACACGCTTACGAATGTCCATAAACCGCATCGCCAAATCCTCAAACGCCGCCTCGGGGTGCTCGTACAGCACCCACATGATTTTCGCCGCGTCCATCGGCGAACCGCCGCCCACCGCCACGATAACGTCGGGCGCAAAATCCTGCATACGCCGCGCCCCCTCTTTCGCGCAAGCCAAGGTCGGGTCGGGCGTAACCTCAAAAAATTCCGTATGCAAAATCCCAAGCCCGTCCAAAATATCCGTTACTTGTTTGCAAACGCCGCTCTTATACAAAAAGCCGTCCGTTACGACAAACGCGCGCTTTCTTTTATATTCCCGCTCGCCCAGCTCCTCAAGCGCCGTGTTAAGACAGCCGCGCTTGAAATATACCTTCTGCGGTGCGCGGAACCAAAGAGTATTCTCCCGACGGCTCGCCACCGTTTTTACGTTCAAAAGGGCGTCTATCCCCACGTTTTCACAGACGGAATTTCCGCCCCAAGACCCACAACCGAGGGTCAACGACGGCGTTAAACGGAAATTATATAAATCCCCGATACCGCCCTGCGCCGCGGGCGTATTCACCAAAATACGGCAGGCTTTCATCTTTTCACAGAACGCGGTAAGCCGCTCTCCGCCCCTCCGCTCGTCGATATAAATCGCCGCCGTATGCCCTAAGCCGCCGCCCTGCACAAGCGCGTCCGCTTTGTTCACGCCGTCCGCAAAATCCTCGGCTTTATATACGGCAAGGATAGGCGAAAGTTTCTCCCCCGAAAAGGGTTCTTTCGCACTCGTATCCGTTACCTCCACCGCCAAAACCTTGCATTCACCTCGTACCTGTATGCCGCAAAGCTCTAAAATCTTGGTTGCGGACTGCCCTACGATTTGCGCGTTCAGCTTACCCTCGGGGAAGGTGAGTTTCCGCAATTTATCCGCTTCCGCTTTCGTTAAAAACCGACAGCCCTGCGCCGCCATTTCCGCTTTCACCTGCCCGTAGATAGAGGCGGGTGCGATCACCGCCTGCTCAGACGCGCAAATCACGCCGTTGTCAAAGGTTTTGGAGTGGATAATAGACGAAACCGCCAAACGGATATCCGCGCTCTCATCAATCAGCGCAGGCGTATTCCCTGCCCCTACCCCGACGGCGGGTTTACCCGAAGAATACGCGGCTTTCACCATTTGCGGTCCACCCGTCGCCAAAATCAAATCGCACGCACGCATTACCGCCGCCGAAGCCGCCACGGAAGGCTCGTCCACCCAAGCGATAATGCCCTTGGGCGCGCCCGCCGCCACCGCCGCGTTCAAGACGGTTTTCGCCGCCTCGATAGTACATTTTTTCGCACGCGGGTGCGGAGATAAAATCAGCCCGTTCCTCGTTTTTAAACAAATTAAGCACTTAAAAATAGCGGTAGAGGTCGGGTTGGTGGTCGGGATGATCGCCGCCGCCACGCCGATAGGTTCTGCGATCCGCACGTAACCGCCCGCCTCGTCGCGAGAAAGCTCTCCGCAAGTCCGCTCCCCCTTATAGCGGTTAAAAATATATTCGGCGGCGTAATGATTTTTGATGACCTTGTCCTCGAATACGCCCATGCCCGTTTCTTCCACCGCCATTTGCGCTAAGTCTATCCGCGCCCCGTTCGCCGCCGTCGCCGCCGCGCGGAAAATTTCGTCCACCTGCGCTTGCGTGTAAGTCGCAAACTCTGCCTGCGCCGCGCGCACGCCCTTCACCAACTCCAAAATTTTCCTTTCTTCCAAAGAAACAGAGCCCACGGCACCCACCGCAGGCTCTGTTTTCGTCGTCGTTTTCTTTTTTCCGTCCGTCATACTTCTCTCCTTTTCTACCGCGTCGCCGCGCCGAAAAGCAGAAAAAGACGAGCGGTTTTTTACTCGTCGTGCAGCTTGTACAGCTTGCCTGCCAGCATCGCAAGCGACGCCGCCAAGTCCTCGGTTTTGAGTACGATATCCTTAGGCACACGCAAGGGCGCGGGCGCAAAATTCCAAATTGCTTTGATACCTGCCCCCACCATTTTATTCAAAACCTCTTGCGCCGCTACTTTGGGCACGGTGATGATCCCAATGCTGATTTTGTGCTCCTGTACAAAACTTTCCAGCTCCGAAAGGGGCAGAATTTTCTTTCCCGCCACCGTCGTGCCGATCAGCTTTTCCGAAATATCAAACGCCGCCACAATGCTAAGCCCGTTGCTCTTAAATCCCTCGTATCCAAGGAAGGCTCTGCCCAATCCGCCCGCGCCAACGATGATGGCGTCGGAAAGGTTGTCGTATCCCAAAAATTTTTCAATATCCACGATAAGGCGGCTGATGGCAAACCCCAATCGCGGTCTGCCCGCCTCCGAGGACACGAACGCCAAATCCTTGCGTACAAGCACCGACGATACGGAAATATTTTGCGCGATAACCGTCGAGGATATGTATTGCGCGCCCTTGGAACTTTCTTCCTGCAAGAAATGCAAATACAAGGGCATACGCGCAAGCGTCGCCTTAGAAATTTTCTGCGTTTCCTTTTCGCCGAATTCGTTTCTCATAACCAAACCCCTCTCTTCCTTTCTCCGCAAAGTCCCGCGCTTTTTATCGGAACGGAATGGCTCCGCGCCGCACTCGCCTTATCATTATACACCAAATTATCGATAAAATCAAGCGATAATGGCAACGTCTTAACAAAATATTCCTACCAACCGCCCCTGTACAAAGCAAGCAACCGTTTAATCGCAGAATATATTATTGTTAACACAATTCAGCGTTTACAGAACGTATTTTGCACTTAATATTGCGCTTTCTCCGCCAACGCCGTCATGATAAGCTCTAACGCCAGCCCCAAAATAAAGGTCAGCGTTACCAACGCGAACAGCTGCGGAATTTCCCCCCACGCTTTCGCGTCCTGCATCATATACCCCAGGCTTTGCGCCGTCATCGCCACGACCTCTGCCGAAACGACGAGCTTTAACGAAAAGGAAATCGCGCCGCCCGCCTCGCGCAATACGGACGGAGCGGACAAGGGCAAGTACACCCGCCAGATCCGCACCCACCTCGACGCACCGTATACCTTACTTACCTCGATCACGTGCTTATCGATTGCAAGCAGAGCCGTCAATATCCCCGTGTACAACATCGGAAACAAGGACAAAAACGCCACCGCAACGGGGGTTGCGCCCGCCCCTAAAATAGAGAGCAAAATCAGCACGATTGCCAGCACGGGCAAGGAGCGGAAAGCCGACGCGATTGGCGTGAATATTCCCGCAAACGAGGGGTACAGGTATGCGACGACGGCAAAAATCACCGCTAACACAAAGGAAATTCCAAACGCCAAAAACACCCTTGCCATCGTCGTGGCAAACCCGCGCCAAAACTCGCCGCTCGAAAACAGAACGCCAAACTCCTTCGCGCTCGCCCACGGCGCAGGCATAAGGGACGGATTGCCTATACAAAAATAGGCAATCAGCCACGCCGCAAATAATACGCCAAGCGCCACCCCCGTCTGTATTAAGTTTTTGAGTAACGCTTTTTTCATAAACTTAAACCGCTTTCACCTCTTCAAAAGGAATATCGTACTTATTCAAAACCGCTTTTAACGTCAACCCCGGCACTTGGCTGATATTCAAAACGCCAATCGTTTTTCCTTTTAAGCTCGCCAAATTTTCCGCCGTCAACGCCTCGCCGTCTTTGGAAATAAGGAACAGATTGCCGTGCGTTACCACGCCCACCATTTTATATCTGTCCCCTTTGCCGAGCAGCTTGCTCGCCGCCGTTACGGGCAAAACGCACATATCCGCGTTTTTGCTTTCATCCTCGTAGGTCAACACGGACGAAATCAAGCTCGGGTCGACCACTTTATACGTTACGCCGTCCTCTGCCGTATCCTCGCTCATTATCTTTGCAAGCGCAAGCGCGGGCGCGCCGTCGGGCATATACACCGTTACCTCGTTTTCGGGCGGATAAGCAGAGGAAACGAACGCTCCTCCCCCCCAGAAAAATTCGTCCGTGGGCATAGCCGCCGCCTTATCGTTCACCGTAAGCATCTCGGAAAGAAAGGTCTTTACCTCCGTCTGCACAGAGGATGTCCAAGCATGCGCAAACCAAACGCCGCACCGCGCCATCACGTCCGCCGTCAAAAGGGGCGCCTTCAAGGTCGTCGCATAATCCTCGTCCGCCATGTGCGAAGAAACAGCCGAAACCACCTCCGCGCCGCTCGCCGTTTCCAACCACGCCGCGCTTTTCGTAATTTGGTTGATAAAATAGTGTTCCACCCAACCGGGATAGCTCGTCAATAATTCCGTTTTTGCCACCAGAACCGCCTGCGGATAGCCGTTTTCGCCGCCGTACAAGGCTTGCAGATCCCCCTTAATAAAAAATCCGTTTTTACTTTGCGCCGTTACGGCAGGCTCGGCAAGCAAGAAATAATCCGCTTCCATCGTCCCCACCGCTTGCGGTCCCGTCATCGCCTTTAAATATACCTTGTCCGCACTCAAATTATCCTCTTTTCCGCATGCAGAAAATCCCGCCGCCGCGCTGAAAACCAACGCGCCGCAAAGTCCAACAGCCAATGTTTTTACACTCTTTTTCATAATTATACCTCTTTCAAATTTTATCATTTTTTTATATACGGAACGCCCTACGGGCTTGTTCCACCCCGCCCCTTTCGCTTGGGCGAGCTTTTTTCAACCTTACATTTTTCCAAACAACGCCTTGACGGACACACCGCTTAATCTGCCGATTTTCCCCGTCAACGCATTCGTAATTTCCACGGGCGCGTCCAAAACGACGGATAAAACGGACACCCCTTTTTCCTTGTACGGGATACCCATACGCCCCAAAAACCAATCTCCGTATTCCGAGAGTATGCCGTTGAGCTTTTCTGCTTCCGACCTATCGGAAACGAGCACGCTCACCACCGCAATTCGATTGTTGTTTTTCTCTAAATTTCCCTTGTCCATAAAATACTCCTATACTTTTCTTTGGAACTTCGCATTCAGCGCTCCGCGCTCAGTATTTATTTTTCCGCAGAGCGGAAAAACAAAAACGCCCTCTCGCCGCACGGCAAAAGAGCGCTGCTGTTCTCACAAAACAAAAATGCAAAAACGCAAAGTTCCGCGCGTTGAGGTAGGCGTAGCCGACCCCTTCGGACGTCCTTTTTTATCTCTTTTCACCGTTAGAAATTTCTTTCGGCTCAAATTCGTTGTTTATATTAAAATAATGTAACGCTTAATTCCCCATTTCGCACCTAACTCACTTGTCATACCGACCAAAGGAGCAAAGCGACTGCGCGGAGCGTATCTCGCAAAATCCGCCCGCAATTTCGCATTTCGCATTTACGAAACGCACTTACTCAAGTTTGGCTTCCACCCTATGTATGGGCAAACCGCGCTCCACCCACTTCGCCTCGTATTCCGTAACCACGTTCCAATCGGGATTTCCGTTTTCGTGCAAATCATACGTCTTGTTTTCAAGCGTAAACCCACACACCTCGTATTCCTCTAACGAAAACTCAAAAAAGTCCCTATCGTCCGTCTTTTGAATGATTTTTCCGCCCTTTTTTAAAAGTTTTTTATACGTCGTTAAAAAGTTGCGGTGGGTCAAACGCTGCGTCGCGTATCCAAGTTTGGGCAAGGGCGTGGAAAAATTCAAATAAATAACGTCCAAACTCCCCTCGGGGATATAACAAGGCAAGCACTCCGCGCGGATATTCAAAAACCGAATATTCGTCATCCCCTGCTTTTTCACCTCTTCTAAAGGAGTCAAAATAACGTTGCTCATCTTTTCCAACGCGATATAATTGACGGACGGCTCGCGCTTCGCCAATTCGATAACGAAACCGCCCTTTCCGCACCCGATTTCCAGCGCCACGGGAAAATTTGCGCGCTCCTCGCCGAACGCCGTTTTAAAATCGATCAGCGCGCGGTAATGCTCCGCCGCCTCTTTCATATTCAAAATTCCGTTCGCGCCCTGCGCAAGGAGCAAATCCCCGCACGCCTCCATACGCGCCTCAAAATTCCTCTTTTTCCTCATTCTCATCGACATAATTTACTACCTCAATTCTTGCCGGTGCTCCCAAATCCGCCCGCGCCGCGTACGGTATCGCTGAGCGCCTCCGCTTCTTCAAAACTCACTTTCAAAAAAGGCGCAACCACCAACTGCGCAATGCGTTCGCCCGCGGAGATTTTTTGTTCTACGGCGGAATGGTTATGCAACGCCACCATCACTTCCCCGCGATAGTCCGCGTCCACCACGCCCACTTTATTTGCAGGCGCAAGCCCGCGCTTGCTCGCCAAGCCGCTCCGCGCGTAAATAAGTCCTGCATACCCTTCGGGGATTTCCATCGCCAAGCCCGTTTTGATAAGCTTGGTTTCCCCGGGCGCAAACGTAACCTCGCCGTCGCAAACGGCGTACAGATCCGCTCCCGCGGAAAATTCCGAGCCATACGTAGGCAAAACCGCTCTTTCGTCCAATTTTTTTACAGCAATTTTCGGCATAAAGCACCTCTATTCGTCTTTTCGCTTGTATTATAACCCATTTTCCGCCCCTTTGTCAAGCCGTCGCGCGCATAAAATAAAAAAGGCGAAGCCTTTCCGCAAAGCTCCGCCCCCCATATTTCCCTATACGCGAAAGGTCAAACTCCCGCATTTTGCCGTAAACGGAAAGTCAAACCTCTTTTTTTGCCTGCTCCAAAAAGTAATCCAACAGCGATTTATATCCCTCGCATAAATAATGCGCCGCCGCCTCGTCCTTTTTCAGCTCGTAAGCCCTCTCCGTATAAGTGGAATACGCGCTCATATAATATCCCTCTACGGCATCCCGTCTATCCGCAAGCGACAACGAAAAATCCAGTTCGTAAGGCACGCCCTCAAAATCAATCGGCGTATATTGCAACTGAAAGAGCACCCCGTCGCGCACCCAACCGATTTCCTCCTCAAACACACGCGTCCAATACGCCTTCGTCCAATCCCACGTATACGACAAAAACAGCCCGTTATTGATAAGCCTGCGTTTTTCTTGCTGCAATTTCTCTGCAAGCTCGCGCAACAGCCTGTTTTTCTTTATCTGCGCAGACTTCACCTCCAACAGCTGCGCCTCCGTCAACTGCGCCAACTGCATCTCCGTGTAATCAATTACGTCAATTTCCATATTTCTTCCTCCTTACCAACAGACCGCTCAATCCAGCCGCTCGTATTCCAATACCACGCGCCGTACCTTCGCTCCTTGCTCCAATACAAAGCGTAAACTGAAATCCTCGCCGCGCATACCCACGCGCAGTTTTAGCTTATAAGGCAAATCTTCCACCTCAAAGTGCTCCTCGTCCTCGTCGCAAAGCACGGAAAAGGTCATGCACCCCTCGCCGTATAAAGTAACGGATTTTAAATGCTTCCGTCCCACGCCGCCAAGCTCTAAAAATCCGCTTTCAAACACAAATTCTTCCCCCGTCGGCAATTTTCCACCCAACCGCAAGGTCGCAAGCGCGTTATCTACCGAACAGATCGGCATACGGTTACACTCGTTCAAGCCCACGTAATCGCTCAAAAAATATCCGTCCTTGCCGTCCGCACGGAGCGCTATCGTCCGCTCCGTCCCAAACGAATTTTCAGGATATTTCAGCACGTAATAATCCCCAACCGTCGCATGCGTACACACGCCGCCCTCTTTCGAGGGCGTCACCCCGTATTGCTTGCCCACGCGTTCTACGTTCCTGCCGTCAAACCGACAAATCCCGTTTTCGGACAAAAAGAATATCCAATTCTCGCAAATACCTACCGACCCGCCGAAAATCTCGCCGCCGAAATAGGACACTTCTTCCACTTGAAAATTCCTAGCCAGCCCATCGGGCTTAACGCGCATGATACCGCGTTGAAAAAACACGTAAACCCATTCGCCGTACTCCAACATATCTACGATATTCCCTTTATTCAAAGGCAGATATACGTATCCGCCCTCGTCGTAGCTATGCGTAAAATCCCACGGCAGTTCGGGGTTGCTGTATAAAAGTTTACACGGCTTTTCACCGAGGAATACGCGGTTTTTACTAAAACAAATCGCCGCCGTCCCCTGCGCCTCGTCCACGTCCTCAATCTTCGTCCAATCCTCGCCGTCCACGCAATACGCCCCGCCGTCCCCGCAAATTACGATGCGCGTCGTACCGTCAGGCGCGCTCACCGCGGCCATATTCGCGTTCTTCCCCAAATTCGCTTTCGTGATATACCCATCGGACAAACTTACGTACTGCATCGCCTCGCCCTTGTCGGTACGGATAAAATAATAAGGCTGCAATTCCGTCCCGCCTCCGTCCGACCAAGCCTCCATCACGTAGACGGCGCGTATCCCTTCCGCAGCCCCCGTCGCAACCTCTTCTCCGTTGCGGTCATGATAGCGTTCATACCCGATCCCGCACTGCAACTTCCCGTCCGCAAAACTGCAATTCAAGCTGTACGCCGCCGCCAATTTCCCCTTTTCTTCCGTCGGAAACAGGCAAAAGGTATCGTAGCTCGCCTTCTCCGTTTTGCCCTTCCCTTCCGTCTTGTCAAAATCCGTCATACCCATTTCCGCGATTGCATTCTGCCGCCCCGTTTCAACGCGTGCGACTTTGCAATACTCTCCTTATATTTATTCCCCCAAAACGCCGCCTCCGTATACAGCCCTCGCGTCGCGCAATATTCCGCCGCTACGCCGTACGCCATCAACGCAACGCTTACGCAGGCTTGATAATCCGAATCGCTCAACAACCCCTTCTCTTCGGGCAGATAAGCGTAGTTCACCCAAACCTCTTGCTCCCCCGTATCGACGTGAATTTCCGTGGGAAATAACTGAAAGGGCAATCGCTCCCCTTTCTTGTCCGTTACCGAAATCACGCGCAGGGGATTTTGCGGAAAATTCTCGTAAAAAATCTTCCCGTCCTCAACGGAAAAAAGCGTCTTTTCAAACAGGGACACGTAATTAAGCGCCAAATCGTTCTCTATTAAATTAAAGCAAGAAACCAGCTTCTCTGCATCTTCTTTCCCTCGCCCTGCTCCCTCGTTTACGTACGCGCTTACCTCTTCGTCGATCTCCAACAGCTTCGCCGCCGCCAAAACGACCTCTTTAACTTTCATTTCTCCTCCTTTTTCGGGTATCCGACCCGTAAAAACCTTTTAAAAGCACCCGTGAAATTACGTTCAACGCGTACACGGGTGCTCCAAACGGCTATTTTACGCCAATTTCTTTACGTAACGGCTTAAAGTTCGCTAACCCCCGTCAGCATACCCTGCGCCGAGGGCTTTTCGCAAAGCAACTCTGCGTATTTTACAAGCGTAGCCGTGTACACGGGCTTGCCGGGTACTTGCTTTAAAATTTTGCCGTCCTCCGCTTCCAACCACTGCCAATCGCAAAGCTGGCAAAGTTTGAAGTAATCGGTGTTGAGCAAATACATCGTATTCGCGGGGCAGAATTTATCCACGACAACGGGAATACCCAACACCTCAATCGCCGTAAAACCGCCTTCGATTTGGATGGTCTTGACGGGAATACTATGCACTTTGTAATATTCCCTGATCGCACGGCGTACCCCCCAAGAACAGATGATAAAGTTTACACGGTCCCCCGAAGTCGCCTCGATGTTGTCGATAGCCTGCTCCAACGCTTCTTCGCTAAAATTCCCGAAATCCTGGTCAAGATAGGGTTTCATTCCCATCTCGTCTCTGGTTAAGCCGTAAAGAGGTTCCGAGCCGAAAATCGCGCCCAAGCCGGTAATCTCACTTTGCGACGAACCGTGAAGCGCAATTTCCAACCCCATGATATTTTCGTCAAATATCTTCCCCTCGATACGAATACGCTTATTGGGGTAATCCACCTCGATAACTCTCATATTTACCCACTCGGCATCGCCGTCTACCACGTCTACGTACATACCGATTGCAAAATTCTGAACGTTGTCCACGTAAACCCAATAGCCTTCAACGTCGTCAACGCAGCTAAGGGAGCCGTAACCCGTGCCGTAAAGCATTCTGCCAAAATTGAAGGACGCGCTCTTGATAAGAGACTGCATTTCTTCGTTGACAAGGTTGACAAACGCGCCTTCGTTATTTGCGGACGCGCGAATGGCTTTATCCGAAATTTCAATCGTGCCGTATAAATTTTTAAGTCCCGTTCGCATTTGGATATATTTAGGATCTCTCGCGACGGGCAAATCCCCCGTTTCCTCGCCCGCGCCGATGCCGCCGTTAATACCCACGCGTACCGTCTTGCACACTTCCTTACCCGTAACGTAATTGCTGGTACGTTCGATTTTCGCTAAGAAAGGGTTTATCTTCAAATTCAAAGACTCCGTCATCGCGTCCAAATAAAAGCTCTTCAATGCGCTATCTGCGCTACTCAATGTTACCATATATAATTCTCCTTACTTGATTTTTTAAGGGCTTCGCCGCAACGGACCGTCGCGACAGCCCGCATTTTTTACGGCTGCTTAAAATATTGCAACGCCATCACGCCCGCGTCCCCGATATTTTTTGCTTTTAAGGGCGGCGTAACGGGCGTCCCCGCGCCGTTCGCCGTCAACGGCGCGCCCGTTTTTCCAATCGAGGCGAGATATTCCCCAATAATCTTTAATCTCACACCCTCGTTACGGCTCGCCTGTCGGTAAAGCTCCTCCGACGAAAACGCCGTATTTCCGTGTTCCGCGACGGCAGGAAACGCCTTTTCCCCCTTAACTCCTTCCTCGTGCACGTCCCCGTTCTCTTTCAAAAACGGAGCTTCGCTACGCGCAGGCTCTACGTCATATTCCGCCGCATTCCCCTCGCCGTCAGGCTTCACCGCAAGGGTGTTTTCCTCCTTCAACGCGTACACGCCCCCTTCCTTTGCCCCATTTTCAAGGCAGAGCTCCTGCGTTTGGAGCGCCGCAGTACTCCCTGCGGCAACCGAGTCCTCTACGGTTTTCCCTTCGTCGTCCGTGTCTGCGGGTTCGCCGCGTCCGTCAAGGTCGTCGGTATGCGCTTTACCAACCAAGGCAAGAAAATCGTCAAACGCTCTCGCCTCCTCCCTTCTCGCCTTAGCGTGTTTACGGAGCTTTTCCGCCCCAACCGCCGCCGCGCCGTCGCCCTGCAAATTATCCGCCAACCTTTCCAACTCTTTCAAGCGTTGGCTACGTCTTGTAAATTCCGCCTCCAACGCCCCGTAAGCCCTCGCAAGGGCGTTTACGTCCTTAAACTTCCCCAAAACCGCCGAGGCGTTTTCACTCTCTTGCGCCACCGCGCCGCTCGCCGTTGCGATTGCCTCCGCTTTAGTCGTTTCTTCGTAAACGTTATCCTCTTTCTTTTCCATCTATCTCCTTTCCTCCGTTAAAAATTTATTCACTCTTCACTTTTCACTTTTCACTTTTACTTTCTCGCCTCCGTCCCCCGCTTCGCCTTATGCGCCTCAATATGCGCCTCGAACCTCTTCTTCATCTCGCCCCCGTCCGCAGCACGTTTAAATTCTGCCGACAAAAGGAAACGGATATGCTCGGTGATATGCAGCTCGTGGTCGTCGTAGAAATCCACCTCTGTCGCCTCCGTTTTTAAGGTCAAATTTTCTTCTCCCGCCTTTGCAATATGCAAAGAGGATATATCCCTCGCATTCTCATAACCGCCAAACCCAAACGCGTCCAAAATACGCTGTTTATTTTCCTGCGTCAAATTGCCGTCCTTATCCGTCAAAAGCCCCGCCTCGTACAGCTTCAAAAGGGTCGCTTTTTTCTCCTCAGGCGTCGTTACGTCCTGCGATTCAAAACGAATGTCGCTCACGTCCAGCTTGGAAGCGTTGAAATAATAAACCTGCGTTTTTTTATTCTCGCCCGTTAGGGTCATCAAGCGCGCGTTCCCCGCAAATTGGCGGTACAACCGCAAAATCTGCCTGCCGATCCCTTTCATCGCCTTATGTATACACGCCACCGACGCCGCCAAGCGCGATTCGTCCTGCGAAATGAGCAACTGCAACCCCGTCGCGGACGTTACGCGCACCGCCGTCGAGCTCTGCGCCACGTCGCTTACGCCCCCAATCACGGAAAATTCCTTTTCCAACCATTCTTCTTCGTCCTTGAACTCGCTTGGCACTTTCCCGCAATCCAGCATTTCCGGCGCTTTCCCGCCTTGACGGTAAACGAGCACTTTTCCGGGCAGCAACCCTTCTTCCGCAAGCTCGTCCGTATCCACAGACCCGTCCTCCACCGTCAAAACGCCCATCGAAAGTCTGTTCAAAAATTCGTGTTTGCGGTTGCGAACGGCGTTGTAAGCGCGCTGAACGGGGATAAGTCTGTCTACGATGCTCGTCGCAAAAAACGCTCCGGGCAAGCGCAAGCTGTCCTGCTTGATAAACGGAAAGGTTCTCTCGCCGCGCTCGCCGTTTTTATAGGGCAAAGGCCCCTCGTATAAAAGTTTCCCCGCCGCCACGATTTCCAAAGCGCCGTCCGGTCTTTCTGCCGTCGGCTTGGTGTATCGCTCCAAAAGCAACACTCCGTCCTCCAACTTCGCCGCTTGCATACCCAAAGTGTTTTTCGGCAATTTTGCCGCCGACGCCTCCGAGTATCCAAACAAGTCGGTCATCTCCGTACCCGAAACAGCCACGCCGAATTTCTCTAAAATATACCCCGCCGAAACCGCTTGCGCATGGATAACGCTCTGCACGCCGTCAAGATCCTCCGCGTCCAAACGGTTAGGAAAAATCTCAAACGGAGGCACGATAGACACCTGCACTTCCCCCTCGTAAACGGGTCTGTTTTCCCCGTCAACGGCTACCTGCCTGCCTCCTTCCTCGTTCCAAAGCACTTTATAAAAGACGCTTCCGCACACTTCCGACCAAGCCGTCGCTTTGGACAAGCTCTCCTCCAAGCCGATACGTTCCTGCACGTACTGTAAAATCCCCGTCGCCAACTGCGCCGCCTTCAAATCTCCGTCCTCGTCCGAAAAAGCGCGTACTCGCAACACGGGTTTCAACTTTTCCAGCTTTGCCACACGCGAATCCACCGCAGGCGCAATGTGGTTGAATACGCGGCGAGACTGCCAATAATACTGCTTGTCCTCCTCTACCAATCCGCCGAGCGGGGACACGTCGCAATACTGATTTCCGCTGAAAAAATTCATATTCAAACGCCAACCGTTTTCAATGCTCCGCCTTGCCTCTCTGCGTTTTTCAAAGTCCGCCGTAATTTCGGCGGCCAAACGCTCCGCCTCCAACTCCTTCGCCCTTTCCTCCGCTTGTTTATCAAACGTTTTTTGCTCCATCTATCTTTATTCCTCCTTTTTACTTTTTTAGTTTTACACCCCTCGCCTTCCTTCAAGAAAGCCGCAAACCGTGTATGCAATTTCTTATTTTGCCGACTTCTTCACGGCAGACTTTTTCGCCACAGCCGTTTTCTTCGCAGCCGTTTTCTTCGCAGCCCCCTTTTTCTTCGCGCCGCTTTTTTTCGCCACGGAACGCTTCGCGCTCGTCTGCGCTTGCTCTTTTCCCTCCTCGACTTGCCCCGCAACGATAGCCGCCTGCTCTTTCAATTCGGCAAGCAGTTTCGCCTTTTCCGCCTGCAACGCCTCGTCCGTCCAACCGCCGTAATCGGCGCTCTCCCCCGAGGTAAGCAAGAGCTGCACCGCCTTCAAATCGGGCGGCACGTCCTTCTTCGTCTTTTTTCGCTTGGTCAGCTTAAGCTCGCCGTTCACCTCCGCGTATTCTTCCGTTACTTCGGCAATTTGATATCCGAGCGCCACCTTCATCAGCGCGTCCCCAATCTTTTCTTCCTTTTTCTTCGTCGTTTTTTTCACCGTTTTCTTGGGCTCGCTTTCCCCCGTGCCGCCCGCTTCCACGACGTTATTTTCCACAGTTTCCTCTATCTTCTTTTCCACTTCTCTCTCCTTACGATCCACCTTTTCGATCTTCCCATTTCCCATCGCAATCCACAATTTCGCGCTCGGCATTCAGCGCTTGCGGAACACACTCCGCATTTACAAAAAGCTTCGCTTATTCTTCAACGCCCTTATCCGCCTTTCCTTATCCTTTTGAATGGAAGTGAGCGCAGTCTTGGGCGCGCTTTTTTGCGGTCTCGACATCAAATAATACCGCATCTCGTCCAAGGCGTGGTCGGCTGTCTTTCTCGGCAAGTCCCCGCTCCCCCAATAATACCCTTTCAACTCGCTGATCAGTCGAACGCAGTTTTTAAAGATGTAAATATTCGGCAACCCGTTTTTTCGGCTCAAATAGCTCTTCACCCTCGCTATGCCCGAAAACATATCTTTTTCCACGTTCGGATTGACCAAAATCCCCCGCTCGTAAAAGAGCTCCACCACGCTCTTTACCCCGCCCAAGGTTCGTTGCTTCGCCGCGCTGTCGATCAGCGAACATATCCTCCCCTTGCCGTCCGTATGCCAGCCCAGCTCGCGGCAAATGCGTTTTATCTGCTCGGCGTGATAATCGATATCCCGCCCCGCCTCGTAATGCTCTGCCATAACGTAAACGTTATCGTCAAAATCCACCGCGTACCAATGCGCCGAAAGCGGATTGTTCAAACCGGGGTCGATAGAAATATTATCCTGCCACTCTTTCGGCACGGAAAAGGGCTCGATGACGTGTACGTTCTCGTCGAATTCGGGATAGACAAGCCCCGCCCCGTCCGAGATAAACCGCCCGTACCGCCTCGACTGCAAAGTGCGTTCGTCCAAGCTCGCTTCAAGCGCCGCCACCTCGTCCTTATCCAAATACGGATTGTCGCTCCACTCGACAAATTCATACCAAACCTCGGGGTCGGCGCGCTCGTTCAAATAAATATCTTTGTACACGAACGTCAAGCCCTTGAGCGGCGTCATCGTCCCAAACATCTCCCCGCGCCTGTCTAAAAGCCGCATCTTGCATTCCATATAAATATCCTGCGGCGGTTCTTCGTCAAACCAAACGAAATCGAGGGACGCCCCTTGGAATTTTTCCCTGCCTTGATCGCAACTCTTAAATCCGATCACGGAAACCCCGCCCAACACGTTTTTGACGCGGATAAAATCGATGATCCCGTTTTCAGGCGAGTCCTTCCGCCCGCTCAGCATCACAACGTCCTCTATCCAATCCTTGCGCAAATAATGCAATATCTTCTTTTGCGCGACGTCTCTCTGTACCTGTGCCGAAACGGAAACCACCCACCCTTGCACCTCCGCCCGATTTTGACGGTAAGGGTGAATCCCTCTTGCAAGGTATACGCACTCCACCGCGCCGCACTCCGTCTTTCCTGACCGATTGCCGCCAAACACCCACCTATTCCGTTTTAAACACTTGTGAAAGGCAATCTGCTTCTCGTGCTTTTTCTCCCCCGCGTTGTACGCCGCCAAATGATCGCGCGACCTACGGTTTTTTAATTCCCTTTCAATCTTAATCAGCTTTTCTACAATCTCTTCCATAATCCCTAAAAAACTCTCAAAACCCGACTGCGCTCTCCCTAATATACTATAAAATAGCCTCGTCTGAAAATCGAGTGCGTTTTATCCTATTACAGTATACTTTGCAAGCACCGCGCGCAACAAACGGCGACGATATAGGTCTTTTATGCGAAAAATCCTCACGAAGGCGCTCTCGCCCCTCCTCATCTTCATATTCCTTTGTATGTCCTTCACCTCGTACATGGGTGGGGTGTTTTGGGCAAAAGCGGAAACTTCCCTCCCGCAAAACGGGGATTACGCCTACGTGCAAACGGACGACGTTTTTTTCTACGCCACCGCCAACGCACAGAACGGCTTATTTCGGCTTCCGCCCACCTATTACGTCCGATTGCTCGATTACACCCCCACCTTTTGCAGAGTGGAATACCAAACGGACGGCACGCACACCCAGCGCCTCGTCGGCTACGTCAAAACGGAACAGCTCACCTTCGTACCCTACGTTCCAAAACGCCCTTACTTAACTTACATATTCGACGTCGAATACAAAATCGACGACGACGCCAAAACGTCCGACGGATTTTTAACGCAAATTATTATGACCTGCGCCTACTACGGCGACTATAACGTCGGCTCGAACACCTATTGCTACGTCCTCCGCGAGGGGGAATTCGGCTATATTCCTAAGCCCGACGACCTATACTTTGACGAGAATACGGAATACGCCGAATACTTATCCTCCCTCACCTCGCCGTCAACGGACAGCGCAACCCCTAAGGCAAAAAACAACACCCCGGCGCAAATCGCCATTTTGATTGCTCTTTGTCTGCTCGTCCCCCTACTCGCCGCCCTCATTTTAAAACCAAAATCCACCCACGACCCTGAGTAACGTTCTCCCCATCACGCCGCAAGGCTTGTATATCTCGCCTCACTTCGCCGCGCAAGCCAACCGTCCTTCTTCTAAGCACACTTTCTCGTCCCGTCCTTCCGCTACGAAGCGGGCAATCCGCCGAAAAATATCCAAGTGCGCAAACTCCGCCTCGTACCGTTCCTCGGTCAAACCGACGGAGCGCATCATCGCGCTCACCTTTTCGCCCAACCGTTTCTGTTCCCGAAAATACTTTCGTTCGCTCCAACCCGACTTCGCGCTTTCGTTTTTCAAAAATTCGCGAAGTTGTTTTCGTTTCCCAAAATACCGAAAGGACAAAAGCCGGTTTTCCCGCTCTTGCAACCGCCCGAAAACCTTTTCCAAATCCTCTTTCAGCCCCTCCAAACTTCTCTTTACGATAATTTCACTTGCTATGTATTCCGCCAAGCGCTCTGCCGTCATGCCGCTGCCGTGCGAGAGTATCGCCCTGTTGCGGATATGTCCCTCATAATCCTTTTGCACCGTCTTTAAAAACGGATAAACGTATAACATTACTTTCGCGTAATTTTCCAAAAACTTTTCACCTCCTTGCCGCCAAGTTGCGACGGGGCTATTATGCCATTTATTTTGTTTTTATCAAGTATCTACTGCCACTTTTTTGGTTAAAATCCGAACATTTGTTCGTTTTTGCAGGTGATTTGAATGGTAAAACTTGCCAAATGTATGCCTGTTAAAGTGTATTTTCGCTAAAAAGCAACTCATTTTCCTCACTTTTGCAAGAAAAACACGAACAGCCTTATTTTCCACGATCCCGCACTCCGCATGCAACCTTCCGCATTCCGCATGCAACCTTCCGCATTCCGCATTTACAATGTATTTCGTCTTTCTTATTTTGGGATTTTGAAATTAAAAAAAACTTATCTTCATTCCTTGCTTTTTTACAAAAAGCATGTTATAATAAAACCGTATGAAGAATTTTAAGACGACGATGATTTGTATACTTTCTTTGGCAGCGTGCTCCATTTCGGGCGCGGCGCTTTCGCTTGTCCAAAAAAATCTAACGGCAAACGCGTTCGAGCCTATCCCCGCCGCCTCTCTGTTTTTGCCTGATTCCTACAAGCAGTACCTCGACCTCAACGCCCCCACCGACGTTGCCGTTAACGAGGACTACACGGCGATTGCAGACGGAAACGTCATCTACGTCTACGACCAAGCAGACGGGGTATATCGCGAATACGTCCACAACGTAAACTCCGACCCCTTAAAAAACAACGTTACCAAATTACAATTTGACGAAACGGGAAATTTATATTTCCTCGACGCGACTTATCTTTATATCCTCGCGCCGAATACCTTGGACGAGCCTACCCCGACGGTGAAGAACACAAGTTTCCCTTGCACGACCTTCTACCTGCACGGCGATATGCTGTATTTCACGGACACGAAAGCCTCCACCACTCAGCTTTCGCAGTTAGATTTACTCGCTTACGATATTGACGTAACCCACGCCAAAACCTTAAAGAGCGACCTTTCGGGCAAACCCACCATCGCCGTATACGAAAACGAGTTGTACTATACGTCCGGCAATAATTTGCGGAAAATCGATTTACAAGCGCAATCCGCCCAAGACGCGTCGTCCACCGTCGCCGTATTCGACAACTTCTCCGCTTTTTCCTCTATCCGTATCGTAAACGGCGTATTCTGTTGCACGAGCACGAACGACCCTGCAACCTTCTACGCCTACGATTTGACCGAGCTTGCGACGACAAGCATCATCAACGAAAATTCCCTCGCGCCGCTCAACAAAACGGACGGCAAATTTTCCGCCCTCACCGTATTTGACGGCGCCGTATACGCCGTGGACGGCAATTCGGTGCGTGAATTCAACTTAACCGACTGCGATTTCACTGACCGTGAAATCGGCAACCGCTCCTCTTCCGTTAACCGTATAAACGACGCGGCGGACGTCTGCCTTGCAGATAATCTGTTGCTCATTGCCGACAACGGAAACAAGCGCATTTCCGTCCTCGACACCGCTACGGACAATTTCCAAACCCCTATCGAAAACGAATTGATTGCCGAAAGGCTCGTTTCCGACGGCAACACTTTACTCGTTGCCAACCAAGACCAAGCGATTTTGTACAGTCTGCAATCGGAAACGTACGGCGAAAAACTTGCGGAATTTGACGATTTTATCGGCAATATCGTCGGCGCGGCAAGCGTGTACGGTAAGTATTATTTGGCTTTGGACAATTACTCGCACTACCTTATCGGCACGGACGAAAACGGCGAATGGCAATATGCGGAAACCAAGCGCGCCGCCACCCGTATCCCCTCACTTTTGACCGCTGACGCTTACGGAAATCTGTACGTCGCAAGCGGCGCAAAAATCCATCGTTACACCGAGGCGCAGTTTCTTTCCGAAAACGAGGACGGCGTGGAGGTGTACGGCAATCTGCCCCAAAACGCAAAGAAAATTTCCGTCGATTACGAGGGCAACCTCTACGCTTTGATAGAGGGAAAACTTTATAAACTTGACGGGGAAACGCCCACGCAGTACGGGCTGAACGACCCCCTCGTTTATACGGCTTCCGCCCAAACGACGGTAACCGCTTTCACTTTCGGCATTGAAGAAAACAAAACCTACGTTTTGTACGCCGAAAATTATATGGCGCAGACCGCGCTTTTAAATCTGCCCACCGTAAAAACGATAGCGGTAAACGGCGCGGACGAAAGTATTTTCGCCAAAGAGAGCGCGACTTTCTCCGTCGTGCAGACCCAACCCGACGCGTTGACCGTCTACTTCGATATTAACGCCTTAGAGGGCGCAACGGAATTCCCTTACCTTTCCTTTGAACGCAGAGCAATGCCCTTCACCGCCTTAAAAATCGGGGAAACGGAAAAGCACAACGCCCTTGCGATTTTCAACGAGGAAACGCACGAATATCAAACCTGCCTCGTCCTCAAAACGCAGTGTAACGAGCTTCCCGCCGAAGAATACCGCTCTGACTACGACAGCGAAAAAACGGGCTATCTCACTAACGCGGTTTTCCTTTATAAGTTCCCTTATTTAAATTCCCTGCTCACCGCGTCGAGGTTGAATGCGGATATGCAAATCACCTTGCTCGGCGAAATCGATAAGCTCGACCACCCCTATTACCACGTCGCTTACGTGGACGAAAACGGCGTGCGCCAAACGGGCTTTATCCCCAAGGCGTACGTAACCGATTTCAGCGCAACGACGCCCATTCCCGAGCAGCTCACCTATGGTAGCCTCACCTCGAACAACGACAGTATTTTCCGCCTTGTTTACCTCATTTTGGGTACGGCGGTCATTTGCATCCTCGTCGATATATTGATTTTGAAAAAGCGCAAGAACGACGAAACGCAAAACTGATTTTTGCTTATAATAATTATAGGGCGAAAAAAGCGCGGTAAAACTGGGTCAAACCTCAGCCACATAAAACTTGTTTGAAACCAACCGCCCATACCGCCCGCTCGCCCCGTAAAAGAACGGGCGGCAAGCGGTAAAACTGGGTCAAGGCTCAGCCTTGCCGTACGTGAGCAAGGGGCGCGGAGCGACAACGAAGTATTGCGAAGTATATACGTATTTCTAAAAAAAAAAATAAAAGGAGGAACGGTTTTTATTATGACAGCAGACTATCACCCAAGCGTAGACCCGCTAAGCAACGCGCCGTCTTTGCGCCGTTTCTTCTTACGACGTAAACGGTAATTGCTCCACGAGGATACGCTACCCGCAGTTTCAGTCAAAAAAACTAAGAGGTAGAGTATTATGCAAAAGGAATTATCAGAGCTTTTAGAAGCTCAAAATTATCAAGCCGCGGCAGAGTTCGTAGAAAAGTATGAAAACGAACGGCTTGCCGCGCTCATCAACGAGGTAGAAGAAGCCTATCTTCTTCCTTTTTGTCATGCGCTCGACAGCGAACAGCTTGCCGACGCGCTTTTGCTTTTAGACAGCGACCTACAAGAAAAAATTATCGGCGGGCTTCGCGACGAAGAGCTGGAAAAGGTGATGGACGAGATTTCCGTCGACGACACCGTAGAAATCATCGAAGATATGCCGCAGGAAATCGTCAGACGTATCGCCGAAGTAGACGACATTTTAAAGCTGCTTGAAGAACGCAACTACGCCGTATTAAAGCCCCTGCTCGCCGATATGAACGCCATCGACCTTGCCGAGGTTTTCGAGGGGACGGAAAAAGACGCCGATTTGCTGATTTTGTTCCGCATACTCCCTAAGGATCTGGCGGCGGAAACCTTTGTCGAAATGGATAGCGACGTACAGCAAAAACTCATCCATAAATTAAACGACAGAGAATTGAAGGACGTCCTTGACGAACTGTTTTTGGACGATACGGTTGACCTCATCGAAGAAATGCCGGCAAGCGTGGTCAAGCGCGTCTTGGCGCAAAGCGACGCCGAAACCCGTGCATACATCAACCAAATTTTGAAATACCCCAAGGATAGCGCGGGCAGTATTATGACGATAGAATTCGTTTCCCTGCGCCCCACCATGACGGTAGACGACGCGTTTGAGCGTATTCGCCGCACCGCCATCGACAAGGAAACCATCTATACCTGCTACGTCGTAGACGAGAAAAACAAAATCCTCGGCCTTGTAACGGCAAAGGATTTGATGTTGGCGCAAAAGACGGCGCTCGTTTCCGACATCATGGAAGAAAACGTCATTTACGCCTACACCGAGGACGATAAGGAAGAGGTCGCAAACAAGATTTCCGATTACGGCTTTTTGGCTCTGCCTATCGTAGATAGAGAAATGCGGCTTGTCGGTATCGTTACCATCGACGACGCTATCGACGTCCTGCAAGAAGAAAACACCGAGGATATCGCCAAAATGGCGGCTATCACGCCGACGGATAGACCCTACTTAAAAACGGGGGTGTTCACTCTTTGGAAAACGCGCGTTTTGTGGCTGTTGATCTTGATGCTCGGCTCGACGTTTACGGGGCTTATCTTAAACCATTTCGAACAGATTTTGGTGGCTTGCCTCGTCGCTTGCGTACCCATGATCATGGGTACGGGCGGTAATTCTGGCTCACAGGCGTCCGTTACCGTCATCCGCGCCCTCTCCCTTGGCGAAGTGGAAATCCGCGACGTGTGGAAGGTGCTTTGGAAGGAATTCCGCACGGCGATTTTACTTGGTTTGACCTTGGCGGCGGCGTGCTTCTTAAAACTCAGATTTTTAGACGGAATGCTGTTGCAAATGGAAGGCTACACTTGGGACGTTTGCGCCGTCGTTTCCCTCGCCCTTTTCTGCACGGTGATCGTAGCGAAATTGGTGGGCGCACTCTTACCCCTCTTGGCAAAACTTTGCAGACTTGACCCCGCCGTCGTTGCAAATCCGTTTATCACGACGATTGTCGACGCTGTTTCGGTCATCTTATTCTGCGGTTTATCCGTCGCAATTTTAGGCTTATAATCCCAAAAGAGCGTTGAAATCAGCGTGATACTCTTAACGGAGTATCACGCAACTCTATTCGCCTTCGGCGAGTTTTATTGCCTCGCAAGTTAAGGACGAATAGAATAGAACTGCAAGGCTTTGCTTTGCAAGCGCACTTCCCGTAAGGGAAATATCACTCGCTTTATACCAATAAAAGAGAGGACGTTTCGGCTATAAAACCGATTCGTCCTCTCTTTTTGCTTGTAATATGGTTTGCGCTTACCCCAATTACCTATTTTATATTCAACGCGTACCTGCCCCTTCCTTTTTTAAATAATCTTGCAATATTTTAAAATCGCGTCGGGGGTATCGATTAAAACTTTTGCACCGTGGGTAAGCAAAAACTTTCTGTCTTTAAAGCCCCAAGTAACGCTGATACAAGCCACGCCCGCATTTTGCGCCGTTTGAATATCCACTTCGGAATCCCCGACGTACACGGCGTCCTCCTTTTTCGCGTTCAATTTTTCCATTACGGCAAAGAGAGAATCGGGCGCAGGCTTTTTACGCACGCCCGCCGCCTCGTTTTCGCCCACTGCGTATAGAAGCAAGCCCGAAAAATATTCCTCCGCCAGCAACTTTACGGCAAAATCGGCTTTATTGGAAACGACTGCCGTTTTCACGCCCGCCGCCTGCAATTTTTTCAGCAACTCTAAAATACCGCCGTAGGGTTTGGTTTTGTCCTTGCAATGCGCGCCGTAATGTTCTTTAAACGCTGAAAGCACTCCCTCGAAGTCGGGACAGTTCTTATCCCCTATCGCCCGCTCGATAAGTTTGGCGATTCCGTTCCCGACAAAGGCGCGCACCTCCTCCACGCTGCGGCTGGGCAAACCGTAGGCGGCAAGGGCGGCGTTTACGGACGCGTGTAAATCCGCTAAGGTATCTAAAAGTGTTCCGTCTAAATCAAAAATGACCGTCTTATACATTTTATGCACGCTCCGCGTTTAATGTAACGCGTCTTTGATCGCCGCGATAGCTTGGGCGCGGTTTTCGCATTTGGTCTTAATGTAAATGGCGGAAACGTAATTCCTCGTCGTGCCCTCGGAAAGTTTGAGCGCGGCGGAAATTTGACGGTTGGTAAAGCCCTCGTACATCATCAAGGCAATTTCTATTTCACGCTCGGACAAATTGAAAGCGCGCATTAAACGGATTTCTCTATCCGCCGCCACGTGCTTTGCCGCGTCCGCTATTCTGCGGGCAATTTTAGCGGGCAGAATGGTGTCGCCTGCGTGGGCGTTTTTCACCGCGTCGATCAGCGCGTCGCCGCCGATATCTTTCAAAAGATAACCGCTCGCGCCGTTGTTGATGGCGTTGAGGATATAATCGCTGTCGTCAAAGGTCGTCAAAATGAGCACCTTGACCTGCGGATAGTCCGCCTTGATACGCTGTGTGGCGACTACGCCGTTCATGTTCGGCATGCGGATATCGAGCAAGACGACGTCGGGGTGTTTCAACGCCGTTTTTTCGAGCGCGTCAAAGCCGTCCGCCGCCGTACCGACGACCTCTAATCCCTCGTCCGTTTTTAAAATTTGAGCAATTTCTTCCGCAAGCTCCGCTTGGTCGTCCACGACCAACACCTTAATTTTTTCCACACTCAATCTTCCTCCTTATCTAAGGGTAAAGTAAGGCGAATTTCAAAGCCCTCGCCCTCCTCCGTTTTAAATTCTACGCCGCCGCCCAACGCTTTTGCACGGTCTTGCATCGTCGTCAAGCCAAAGCCTTTTTTGAGGTTCACCTCGTACATGCCCCTGCCGTTATCCGAAAGCAGGAAGGAAATTTCTTCGCCTACGGAGAGTTCAAACCAAAACGCCGTCGCGCCGCCGTGGCGCAGTCCGTTGGATATCCCCTCCTTTAAGCTGTTGCAAAGAAAGCGGAATTTCGCCGCGGAAACACAGACGTCTTGAATGGACGAGCGAATGACGATGCCCGTGCCGTCCGTCGATTCGTTGACGATATTTTGCAGGGCGGATCGCAGGGTTTGATTTTCCGTTCTGCCCGATAACAAATGCACGCTGTCGCGAAGCTCTTCCAAGGCGTGTTTGGCTTGTAAATTTGCCGCGACGAGCTTGTTTTTCGCTTCGTCGGGGTTGCTGTCGACGATGCGCTTTGCCGCCTCCGTCTGCATAATGACGGTGGTGATAGAATGCCCCGCCGTGTCGTGAATTTCTTTGGCGATACGCTGTCTTTCTTCCAACGCCGTAACCTCGGCAACCGCCTCGTAGGCTTTTTGCAGCTTTTGCTGACTTTCGTTAAGGTCGCGCACCGCTTTATCGAGTTTGAGGTATTGACGGTAGAACGCCAATGCGATTTGGACGGCAAGGAAATGGAAGGTGATGGCGATCACCGAGCCAAGTCCGTACCAAAGCACTTCCAAAAATCCGTTGCCGATTTTTGTAAAATCGCCGCGCATACCGTAAATGACGGCATACAGGGGCATACTCACGCCAAACACGATACCGGAAAAGCGGAATTTTTCCGCGCCGATATAAAACTGCGTCAAGACGAGGATATACAAAACCAAGGGATAAACACCGTAGGCAAAGAACAGACAGCCGCACGCTGCGACGGTGTCAATGGCATAAAAGACGAACTTTGCTTTGCCTCGTACGGCAAAGAGTTGTATCGCCTCCGACGCCGCCAATATCACGACGAGGGATATCAAAACGACTGCGTTTATCCAGCCCTTTTCCCCCTTAAAATCGCCCACGTGTTGTAAAATCATCAAGATTTCTACAGCCAGTAGGGCAAGAAAAACCAGCCACTTCCCAAAATAGAGGAATTGCGCCTCGTTTTTGAAATTGATTTTACCGAACAAACGAACGAAATAGTTGCGAATGGGATTTTCTTCCCGCCGCTCTACCCGTTTTGAGGTAGCGTCGTCCGTTTTGGTTGGTTCTTGCTTATTCTTCGCCATGCGTTTTCCCACCTCCGCCGACGATATTCTCGATGGAATAACGTTTGCTTATCGATTGCAAATTGCCCGAATCGTAATAGCTGTATCTATGCCCCTTCGCGTAAATAACGTGGTCGCAGAACATTACGTTGTGCAAGCTGCAAAGCACTTGGCATTTCTCCGTCATTTCCTTATCCGCAACCGACGGTTCCGCCGTGCTTTGCGGGTGGTTGTGGACGATCACAAGCCCAGCGGGCGGCGTTTCAACAAGAATTTTAGAGAGTGCGGGCGGATGGAATTGCACACTGCAATTATCCCCCTTCGCCAAACGGCAACTGCTGTAGATACGGGATTCGGAATCGAGGAAATACGCGTCTACGACCTCGTAATCTACGGTTGCGTAAATGCCGTCGAGGTACTTCCAAAATTCGTCGTATTTCGTTTTGACCATCAAGGGCGTAGGCTTTGGCGCGTCCTCGCGGCAACGGAGGAAAAGTTCGTTCAATGCAGAAAAGAAAGCCGTTACGTTTTCTCCCACCCCTTTTACTCTCGCAAGCGCGGTAGGGCCGGCTTGGAGCACGTTGCGCAGAGAGCCGTAGGCGGAAAGCAAATCGTGCGCCACGTCGCGGGTGTCGCGGCGGGGAACGGCGTAAAAAAGCAAGAGCTCCAAAAGTTCGCTGTCGCAAAGACGCTCGTTTTTCGCTTTTTCAAATATACGGGCGCGATGACCTGCGTGGGAGGGCTTTTTCGCTTTTTCCGTGTTTTGCTGTTCCTTCATAATCCTTCATCCTTTAACGCGGTAGGCGCACCCGTAAGGGCATTCCGTTAATTATAAAATACTGTCTTGATAATTGTAGCATACTTTTGTAAAAATGTCAAAGCGGAGCTTGTTAAAAAATTATTTTTTTACACATACCCCCTTATTTTGTTTACCTAAGCCGAAAAAATGTGTATAATATATAGTGTAACCATGCTTTTGGGGCGTTTGCCCAAGGCGACGGAATTTATGCGTATGGAGATTGGTATGGAAAAATATTTCAACGATATCGTTGCTTCCACCGTGGAAATTTTAAAGTTTGATTCCTCTTTGAAAGAGGCGGTTGCAGATTGCCCGTTTGGGAAAGAAGCGGCTGATTGTCTGCAATTCTTTTTAAACCTCGCCTCGGAGATGGGATTTGAAACCCGCAATTATGACAACTACGTTGGCGAAGTCGTTTTTGGCGAGGGCAAGGAATTTGCTATTTTGGCGCATTTGGACGTCGTCCCCGCGGGAAGCGGTTGGAAATATCCCCCCTTCGGCGGCGTTATCAACGACGACGTATCCGACGGTGGCGTAGGCGGCAGAAAAATTTGGGGCAGAGGCGCGATGGACGACAAGACGCCCGCCGTCGTTTGCCTGTACGCCTTAAAGGCTTTGAAGGACGAGGGTATTACCCCGTCGAGAAAAATCAAGTTGATCGTCGGTTGCAACGAAGAAGCGGGTTGGAAATGCATCGAGCATTACAACGAGGTCGCGCAAATGCCCGAAGAAGGTTTTACGCCCGACGCAGATTTCCCCGTCATCTACGCAGAGAAGGGCATTTTGCATTTTTCCGTACTTTGCCCTATAAACGAGGCGCCCATGTCCGCGTTGAACGCAGGCGAAAGGGTGAATATGGTGTGCGACAGCGCCGCCGCGATTTTGACGAGAAAGGCAGCCGAAGGCTTGGTTGGGTATGAAAATCCCGTGGCAGGCACTCGCCTTTCCTACGACAATACGACGAATATTTTACGCGCGGAAGGCAAGTCGGCGCACGGTTCTACGCCGCAGATGGGCGCGAACGCTTTGCAGGCGTTGCTCCTTTTCTTATCCAAAAACAACGAGGATATTCAGCGCGTTTACGAATGCTTATTCGACGACGTAACGGGTTTAAAGACGCTCGTAGACGAAACGGGCAAGCTGACCATGTCGCCCGACGTAGCGGAATTTAAAAACGGCGTTTTGAAAATCACGACGGACATTCGGTTCCCCGCCACCCTCCCCTTGGAAACGGTAAAGGAAAAATTGGATAGCTTCGGGTTGGAATACGTCGTCGAAAACTACCAAGCTCCCCTTTACAACGACCCGAACGGCAAGTTGATTTCTACGTTGACCGCCGTATACAACGAAGTAACGGGCGAGAACGCAAAGCCCATCGCCATCGGCGGCGGTACGTATGCAAGAGCTTTGAAGTGCGGTTGCGCATTCGGTCCTGAAATGATGGGCGACGAGGCAACCATTCACCAAGCCAACGAATACGTAACCTTTAAGCAGATTGAACGCATGAGCGAAATTTATTATAAAGCGATCAAGGCGGTTTGCGCGCCTAACGCCGCAAGCCAAACGCAAGAAACGGCGGCGGTGTGCGATACGCACGTAGAACGCCCGACGGAAAGCTGCGGCGCGTGTACGGAAAACGAAAGGGATACAACGTGCGAGCAATCCGTTTCCACGACGGAAAACGACGCGGAAAGGGTATGCGAAGCGGCTACCCCCGCGGGGCAAACGACGCGCGTTGCCGTGATCACACATAGATACGTTGACGCTCGACCCGCGCCCGTCGAAGAAGAAACGAACAAAAAAATCAAGCTTTGCTCCATCACGAGAAAAAGCAACTGATAACGTTAAACGATAACGGTATAAATGATATGCGGCACGCGTAAACACGCGTGCCGCATACCATTTAGTGAGAGAATATGAAAAAAGTTAGTATAGTTGGATTAAATTGTAGCGATAACCTTATTGCAATTGGAAAAACTTTTCCGCCCTTCCATTGCCGCCCAAATACGAGCGGTTATCTCCCTTACACAAAAGCTTTTTTCTTCTTTCGCACCTTTAATTTTAATTTTAGTTTGTGATAATATTGTGAAAACTATGTGATAGTTTTGTGAATATTATAATTACTAACAAAAAATGTTAATTATTATCGCCGCTTTCACTGAAGCGGGCAAATATCGCCTCGGCAACGCGAAGTCCGTCTGCCGCAGAGGACGTGATACCGCCCGCATAACCCGCTCCCTCGCCGCAGGGATACAAGCCTTTTATACTGACCGATTGCAAGGTTTCGTCTCGCTCGATACGGACGGGGGAACTGGTTCGGCTTTCCACCGCCGTCAAAATTGCCTCGCTTGCCGCAAAGCCGCGGAGCTTTTTATCCATATCCGTCAACGCAAATTGCAGAGTTTCGGTAACCGCCTGCGGAAGGACTTCGCGGAGGTTGGCAAACGCCGTACCCGCCGCATAGGTGGGTTGCACTTCGCCGAAACGGGTACTCGTTCTGTTCTGCATAAAATCGCCGACAAGTTGGGTGGGCGCGGCGTACGTTTCGCCGCCCGCACGGTAAGCCGCACGCTCTAATTTGCGCTGAAATTCCACGCCGCCAAGGGGCGCGTCCGTGCCGAAATCCGCTTGCGTAACCTGCACGATAAGGGCGCTGTTGGCGTTTTCACCGTCGCGCGCGTAATTGCTCATACCGTTGGTAACAACGCCGCCCTCCTCGCTTGCCGAGGGCATGACGTACCCGCCCGGACACATACAAAAGGTGAACGCCGCCCTGTCCTTTGCGTGGGAAACGAGCTTGTAATCCGCAGGGGGAAGCCGGGTGTACGCCTTTCCGTACTGCGCCATGCCGATTTTGCTTTGCAAATGCTCGATACGCACGCCGACTGCAAAGTTTTTGGCGTGCATTGTCACCCCTTTGCTAAGCAATTTTTCAAAAGTATCCCTTGCGCTATGCCCAATGGCAAGAATGAGCGCGGAAACGGGTATTTTTTCGGGATTACCCCCACCCATGTATGCGTTGAGTTTACGAACGACGGCGTGCGTGAGTTTTCCGTCTTGGACGACGATATCCTCCAAACGGGTGTTAAAATGCACCTCGCCGCCCTGCGCTAAGATATATTCGCGCATGTTTTTGACGACCTTTTTTAAGTTATCGCTGCCGATATGCGGCTTAGATAAATACAATATTTCCTCTGGCGCGCCAAAGCGGACGAAGACGCTAAGTACCTCTTTGTTCAAAGGGCTGTGCGTTTGGGTGTTGAGCTTTCCGTCCGAAAACGTGCCCGCACCTCCCTCACCGAATTGGATATTCGTCTGCGTATCCAATAGCTTGGCGGTGAAAAAGGCGTTGATTTTCGCCTCGCGCTCCTCTACGCTGCCGCCCCGTTCGATAAGGATAGGTTGGATACCGCGGTCAATCAAGCGAATGGCGCAGAACAAGCCCGCAGGGCCGCCGCCCACGATAAGCACCCTTTCCCCGGGCTGTTTCGCCTTGGGGAGTTGAGCGTAAGCCGTTTCCGTTTTGGGTTGGGGCGCGTCGGCGCATTCTATCGTATAGATATAGCGGATATTGTTTTTATCGCGCGCGTCCAAAGATTTTTTCTTAATAACGAAATGCACGGGTTGCGCGCCAAGTTTTTTCCGCGCGATGGCAAGGAGCTGTTTTTCGTTTGTGCCGACGGGTAATTTTACGTCGGAAATGGTGAGTAAACGCATACCTGCCCCCGTTATTTTGTATATTTTTTGTCAATCGCCGCCGCGACGGTGCAAGCGGACGAAAACGCCCACTGCAAATTATAGCCGCCGCATTCCCCGTCTACGTCCAGAATTTCGCCCGTAAAATACAAGCCTTCCGCCAAGCGGCTTTGCAGATCTTCGTCCGTTTCGGAAAGAGGTATCCCCCCTTTGGTAACCTGCGCGTAATCAAAGCCCAAGCTACCCGTAACCGTCAGGGTAAAACGCTTTACAAGACTTGCCGCCTTCGTCAAATCTCCTCCCGCGCGGCGCATAACCGCCCTGCCGATTTGATTGTTGACAACGCCGAACAGCAACTCCGTTTTCTCCATGTTCGGATAGGTGTTTTGCTTGGCTTTTAAAAGGGAAAGCACCGTTTTTTCGTCCGTGCTCCGCAAAAAGTCGATACAAAGCTCCACCTTACCGCTTGGAATTTGGTCGACGATAAACGCGGACATACGGAAAACCGCGTCCCCCGAAACGCCGTAGTCGGTGAAGATAATATCCCCCTGCAACGCGTGTTCGCCGCGGGGCGTACGCGCCGTCAAAACGCCGTCGTTTACGCGTATACCTTTCAGCGTTTTAATGTGGTCGGCGTTCGTTTTGAGTTGGACGAGGGAGGGCTGCAACGGAGTAACGGTGTGTCCGAACGACTTTGCCAAAGGATAACCCGAGCCGTCCGTGCCGAAATTCTTTGCCGCGTTGCCTCCCGTGCATAATACGACGATATCGGCGTAGTCGTAACAGTCATTCGAATCGCCGTCCTTTTTGTAACGGATAGAAAAACCTTCGTTCCTCTTTTCTATGCCCGTAACAAGACTGCCCGTACACGTTTTTATCCCTTTGTGCTGGATATAATAACGCAATCCGTCGGTGAGGGAGGAGGCTTGTCGGCTAGCAGGATATACTCTGCCCCTATCGTCTGCCGTTAGAATAATTCCCAGTTTTTCGAAAAAGGCTTGGAGTTTGGTATTGTCATAGGCGCGAACTATCTCTTTTGCACGCGCCGCGGCGGCAGGCTCGGAGGAAAAATATCCCCCGTCTTTCACGTGGAGGTTAGTGATATTCCCTTGTCCGTTGCCCGTAGCGGAAAGTTTGCGTCCCACCCGTTCGCCGCGTTCAAAAACGACGATTTCGTGGTCTACGCGATCTAAGCATAAGTTTGCGGCAAGCATCAAGCCCGCTGCGCCGCCGCCGATAATTGCAATTTTAGACATTTCCTTACCTCCTACGTTACTATTGTAAACGATTTTACACGCATTGTCAATTTTTTTAGAAAAGTGGGGGAATTTTTTTTGCTTTAACTTGACTTTTTCGGCTTTTTGTATTAAAATATACACGTAACTTGCGTTTAAAGTGGCGTTGCGCCACAGCGCGTGAAAAAGGAGAGAATTGTGCTGTATAATTTGTTGAGCGTAACTTCTTTTATACAAAAGGCTGTCCGCGTATGTTGGGATTATTGCGTGGAAAACCCCGCCTTGGCGGTGATTGCCGCCGCGCTTTGCCTTGCCCTGATCGGGTTGGCGATTGCGATCCCCTGCGTAGCCGCCCATCGAAAGAAGAAAAAGGCGGCTTGGGAAGCGGAGCAAGCAAGATTAAAAGCGGAAGAAGAAGCAAAAGCGAAGGCAGAAGCAGAAGCAAAAGAAGCGGAACAAGCGGCAGAAACGCCCGCGCCCGTAGCGGAATCCGCTCCCATTCAGGAAGAACCCGCTCAGCCTACTACGGAAGCTACGCAACCCACGGAAAGCGCGCTCGTTGCAGAGCCTGCGCCCGTCGTGGAAGAAACAGCGCCCGTTGCGGAAACGCAACCCACGGAAAGCGTACCCGTTGCAGAGCCTGCGCCCGTCGTGGAAGCGACGACTAAAACGGAAGAAAAGATAAGCGAAACGCCTATTCAACCCGCACCTGCCCCCGTCGAATTGAAAAATTCGGCTGTGCAAGCAGAGGCGGAACCCGCGGAGCGTTCGGTTGTGGCAGAGCCCAAAAACGGAGAAGCTAAGCAAAAGAAATACACGGGAAAATGGGTGATTTTCCACGTCGTTACCGACGAGGAAAACGACGAGAATAAAAATGAAGATCTGTACTTCTTCGAGTTGCACGCCTCCAACGGCGAGAAGCTGCTTTCGAGTGAAGAATACACCTCCTACGCAGGTGCGGTACGCGGCATTGAAACGCATAAAAAGAATATTTTGGCGGGCAATTTCCGTATCACCCTCTCGAAAAAAGGACATTATATCTTCAAACTTTTGAACGGCAAAAACACCTTGCTTTGCACGGGCGAAAATTATCCGAGCAAAGCGCGTTGCGAAAAGGCGCTTGAATCTGCAAAACGGTTTGCGGAAACGGCTGTTTTGGACGAAAACACGAGAGAGTTATTCATCAAATTGCCTCCCGAAGAAGATACGCCCGTCGCGGCGTTACCCGACGGTTGTATGGGAAAATGGATTATTTCCGGCAATACGGACGCGGACGGAGAAACGGTGTATTATTTCGATTTGCTTGCAAACAACGGAGAAAAGTTGCTTTCGAGTGAGGAATATTCCTCTTATATCGGCGCGGTGAACGGCATTGAAACGCACAAGAAAAATATCTCGGCGGGGAATTTCCGTATCGTATTGACCAAACGCGGCGATTATATTTACAAACTTTTGAACGGAAACGGGCAGCTTTTGTGCCTTGGGGAGCATTATCAGACGAGAAAACGTTGCCAAAACGCCGTAGAATCGGTGAAGCGGTTTGCGTTTAGTTCGCCCGTGTTGACGAGTGAAAAGATAAAGAAAAACTAAAAATGCAATTTAGCCAAATAAAAAACGCGCGCTTGCCTACGCAAGTACGCGTTTTTATTTTTTCGTTGCTTATAATGCGGATCAATCTGCGCGCTTCTTTCTAAACAAAAGCACGCCGCCCGTGATGAAGGGCGAAAGAATGAGCCAAAGCGCCGCGATTGCGATAATGGTGTAAACGATAATCGAACCGACGGCACGCGCGCCCGAAAAAATCGTGGATACGAGGTTGAAATCGAACAAGCCGAACAAACCCCAATTTACCGCGCCGACAATCACCAAAATATAAGCAATAATGTTTACAATACGCATAAAATTCGTTCCTCCTACTCCCATTATGCGCGAATATTCCGCTTTTATACAAAAAACAGCCGCATAGCGACTGTTTTTCTCCGTTTTGTATATTCTTATTTTTTAGAAAGCGCGGTTTTCTCTTCTTGTACCAAATCGATAAACTCGTTGGTCAAAGCGCACATTTCATAAAATCTATCTCTCCCAAATTTTTTGATGAGTTTGCCGAAGAATTTCTGGCAGTAAGCCCAATCCTTTTTATAGAGCGCGAAGGTTTCGTCTGTGAGCTCTATGTACGCGATTTTTCTGTCGACGGCGTCGGGAACGCGGTTTACGATCCCGTTTTCTTCCAAGCGGTTGACGATTTGGGAAATAGCGGAGCGCGTAATACCAAGTCTGTCGGCAAGCTGTGTGGAAATCAAACGTTCGCCCTTGTTGTTTGCTTGCACGATTTCGGCGAGAAGACGGAGCTCTGTGTCTTTAAAGTGGTTGTTTTTCGTTCCAATTGTAAGAACCTCCCTTCTTTTGCTCAACTCGTAAAGCATTTGCAAATGTTTTTCGTCCGCGCTAAGTTTTTTTACACTCTTTTTCGTTTCCATATTTTACCTCATATACTGATTTTGTTTATATTATAACATTAGATTGTGAAAAGTATATTAAATTTTTGTTAAAAAATTTGACAAGCATGCAAATTTTTTCTAATTTATTTAACTTTTTTTAGTTGTAGACGGTGAAAATATCGTTTTTTTTGTGGAAAGACTTGTCAAATAAAGGGAAAGATGATACAATAATGAGTGAAAATTTGTGAGTGAGGTTCGTCTATGCCTGAAAATTTGATAAACTTTTTAGAACAGTCTTACACCGCTTACCACGCCTGTGAAAACGTAAAACAGGCATTGGAAGAAAACGGGTTCGTTCAGCTTTTTGAAAACCGTGATTGGTCGCTTGGCGAGGGCGGGAAATATTTCGTTATGCGGGGCGGTAGCAGCCTGATTGCGTTTACCGTCGGCGCGTTGGACGAATTTGCCTACAAAATCGTTGCGACGCATACCGATTCGCCTGCGCTTAAATTAAAGGAAAATCCCGTCGTGAAAAAGGCGGGTGATTGCGCGACGCTAAACGTGGAAAAATACGGCGGCGGGATTTGGTATTCCTTCTTTGACCGTCCGCTGAAAATTGCGGGGCGGGTCGTCCGCGGGGGCGGCAGAAGCCTGCACGCGGAAACCGTGGTTTCCCCTTTCAACGTGCAAATTCCCTCCGTTGCCGTACATCAAAACCGTGAGGTAAACGAAAAATTTGCCGTCAATGCGCAGGTAGATTTACAGCCCCTCTGCGCGTTGTTGAACGAGCAGTTTACCGCCGAGGACGTGATAAAAAAGGTGGTTGGCGAAAAGGCGCTTTCTTACGATTTATTCCTCGTCAACGCAGACATGCCCTATCGGTTTGGGGTAAATAACGAGTTTTTAGCCGCGCCGCGCATCGACAATTTGGCTTGCACTTTTGCCGGCTTGCAGGCTTTGCTTTCCGCAACGGAAACGAGCGGTATCTGCACGCTTGCCGTGATGGACAACGAAGAGATCGGCAGTCTTTCGCCGCAGGGCGCGGACGGGGACTTTTTGGAAACGACCCTCCGCCGCATAGCGTATGCCCTCCGTTTTGACGACAACGAATTTTATAAGGCGATTGCCGGTTCTTTCCTCCTTTCGGCGGATAACGCGCACGCCGCACATCCCAACCATCCCGAAAAAGCCGATCCGACGAACGCGCCCAAACTTGGCGGCGGGATCGTCATTAAATCGCATGCGGGTAAGGCGTACGTAACGGACGCCCTTTCGTCCGCTGTGTTAAAGACGGTTTTTGAAAACGCGGACGTGCCTCATCAAAGTTTTTTCAACCGTTCGGACGCAAGAAGCGGCAGTACGCTCGGCGCGTTGGTAACGCGGCACGTAAGTATGCCGGGCGCGGACGTTGGTATTGCGCAGCTTGCGATGCATTCCGCGTGTGAAAGTATTGCGATTGCCGATTACGAGGTTATGACGAAGGGTCTGTCGGCGTTCTTTGCGACGACGTTGAAATTTAACGACGAAAACGTGTACGTAGAATAATTTTTAAATATGCGCCGCGCACTTCGCTTGGTCTGTATGACAAAAATACTGCGTGCAAAATGCCTTAATTACGGCTAAAATACATGAAAAGCGTTCCGCTTCGTGCGGAACGCTTTTTCCGTTTACTATAAAAATCTTATTTAATGAACGCGCGGAAAGCAAGATAATTTTCGTACAAGTCCGCCTTGGAAACGACTTCGTAAGGCGCGTGCATGGAAATTACGGGCACGCCGATGTCGATGGTGCTGACGTTCATGTTTGCGATGTACTTTGCAACCGTACCGCCGCCGCCTTGGTCCACTTTGCCAAGCTCGCCCGTCTGCCAAATCACGCCGTTGTCGTCGAACAGCTTGCGGAGGTAGCCGATGAATTCTGCGTCTGCGTCGTTAGAACCGCTCTTACCTCTCGAACCCGTGAATTTGGTTACGCCTGCGCCGTGGGAGATATACGCGGAGTTATGTTTTTCGCAAACGTCGGGGAAGTTGGGGTCGAAGCCTGCGTTAACGTCCGCGGAAAGGCACATGGACTTCGCGCGGATCGCCGCGGAGCTTACGCCGAAAGAGGTTGCGATTTCGTCAATCAAGTCGGCAAACAACGCGCATTGCAAGCCCGTCGTACCCTCGCTGCCGATTTCTTCCTTGTCCGCCAAAATGACCATAACGGTATGTTCGTTGGAGGGTTCGTCGAAAAGCGCGGTGTATGCAGGGTAGGAGCAAACTCTGTCGTCGTGGCCGTAAGCGCCGATAAGACCACGGTCAAAGCCGACGTCCTTTGCCTTAAACGCAGGCACGAGGGAAAGCTCTGCGGAGAGGAAATCCGCTTCGTCCATGCCGTATTTTTCGTTGAGGATACGAAGAAGATTCTCTTTGACCGTCTTGTCCTTGTCGTCCTCTGCCGCCGTGTAAGGGACGTTGCCAAACCAAATGTTAAGGTCTTCGCCGCCGATTGCTTCGCCAAGGGGACGCACGTTCTGTTTCGCCGCCAAGTGCGGGAGCAAGTCGCTTACGTAGAAGATGGGATCGTTTTCGTCCTCGCCCACCTTTACGTTGAGAACGGAACCGTCTTTAAGGGCAACTACGCCGTGCAAGGCGAGAGGGATAGCCGTCCATTGATATTTACGAACGCCGCCGTAGTAGTGCGTTTTGCCAAACGCGATACCCTCCGATTCGTAGATGGGCACTTGCTTCAAGTCCAATCTGGGGCTGTCGATGTGGGACGCGATGATACGCACGCCGTCTTTCGCCACGTCAGCCGTACCGATTTTGAGAAGGTAAAGATTTTTGCCGCGGTTGTTGTAGTAAACCTTGTCGCCCGCTTTGAGCTTCATGCCAAACTCAAAAGGCTTATAGCCTGCTTTTTTTGCCGCTTCTACTGCGTACGCGCATGCTTCGCGTTCGGTTTTGCCTTCGTCGAGGAAGGTCTTATAACCCTCGGCATAGTCGAAAATCTCTTTCATGAGCTTTTCGTCTGCTACCTCGTACACGTTGGTTCTCTTGTAGGATAATTGACTCATTTTTTATATTCTCCTTTGATTTTTTTCGTTTGTTGAAATTTGCGCCGTATTACGGCTTGAATTTATACGCTCGCCGTTACAACGGGTAAAGCGGGGAAGGGTTGCAGATTCGCGCCCACCCGTCGAAGCCGATAAAACGGCGAAGGGTTGTAGATTTTGCTCGCCCGTCGAAGCTGGTAAAACGGCGGAGATGCGAGCAAGACGCGAAAGGCGCGGCTTTGCCGACGGGAGCGTACAAGTAGTACGTAAGCGAGGCAAAACGTAAGCCTGACAAAGTATTGCGACGTATATACGTCGTTTTAATGAAGGAAGCCTTTAATAATTTGCTCCTCCGCCTCCTGCTCCGTCATCCCTAAGGTCATCAGCTTGATAAGCTGTTCGCCTGCAATTTTACCGATTGCCGCTTCGTGGATAAGCTCTGCGTCGACGTTGTTCGCCGTCAAACAAGGCGCGGCTGTAACGGAGGCGTTGTCCATAATGATAGCGTCGCACTCAGTATGACCGTGGCAAGCCGCGTTTCCGTTCATCGTCGAAACAAAATTTTGGCGGGAATTTTCCGCCGCAACCGAACGGGAAACGACGTCGGCGCGACAGCCCTCTCCGTTCATATCAATCACGAAATCGGTATCGGCGGTCTGCTGTCCGTGGGTGTACAATTTTTCCTTGACGATAAAGTTTGCGCCCGCCGCCATCGTCGCTTTGGTGAGGCGTTTGGTGGAGTCTACGCCCTTGATTTGCGTGGTTTCCATTTCCATATAAGCGCCTTCGGCAAGGTGTACCACCGTCGTGGGGTTCATCACGTTTTTGCCGTTTCCGTCGCCGTCGCCGTAATGCTTTTCCACGTATTTCACACGCGCGTTTTTACCGACGTAGAAGGTGTGTTCGCCGTCGTGTCGAGAGGTTGCGCCGTCGCCGCCGTGGTTGTGTATGCCACAGCCCGCAACGATAACGACGTCCGCTTCGTCCCCGATATAAAAATCGTTGTAAACGACCTCTTGCAATCCCGCCTTGCTGATGATGACGGGAATATGCACGCTTTCCTTTTTCGTACCCGGTTTAATGATGATATCAATACCCGATTTACCGTCCGTTTTGGTGAGGATATCGACGTTTGCCGTACTGCTTCTGCCCTGCGTTTCACCGTTGGCGCGGAGGTTGTACGCACCCTCGGGTACGCCGTGCAGATCTGCTATCTGTAAAAGTAAGTCTTTTTGAATTGAATCCATACCTGCCCCCTCCTTTTAAAGTTTGTCCGTCAAAGTTTTGCAGGTTTCACTGCGCAAAAGACGAGGTAAAATTTCCTCTTTTTTGCCTTGGTTTTGGATTTGTCCGTCGGCAATGACGACGATTTTGTCCGCGATATTTAAAATGCGTTCTTGGTGGGAGATTATAAGAATACTGCCCTGCGTTTTTTCGTGCATTTTTTCAAAGACTTTGATAAGACTGCCAAAGCTCCAAAGGTCGATACCCGCCTCGGGCTCGTCGAATACGGAGAGCTTTGTGCCGCGCGCCAAAATCGTTGCGATTTCGATACGCTTTAACTCGCCGCCCGAAAGGGAAGCGTTTACTTCTCTGTCGATATAATCCCTCGCGCACATACCCACCTCGGATAAATATGCGCAAGCCTCCGAAATTTTGATGGGCTTGCCCGCCGCGATGTTGATAAGATCGCGGACGGTGATACCCTTGAAGCGGACGGGTTGCTGGAAGGCGTAAGAAATACCCCTTTGCGCGCGCTCGGTGATCGAAAGGTCGGTGATGTCCTCGCCGTCGAAGTAAATTCTACCCTCCGTAGGTTGATAAATACCCGCGATAACTTTGGCGAGGGTGGATTTGCCGCCGCCGTTGGGGCCCGTGAACGCAACGAAACGCTCGTCCAAGGCGAGATTTATATTTTTGAGGATTTGCTTCGCGCCGTTTTCATTCTCAACGGCATAGCTTACGTTTTTAAGTTCTAACATAGTTTCCTTTTCGTTTGTTTTTCTTCTTAATTATTTATAACGCAATTTACAACCGATTAAACGGAAGGCGTAGCCTTTTTTAATGCGGAATGCCGCGTGCGAAAGGGTGAATTATTGCCGGAATTTTTTTGAGATATGCTCGACTTCGCTCGGTTCGACAGGGCGAATACCGCTAAGGCGTGAAAACGTGCTTTTATGCGTAGCGACTTATGCCGTATTGCGACGCATATACGCCTTTTTAAAAAATTTCCATTAAAATGCCGTGCCGTTTCAGCCAATCCCTATGCGTTTTCCAAGCGGGGCAATAGGTTGCCACCTCCGCCCAAAAACGGGGAGAGTGATTTTTGTGGCGGACGTGCGAAAGCTCGTGCACGACCACGTACTCTATCACCTCTTTGGGGGCGTAAAGTAAGCGGAAGCTATAACGAACGGCATTCTCCGCCGAACAGCTCCCCCATCTCGTTTTTGCGGAGGTAACGGTAACGCTTTTAAAACTTACCCCCATTTCCTGCGCCTTGGTTTGGGTAACGCCCGTCAAAATTCTTTTTGCGTTTTCTTTCAGCCATTTCACCAGCCGCGTTTTTGCATTCGCTTGAGGCAAATACAGACGGTGATTTTGCGTATCGTACCGTACGAATTTCTCGTCCGTCAAAGAAATACGGCAATCTTTGCCGAGCAAAAGCAGGGTATAGCCGTCCAAATTTTCGGGCGGTAAACGCATACCTGCCCCCTGCATTTGCGCTTTTTTGCGCAATATCCAAGTTTCTTTTTCGCGTATGAAAGCAAAAATCCGTTCCTCACTGTACCGCCTCGGCGCGCGGACGATTAATCTTCCGAAAAAATCGATTGACAGCGACAAGGTTTTGCGGTTGGAACGGATAATTTCGTCAGGTTTGATCATCGTTGACGACGGATCAGTTTTCGTAGCCGTTGGGATTGCCGCTCTGCCATTTCCATTGCGAAGCGCACATTTCCTCAATGCCGAATTTTGCCTCCCAGCCCAGCTCGTTTTTCGCTTTATCGGGCGCGGCGTAGCAGGAAGCGATATCGCCGTCGCGGCGAGGACCGATTTTGTAGGGCAGGGTCTTTCCGCAAGCCTTTTCGAAGGCGTGAATCATTTCCAAAACGCTGTACCCTCTGCCCGTGCCGAGGTTGTAGATATGCACGCCGCTCTCGTTGCAAGCCTCGATTGCCGCGATATGACCAAGCGCCAAATCGACTACGTGAATGTAATCGCGTACGCCCGTGCCGTCAGGGGTGTCGTAATCGTTGCCGAATACGTTGATACAAGCGAGCTTACCGCTTGCAACCTGCGCAACGAAAGGCATTAAGTTGTTGGGAATACCCTTCGGGTCTTCGCCGATCAAGCCGCTTTCGTGCGCGCCGACGGGATTGAAATAACGGAGCAGAATGATATTCCAAGCCTTATCCGCTTTGTACAGATCCTGCATGATCATTTCCATCATCAGCTTGGTACTGCCGTAGGGGTTGGTGGTGGAAAGGCGGCAGGTTTCGTCTAAGGGCAGACGTTCGGGGTCGCCGTAAACGGTTGCGGACGAGGAGAAGATGATTTTCTTCACGTTATGTTTTTCCATAATCTGCAACAAAGATACCGTGCCGCTGATGTTATTTTCGTAATATTTCAAAGGCAATTTACAGCTTTCGCCAACCGCCTTGAACGCCGCAAAGTGGATAACGGCATCGAAGTTATGCGCAGAGAAAATTTCGTCCATCGCCTTCGCGTCGCGAATGTCCGCCTCGTAGAAAGTTACCTCTTTGCCCGTGATTTTTTGGACGCGGCGCAAACTTTCGGGGTTGGAATTGCTGAAATTGTCCACCACGACGACGTCGTAATTTTTGTTTAAAAGTTCTAAGACCGTGTGCGAACCAATATAACCGCAACCACCCGTTACTAAAATCGTAACCATAATTACACCTCGTTTATGATTTTTTAATGATTTAGATTATTTATCCTCTTTTTCGTCCTCGTCTTCCTTTTCGCCGACGATGCGGGTGCGGACTTTAAGGACTTTTTGTTTGCTTGCTTTTACGATACGGATCTCCAAATCTTCAAAGCGAAAGACCTCGCCGATGGAGGGTATGATACCGAATTGCTCGGTAACCCAGCCGCCGACGGTATTGGACTCAAATTGCTCGTAATCCACCTCTTTTTCGTACAATTCAAAGAAAGGCTCTAATTCGCACTTGCCGTCCACCCAGAATTCGCCTTCGGCTATCTTGCCGAAAAGCACCTCCTCCTCGTCGTGTTCGTCCCAAATTTCGCCGACGAGCTCTTCCAAGATATCCTCCAAGGTAACGATACCCACCAAGCCGCCGTATTCGTCGGAGACCGCCGCCATGTGGATCTTCTGTTTTTGGAGCTGTTTTAACAGCGTGGAAATGCGGGTGTATTCGGACGTAAATACGACGTCCTGTACGACGTGAGAAATATTCTTTTCGCCACGAAGGTAGGCAAGGAAAAAGTCGCGCTCGTGCACCAAACCGATTACGTTATCGATAGTATCTTTATATACGGGCAAACGGGAATATCCGCAATTTTCAAACACGGCGCGGATCTCGTCCATCGTAGAATCCTCCGCGACGGCAAATACGTCTACGCGAGGCACGAGAATGTCCTCCACCTTCAAATCGTCAAATTCAAGCGCGGAACGGAGAAGTTCGGATTCTTCCTCTTTGAGCGTGCCGCTCTCTTCCGCTTCGTCCACGAGGGTCATGAGTTCTTCGTCGGTAACCGTTTCGTCCTTTTTCAGCTTAAAAATCTTACTCAAAACAAACTTGTAGCCGTCGAAAATTTTGCAAATCGGCCAGAGCAACCAATAAAAAAGTTGCATCAACGGGTAAACGAAGAAACACATTTTTTCGGGATACACGCTGGCAATATATTTGGGCGTGATTTCGCCGCATAACAGCACGGCAACCGTCATAACCGCCGTAGAAATAACGTCGGAATAAGCGTTGCCCATCAAGAGCTCCACAAACAGATTTGCACCGAGCGCAGACGCGGACAGGTTTACGATGTTATTCCCCACGAGAATCGAAGTAACGAGCTTATCGTAGTGCGAATCCGCAAATTTGAATACGGCTTTCGCATTCTTTTTACCCGTAGTAACAAGCGATTTCAGCTTGATTTTGTTCGCGCAGGAAAACGCGGTTTCCGTGCTTGAAAAGAAGCCGGAAAGAAGTACCAATACGATGATGGCGACGGTGAGCCACGTAACTTTCGTTGTGTCGACGCTAGTCGCCAGCAGGGATAGACTTGGGTCCATAGTAGTTGTTGAATATCCTCCGATATGTAAAAAAATTTTTTGCGGAATAGGCGCGCCGAGCTTTTGCGCATATTCTCACATTTATCATTATAATACTTTTTTCAAGCGTTTGTCAACACAACTTAGCGTATGCGCGCACTTTTTTAATAAATTTTCAAAGTTTTTACGCGATTTTTTCACTTTTCTTTTCCTTTGGAAAAGCAGAAAGGAGCGCCGCGGCTTTCCGCGGCGCTTGCGTGGGACAAATCATTCCGTTTTTACGTTTCCGTTTTTCAGGGCGATTTTGCGTTTTTCCTCGGTAGAGATTTCGGCGAAATGGCAAGCGACAAAACGGCCCGGTTCTACCTCTTTGAGGGGTACAGGTACGCGTTGACAGCATTCTTGCGCCATAAAACAGCGGGTGTGGAAAGGACAGCCCGTCGGCGGATTTGCCGCGCTTGGCATATTGCCCGAAAGCAGAATTTTTTGCGGCGGTTGTTCCCCCTTTTCCGTTTCCATAGAGGGAATTGCGCTGATAAGCGCGACGGTGTAGGGGTGAAGAGGACGGGAAAATACTTCTTCCGCTTCCCCCATTTCGACAATTTTACCAAGATACATCACCGCCAAGCGCTGAGAAATATAGCGGACGACGGACAAATCGTGCGAGATGAAAAGGTAGGTGAGCCCCTCCTTTTCCTTTAAATCGTTTAATAGGTTTAAAATCTGCGACTGAACGGACAGATCGAGGGCGGAAACGCACTCGTCGCAGACGACGAATTTCGGCTTGACCGCGAGGGCGCGCGCAATGCAAACGCGTTGGCGCTGACCGCCCGAAAATTGGTGAGGATAGCGATTGAGCATATACGGTTGCAAACCGCATTTTTGCATGATTTCCGCAAGGTAAGCCTGCATTTGCGGCGAGCCCTTTTTGTAAAATTTATGCGCGGCAACCCCCTCCTCGATGATCTGCCCCACCGTCATACGCGGATTGAGGGAGGAATAGGGGTCCTGAAAAATAATTTGCAATTCTCGGCGCAGAGCGCGCAAATCCTTGCCTTTCAACGCGGTAATATCAATTTCTTCCCCCTCTCTGCCGTGGTAGACGACGCTCCCCGAGGTGGGTTTATATAGTTGCAAAATCGTCCTGCCAAAGGTAGATTTTCCGCAGCCGCTTTCCCCGACGAGCCCGAAGGTTTCCCCCTTCTTTATATCCAGACTGACTTCCTCGACGGCGCGAAGGTAAGGGCGATGGCGGCTAAACAAGGATTTTTTAGGGAGCGGAAAATGCTTTTTAAGGGATTTTATGGAGAGCAAGGTTTGCGTGCTCGGCACTTTTTCTTTCCTCCTTTTTGGGATAAAAACAGCGGATAAAATGATTTTCTCCGTCGGGGACTTGGGCGAGAGACGGCTCTTCCTCTTGGCAACGCTTGGTACAGTATTTGCAGCGGGGTGAAAATTTACAGCCCTTGGGCAAATCGAGAGGGTGCGGCACGTTGCCCGCTATCGTTTCCAACCGTTTTTGGGGATTTTGCGCGCTGGGGGCAGAGTTCATCAACCCCTCCGTGTACGGGTGGGAATAGGCAGAATTTGAAAAAAGGACGGGGGCAGGTACGCGTTCAACGATTTGTCCGCAGTACATTACGGCGACGTCGTCCGCCATTTCGTTGACTACGCCTAAGTCGTGCGTGATAAACAAAATTGCCGTTTGATTTTCCCGTTGCAATTCGCGCATGAGCTGTAAAATCTGCGCCTGTATCGTAACGTCGAGCGCCGTCGTCGGTTCGTCCGCGATCAGAACGTCCGGCTTACAAGCAAGCGCCATAGCGATCACCACCCGTTGGCGCATACCGCCCGAAAGCTGATGCGCGTATTGTTTGGCAACCCGTTCGGGGTTGGGTATGCGTACCTTTTCCAGCATTTTTACTCCTGCTTGCCACGCCTCTTTTTTGGACATTCCGCGGTGGATTTGGTAGGGTTCGCCTACCTGTCTGCCAATGGTAAAAACGGGGTTGAGGGCGGTCATCGGTTCTTGAAAAATAACGGAGATTCTGTCGCCGCGGACGGCGTTCATCTGCTTTTCGTTAAGCTTGGTGAGGTCGGTGATTTTTTCCCCGTCTTCAAACAAAATTTCCCCCTTTTCGATATAGCCGTTTTCGTCGAGCAGACGGAGGACGCTCATTGCCGAAACGCTTTTTCCCGAGCCGCTTTCCCCCACGAGCGCAAGCGTTTTTGCCCTTTCGAGAGAAAAGGTTACGTCGTTGACGGCGCGGATGGTCCCCCTCCGCGTTTTGAAGCAGGTATGCAGTTGGTTGACTTGCAATAAAGGCATAAGTTCCCCCCAATTTGTTTCAAATAATTTATTCGCGTTTGGCGTCAAAGCAATCGCGCAAGGCGTCGCCGATGACGTTGATACAAATGACGGCGAGGGACAAAAATAGGGCGGGAAAAAGCCATTGCCACCAATAATTTTGTATGACCGTGCTGTTGTTGCTGCCCGAGAGCATATTCCCCCACGTCGGACGGGGAGGTTGGACGCCGAAGCCGAGGTAGGAAAGAGAGCTTTCCGTGAGCAAACAGCTTGCAAAATCCAACGTCATACTCACGAGAATGACGGAAAGGACGTTGGGCAGGACGTGGCGAAAGGCGATTTTTCCCTCCGAAATTCCCATCGCGCGCGCGGCAAGCACAAACTCTTTTTCCCGCTCGGCAAGCACTTGACCGCGGATCATACGCGCCAAGCCCGTCCACGAAAGCGCGCCCAAAATGAGCATGATAATGAAGATACGCGCCGTTTCGCCGATATTATAATTTTTGATGATTTGGGAAAGAAGCATGGCAAAGGGTAAGAAGGGCATGGACGAAAATATTTCCGTTACGCGCATCAAAAGGGTATCCACCGCGCCGCCGAAATAGCCCGCTATACACCCGACAAGTATGGCGATAGCGGACGAAACGACGACGGCGACCCCGCCGATGGTGAGGGTCATTTTTCCGCCGTGGATAATCCGCGCGAACACGTCGCGACCTCTGCCGTCCGTGCCGAATAAATATCCCTTCAGACCCGCGCTTTCTTGCAGGTTTCCCGCGGTATTTAGGGTGTACGTTTGCATAGCGCCTGCAAACACGCTTGCACACTTCCCATTTTTAAGCGTGCATTGACCGTAGGCGTTATGTCCCCAAGCATACGCTCTGCCCTCGTCCGTAATGCCGACGAAATGGCGCGTACCGCCGTCGAGTTTCACCAATCTTTCTCCCTCTTTTAAGGTTGGCAGGATATCCTCTCCGTTTTCAAACGCGCCCGCAACGACGAGCTCTCCCCCGTCGCAAACGAGGGCGACGCATTTATTATCCGTGGCGATTTCGAGAGCTTTTCTGCCTACCATGTACGAGTTAAAGCTGTTTTGTCTGCCGTTTTGAGAACTGACGGCGGCATGGAAGATATCCTCTTTTCCCGTACTGATTTTCCCCTCTTTCGTGAGGGCAACCGCCGCAGATCCCGTAAAAACGATTTTTTCTATACCCTCCGCGTTTTGGAAATCAGCAAGATTTTTGACGGCGTTGACGTTTCCCCAGACGTAGGCTCTTCCGCTTTTTAAAACGAGCGCGCTTGCCTGATAACCGCACGAAAGGCACGCCACCTCGTCGGGGTTCACGCCGCCGACAAGCTCGCTTGGCATAGGTAGAGCGTTGAGGATAGTTTGCGTGCCGAATTGTCCGCGGCTGTCATCCCCCCAACCGATAATTTTTCCCGTTTTGGTGATGGCGAGGATATGGTCTTTGCCCGCCGCGGCAAAGGCAACCCCCTCTTTTTGGACGGCGTCGGGGATTTTTTTAAGGTTGGTTTTGGTAAGTCGGTCTTTCGTTTCCCCCCAAACGTAAAGTTTTCCGTTTTTATCCACGCCGAGGGTAAAGCCCGAAAATCCGTCGATAAACGCCACGCTTTTTTTTAATTTACGCGGTACGGCGCGTAAGGAATAGCCTGGCGCGAGGTTTTGCTGCAACGGGTCGGTGTAATTAACGTCGAGGCGAACGAACAACGGCGCGATGAAGGTAAACAGAACGAGCGCGGCGAGGGTTACGAGCGCAACAACCGCCCCCTTTTTGGAAAAAAATACCGCTCGAAGCCTTCTTGATGGGGTTTCTAAGCTCTCTTTATCGAGGGAAAGCAGTTCCTTCCCGCAGCCGAAAACGGCGCGCTTTATCCACCGCCAAATCCGTTTCAATGCGGACACGGTACGTCCAAACACTCGTTTTAGCCAATTTTTTTGCACGTGGATACCCCCTTTTATTGATGAACGCGAATACGCGGGTCGACAAGTCCGTAAACCAAATCCACGACGAGATTCCCCACGAGCGCAAGTAAAATATAGAACATCTGCATCGCCAAAACGATTTCGTTGTCGTTGGCGGTGAGGGCGTCGAAATACACCTTGCCGATTCCGTTAAGTCCGAATATATTTTCTATCATGATCGAGCCCGAAAATATGCCGAGCAACCATCCGACGACAAGCGCGACGATAGGGATAAGCGCGTTGCGCCACGCGTGAGAACGAACGATTTTTTTGAGGGGCAAGCCCTTTGCCCGCGCCGTCCGTATACAATCGAGCGAGAGGGCGTCGAGCATGGACGCGCGGACGTACCTCGTCATTCCGCCAAGCGAACAAAAGGTCATTACGATAAGCGGCAGGGCAAAATGATAGAGCTTATCCAACACCGCGCGAAAGCCCGTATAATCCTTGCCGACGGAGCTCATGCCCGACACGGGAAAAATCCCCAGCTTCACGGCAAAAAGCCAAATGAACAATATTGAAATGATGAAAACGGGTAGGCTGTATCCCACAATCGTCCCTACTTGCACGGCGAAATCACGCTTGCTCCCCCGCTTTTCCGCACAAAAAATGCCGAGCGGAACGGTGATGCTAAGCGCGGCGGCTGTGGTGCATAAATTTAAAAGGACGGTGTTGCGCAGCGGCTCTTTCACCACCTCTGCGACGGGCTTTCCGTAAGCGACGGAGTTGCCCAAATTGCCTTGCAATAAGCCTTGAAAAGCGCCGCTGTAAAAGGGTGCAAGCCCCATCCAACGCAGATATCGCGTAAAAATGTTGCCGTCAAGCCCAAGCCTTCTCTGCCAATATAAATAACGCTCCGCATAAATCAAATTCTTGTTTGCGGCAATCTCTTGCATTGCCATATCCGCCGCCTTATCGACGGGCAACATATTGTAAACCGCAAAGACGAGGAATGACAAAACGAGGAGCACGGCAAGCAGGTATATCAAGCGACGTAAAAGATATTTCCCCATATTCAACGCATACCTGCCCCGTCCGTTTTATTGTAATTGGCGTAAAAATCCGCTTCGTCGCGAAGATAGTTCACGCTGTAATTATCATATTTATTCGGGTCAATCGTCCACGAAAAAGACTGGTCGTACGTTGCGCCCGTAAAACCCGTGGCAAAATTGACCGCTCCGTATTTCGCGCGCGTAAAACCGTAGGCGGGCATTTGGCTATATTCGCCGTAGAGCGCCGTGTTCATATCTCCCGAAGAATAGGTGATATACGCGCCGATCTTCGCACTTGCGTTGGGATTGTTTTGCCAAGCGGTGATAAGCTGGTCGGTAACGAGGTTGGGTTGCGTGCCCATCCAATTGATGACGAGGGGCATATAATATTCGCCGTCGATTTTTTTCGTCCTATATCGGTTGTCCGTGGCGGCAAAAGTGAGATTTTCATAACTTTTTTCATAGCCTTGCAAGCGCTTATACCGCACGCCGCCCTTTGCCTCGTCGTACGCTTCCCCCTTTTCATTATACACCCAACCGCCCGCGCGGAGCTCCTCTTTGGCGCGTTCCGTACTGTAAGAATAGCGGTTGAGTTTTAAGGTATCCTTGGTGGCGAGATACGCCTCCGAGCCCGCGTGGTAGGGCGCGTGGACTACCGTGCCGTACCCGCCCGTGAAGGTCTGCGCAAATTCGTCCCTATCAATCGTATGCATAACGGCGCGGCGCACCTCGGCAAATTGCGTAGGCCCGAAATCCGAACGGAACGCAAGCTTACCGTAGCCCGCCCTATCGTAGTGGCTTTCCTTGAAGTTTACGCCGTCCACGAGCGCGAGCGCGGCGCGGGTTTCCTCTCCGCCCGTTACGCCCGCCAAGACGTCCACCTGTCCTTTTTTTAGTTGGTCGAATTGCGTTTCTGCAATAATTTTCACGTAAGAAATGCGCTCAATCGACGGCGTACCGCGGTGGTCGCCCTTGTAGAGCGGATTGCGTTTTAAGGTTGCCACGCGAATGGCAGGGTCGTAATTTTCGACGATATACGGGCCCGAATAGGGGAAATCCGTTGCGGCGTAATTGGCAACGTTGCGTTTGATGACGTCTGCCATTGCGTACGAGGATACGCCCCCCTTTTCCGTCTTTTTATAAAAATCTTGTTCCAAATACGCGCCCTGCCCGTCGTCTTTAATTTTGTAGCTTGCGGCGTAAAGCGGCATGGGAAGGGGCGTAAACGCACCATAGGCAATCGCGTAATAATAGTTGGCGTACTCCTCTTTGACCGTAACGGAGAAGGTGTAGTCGTCAAGCAGCCGAACGCCCGAAAAGGGGACGGGTTCGCCCTCCCCCTCGTAGGCGTTGAACGCCTCATACCCTTGCAAAGTAACGCCCGCCGCTTCCCCGCCGCCCGCTTCGCGCATGGGCTTACTACTACCCACGAGGGTAGCGACGAGATAGTTTTCCGCGCGGATAGGCGAGCCGTCCGAAAAGGCGAGGTCATCGGCAATTTTTAAAGTGAAGGTGCGCGTCCCGTCGGGGTTGAGCTCGTCTGTGTGAACGCGGAGAATTTTGTCATCCGCCCATGCATAAGAGCCACCCATGTCCGTGATGACGGTGGAATAACCGCTCGTTAGATTTTGAATGGCGAGGTCGGCAGAGCCCGGCGACGACTTGCCGAACGAGGCGTTTCTAAACGCGCCCGAAAGCTCGGTATGACTGCCTAAAATGACGGAATTTCCGCCCGTCAGCGTTGCGCCGACAATGGCGTCCGTAACGCTCCAATACGGATTGGTTTTTAACTGCGCAATCTTTGCGTTGTAGACGTCGTAATATTGGTTGGAATAGAGCGGAACTTCGGGCACGAGAAAATTCCAGCGTTGCATAAATAACCGCCACCACTCGTTATAGGCGGCGGTAGGCGTGGGGAATTTTGCCGTGGGCGTTACGTTATAAACCATCGCCATCGATAAAAAATCCATGCCGAGCTCGTATTCCGTGCCGTCGTGGACGAGGTAGGCTCTGCCGTCCTCTTTTTCCTCTACGTCGTCGAGGGTAACGTTCGCGCCGATTTTTTGGTAAACGGACGTAAAATCTTCGCGGCGGACTACGTCCTCCAACACGGCGTGATCGACGTTCTGTCCACAGCCCGAGCAAGCGGGAGCGGTGAGGATCGTCGTAAAAATAAGCGTATTTAAGATAAGAGCAAGACAGAGCTTCCGTTGAATTTTCATATTGTTATTCTCTCTCTTTCTTGCGTTTTTTATCCGCTCGACTGAACAAAAAGTGTAAAATAGCTTGACAGCATGAACGAGGCGTGCTATACTATAAAAGATATTTGTACAGACATTTTTTAAGGTCGCGCGCGAGAGGAACATTCTTTGTTGCGGCGGTCAAGGAGATATTATGAGTAAAAAAGCACGTATTGAAACGGTATGCGTACAGGGCGGCTATACGCCCGGCAACGGCGAACCCCGTCAAATTCCCATCATTCAAAGCACGACGTTTAAGTATGCAACGAGCGAGGATATGGGCAAGCTGTTCGACTTAGAGGCGAGCGGGTATTTCTATTCCCGCCTGCAAAACCCGACCTGCGACATGGTTGCGGCAAAAATTTGCGCACTTGAAGGTGGCAGCGCGGCGATGTTGACGTCCTCAGGACAAGCGGCGAATTTCTTTTCCGTGTTCAATATTGCAACGAGCGGCGACCACGTGATTTCCTCCTCGGCGATTTACGGCGGCACGTATAATTTGTTTGCCGTTACAATGAAGAAGATGGGCGTGGAGTTTACCTTCCTCTCCCCCGATTGCACGGAAGAGGAACTGAACGCGGCGTTCCGTCCCAACACCAAGGCGGTGTTTGGCGAAACGATTGCCAATCCCGCATTGACCGTTTTGGACATCGAAACGTTTGCAAAGGCGGCGCACGCGCACGGCGTTCCGCTGATTATCGATAATACCTTTGCAACGCCTATAAACTGCCGTCCGTTTGAGTTTGGCGCGGATATCGTAACCCATTCCACCACCAAGTATATCGACGGACACGGCGTTTCCGTTGGCGGCTGCATCGTGGACAGCGGCAAGTTTGATTGGCTTGCGCACGCGGACAAATTTCCCGGTCTGTGTACCCCCGACGATAGCTATCACGGCATCACCTACGCGGAAAAATTCGGAAAAGAAGGCGCGTTTATCACCAAAGCAACGGCGCAGCTTATGCGCGACTTTGGTTGCACGCAATCGCCGCAGAGCGCGTTTTATATCAACCTCGGCTTAGAAAGCTTGCACGTACGCATGGAAAGACATTGTTTGAACGGCTTGAAAGTGGCGGAGTTCTTGCAATCGAACGAAAAAATTTCGTGGGTGAATTATCCCGATTTGCCCGGCAACAAATATTACGGTTTGGCGAAAAAATATATGCCGAAAGGCACTTGCGGCGTGGTAAGCTTTGGCGTGAAAGGCGGCAGAGCTGCGGCGGAAAAACTGATGAAAGGTTTGAAGCTGATTGCCATTGAAACGCACGTAGCGGACGCGCGGAGCTGTTGTTTGCACCCTGCAAACGCAACCCACCGTCAAATGAACGAAGAGGAACTGATCGCGGCAGGCGTGCCCGGCGATTTGATTCGTCTTTCCTGCGGCTTAGAAAATTACGAAGACCTGATTGAAGATATTCAGCAGGCGCTTGACGCCATCTAATTTTACGTTTTTGCAGATTATTCCGTTTCATTGCGTACATGGTGGCTTGATTTATTAAAAACACGAGAAAAAAGGTAGAGCATATGCCCATTAAAATTCCCGACAATTTACCTGCGGTAAAAACGCTGGAGAGTGAAAATATTTTCGTGATGACGGAAAATCGCGCCATCACGCAGGATATTCGCCCACTCCGCATTCTTATCGTCAATTTAATGCCGAAGAAAATTGAAACGGAAACGCAGTTTGCGCGCCTTCTCGGCAACTCGCCTTTGCAGGTAGAAATGGAACTGGTGCATATGAAGTCGCATCAATCCAAAAACGTGGCGCAGGAGCATTTGCTCGCTTTTTATAAAACCTTCGACGACGTAAAATCGCAAAACTTCGACGGTATGATTATCACGGGCGCGCCCGTGGAGCATATGCCCTTTGAGGAAGTGGAGTATTGGGACGAACTTTGCGAGATTATGGAATGGAGCAAAACGCACGTGCACAGTACCTTGCACATCTGTTGGGGCGCACAGGCGGGGCTTTATTATCATTACGGCATCCAAAAACAGGAAGTCCGTGAAAAGTTGTTTGGCGTGTTCCCGCATATCGTGGAATATAAGCAATCTATTTTATTCCGTGGTTTTGACGATATGTTTATGGTGCCGCAATCAAGACACACAACGGTGCTTCGTGGGGATATCGAAAAGGTGAAGGAATTGCGTATTTTGGCTTCGTCGGATAGAACGGGCGTGTATGCGGTTTCCACCAAGGGCGGCAGACAAATTTTCATCACGGGACATTCCGAATACGACCCCGACACCTTGAAAAACGAATATTTCCGCGATTTATCGCAGGGCAAACCCATTTCTATCCCCGAAAATTATTTCCCGAATAACGATCCGAATATGCCTCCGCTTGTATCTTGGCGTGGGCATGCGCACCTCTTATTCTCAAATTGGCTGAACTATTTCGTATATCAAAGCACCCCTTACGATATTAAGAAGGTTAAAAAGGTAAAGTAAGCGGACAAGCTAAAACCCCGTGGCATACTGCCAACGGGGTTCATTTTTATATTCAACTCGTACATGGTGGGGGATTATTTAATTTTCACCTCATTTCCTTGTTCGTCATAAATCCAAGGAAACTCAATATTTAGCGTAGTAAAATCTTGTAAAGAATTATCCTCATATATGTATTTACCAATATACATTTTTAACGGTTTCCCCTTTTTATCCTTTATTCTCAAAAATATCGCCGCCATTGTGCCGTATTCCAAATCTTCGCACTGTGTAAAAGCAATATCCGTGAACGTAATTCTCGTCATATATTCGGGGGAATTAAAGAGTTTCGTTTCGTTTTCTCTTTGATATTTTTTCTCAAACAGAGGCATCATCTCTTTTTGTAAATCAAGAAACTGCAACGTATCCCAATGACCGTTATACGTAACAAAAACGTCTTTGGTCTCATTTTTTGAGCGATTATAAAATTTATATTGAAATAAATCTTTCATCATTTCCGTTATATCGTCAGAAACCACGTTATACAATTTTATTGGATAACCTATACTAATATTATCTATTTCAACAGGACTGTTTTTAAATTCTTTTCCTTCTACCCTCATTTTGTAATAACGGTCAACACGACAAGAAAATTTAGAAACCTTTTGCAATCTGGGCATATAAACAATTTCAATATCGTCTTCTGTTGCCACTTTCCATTGTTTGGCTATAAGTTTATTCTTTTTTGCAGCCTTTCTGCACACTTTGCACTTGTCCTCTAACGCTTCTTTTAATTTTTCCAACGCGCGCTTTTTTAATTCTTGTTCGCTAATCATACCTTTTCTCCTATTTTTTATGTTTTGGTAATATATTACTTATATTATAATCTTAGTTTTCTAAGATGTCAAGCATATTTCTTAGTTTTCTGATAAAATAAGTGCATGAAGAATTTAGGCGAAACAATTAAAACGTTGCGATTAGAAAAAAAATTGACGCAACCGCAATTAGCGAGGCTTGTAGGCGTATCGTCGGGTATGGTTTCTATTTGGGAAAACAATATCAACGAACCCAAAGCCTCCTACGTTAAAGCATTGGCGCAAGTTTTGGAGGTCAGCGCCGATTATTTGCTTGGATTATCGGATATATAATAGCGTAAACACCCCCGTTGGCGACATGCCAACGGGGTTCATTTTTATATTCAACTCGTACATGGTGGGGGGATATTTTAATCGTTACTCTCCGCCAAAAGTATGCCTATAACGTTACTTTTTCAACTCCGTCTTTCTTTTTTCCAACTAACGAAAACGGAGGCTCTTTATCTGAAAAAATAAATCTTCTCTTTATCGGGGCGGTTTGTTGTTAGTATATAAATTTTTCCTTCCGGGGTTTTGAGATACGTACACCCTCTATCCGGTCCAAAAATTTCTTCCAACTTACATCCGTGATCCCAATAATCGACCAATTTCCAGCCGTCCTCGTAATAGATGGCAACGTTACAACCGCCGCTATTTTGCGTCAGTTCGCGACGCACCTGTTGTTTTACTTCCAAACTATACAAAAACGCAGATTGTTGACCCTGTTGACCGTTATTACTGCTATTGCCCTTATACTGCCCAGTAATAAACAAATAACCGATAGCGCCTATTAACAACACCCCTGCGGTAAAGGGCGCTAATAATACGAAAGCAAAATAAATCCGATAATCCGACTCTCCTTCCTTCTTCTTTAATATAGCATAAGCTAACAAAGAAACGAGTCTATGTCCAACGAGATAAACCGTAGGATATACCAATGCGTTTATCCAATTTTCTCCTTTAAGCGTATCCGTTTTTATGTACGGTAATATCCCATCCAAAAAGCATCCAATTAAAATCAAAATATAGGCTATCACCAAAAAAACGTTGTGCTTTCCGTTGTTTTTTCGATAAAAATACGCCATTAACAACAACGGGATCACCCCATAATTCAGGAGCAGAGTAACGCCTACCCCTAAAATAGGATTTTTTTCTACGGATACGTCGTACGCACTTTCCAAATTAAATTCTTTACGAATAAGAATGGATAAAAGGGTGTAAACAAGAAAAGCCGCCAATGCCCATAAATAATGACCTTTGGTAAAAATTTTTTCAACTTTGACGTCAGCCTTGAAGTTTTTGCTGGCAATTGAACTGCTTATCTTATTTTGGTTACTTACTTTATTATTTCCAAATTTTTCGTCCATCTCTAAGGCATTTCCCTCGTTATTTGTCGAAATGCTTCTTTAATTCTTCATCAAGATATCTATCGCCAATATTACCTTGTAAGGTTACTTGCGTTTTATGCTCTTTACCACACTTCTTACAGTGCAACGTAACGTTTACGTCGCTGTAATCCTTGCCCATCGCCGCCTTTACCGTACGAACAACCTTCGCGTCAACGATGCAGCTTGAATCATATTTTTGCTTACAAGCAGGACAATTTTTATTTCTATTCATGATAAAACGATATATCATAAAACAACCCACAGCCGCAACGATTACTACAATAGCAATGATAATTCCCATAACTTTACTCTCCATTTTTATTTAATAATTTTTAAAATTGCAAATGGACGCTTAACCTTGCAATTTTATACTAATATTATATTATGTGAAAAATAATAAGTCAAGCAAAATTTGTCGTTTTTTGCAAGATTATTATTTAACACATAATATTTTACTATGTGTCAAATACATTTATTAAGTGTCAAATAGCGTTTTTTAAACACGTTGGGTGTATAATTTTATAGAGAGTAAGGTGGGGAGAAAAGAGCCTAATGACCATTAAAGAAATTATCGAGCGAATCAGTCTAATAAGAGCGAACGCAAATTTAAGCGCCAGAGAATTAAGTTTGATTATTGGAAAAAATCCCGCATATATCAGCCAACTGGAAAACACAGCCAGTTTTGAGCCAAGTTTAAGCACTCTTTTGGATATTTTGGCGGTTTGCAACGTTTCTGTGGAAGAATTTTTTTACCATAATATGGAACAATATGCAAATGATAAAAAACTTTTAGATTTTTTCTCTTCCCTTTCCGAGAAACAAAAAGAAGCGATTATTCATTTGTACGAAGTATAATACAACGCCATAAAAAATCCCTGCCGTTGCTTGTGCAATGGCAGGGATTTTTATATTCAACTCGTACCTGGGTGGGGTGTTAATCGTTATTATCCACTACGATTATACCTAACTGTTGTCTTCTTGTTTCGGTTTTTGCTTCTCTATATTCAGTAAGCAACTTATCTTCTTCGGGCGTAAGCCACGCGTGCACTTTACCCTCGTGTCCAAATTTTACACCCGTGCAATCGTCGGATATCCCCAAAAGAAAATCCGTCGTTACGTCAAAGAAATTTGCCATAGCAACAACGTATTGCGTATCGGGAATACGCTTATCATTTTCCCAAAGCGAAATACTGTCTTGCGTTACGCCAAGAATATCCGCAAGCGTATCTTGCGTGCAATCCATTTCTCTACGTAAATCTCTAATTGTTTTCCCTATCTTATTCATACCAACAGTTTACTACAATCTGTCGTATTTTAGGTACGGTTACGACACATTGTCGTTTTCATTTGATATACTCGCACATATTGCACGACACATTGTCGTTATGTCGCCTCCATTTTTTCTACAAAATGTTACGACTTTTTGTCGTAAATTGCTTGACATACGACTATTTGTCGTATATAATATAGAAAAACGACAAATAGTCGTGTTTTTTGTAGGTATTAGTCAAAAAATATGGAGGATTTTATGAGAAAAATAATATCTCTATTGACAGCTATTATCCTATTGTTTGCTTGTGTTGCATGCAATAATACTATTTCAAACACATCGCACGCAATTTGCTCCTATGGTAGTTGGGAAACGACCAAAAAAGCCACTTGTACAACAGCGGGAGAAAAAACTCGCACATGTACTGTTTGTGGAAAAGTTGAAACTGAAACCATATCCGCATTAGGACACACAACCGATAGTGGGACTTGTACAAGATGTAAAGAATCGTTCGGTGCGTGGGAATTAGGAGAGTTTGAAGATGAGTTTGGACAAGCAACAGGAAAAAAATACATAGCTACTATGGTTAATGGCACTTTTAGCAATAGCGCAACTACAAATTCTAGTCTTATTGCGGCACTACAAATCACTTCAACCGAGGTCGCATTTATGCTGTGGGAATATTCTAAAAATCTTGTAAAATGTTCATATAGTTATGATGAATATTCAATTACTATGCTTGATACAGAAAAGAAAAAACACTACTTGAATGGCACAATGTATGCAGGCGATAGCCGCATATATCTTGACTCTTCCGATAAGTCCGCAGTTATCAATGCGCTTAAAAAATCCGGAACGATAAGCTTTTATATTGTCTATTCGGAATACACAACAAGCACATATTTATTCTCTGTTGAAACCTCAAACTTTAAAAGTGTCTATTATCAACTTTAATTTTAAAAACACCGTTGCAACAGCAACGGTGTTTTCTTTTATCTTGCCAAATCTTTAATCACTTCGCCGGCGATAATCAAGCCGACTACCGACGGAACGAACGCAATACTTGCGGGGATAGGCTTGCCCGTTTCCTCATCTACCGTTTTTGCAGGCAGGGGTTCTTCTTCGGAATACACCACCTTTAAGTGATTTATCCCCCTCTTTTTAAGCTCTCTACGCATTACTCTTGCCAAGGGACAAACGTTGGTTTTGGAAATATCCGCAACCTTAAACGCCGTGGCGTTCAGCTTATTCCCTGCACCCATAGAAGAAATAATCGGTGTGCCTGCCGTGTTCGCTTGCTCGACAAGCGCAATTTTACCGCTGACCGTATCGATGGCGTCAACGATATAATCGTACTTTGTAAAGTCGAACTGCGCCGCCGTTTCGGGCAAGTAAAAAAGGTTATGCGTGATCACGCGGATTTGGGGGTTGATATCCCTTGCACGCTCTGCCGCGACCTCCGTTTTTAATTCCCCCACCGTGGAGTGCAGGGCGATGATTTGGCGGTTGATATTGGACAGACTGACCCTATCCTTATCGATAAGGTCGAGCGCGCCCACGCCGCTACGCGCCAAAGCCTCGACCACGTAGCCGCCCACGCCGCCCACGCCGAACACCGCGACGCGCGCGTTTTTCAGTTTTTCCATTCCCTCTTGCCCGAGCAAGAGTTCGGTGCGTGAAAATTGCATAATCTTCGTCCTTTTTTAGAGTTTGATATCGTCCCTATAAAATCCGTAAAAACGGAGCAAAATGCAAGCAAGAGAAGGAGCGTGAGGACAACTTAAAGGAGCGTACTAATACGTACGTAACCGCAAGTAGCCACAGCGCAACCAAATATTGTACCGCAGATTCTCCGTTTTTATTGCCAATCGGTAGGCGTTGTACGGTTTGCCTTAAACCACTCCGTATCCTTTAAAACAACGCTATTGTTTGTGCCTTCCACCGTGATATTTTTTCCGTCGGGGCAGGAAACGACAACGTCGCCGTTCATGGGTATACCGCTCTTGCCGTCCTCTGAAATCATCGTTGTAACGTACACTTTGTCCGTATATAACGAAATTCTGTCGATAAACGCTTGGGACGGGAACTGATTTTCTTTCGTACTTGTATACTCCGCGCTCCCTGCGCAACAGCAAACGCAAACAATCTCAGGTTTTATAACCGAAAGCAACGCGTCCGTGCTGGAAGTGGGACTGCCGTGGTGTCCGCCCTTATAAAGCTTACACTTGGGCAAGTCGTTTTTCTCGACAAGGGACGCTTCCCCTTTCTTTTCCAAATCGCCCGTGAAAAGATAATTATTTTCGCCCTGCTTTAACAGCATACAAACGGAATAATCGTTTTCGTCGCTCGTGCTTTCTTCGTAAAATTTCTGATACAAAATCTGCATGGTTACGCCGTCGCCGAGCGTATAGCTGCGGCTTGCGCCGTTTTCGTTGTTCCAACATTCAAGCGCCGTATACACCGCCGTGCCTTTCCCTTTGACGTATTCCACCGCGCTTAAATACTCGCCGTAAACCGTTTGGTTGCCCTTGTCCGTAAGCTCGGTTTTGTTCGTTTTGTTAAACTGAATCAGCGTACCAACCTGATACTGATATAAAATACCCGTGCGTAAGGGCGATCCGCTATTCCCCACAAACGCCGCGATATGGTCTTGATCGGCATGGGTGGCAATTACGTACTCCAACACGCCGTCCTCGCAATACTTATCGACGTAATTTTTAATCGTCGCCGCCGAATTTTTACGCGAGCCCGCGTCAATGAGCACTTCGGTATCCCCTACGTCAATCAACGTGCAGTCGCCCGTATACTGATTGCCAAGCTGTAAAAAGTGAATGCTCAACCCGTCCGTAACGATATCGCCGACCCCCGAAGTATCCGAGCTATCGCCGTCGGTTGCGGAGCTATCGCCGTCCGCACCCGTTTCCTGCTCTAAACCCGACTGAATGGCGCTTTCGATATCGCTTTGCAGGGAATTGATAAAACCGTTTAAATCGCAACCCGCGCCCGAAAGAACAAACGCCGCGGCGATAAAAAGGGTAAGCAGTTTTTTAATGGTGTTTTTCATAGAAAATTTAACTTTTTATTTTTTAAAAAACTGCCGTCGTTTATACGCGACGGCAGTTTTGGTTACATTATACTTCCAAAGATTGACGAGTCCAAATTACATGGATTCGTGAATGGTTCTGGAAATAACGTCGTCCTGCTGTTCCTTCGTGAGTTTGATGAAGTTTACAGCGTAACCGGAAACGCGAATGGTGAGCTGAGGATACTTTTCAGGGTGTGCCTGCGCATCCAAAAGGGTTTCGCGGTCAAATACGTTTACGTTGAGGTGATGTCCACCGTCGCCAACGTAGCCGTCCAACATAGCAACTAAGTTATCTACTCTTTGCGACATAATATTATCTCCTTTTCTTTTTTATTATATTCCGAGCGGCTTACGGCGAGTTCCTTTGCCGAAACGCGCCGAAATAGCCGTATGCTTTAAAAATTAGTCTTCTTTACCAAGCGATGCGGGCATGATGGAGAAGGTGTTGGAAATACCGTCACGAGAATATTCGTAAGGCAATTTTGCAACAGATTCCAAGGACGCCAACGCGCCGTTGCTGTCTCTGCCGTGCATCGGGTTCGCGCCGGGAGCGAGAGGAGTACCTCCTCTTCTGCCGTCGGGAGTGTTACCCGTCTTCTTACCGTATACGACGTTGGACGTGATCGTCAAGATGGACGTCGTAGGAACGCTTTCACGGTAGGTATAGTGGCTCTTAACCTTGCTCATAAACGTCTTCAAAAGCCATACTGCAAGCTCGTCTGCTCTGTCGTCGTTGTTGCCGTATTTAGGGAAGTCGCCTTCGATACGGAAATCCACTACGATGCCGTCTTCGTTACGGATGGGGTAAACCTTCGCGTACTTGATTGCAGACAAGGAGTCAGCCGCGCAGGAAAGACCTGCGATACCCGTCGCAAAGAAGCGGCGAACTTTCGTGTCGTGCAATGCCATTTCGATTGCTTCGTAGCAATATTTGTCGTGCATATAGTGGATTACGTTAAGGGTGTTAACGTAGAGTTCAGCAAGCCAAGTCATCATGTTTTCGAACTTCGCGCGAACCTCTTCAAAGTCAAGCGCGTCGTCGCTCGTGATAGGCATAAATTCGGGGGAAACCTGCATGGGTTTGCCCGTCTTTTTGTCTTTCATAAGCTCGTCCTTACCGCCGTTGATTGCGTAAAGCAAGCACTTAGCAAGGTTTGCTCTTGCGCCGAAGAACTGCATATCCTTACCGACCTTCATACAGCTTACGCAGCAAGCGATACAGTAGTCGTCGCCCATTTCAGGACGCATCAAATCGTCGCTTTCGTACTGAATGGAAGAGGTACGAATGGAAATTTCAGCACAGTATCTCTTGAATGCGATGGGCAATCTCTTAGACCAAAGCACGGTGAGGTTAGGCTCGGGTGCAGGGCCGAGATTGTCGAGGGTGTGAAGAACGCGGAAGGAGTTCTTGGTTACCAAGGATCTGCCGTCTACGCCCATACCACCGATAACTTCGGTTACCCACGTAGGGTCGCCCGAGAAGAGCTCGTTGTATTCCTTCGTTCTCATGAATTTCACGATACGAAGCTTCATGATGAAGTGATCCATCAATTCCTGCGCCTGTTCTTCGGTGATGATACCCTTTTGAAGGTCGCGTTCGATATAGATATCGAGGAAGGTGCTGTTTCTACCGATGGACATAGCCGCGCCGTTCTGGTCCTTAACTGCGCCAAGGTAGCCAAAGTACAACGCTTGGATCGCTTGTTGCGCCGTTTCAGCGGGCTTGGAAATATCGCAGCCGTAAGAAGCCGCCATTTCCTTAAGACCCTTAAGGGCTTTGATCTGTTCGGAAACTTCTTCACGATCACGTACCTTTTCGGGGGTCATAGCGCCGCTCATAGCGAGCTTATCTTCTTCTTTCTTTTTGATAAGATAGTCAACGCCGTAAAGCGCTACGCGACGGTAGTCGCCAACGATACGGCCTCTGCCGTAACCGTCGGGCAAACCGGTCAAGATGTGCGCGGAACGAGCCGCACGCATTTCGGGGGTATATGCGTCGAATACGCCTTCGTTGTGCGTTTTACGGTATTTGGTGAAAATATCTTTAACTTCGGGGTCAAGCTCGTAACCGTAGAGGTTAAGCGCGCTTTCGGAAATACGAAGACCGCCGAAGGGTTGCAAGGAACGCTTGAAAGGTTCGTCCGTTTGCAAACCGACAATTTTTTCTAAATCTTTATCAAGATAACCTGCGCCGTGCGAGGTAAGCGTGGAAACGATTTTCGTATCCGCGTTGAGTACGCCGCCCGCGTCGCGTTCTTTTTTGGACAGATCGCATACGATTTCCCAAAGTTTCTTCGTTGCCTCCGTTGCGGGAGCAAGGAACGTAGCGTCGCCTTCATACGGCGTGTAGTTGCGCTGAATGAAATCGCGTACGTCTACTTCGTCGTTGCACCATTTACCGGGAACAAATCCTTCCCAACCTTTGTATTGCATCATATCAATAACTCCTATAATAATTTTTTGTTCTATTATTTATCAACGCGGTTTTCACCTTTTAAACAGAGTTTAAAAAATTACTTGCCGTTGTTTTCGTATTTATTTTTTCGCTTTTTGCGCTTCTATCTTCGCGTCCAACCAAATTTCGAGGATTTCTTCGGGCTGATAACCCGTGCAACGGGCAAAAATTTCGCCGTCCTCTACAAGCAAAATGGTGGGTACTTTTTCCACTTCCCATGCTTCCATAAGGGGCAGGGTAGAATAGTCCGCCTCGACGTGCACCAAACGAATATCGTCGCGCGCGTCGATAAGCTCTTTTAAAATAGGCATAAGCGTAAGGCAGTTTGCGCAGGATTCGCCGCTGATTTCAACGCAGCAAAGCCCTTGCAAATGCTCTTTGTAATTCTTTTCGTTAATCATATTTTACTCCGTTAAGATACGCTTGGCTTGCGCCACCCTTTCTTTCGTAGGCGCGGCTAAGCCTTTCAAGGGATACTCCAAGCCCAGTTTTTCGTACTTGACTTCGCCCATCGTGTGGTAGGGCAAAACCTCCACCTTTTCTACCGATTGCAAGCCGTCGATAAACGCGCGGGTCTGTCGCAGCGTTTCCGCCCCGTCGGTGATACCGGGAACAAGCACTTGACGAATCCACGTCGGCTTGCCCATATCGCTTAAAAACTTAGCAAAGGCGAGGGTGTTTGCGTTGCTATGCCCCGTCAGCTTTTTACAGGCTTCGTCGTCGATGTGCTTGATATCGAGCAGAACAAGGTCGGTTACTTCCAATAATTTTTTATGCTTGTCCACGCTCTGCGCAGAATTTGCGTTAAAGGTGATACCCGACGTATCGACGCAGGTGTGAATCCCTTTTGCCTTAAACTGCGTAAACAGCTCGGTCAAGAAATCGATTTGGACGAGAGGCTCGCCGCCGGTTGCGGTTACGCCGCCCTTATCGCCAAAATAGTTTTTATAACGGAGCGCTTGCACAACGATTTGCTCCGCCGTATATTCTTTGCCGACGTTTGCCCACGTATCCGGGTTGTGGCAATATTGACAGCGCAAAGGACAGCCTTGAAAAAAGATGACGTAACGGATACCCGGCCCGTCAACTGTGCCGAAAGACTCGAAAGAATGAATGCGTCCCGTCATTTTGCCTCCCTTTTTTGCTGAAAAACCGCCGTTTAGGGCGATTTTGGATAAAGGGCAGAACCCACCCTTATTTCCGCGATTTCCATTATACTATAACGAACATCGTTTTGTCAAGCCTTTACGAAATTTTTTTTAATCTTTTTCCCCACTTCTATGAAGTGGGAAAGATTGGCGTTTTTGGATGGCTTTTCCGCTGTTGTTTTTTGAAAAAAAATTCCGTTCAAAACAAGGAAAAAGACCGCGGCGCAATGCCACGGCCTTTTCCACATCAAAAAAGGAGTTTAACACATCTAATAGTCCACACAAAATTGATAGACGGGAAAACTCGTCCCCTTACCTATGTATACATTATACTACACTTTTTTGCATTTTTCAATACCTTTTTGAAAATTTCTTAAAAAAATTTTTTCAAGGATAATCCTTGACCTAATCTTACTACTTAGCGCACGTTCCCAATATAGGGACGTTATACTTGTGCAAGCGAGCGTTTCTGACGCGTTTTGCGCCCCCGTTGTTTGCAAACAAAAAACACCTCCCTCATCAAAGGGAGGCAAGATAAGCTAAGATTTAAATACGAATAGCTTACGCCCGATATAATTCCACACGAGAACTATGAGCGTCATAACGGCTTTCATTAGCCACCATTTCCACGGCGAGCCTAAAAATTCCGCTACGCCAAACAAGGGAAAGGCGGGGATGATTTTAACGAGCTGCATACCCAAAATGGAAATCGCTAAACCGATTACGCAAATAATTAAATAAATGAGAAAAGATTTTTTGGACGAAGCTTGCTTTTTGTCGCGAATTGCCTTAAACACGAAAATCAAGGACAAAAACCAATTGATGACAAGCCCTACGCCAAATCCGAGCGCCGTGGAAATGATAAGCGCCCACGTTTGACCGATGCGCTGAGGCGAAAGCAATACGGCATAAAAAAGCGTCGCTACGAGATAGTCCGCCACCGTCGCCAAACCGCCGACAAGCAAAAAACGGAACACTTCCCAAAAGAGCTCCTTTTTCGTCTGTTTTATTTTTTCGTCTTTCATTTGTTCTTCCATAGCTTTCACCTGCAACCATTATACTACTCTAAAATAAGAATGTCAATGAAAAACGAGAAAAATATGCAAGCGTTTATTTTCAACGCGTACATGGGTACTTGATTTTTAATTCAACGCGTACATGGGTGCTTCATTTTATGCAAAAGCGCCTTTCGGAAAACCCGAAAGGCGCTTCGTTTTTAAGGATTATTCTGCACTTTCGACCATTTCAGCCTCTTCCTCTACGGGAGCTGCCGCATAACTGCCGATGTACTGAGGGGTAACGTTTTTATACGCTTTTGTACCCGTACCTGCGGGAATAAGTTTACCGATGATAACGTTTTCTTTCAAGCCGACAAGGTAATCTCTCTTGGTGCGGATAGCCGCTTCGGTGAGAACCTTAGACGTTTCTTGGAAGGACGCCGCAGACAAGAAGCTGTCGGTTGCGAGCGCCGCCTTGGTGATACCGAGGAGCACACGCTTAGCAAGCGCGGGTCTGCCGCCGTTTGCCATCGCCTTTGCGCTTTCGTCTTGGAAAGTAACCATATCCACGAGTTCGCCGGGGAGCAAGTTGGTGTCGCCTGCGTTTTCTACGCGTACCTTTTTAAGCATCTGACGAACGATGATTTCAACGTGTTTGTCGTTGATTTCAACGCCTTGCGAGCGGTAAACGGACTGTACCTGTTCGAGGATGTAGTCCTGAACGCCCTTCACGCCTTGCACGTGCAAGATGTCTTGAGGGTATACGCTACCTGCGTTAAGGAGTACGCCGGGCGCAACCTTTTCACCGTTCTTAACCTTGATTTCCGCGTTGAAAGGAAGGGTGTATTCCTTCTTCGCTTCGCCCGTAGCTTCGTCGCAAATCTTGATGTGCTTAGAACCGTCGGAATCGTCGATGTTTACGATACCTTCCACTTCGCAGATGGTAGCGCAACCTTTCGGCTTTCTAACTTCGAACAATTCTTCAACACGGGGAAGACCTTGCGTGATGTCGCCCGTCGCCGCGATACCGCCCGTATGGAAGGTACGCATGGTAAGCTGAGTACCGGGTTCACCGATGGACTGCGCCGCAATCGTACCGACTGCTTCGCCGACCTGTACGGGAAGGGTGGTTGCCATATTCTTACCGTAGCACTTCGCGCAGACGCCGTATCTGGACGAACAGCTGAAGATGCTTCTGATAGAAATTGCATCAAAGCCTGCTTCTACAATCGCCGCCGCTTCCTTTTCGTCGATGAATTGGTTGGTGGCAACGATAACTTCGCCCGTTTCGGGGTGAATAACGTCCTCTGCCGCAAATCTACCCAAAATTCTCGATTTCAGGCTTTCAATTTCTTTGCCGACGGTATCGTAAATTGCTTTTACGACCTGACCTTGGGGTTTTCTGCCTGCGCAGCAGTCGTCTTCACGAACGATAATTTCGTGCGAGACGTCTACAAGACGACGGGTAAGGTAACCGGAGTCAGCCGTCTTTAACGCCGTGTCGGTCAAACCTTTACGGCCACCGTGGGAGGAAATAAAGTATTCGAGAACGGAAAGACCGTTACGGAAACAGGATTTTACAGGAACTTCGATCTTTTTACCTTGAGGGTTAACCATTAGACCACGCATACCTGCAAGCTGTTTAATCTGGTCGATGGAACCGCGGGCACCGGAATCAGCCATCATCCAAATAGGATTGAACTTGTCTTCTTCGCCCTGTCTTTTAAGGAGCGCCGCCACTTGATCGGTTGCCGCGTCCCACTGCGCGATAACTGCGCTGTAACGTTCGTCTTCGTTGAGCAAACCGCGTGCGTATTTCTTTGCAATTTTGGAAACTTCTTTTTCTGCCGTTTCGATAATTTCTTCCTTTTCTTCGGGAATCTTCATATCGAATACGGAGGTGGTAAGCGCGGCAAGCGTAGAGTATTTATAACCTCTTTCCTTCATTGCGTCGAGGACGTAGGAAGCTCTGGGCGCTTTGCCCGTTCTGAACGAAGCCTCTACGATGCGCGAAAGGTGCTTTTTGCCGATTGCGCGCGCGTTGCCGATGAATTCGGCGTCAAGTTCCAAACGAAGGTATGCTTCGGGGGTATCTCTCTTGACAAAGCCAAGGTCCTGAGGCAAACCGTCGTTGTAGATAAGTCTGCCGATGGTCGTCTTGATAACGCCCGAAACTTCCAACTTGCCCGTCTTGGGATTGCGGTGAACTTCCGCATACTTAACGGGCGTTTCGCCGGGTTTGTTTTCTGCAACGCATCTGTAATAGCCGTATTCGTCGAAAGGCAAATCTTCAAACTTGCCCTCGGGAAGTTCGACCACCCTCTTAAGATACATTTCATCTTGCTCGTGCGCGATTTTGTTTTGATAAGCAAGGATCGCTTCGTTTTCGGACGCGTATACGGGAGGAATATATACTTCGCCGTTTTCGTCAGGTCTGCCCTGTTCGTCGTAGGTTTTCCCCTCTTCGCGGCGCTTGATGGTCAAGCAGTACGCGCCGATGATCATATCTTGCGTAGGCGACATGACGGACTTACCGTCAGCAAGTTTCAAGATATTGTTTGCAGAAAGCATCAAGAAACGAGCTTCCGCTTGCGCTTCTACGCTCAAAGGAAGGTGCACAGCCATTTGGTCGCCGTCGAAGTCGGCGTTGAAAGGTCCGCAGACGAGGGGAGAGATTTTAATTGCTCTGCCCTCGATGAGAACGGGCTCGAACGCCTGAATAGACAGACGGTGCAGCGTGGGAGCACGGTTCAAAAGAACGGGGTGGTCTTTAATGACGTCCTCGAGGACGTTCCAAACCATATCCTTTGCCTTTTCAACCGCGCGCTTTGCCGTTTTGATGTTATGGCATTGACCGCTTTCGATCAAACGCTTCATAATGAAAGGCTTGAAGAGCTCGATAGCCATTTCCTTAGGCAAACCGCATTGATAAATTTTCAACTCGGGGCCTACGACGATAACCGAACGTCCGGAGTAGTCAACACGTTTACCGAGCAAGTTTTGACGGAAACGGCCTTGCTTACCGCGAAGCATTGCGGACAAGGACTTCAAATCACGGTTGGAAGGGCCGGAAAGCGCCTTACCGCGACGTCCGTTGTCGATGAGCGCGTCAACCGCTTCTTGCAACATACGCTTTTCGTTCTTGATGATCATATCGGGCGCGCCGATTTCCATCATTCTCTTTAAACGGTTGTTACGGTTGATAACGCGGCGGTACAAATCGTTCAAGTCGGAGGTAGCAAATCTGCCGCCGTCAAGCTGTACCATAGGTCTGATTTCGGGAGGGATAACGGGAAGCACCGTCAAAATCATCCATTCGGGGCGGTTGCCGCTCTTTCTGAACGATTCGATAACTTCCAAACGCTTAATTGCTTTAAGCGCCTTTTGACCGGGGCCCTTGGGATTGTTTTGGGAATCCGCAAGCGCCTTTTTGCATCCTTCGCTCTCTTGCTCGAGGTTTACTGCCATCAAAAGCTCGCGAATCGCCTCCGCGCCCATACCGACCTTCAAGCCGGTTACGGAAGAATCGCCGTAGCGTTCTTCAATTTCACGGAGTTGCTTTTCGGTGATGACTTCTTTGTAGCTAAGCTCGCTTACCTGACCGGGGTCAAGCACGACGTAGTGCGCAAAATAGATGACCTGCTCAAGCTGTTTGGGACCCATATTCAAGAGCAAACCGATTTTGGAGGGAACGCCCTTGAAATACCAGATATGGGAAACGGGAGCTGCAAGCTCGATATGCCCCATTCTTTCACGTCTTACCTTAGCGCGCGTAATTTCAACGCCGCACTTTTCGCAGACGTGCCCCTTATATTTTACTCTTTTGTATTTACCGCAACAGCATTCCCAATCCTTCATCGGCCCGAAGATCTTTTCGCAGAAAAGACCGTCTTTTTCGGGCTTTTGGGTACGGTAGTTGATGGTTTCGGGCTTGGTTACTTCGCCGTAAGACCATTCTCTGATTTTTTCGGGAGATGCAATGCTGATTTGAATGGAATTGAAATCGTTTAATTCGTACATATTCTTCTCTCCTTATTCGTCGTCCTCGTCGCCCAAATCTTCCACTGCTTCAAAGAGCTTGCTGAAGTCGAACGAATCATCGTCCTCGTCGTCGTCAAAATCTTCGTCGTCGGATTCCGCGATATTGAAGCCGTCCTCGTCGTCGCCGTCTTCGTCAAAGATGGACTTAACGTCGTCGTCTTCGTCGTCGAAGTCTTCATCGTCGTCCACGTTGAAGTCGATTTCTTCAAGGTCTTCGTCTTTAAACGCTTCTCTGCGGCTTGCCACGTTGTCGCGTTCGTTCTCTTCTTCCTCTACTTCGCGGATCACGAGTTCGTCGCCCGATTCCGTAAGCACCTTTACGTCCAAAGCCAAGGACTGTAATTCTTTAAGCAATACCTTGAACGCTTCGGGGATGCCGGGCTCGGAGATATTTTCACCGCGGACGATGGATTCGTAGGTCTTTACACGGCCCACAACGTCGTCCGACTTAACGGTGAGGATTTCCTGCAAGATGTGCGCCGCGCCGTATGCTTCAAGCGCCCAAACTTCCATTTCACCGAAACGCTGACCGCCGAACTGCGCTTTACCGCCGAGGGGTTGTTGCGTAACGAGGGAGTAAGGACCGATTGCACGCGCGTGGATCTTATCGTCTACGAGGTGGATAAGTTTGATCATATACTGAACGCCGATGGTTACGCGGTTTTCGAAGGGTTCGCCCGTTCTGCCGTCGAACACTTGGAACTTACCGTCTACTTTGCCGTCGGGGTTCAAGAGGTTGTTTTCGCGGAACATAACTTCAAGGTCTTTTTCGGTTGCGCCGTCGAATACGGGCGTCGCAATCTTCCAACCGAGCTGTTTACATACGTAGCCAAGATGCACTTCAAGTACCTGACCGATGTTCATACGCGAAGGAACGCCAAGGGGGTTGAGCAAGATTTGAAGAGGCGTACCGTCTGCAAGGAAGGGCATATCCGCCTGCGAAAGCACGCGGGAGATAACGCCTTTGTTACCGTGGCGGCCTGCCATCTTGTCGCCGACTTGGATTTTACGTTTTTGCGCGATATATACGCGAACGAGCTTATTGACGCCGGGGTCGAGTTCGTCCTTATTCTCTCTCGTGAATACCTTAACGTCAACGACAACGCCGCCTTCGCCGTGCGGTACTTTCAAAGAGGTATCGCGCACTTCTCTGGATTTTTCACCGAAAATTGCGCGGAGCAATCTTTCCTCGGGGGTAGGTTCTGCTTCGCCCTTCGGGGAAACCTTACCGACGAGAATATCGCCGCTCTGCACTTCCGCACCGATACGAATGATACCGTCTTCGTCCAAATCCTTGAGCGCGTCGTCGCCAACGTTGGGAATATCGCGCGTGATTTCTTCAGGACCGAGCTTGGTGTCTCTCGCTTCGATTTCGTGCTTTTCGATGTGGATAGAGGTGAACACGTCGTCTTGCACCAATTTTTCGGAAAGCAAGATAGCGTCTTCGTAGTTATAGCCTTCCCATTCCATGTAGCCGACGAGGATATTTTTACCGAGCGCAAGCTCACCGTTGTTGGTCGAAGGACCGTCTGCGATGATTTCGCCTTTGAATACTCTGTCGCCCGTGGAAACGATGGGACGCTGGTTCAAACAGGTACCTGCGTTGGAACGCTCGAATTTCTTCAAGGGATATTCCGCAATCGTACCGTCTTCTTCACGGATTTTGATCATGTTGGACGCGCAAGATACGACGACGCCCGCTTCTCTTGCGGTTACGATAACGCCCGAATATTGCGCGATGGAGCTTTCGATACCCGTTGCGACGATAGCGGATTCCGTCTTCAAAAGAGGAACTGCCTGACGTTGCATGTTCGAGCCCATGAGGGCACGGTTGGTATCGTCGTTTTCAAGGAAAGGAATCAGCGCCGCAGCAACGGAAACGAGCTGCTTGGGCGATACGTCCATATAGTCCATCTTTTCGCGAGGCATTTCCGTGATGTCGTTTTGATGGCGGCAGCCTACGCGTTCGTTGATGAACTTGCTTTCTTCGTCGAGGGGTTCGTTTGCCTGTGCGACGATATATTTATCTTCTTCGTCTGCGGTGAGGTAATCTACCTGCGTGGTAACGATGCCCGTCGCCTTGTCCACTCTGCGATAAGGGCTCATAATAAAGCCGTATTCGTTTACTCTTGCAAAGGTTGCAAGCGAGGTGATAAGACCGATGTTTTGACCTTCGGGCGTTTCGATAGGACACATACGACCATAGTGCGTGTGGTGAATATCACGAACGTCGAAGGTTGCGCGATCACGGTTCAAACCGCCGGGGCCGAGCGCGGAGAGCTTACGCTTGTGGGTAAGTTCTGCGATGGGGTTGGTTTGGTCCATGAACTGCGAGAGCTGGGACGAACCGAAGAATTCGCGAATGACTGCGGAAACGGGACGAATATTGATAAGCGCCGAGGGAGTGATTTCCATCGGGTCTTGCGTACCCATTCTTTCCTTGATAAGTCTTTCCAAACGCGCGATACCGATACGGAGGTTGTTTTGGAGTAATTCCCCTACCGAACGAACGCGGCGGTTGCCGAGGTGGTCGATGTTGTCCGTCGTGCCGATGCCGTATCTCAAATCGAGGTTGGAGGAAATGGACGCAACGATATCGTCTACCGTAACGTGTTTATGGCAGAGCTTGTCGATCAAAGGACGCATTTCTTTCCTCTGTTCCTTGGTGGGAACGGGATGCTCGCTCGCCAATACTGCATGGAATACTTGACAAGCCGCAACGAATTTGCGACGGTTTTCTCTTCTCTTTTCTCTATTCTTCTTTTCTTCGGGCTTTTCGTCGGGTTCTTCCGCCTTTTCGATTGCCTTAAAAAGCTCGTTGATGTCGTCGGTGTACTTTTCCGCAACTTCTTCTACCGTGAGCTCTGCACATTCCTTTGCAATGAGCTGGGAGAAACGGAAGGTGGGATAGTGAACGGTAGGCAACAAACCGAAGTCCTTTGCGCGCGCCTGAACGGGCACGTCGGAAATCGCCGTAAAGTCAACGGTGTTGTTGGAAATCATCTTGTGGCGGATTTCGCCGTCTTCGGGATCGTCTACAAGCACGAAGAGTTCGCCGATACCGCAGTTTTGGATTTCCTTTGCCTTAATTTCGGAAATTTTTTCGCCTGCCTCTGCGATAACTTCGCCCGTTTCGGGGTTGATTACGTTGTCCGCTACGCGGCAGCCCTCCAAACGGAAGGAAAGGCAAAGCTTTTTATTGTACTTATATCTGCCGACCTTTGCAATGTCGTAACGGCGGCTTTCAAAGAACAAATTGAAAAGGTGCGCTCTTACCGATTCTTCGGTGGGCGCTTCGCCGGGACGAAGACGGCGGTAAAGCTCGTACAAGCCGTCCGATTCGGATTTCGCGGTGTCTTTCGTGATCGTAGTCGCAATCATCTTATCGCCCGCAAAGAGGTCGTCGATGGAACGGTTAGAGCCGTAGCCGAGCGCGCGCAAAAGCGCCGTAACAGGCAGCTTTTTCTTTCTGTCTACACGGACGTACAACGCGTCTTGCGCGTCTTGTTCGAGTTCGAGCCATGCGCCGCGGTTGGGCATAACCGTCGTTTTGAACATTTCTTTACCCGTTTTATCCTTGCTCGACGCATTGTATACGCCGGGGGAACGAACGAGCTGAGAAACGATAACGCGCTCTGCGCCGTTGATGATGAACGAACCGTTTTCCGTCATCAAGGGAATGTTGCCCATAAAGACTTCTTGGTCGATGAGCTGACCCGTTACTTTGTTAACGAGGCGCACCTTAACGCGCAAAGGCAACTCGTAGTTTGCGTCGCGGGTACGACATTCTTTTTCGTCGTACTTGGGTTTATCGCCAAATCTGTGCTCCAAGAAATAGAGTTCGAAACGGTCAGAGTAGTCGGTGATGGGAGAAAAATCCTCAAACACCTCGCTAATACCCTCTTCAATGAAGGTATTGTAGCTGTCCTTCTGGATTTCAACGAGATCGGGAATGTCGATTACTTCGTTGATCGAACCGAATTTTCTTCTTTCGGTTTTGCCGTACTTTGAAATAGGTAAATCCACAGTTAAAATTGCTCCTTAAAAATTTTTTTAGGCGATCTACCGAGTATATCTTTTCATCGATAAAAATCGAAATTTTGTCTTGGTTTGAAATTTATTGCGTCTTATGCTTTACTTTTGCGCCCGTTTGCGGTATAATATTATATATTGAAAGGAACGTTCCCTCTTTTTACCCCCTTTTTAGGGCGAATTTTTCGGAATTTTCCCTCAATTTTTCCGTTTTGGAGCGGCATTACACCATTCTAAGCATAATGATACATTATCTAATTATATCTAACGAAAAAATTCTTGTCAAGCATTTTTTGTTCTATCTATAAAATTTTTTTTAAAAGTTATCCACGGAAAGGAGATTTTTTATGCGAATCGACAAATTTTTGAAGGTTTCGCGCATCTTAAAGCGACGCACCGTAGCGCAAGAGGCGTGCACGGAAGAAAAAGTGGTGGTCAACGGAAAGCCCGCGAAGCCCTCCACGAAAATTAAAATCGGCGACGTCGTTGAAATTTTGTATGCGACGGGCGTTTTAAAATTCCGCATTTTAAATATCAAGGAAACGGTGAAAAAGGAAGAGGCTGCTTCTCTTTACGAGGTAATGGTATGAGAAAGAGCGTTTGCGCCGTCATTTGCGCGGCGGGTAAGGGCTTGCGCGCGGGCTTTGAGAAAAATAAATTGCTTATCCGCGCGGACGGGATTTCCGTTTTAGAGCGGACGGTACAAGCCTTTTATTTTGACGGTATAGACGAAATTATCGTTACCTATTCTCCCGATGATTTAAAGGAAATGCAAGCCGCGCTTTCGGGTTTTGACAACGTGAAATTTATCCAAGGCGGCGACACGCGCACCGCCTCCGTATACAACGCCTTACAAGCTGTGGAAAGCGAAATCGTACTTATCCACGACGGCGCCCGCCCCTTCGTTTCGCGTAAGGTCATCGAGGGCTGCGTACAATCCGTTTTGGCTTTCGGGAGTGGAATTTGCGCTATCCCATGCGTGGATACGATGGGCGTAAAAGGGACGACGGGCGAGCTTATCCGCGTACCCGACAGAAATTTACTCGTCCGTATTCAAACGCCGCAGGGCTTTTACACGCAGGAAATTTTAGGCGCGTACGAAAAAGCGGTTAAAAAAGGCAAACTTTACAACGTTTCTTATACGGATAAAGACGGAAACGAACGCCAACAAACCGTTCAAACGCGCACAGCCGCGCAATACACCGACGATTCGTCCGTGTATAACGATTTTGTGAAATTCCCCCACCTTTGCGAGGGCGCGGAAGAAAATATCAAGCTCACCTACAAAGCGGATTTTGCACGACTTCGCAACGTAAACGGTGCGGCGAGGTGCGGGTTCGGCATTGACACGCACGCGTTTGGCAAACCGCAAAATTATATCGTGTTGGCAGGCGTAAAAATTCCCTCCGCAAGCGGACTTATCGCGCACAGCGACGGCGACGTTTTGGCGCACGCCGTGATGGACGCTCTCCTTTCGGCGGCGGGCTTGAAAGACATTGGACACTACTTCCCCGATACGGATGAAAAATGGAAGGGCGCAAGCTCGATAAAAATGCTTTCGCAGGTGGTTGCGCTGGTTGGCGAGCAAGGCTATCGCGCGCAGAATATTTCCGTGGCGATACAAGCGGAAAGACCCCGCCTTGCCAAGTATATTGACGAAATGAAAAAGGCGTTGGCGGTTGCTTTGGGCGTGGGCGAAAATTGCGTAGGCATTTCGGCAGGCACGAACGAGGGATTGGGCTACGTCGGCGAAGGTAAGGGTATTACCGTAAGCGCGTACGTCTTATTGGCGGCGCGTCAATAAAACGCTGAATGCGAAGTGCTGAATGCGACACGGAAAAGATTACATAGAACTTATCAATAACGAAAAATGAAAAAGGAGCTGTTTTTATGCCCCCTAAAACCAAAAACCCCACAACTCAATTCGTCTGTTCTAACTGCGGATTTGCCGCGCCGAAATGGCTGGGCAAATGCCCCGATTGCGGAAATTTTAACACGATGCAGGAAGAAATCGTACGCGTCGCAGAACCGCAAAAAAACGAATTACGAGGGGGCATGTCCGTGATGAAAACGCGTGCCCTGCCCTTGTCTAAGGTCGGGTATGAAAAATTTCAGCGTATCAAAAGCGGGATTTCCGAATTCGACACCGTACTCGGCGGCGGTATCGTACCGGGCTCGTTAGTGCTGCTCGGCGGCGACCCCGGCATCGGCAAATCCACCCTTTTAACGCAGGTTTCCGCACACCTTGCAAAAACGCAAGCCTCCCCCACCCTCTACGTTTCCGCAGAGGAAAGCTGTTCGCAGGTGAAAATGCGTTGCGAGCGGTTGGGGTTGAATTCGGATAATCTGCTCCTTTTAAACGAAACGTGTTTAGAAGACATTGAGGGGGCGCTGGGCGAAAGCCGCTTCGTCGTCATCGACTCGATTCAAGCCGTGTATACGGAAACGCTGTCTTCGGCGGCAGGGTCCGTCGGACAGG
>JAFUJR010000036.1 GCA_017468085.1 Clostridia bacterium | reverse complement strand
GTCAGTCATTGACTAATCCTCCTGTGTTTTTATTGTGGTCGGCAAACCCACTTTATTATAACACAGGAGGATTACTTTTGCTAAAGCTTTTTTTATTCCACCACTTCAAGTGGTGGTTGTTTTCCGCTAAAGGCTACAAAAACAAGGGATTTCCGCTTTGGAAATCCCTCAAAAATTATCGATTTTCTTGTTTATTCTGCGTCTTGCCCGGTCTGCGGCTCGGCGGATTGTTCGTCCTCCCGTTCGCCGTCTTGGACGGAATTTTCCGTTTCCGACCCCTTTCCCTCGTCCTCTTTTGCAAGCTGTTCACGGGCGGGTATAGGCGCGAGGAGCTGTTGGTAAAGCTCCGCATACGCGCGAATGGTAACAAGGCGTTTTCCCTCCGCACTCGAAGAAACCTTCTCGTTTTTGCTGAAAATGCGGATAGCGTTACCCATTTTGTTCCCGAAAAATACCGTTACGAAGAAGAGCAAAAGGGAAACCGCGCCCACGATAACGGTGGGTAAAACGTAGGTATTTTCGCGCGTCGTCGGAATTTTCGCGCCGAACACCGCCGTCAAAATGATACCGACTAAAGTAGGTATAAATGCCGCGGCAAATAAAATAATACTGTTGCGCAAACGGACGGAAAGCAATTTACGGCGATTGATTTGTTTTTCTTCCACCGTAGCGGCAAGCGGTTTTTCCTCCGCTCGGATCTCGTTAAGGCGGGTTTGGAACGCCGCTCTATATTCTGCCCTGATTTCGTCCACGGCGTCGATACCGAGGTCGTATTCCAAACTCTCCAAGCCCTCGTCCGCGTATTCGTCGATCAATACGTCCGGCTTTGTAAAATTTTCCGTTTTCGCACGCCAATAACCGACGGACGCGTGCGTAGCAATCTCGTCAAGCTGTAAGGCTTGCTCAAATTTTTGCTCCGCTTTGGTAAATTCGCCGTTTTCAAGCAGAACGTCCCCCTCCTCGCAAGCCTTTTGATAATCGGCTTTGCGCTTTGCCGCCGCCTCTTCCTTTTTTTTGCGGTACTCGATAGCCTCTTCGGGGGTGAGGGTTGCCAAATTCTCGTCGTCCTCGTCGTCGAAAACGGGGAATTCAAACGAAATCTCGTCCGCCGTTTGTTCTTCGCCGTCGGCACTCTCCGCAAGCTCGTCCGTTACGTCCACGAAACCGTTCTCCGTCTTTTTTAAACGAATACCCCTGCCGTATTCGTCGTCGATGATTCTTTCTTCCATATTTTTCTCCGTGTTTTTAATTTGGATTTTTATTCCTCGGCGGCTTGCTCTTCCTCCGTCAATACGAACGGATTGCGGAAAAACAGCCCCGATTTTTTCTTTTTCTTCACCGAATAGTCGGGCGTGAGCGTACTTATCACAAACGCGTTGCATTTGCCCTTATAACGGCTCTTTGCCCACTCGCAAAGCTCCTTATACTCAAACAGCGCCAAAACGCCGCTTCCCGAGCCCGTCATCACCACGCCCAAAGGGGAAAACGAAAGGGCTTCCTCGTACGCCTTTTGCACTTCGCTATTTAAGGTCGTCGCGGGCACGAATAGGTCGTTCATCAAGCACCTGCCCGCCTCGTTTAGCCGATTTTCACGCAAAGCGGCAATACAGTTTTCGGTGTATTTTTCCCTTTCTTCCAAGGTCTTTGGCAGGCTGTCGTAAACGCGGTAGCACCCTCCCGCCGAAACAGGCGTTTTGGGGCATAACAACAAAAAGTGCAGTTTTGCGCCAATATCCAGCGGGGTTACCTTTTCCCCCCTGCCCTGCATTCTTGCAAAGCCGCCGTCAAGCATATACCCCGTATCGCTGCCAAGCGTATCCGCAAGCGCTTTTAGCGCCGCCCTATCCTCTACGCCGTAAATCTGCGCCATACCGTTGAGTACGCCGACGACGTCCGCAGACGAACCGCCAAGCCCCGCGCCGATGGGGATATTTTTGTAGACGGTGATATCCGCGCCGTCCGTGCCGAAAGCAGCGGAAAACGCCTCCGCCGCCTTTAAGGCGTTGTTCTGTTCGGGCGGTATGCTTTCACTGCCTAAGCCGTGCATTTTCACCGTCGAAAGTCTGCCTTTTCGCGCTTTTATGATCAGTAAGTCGAACAAATCCACACTTGCCGCCAAGGAGTCGAGCATATGATACTCCCCCTCCACGCCGACGATTTCTAAGGTTAAATTGATTTTTGCGTACGATTTTATTTTGACCGTTTTCATCTCTTCACCCTAAAAATGCGACGGGGAAACACCCCGCCGCACGGATTGCTCTTTGCTTATTGTAACATACTTTTCCTAAAAATACAATGCTTTTAACCGATTTAAAGCGCAAATTTTGCAAAAATTACTTGATTTGACGGTATACGAATATCCGTTCGTTCCCCTTCAAGGGGAATTGCAAGCGCGGATTGCCTTCTTGAATACTCTCTGGCGAACGGTGCAAGCGTTTGGCAAGCGACCAAAGCTCCTCGCCCGCTTTGGGAATATACACCGAAAATGCGCCCCGCTCCTCGGCATAGCGTTCCCCTTCCGTTACCTCGGAAATATACGCCCATTCCCCGTCTTGGTACACACGGACGACCAATTTTAAGGCGGCTTCCGCCTCCGTTTCCCCGCTCGGCTTGCGGCGGATATTCAAACCGCACGTCAAAACGTCCGCTTCCGCATATTCGCCGTCGATATTCAACGGAAAAGCGAACGGCAAGGACAGGGTAGACGCGCGATGACTGCCGTCCGCACCCTTAAAAAGCACCTCGGCAAATACGACGCCCTCCGCCTCGAAGCCGTTTTCCGTCTTCCTACACGAAATTTCCGCGCGCGGCATCAAAGCCGCCTGCAACGCGCCCTCCACCAAAGGGGAAAGCGCGGCGGACCCGCTTATGTGTTCCGTGCATTTTACTGTATTCGTCAAATACCTGCCCCCGTCGTTTTGCGTTTTAAGCAGGATTTCTTGCTCGCAAGAAAACGCGTCGCACGCCACGCCAAGCTCCTCTTTGATATACAAAAAACAGTCTGCGGAGAGGGCGTAAGAAAGCACCATTTTGCTCTTTCCTTTTTCTTCGTCCACCGCTGCGCTAAGGTGCGCCGCTTTTATCCCCATTCTCGCGCCTACGCTCACCTCGCCATACGCCTCGTCGCAGGGGATTTGCATACGGAAGGGCAACAACCGCTCGTAAGAGCAAACGCCGTCGTCGGGCTTTAACACGCAGATATGCAGGGCAATTTCCCCCTCAACGGTGATTTGCCCGTCCTCGGCGCTCACACGGCTTGCCACCGCTTTTTCGCTGTGCATCAGCACGTCGCCCACGTAGTCGGCGTCAAACTCGTCTTCGCCCTCCGTTTCGCCCGATACGCACACCGTCTTGCGCACCGTCTGCGTCTGCGTTTGGGTAAAAAGCCCTTCGCCTCCCGTCAAATATTCCATTTGCTTGCCGCCGTAAACGGATAGATCCGCGTCTACGATGACGGAAATATACAACCCCGATCCCTCGCGCCGCCACGAGATATTTTCCGTAGCGAACGCCGCTTTTGCAAAGCAAGCAGGCGACACCGCGCCTCCCTCGGCTTTGTGGAAAAACTCCGCGCCGCGCTCTGCGCGACATATCTTTTTATCCCCATCCTCGTACACGATACCAATTACGACTTTGCCGCCGTAGCGCACTTCGCCGTCCACGCACGTGCAATCGGACGGGATCGCCGTCGCTTGCACCGCCAAAATACTGCTGATTTCACTGCCGGGCAGACGGCACTCCACAATGGACTGACCGCGCAATCGGCATACCTCACCCACGTAGCGATAGGTTTCAAACTCCGCTTGAATCGCCATAAAAATCCTCCTTTCTTTGCCGAAATTCTCGTCTACCTATCGTATGCGGAACGAAAAATTTTTAGAACGGACGCGGGATAATTTTCCTTTTTTTGGGTATACTATGGGTATGATTAAGCCGACGAAAAATATAAAAGACGTCAAACAAATGGTAAGAGATTACGCGGATAGTCGAGTGGCGGTACGCGTGAATTTGGGCAGAAATAAAAGCGTGAGCTTTTCGGGCGTGCTGTCGGGAATTTACCCCGCCCTCTTCACCGTCCGACCCGACGATAAGGACTATTTAGGCAAAACCGCCTATTCTTATTCGGACGTGCTTTGCGGCAACGTGAAGATTAAGAGGCTTTAAAGCAAAAAAGAACCGCCAAGACGGCGGTTCTTTTTTATATTTTCCTTATATACGTAGCTTCAAAACATACCTGCCTATGCCTTGCGCGAATATTTACAGCCGCAAAAGTCTTGCCGATATAAGCCGTATTGTTTGGATAAATCAATGGAGCGGTAATACCCGCCCTGCTTTTTAAAATCACTAAAAAGATAGTTCAACGCATACCTACTCCCTTCCTTTTCGCCGATTTCGTTCAACCACTCGTGGTTTTTATGCGGGGATAAGGTCAAGGTCGTGCCAAACCATTGAAAGCCGTTTTCCTTGGCGATTTGCGCGGTTTTAGAAAGGCGCAAAGCATAACAGCGATAGCACCTCGCCCCCCGTTCGGGTTCGTTTTCGAGCCCCTTTGCCATTTCGGCAAACGCCTGCGCGTCGTAGTCGCAATCCAAAAAGTCCGCCCAGCCCGTTTCCTTTAAAAAACGGATTTGCTCGGCTTTGCGTTTTTCGTATTCCGCGTCCTCGTCGATATTTGGATTATAGTACAAAACGGTGATTTTGAAGGTATCCTTCAACCGCTCCAAACACGCGGAAGAGCAGGGCGCGCAGCAGCTATGAAGCAAAAGCGGCGTACCTTTTTCGACGGTTTTCATTTGTTCTTGCATTACGAGATCGTAATTGCGTTTCACCTTATTTTCCATACCTTTTATTATACGCCCAAAAATCCCCGTTGTCAATCTTTCTGCAACGTCTTGACAAATCGGCTTTTTTTCTTTATAATATTTGGTATGAAATTACTTATCCCCGTTGCGTCGGGCTTGGAACAAATTACAAAACGCCAGCTCTTTTCGCTCGGTTACGAAAAAGCGCCTGCCGAAAACGGGCGCATCGAAATCGAGGGAGATTGGCAGGATATTGCGCGCCTTAACGTTTTTCTGCGAAGCGGAGAGCGCGTGCTTATCGTCCTTTCCCGTTTTCACGCCGTTACCTTTGACGAGCTGTACGAGGGGATTTACGCCATTCCTTGGGAAAATTGGCTCTGCGCCGATTATAAAATTTTAATGGACGGAAAGAGCGTGCAAAGCACGCTCGCGGCGATCAAAGTTTCGGGCGGGGTTGCCAAAAAAGCAATTATCCGCCGCCTTGCGGACAAGCTGAATTTACGCCGTGCCACCTTCCCCGAAACGGGCCCCCGCGCCATCGTCGGTATTTCCGTATATAAGGACGAAGTAACGATAACCCTTGATACCTCGGGCGAGGGATTGCACAAACGGGGCTACCGCTCGCTTGCGTACAGCGCGCCCTTGAAAGAAACGCTTGCGGCGGGGCTTATCGACAGCACCTTTTACAACCCCGAACGGGACGTGGAAAAGCCGTTTGCAGACGTTTTTTGCGGAAGCGGAACGCTCCCCATCGAAGCGGCGATGAAAGCCTTAAACATTGCGCCCGGCTTGCACCGCGAATTTGATTTTACCGCTTGGACGTGCGCGCCGAAAGGGATTTTAGAACTCGCCAAAGAGGAGGCAAAGGACAGAGAAAACCGCGCGGCTAAACCCGTGATTTTCGCCTCCGACATAAATCCCGAAGCAATTTCCATTGCCAAATATCACGCAAAGCGCGCAGGCGTAGACGGACGTATCCGTTTTTCCGTTGCCGACGCCACTCGCTTTACTTGCGAGCAAAAATACGGCGTACTTCTTTCCAATCCCCCCTACGGCGAAAGGTTGAGCGAAGAAAAAGAGGTGCGCGCACTGATGCAGGCGTTTGGAAAAACCTTCCGCTCCCTACCCGATTGGAATGCTTATATTTTGACCTCGCTGCCCGATTTTGAAAGATATTTCGGCAAGCGCGCAGACAAGAAGAAAAAACTGTTCAACGCGAACCTGGTATGCGGATTTTACTCCTATTTTGGCAAACCGCCCAAAGAAAACGGAGAAAAACGCAAGGATAAATAATCTATAAGGAGGACGGAAAATGTTAGATTATTCTATGGCGGCGTTTAAGAAAATTAAAAACGATTTTTTGCGGATAAAACGCGTCTTTGATATTATCATCCCCCTGTTCCCCATTGCTTTTCTTACCTACTCCGTCATCGCGCAAACGGGTATTTTTTGGGCGAACGTCATCTCCCTTGCGCTGGCGGTGGCGTATTATATTTTCCACGTTATCGTTACCTTCCGTAGCGGCAACAAAGATTTGAAAAAGACGGTAAAAACGTTGTACAAAATTTGTGTGCGCGTCATCAAATTTTTAACGCTTGCCATCTCCCTTTACGGTTTATGGGTATCGATGGAAAGCGTAAAACCCCTTTCGATGCTCCTCACCATCTTGTCCTTAGTCGGTTGGCTGTTGCAAGTAACCCTCGATATTATTTTACATATCATCAACAGCTACGCAACCTTCTTAAAGGAAGCGATTATGGCAGACGTGGAAGAACTGAAAAAGCCCATCACGAAGGTGAATAATTTTTTCAGAAAAATGACGGGCAAAGAGGTAGAAGAACCCGAGGTTTCCCCCATGCGCGAAAAGCTGGATAGGCTTGTGGAAGAACACAGGGAAGAAAAAAAGGAACAAAAACGGCAAAAGCGAGAACAAAAGCGGCAAGACCGCCAAGAGAAAAAACAATCTCCGCGCGAGGAAGAAGCGGCGGCAACGGACGCTCCTCCCTCGGACGGTGCGGACGGCAAAAAGGAAAAGCCTAAGATTTTCGGTTTTTTCAACCGTTTCAAGAAATAATCCTTTACGAACAGACAAAAGCCGCGACGGAAAGCAATTCCGCCGCGGCTTTGATTATGCAATTTTACCCTTACAACATAATACGACGGATTTCATCGATTTCCGCTTGCGTTACGCCGACGTCTAAAAGATATGCCTCGCAATTTACGGCAAAGCTTTCTTTGACGTCTAAATACTTTGCAATATAGATGTAAGTGGATGTAAACGTATCCATCATCTGCTTGGTCGTCGCGCCGTCCAAGCAACCGCGGTAGGAGAAAAACGACAGCTCGTAATCCATACAAATATCTTCATAGCCCACGCCGAGCAAGCCCAAAAGGAGCATGGAGATCATACCCGTTCTATCCCGTCCCACCGAGCAGTGAAAAAGTACGGGATAATTGCTTTCGTTGGCGAACACTCTTACGGCATTTGCCAAATTTTCGTGATTGTCGGGGTTATTGATGCCCGTGCCCGTTTTGCTTAAATAGTAGGGGCAGGAATAGTTATAATACAAAATATCTTCACCGAGCGGCGAGCCTTGCCCGCTCGTCCCCTCATTCGACTTACGGAGGTCTAAATCCGTCTTGATCGCATACCTGCCTATGGCGTCCGTTCTTCCCTGCGGTGTAATTTCGTCTAAATACGCCCCTCTAAACGCCATGCCCTGGCGCACTCTTTTTCCGCTCTCCGTCATATAACCGCCGATATCGCGCGTGTTGGAAACCCCGTCGATCTTAATCGTTCTCGGCGTGCTTGCCGTCTTAAAGGAAAAGATTTTAGATGCGTCCTTTTTTGTGCCGTAATCCGCTGTAACCTGCCAATAATAAGTGGTGGAAACGAGCAAATCGGGCAAAGTGAGTTCAGCTTTATCCGTGTTGAAAATTTGCGCGTTGGACATATCTGCGTTTCTCGAAAGCTTCACCTCGTACCCAACGGGCTCGCCCGTCGCCGTCCACTCTATCTTCAAATCCTCCATAAAGTAGTGGTCGCCCTTTTGAATATCGCGGTAATCGTCCGATTTACCGATCATATACCCCGAAGCGAAATTTGCCACCTCGTCGTTGGCAAGCAAAACGATTTTGCCATTCTTAGGGGAAATGGCTTGTACGCTGCTTTTTTCTTCGCCGCAACCGCCCCAAACGGGGAGGGAAAACAGCAACGCGCCCATGCAAGCACAGATTTTTATTCCTTTACGCATAATCCATTCTCCTTCTTTTTCAAAAATTACCCTTGCTATAAAGATAATTCGTTCCCTAATTATAACATACGCGCACGACAAAAACAATGTTTTTGCAGAAACTGATTAAATTTTGACAATCTTTCTAAAACTTATGAAACATAATGGAAAACGGAACGCAAGCTGCGCCCTGCGCGTGAACCAACGATAACTCGTCGTTTCAAGCGACCAAGTATACCAAAAGGTATACCCGATTGTATATCGGCTCCGCCGAAGCGTCGGGCTTGCTTTTACCCTCGTTCTTCTTCGTTTCTTCGTCAAGCTGCGCCCTGCGCGTGAACCAACGATAATTCGTCGTTTCAAGCGACCAAGTATACCAAAAGGGAGATAACCCCGTGGCCATCTCCCTTTTGGTATACCCGATTGGATTTGAACCAACGGCACCAAGCGTCGGAGGCTTGTGCTCTATCCAGCTGAGCTACGGGTACGTATGCATTTAAGCTATTCTATTTTACTATTTTTTGTTTGCTTTTTGCAAGCGTTTATGATATACTATTTTCAAATTAAAGGATTTTTTATCTTGCTCCCCGTTCCTACTCGCGGTACGGCGGCGCAAAAAAGAGGTATTTATGTCAAAAACCGTCGTAATCGGTATGAGCGGCGGAGTGGATAGCTCCGTTGCGGCTCTGCTTTTAAAAGAGCAGGGTTATAACGTTATCGGGCTGTTTATGCAAAATTGGGACGAGGTAGACGAAAACGGTTGTTGTACCGCCGAGGACGATTTCGCGGACGTGCGCCGTGTGAGCTCCGTTCTCGATATTCCTTATTACACCGTCAATTTCGCAAAGGAATATATGGATAGGGTTTTTTCCTATTTCCTCGCCGAATACAAGGCGGGCAGAACGCCCAACCCCGACGTTTTGTGCAACCGAGAGATTAAATTCGGTCCTTTTTTACAAGAGGCGAAACGCTTGGGCGCGGACTATATCGCGACGGGACATTATTGCAAAATTCTGCATTTGGACGGCGTACATTATCTGCAAAAAGCGAAGGACCAAAACAAGGACCAAACCTACTTTTTAAATCAGCTTTCCCAGCCTCAGCTTGCGGACGTTTTGTTCCCCTTACAGGATATGGAAAAACCCGAAATCCGCGAAATTGCTTTAAAACACGGACTTGCTACCGCAAAAAAGAAGGACAGCACGGGCATCTGTTTTATCGGCGAACGGAATTTTAGAAAGTTCCTCAGCTCGTACCTGCCCGCCCAAAAAGGCAAAATTTTAGACCTTTCCGGCAGAGAGGTCGGCGAACACCAAGGCTTGATGTACTACACGCTCGGTCAGCGCAAGGGCTTAGAGCTTGGCGGCGTCAAGGGCGAGGGGGACGGCGGACGGTGGTTCGTCGTCAGAAAGGATTTGGCAAACAACGTGCTCTACGTTTCCCACGGCGACGAAACCCCTTTATTTTCCAAGTCCTGCGAGGTTTCGGGCTTTAATTGGATACCCTTTAAGCCACAGACAAACGAATTTGAGTGCACGGCGAAATTCCGTTACCGCCAGCCCGACCAAAAAGTGCTTGTTTCCGTGCGTGATAACGGCAATTTGCATATCGAATTTGCAGAAAAACAACGTGCGGTTACCGAAGGACAATACGCCGTTTTGTACGACGGAATCAACTGTCTTGGCGGGGGCGTTATCGAAAGCGCGGAGTATTGACAAGGCAAAGCCTTATCAAATGCGAAATGCCGAATTGTGGTTGTGATTTTATTAGATACGCTCCACTCGCTCCGCTTGGTCGGTATGACGTTTCTACTCATCGGTAAACCTTGACTGAGCCACCCGACCATCGCGTGGTTTTCCGCGAAATACCGCTTCGCTTTATTTCGTATACAATAAAAAACACGCTCATTTTGGGCGTGTTTTTGCATTTCATCGCGTACACGGTAGGCACAAATTACAGAAATACCCCCGAAAGTTGAGCAAACTTTCGGGGGCTACTCCATCAAGTTTTAGACGGTTTCTATTTCGCTTATTCTATAGCTTCCCCTTCCGTTACCGATACTTCCGCACCCAACGCCCGCAATTTCAATGCGAGGTCGTCCGCTTCCGCCTTGCAATCCGTTGCGTATACCGTTCCATCACCGTCGTACATGCAAAAATATAAATGATCCTTTGCCGTTGGCATATCTAAATCAAAATAATGGGTAAAGAATTCAATTACCGCAGGGTTTTGTTCCCCATAAAGAAGTTTGACTTCCCAGCTTTTATCTTTAGCAAGTCCTTTTTTATATTCCGCAACCAAACTCGTCTTAACAGCTCGCGTAGGAAAAAATCCGCTACGAAGTTTCACCGCAAGCGTTTCCGCTTCCGCTTTCGATAATCCGTCAATTTGACCGAGTTCGCAACAGTTCTTCGCTTCTCCTGTTCCTATTTTAAGAAATTTTTTTACGTCTTTAATTACGCCCTTGTACTTATTCGGCGGCATCAGCACACTATAAAGACTCCCATCATTATCTTCTTCCGTTTGTACAAAAGCCCCCTCTATCGATAATTCTCCACCACAAAAAATACACTCGTTCACGTTATCTTCGTTTTCCGTTTCGCAAAAAGGACACTTCTTCATTTATTTCCTCCTTAGTTTTTCTTTATTTTAACACTAATTTTAGTACATGTCAAATAAAAAAGAGTATTGAGCCAAAACGCCCCCTTTGTAGGGTGCGTTTTGGTCTGTTATTAATCAAAGCAAACCCAATAATACCGCGGCAGCGCCCACCGCCTTTTTGTTGCTACAATTAGAAAAACCTGCGATTGAGTAACTTAAATTTAAAATATCTCCGTTGTTATCCACCTTACCTATGAGGGAATAAGACGCGTTTAAAATATCTCCGTTGCTATGCACTTTTCCGATGATGGAATACGACGGGCTTAAAATATCGTCGCCACTAATATACCCCACGATAGAAAAGCCCGTGTCCAAAATTTGATTATTATCTATATATCCTACTATCGATCTATATGAGTTTAATACGTCGTACATAATTTACCTCCCCCTTATTGTTGTATGAAATAAAGCACGGTAAACATCAACGCAACGGAAAGGAAAATGCCTGCAATCGACACGCCTAACCCCGAATTATATTTTTTATAGTTGGCTATCCCCACCCAACTTAAAATAAAGCCAATCGGTGGACATAAAAAGGAACAAATCAATCCCGCTGTCGCCCAACCGTTGTGTTTTTTCGTTATACTTACGCTTTGTACGGTTTGATGAATTACCAACCTTTGCGGCTCTTGCCTTGCCGTCTGTTCTTGACTTGAGAACTTCCCTTGGGTAATCGCTTCCACCCTATCCGCCATAAAATCGATTAGTTTTGTTCCGTCTTTCACTAAGAAATCCAACTTTTCCTTTAAATCAGTTAAATTTTCATAATTAAGTCCTTTTCCATAGGTCAAATTTTCTCCTTTTCCATAACCAAGTATACCGTCTGTATCTTTGAAATAAACATCCTTAAAATCCATTAATTGCTCCTGCGGAATAGCTTTTTTTATCACTTCGTTAAAATCAACCAAAAAAGCAATCTCATTTTTTAAATAATAGATAAGAAAGAAAATCTCTATTTCGCTCGAAGAAAGCTTTATCCCTGACATAACAGCCGTTGCATCTGAACGAATTTCAAAATTTTTAAAACCCCGACTACTTAGATATCCTTTTATAAAACTTTTTACTTCATCTGCGGTTAATTGTTGATATGCCATATTTCCCTCCTATCAATAATTGTAAGGCGAAGGCGGATTGCCGTTATACACCTTAGAAAGCTGTTTGTAATTTGGACATTCTTTATAAGAACACCTACACTCAAGGCAATAATCCCTCTTATTGCTTTCGTTTTGCGTGGTTTTGTAAATCTTACATACGTTTTGCGTATCGTTGTAATACGGACACATTTTTTATACCTCCTTAGTTTTTCTTTATTTTAACACTAATTTTAGTGTATGTCAAATAAAAACACGGTGTTTAGTGTAAAATGTTTATATGAAGACGTTTGGGGAAAACTTAAAAGCTCTGCGAAAATTCCATAAAATCAGCCAAAAAGATTTTGCCGAAAAAATGCAGACCACGCAACAGCGCGTCAGCGAATGGGAATGCAACAAAGTAGAGCCGTCGTTATACAATATTATAAAAATATTGAGAATTTTTGACGTCTCTTTTGAGGAATTGACGGACGGAATAGAAGAAAAAACCGACCTTTCGTAACAAATACGAAAGGTCGGTTTTATTCCGTTTCTTATCAATTAGTTAAGTTCCGTTGCGGGCGCTTCCCCTCTGTCCTCGGGGAACATCGTACCTGCGGGAATAACGGGCAACATCAAGGGGTTGATGAATGCGTTTGCCGTCACGGACGAAACCGCCGCGCGAAGGTAGGGATATACGATTTCCGTCATATTGATAACAAGGTCATGACGGTCTTCTTCCGTTACCACGTCCTCTGCCTCGAAAGCGCCGACAAGACGAACCTTCAAATTGAAGGGCTTGGGTGCTTCTTCGGTGGATTCCACTTTAACTTCAAGCGTCAAGAACCAAACCTTGTCGTTTTCCTGTACTCTTCTAACAGTACGGGAAAATTGGGGCTTAATTTCAAACTTCGTATCGGGAGCAACCTTAATGCGGTTCATCGAGTAGCTGATTTCTTCTGCCATAATTCTGCCAAGTGCGTATTTCATAATAAAACCTCTGTTTTTATTTTTTTGTATACGGATAGTATACCACGTATTCCCCCTTTTGTCAATCGCAAGCGAGCTACTCGCGCCACAAATACGGAATTATTTATATATAACCGCCTTTTTTTATTTGTAAACACCAAAAACAAATTTTTTTATAGGCTTACTCCACGGACTGCTCTTTTCTTACCTTATGATATCTTCGCACTTCATTTTATAAATCTTTAACACTTTTTCAACTTTTGTTGAACTTTCTTCCCGTTTTTATAACAATCAACTTGACAAACTCCCCCTTTATAAGGTAATATAAGAGATGTAGAACGAAGAAAAACCCCGCCTCACGCGGGATTTTTTGCGACAAAAGGAAAATGACTGAATGAAAAAAGCGATTATTATCGGCGGCGGTGTTGCAGGGTTTACGGCAGGTATTTATCTGCGCGCAAACGGGTACGACACTCTGATTTTAGAAAAAAATGCCGTAGCGGGCGGCGCGTGCATCGGCTGGGAAAGACAAGGCTGTTACATTGACGGCTGTATTCACTGGCTTGCAGGCTCCAATCCGTCCTCCCCTACCTATAAAATTTGGCGGGATACGCACGCGATCACGCACGAAACCAAGTTCTTTGAGCAAGACGATTTGATGAAAATGCGCCACTCGGACGGCACGGAATTTATTTATTGGACGGACCTTAATAAGCTCGAAAAAGAATTGCTCGCGCTCGCGCCCGAAGATAAAAAGGAAATTAAGCGTTTTATTAAACTTGTTCGCCGTTTCCAAAAAATCGACCCGCCCATAGACAAACCGATGGAGCTTATGAATCTGTTCGATTTGTTGAAACTTGCATTTACGCAAGGCGGAGATTTATATTGGGTAAATAAGTTTTCTAAATTGTCCGCGCGCGATTACGTGCAACGTTTTAAAAACCCGTATATCCGCGACGCGGTGCAGGATTTGATTGCGCCCCATTATAATTTTATGAGCCTTTTATATATGCTTGGGCATATTTCGGGCGGCGACGGCGGCGTTCCGCGCGGCGGCTCGCTTGCGATGATCGAGCGTATGGAAAAGCGGTATTTGGATTTGGGCGGCAGAATCCGTAAGGGTACGCTCGTAACCAAAATCAACGTAGAAAACAACGTTGCAAAGGGCGTTACCTTACGCAACGGCGAGGTTTTAGAGGCAGATTGGGTGGTTGCCACCACGCCCGTAGAACACACGCTCGTCAACCTTCTGGAAAATAAATATCGCAACAAGGAAATGGACGAACGCTTGGCAAGCGTTCGCAATTATCCCATTTACACCTACACGACGACGGTGTTCAAGTGTCCCAGACGCTTGGCGGACAAGTCCTTGTCCATTAAACTCCGTCTGTCCACCCCTATCACCATCAACCGTCCCTATTCGCACGTAACCTTCCGCAATTATATCTACGACGATTCGCTGAAAGGGAGCGACGAGTATTGCGTAATTCAAGCCACTATCCACAGCGACGACGATATGTTCCATTGGTGGAACGGTGTGAAAGCGGGCGGCAGATATAAGCAGGAAAAACAGCGCGTCGCGGAAGAAATGTTGGCGATTGCAAAAACGCTTTATCCCGACGTCGCGGACGAGTTGGAAGTTATCGACGTCGTTACGCCTTGCACCTATCAGCGGTATTTAAACTCCCGTCATGGATCTTTCCAAGGCTTTATCCATACCAAGCGCGGCAAGAGCTTGATGCAAAACGGCAGAATCAAGGGCTTAAAAGGCTTTATTTTGGCGGGACAATGGATTATACAGAGCGGCGGTTTGCCTGCCGCAGGGATGAGCGGGCGGTTTGCCGCACAGCGTATTTGCTATACGGACAAAAAGAAATTCAAAGATTTCTAGCAAGCTGAGCTTGCAGGCAGTCTTACTACTTGCCGTGCGTTCTTTCATACGCTCGCAGGTGTAGCAAAAAGAATTTCAACGCGTACCTGCCCCCTATCTTTATGAAAATCAGCAAAAAACCGCGGCCTAAAAGGTCGCGGTTTTGTCATATAAATTATACATTGTGCATATTATTATATCCCGTCGTCAATCCCTCTTTATATAAATGAGAATCGTTAGAGTGCTGCAACAATTTGGGATAAACGAACTCTCCGTCGTCGCCAAATGCAATTACCGACGTGCCCGTATGCGAAATGTCGAAATGCGTGCAAAAGAAGGGATACGGAATATCCAAAAGACTGCTTAAAAAGGCAAGACCAAACCCTTGATGTGCAAAAAGCGCAATCCGTTTTTCCTCGCCGTCCGCCCGCTTGGTAACGCCTACCCGTTGATAGCGTTTACGCGCTCTGTCGTGTTTATATCCAAAAGAGAGCATAAACTCGTCCACCGCGTTATGAATACGCACGATACCGCTTTCAAAGCGTTCGTTTTTAAAGGCGGAATGCGTATACCACTTATCCCCAAGCGCGATAACTTCCTGGGAATTAAATAGGTCGATAAAATGCGAATTAAAGAAAACCCAACTTCGCGCCCCGTCCTCTTTGGTAACCGAAAAATCCTCGTAAACCAGCCCCTCGTGCGCCCAATCGCAAGGAATAATCGGCAAATGCAAACGCTTTGCGGTGGGTTCTGCGGTCATTTGCGCGCGTGTGGACGTAGACGAATAAATTTCGTCTAAGCCGTACAAGGCGAATCGGTTAGAAAGCGCCTGCGCTTGCTTGCGCCCAAGCTCCGTTAAGCTGTCGGGCTCGTAAATGGGGTCGCCGTGCCGAACGTAATATAAAAACATGATTCCTTACTTGATAACACCCTTTTTAACGATAACGTTGGCGTAAATTGCGCCCTCGCCCGTTGCGATGACGGCGTAAGCCTTTTTCGCGCGTTCATAGAAGGCAAAACGCTCCAAATTTCCTGCGCGCAGGTTGTCGTCGTGTTTCTTTGCAATCGTGAAATATTTGTCCCAAATTTCGGGCGTGGGGTCGCCGTTCGTCGTCTGCATCAAAAGCAGATTTTCCAGCGCGTAGGTATCTAAAGGGATTAAAGAAAGAACGGCGTCCAGTATTTCTTCCCCACCAAGCCCGTCCGCGCGGATAACGCGTTGACCGTAGGTTTCCGCAGGAAAATTTCCGTCCGCAATAACGATCTCATCGCCGTGCCCCATCTCGCAAAGCACCTTTAAAAGGGCGGGGCTGACAATTTTAGGAATATTTTTTAACATAGCAAAAGCTCCTTTTTCTTTTTAGTTTAGCATACAAAGCATGAAATGTCAATAGCGAAAAGTCGAGAAAATCCCATAAAAAGGCAGAAAAAAAGAACGCGAAAAAATTTTTTAAAAAAAATAAAAAAAATTTCAAAAAGTGCGTAAAAATGCTTGCCTTTCTTTTTCGGATGTGGTATAGTTATTAGGCTTTCAACGGAAGCTTAGCTCAGCTGGGAGAGCATCTGCCTTACAAGCAGAGGGTCACAGGTTCGATCCCTGTAGCTTCCACCAACAAAAAACAGTGCGGATAAAGTATGCGGGAATAGCTCAGTGGTAGAGCGTCACCTTGCCAAGGTGAATGTCGCGGGTTCGAATCTCGTTTCCCGCTCCAAAATATCCGTGCTGTTTTTTTATTTATCTAAACTGCGAAAAGCAGGCAGAGATGGCGCCATAGCCAAGTGGTAAGGCACGGGTCTGCAAAACCTTTACCCC
>JAFUJR010000035.1 GCA_017468085.1 Clostridia bacterium | reverse complement strand
AATATTATAGCCCGTCGCTCCACTTTTCCGCTCGTAGGTTTGGAACGCCAATAAAATGGAATTTAAGTTTACGTACACGTAAAAGAGAATAAACTGCAATATGGGAACGGCAAGGATCAACGAACAAAACAACAATCTTTTTTGTTTTCGAGTCCAGCCCTTTTTCGCTTTTATCGCCATAAAATCACCTCGTCTTCTTATTTGTAAGATCTAATCGTATCCTTGAAAATATCCCATAATTTTTTAGATTTATTAGCACGCAGCATTTTTAAAAGATTTTCGCTGCTCGATCCCGTGAAGCCGTGCCAATAATACGGGGGCGATAAACGCAATTCGCCGCTAATTTCTTCATACGCAGTCGCCGTACTACCGTTAATAATCACCGTACCGTCCACTCTTGCCTGCCATAAGTTTTTATAAAATTCAGGCATAGAGTCCTCGTCCGTTTCCAACAGTTGATAATCAACAGATCTCGCCAACCCAGTTTCCGCCGTGAAATGCGAAAGCTCTGCGTCGGAATATAAGAAAGCAATGAAATCCTTGATCGCGGCAGAAAGCTCGGGATCTTTTTCATATTTTGCGTTCGCGTAGCACCAAGCCCCCGCAATATCGGGCAACACGATCGCGTGCGCCTTTTCGTCGTTTTCTTCAATCGTTTCGTCCATCGTGACGGGCAAAGACATCCAACCCACGTTTCTCGACTTCACGTAGTTATAATCATAATAGAACAGATCGAAATCACCGTTTAATTTACTTTCGTTATGCCAAAAGCTTCCTTCAATAAGGAACGGCGTGACGGGATAAGTAGTATCAAAGCCGCTGAGCAAATAATTATAGTGCGTATCGTGGTGGTCCACCGTTTCCGTGTTCGCGTCGTCGCTGAAAAAGCCTTCTCTTTCAATAATCGTCAACACCGCTTGCGCGTAGTATCTTTCCACCATATTAAATACCGCTTGGGTATTGACGGTATCCGCCACCGTGACGAGTTCGGTTTTGGGCTTTTTAATATAATCAATACCGGGAAAGAGGTTTTCTTCCGTTTCGCCCGTGACGACTTCGATTTCGCCGTCAAGGGAAAAATAGGTGGTCATTCTATCCCCTGCAAGCTGCGCCCAAACCCCCATCATAAACAAATTCGAATAGTTAATATGCATACCCGTCATTTGAACAGGCTGCCAGCCTTCTTCTTGCATATATTCGCAAAGAGTGAAAAATTCCGCGTAAGAAGTAGGCAAACCGTCGTCAACCGTGTCAAACTGCCCGTCAGGTCCGCAGGATTTATCACTCAAATCGTTGACTAAATGGATAGTGCAACCGAATTTTTGGCTGGTATATTCCGTCGTGTCGCTCGCGCCCTCTGCCGCTAAATACAATTTTTGCCCGTCGTCGTCGCGCGCGCCGTTTCTCTTCCCTTCGAATAAATCAATATCGTAGGTCAACCCGCCGTAGTATTCGTAATGCGGCAAGCCGTAATATTTATCCCCGATTTTAAGGGTACTTCTAACGGTAGGCGTAAGCTTATCTTCAATGGAAATCGCTTCGCTGTCCCGCGTTTCGTATTCTTTCGATTGAATTACGTCGGTCAAATCCATCCAAGTGCCGTTCGCCGCTTCCACCGTCACGCGGTCTTTTTGTTCCACGAAAAAGATATGGTTTGCTTCCGTACTCAAATCGGTAGGAGGCGTGACCGCTTCGATGGGTTCTTTAAACTTAACGCCCGTTTTCCCTTCCGCGTAGGACTCGTTGGCTTTTAATTTTTCAAAGCGGTCCATTGCGTTTTGCAGCCATTGAGAACCGATACCGCCCGAAGAAAGGGTGACGCGAAGCTCCGTCGTCTTTCCGTTGCTCGCGCCCGTGTCGCCACAACCCGCAGCTACCGTACCGAACGCCATCATTCCGCCTAAGGCTAATGCCAAAAATTGTTTCTTTTTCATTGTTTTCTCCTTTTACCATTTTTTTCTTTAATTTTATTTTTACACGAGAAGTTAACAGGTATTTTCTTCTCGTTTATCTACCGTTTTCAACTTTTTTTCTTAGCTACGAGTTTCCCTTCGTATTCGTCCAAAAACGCTTCTGCCGTTTTGGTGAAATTCGCGTGCGCTTCGTCGCCTTTAAAGGCGAACAGCGCGCTCATATTGCCAAAATATTTATCAATGATTTGCACGAATAAAAGCAACTTCTTTTCTTCCAGCCAAGCAAACGAAACCGCGTCGTCGTACATAAACCCGTCCGTCGTGGGCGTTGCGCCTACTTCGTCCGAATACCCAAGCTGCGGGAATTTCCCGAATACGTTATGATTTACGCCGAAAGGAAGCACCTTATCCCCCTGCGCGTTCGTATAATGAAGCTCGCCCGTTTTTTCGTCGTTGAACACGAACGAAAATTTGGTGATTCCCATCGGGTTTTCTTCGCAAAGGTATTCCGCGCCGTTTAATTCTTGGCGGAACGCGCTGTCGGCTAAGCCTTTTACGCTTCGAAGCTCTAAGTTAGAAAGCAATTCGTCCAGCCGTTTTTGCGCCGAAGGATTTTCAGGCAAAGGCTCGTCTTGCATTTGTTCTACGAACAGCTCTTCTAAGTTTTGGAAAATCATTCTCCGAACGAACGCCGAGCCTTGATTATCTGCGGTGCAAGCGAACAAAAAGTCCTTTTCGGGGAAACAAACGGTCAACTGATCGCCCAGTCCCACGAACGCAAAGCCGTTGCCGATCACTCGCCAAATCTGATAGCCGTAGCCTTCCTCGCAAGCGGAATAATGCGCGCTCTCCACGTTGGATACTACCTTAGAAGTCGCCTCGCGCAAATAGTCCTCGCTAATCAATCGTTCTCCGTTCCATTCGCCGTAGTTCATTACGAGCCGCCCGAACGCCGCCATATCCCGAAGAGGACAAACCATCGCCGAATCCCCCCACGAATCCCCGTTCGGCGTTTTCAAAATTCTCGCCGTTTGGAAAGCGTTCATTTTATTGAACAGCTTTTCTTTGAGATATTCGAGCAAGGGTTTCCCCGATAATTTTTCCACGAGCGCGCAAAGCACTTGCGAACCGGGGCTGTCGTACTCCCAAAGCGTACCCGACGGGTGGGTGTTGCGTGGCTCGTTGAAGTAGTGGTGAACTCTGTCGGGGTCGCCCGATATAAACCAACTGTACGAGCCGCCGACCGTCGTCATCGTCAGCATTTCGCGGATCGTCTGTTCGGTAAAATATTTCTGCCATTCCCCGTCTACCTTGTCGGGGAAATAATCTACGATTTTATCGTCAAGCGTAAGTTTTCCTTCTTCCAACAACAGCCCGATCGCAACGCCGACGAAGCTCTTCGTTTGCGAATACTGTCTATGGCAAAAATCCTTATGAAAAGGCTTCCAATAGGCTTCCGTAAAAATTTTATCCCCTTTCATAAACAGTACGCCGTGTGTGGAAGAGCCGCGTTTTTCGAGCTTTTGAATAAATTCAATCACTCTCTCCGAGCTGATCCCCGCTTGTTCGGGGGTGATTTTTTCAAACATTTTCTTTTTCCTTTATTTAATTATTTTTCGATTACGGGGAACTCAACCACGTCTTTGATCGGTCTAACTTTATACGCGCCTTTCGTGAAGTCGGGAACTTCTACGATACGGTTTTCCAGCACCGATTTTTCCGATAAATACGTGATCGCCATCCACGCCGCCGCGTCGTATACGTCGATCGGCATTTCCTTGCCGTTCAAATAGCAATCGGCAAAGGACATAAACAAAAACGCGTCCATACCGCCGTGCCCCAGATCGACCATTCTGCCCGGATTTTGCCAAATTTCAGGCAAGTATTCTTTATATTTTCCTGCGTTATTAAAAAATTTCACGCGCGCTTCTGCCGAAGGAATACCGTCTTCTTCGCCGCTAAAAACAACGCAGTTGCAGTCTTGATTATATCCGCCGCGTGTACCGCGAACGGTAAATTCACGGCTATAATAGAAAGGCAAAGTCGTGTCTAATTTCAAAGAGACCATTTCCCCGTTTTCACAAGTGATGATCGTTTCGAACACGTCGCCCTGCTTAAATTCTTTATCGCGCAAGTGCGCATATTTATCACTTCCATTAACGAAATCTTTCATACCCGCCGCCTTCGACGAACGCGAAACGAGGGAAACCATTCTGTTCCCGCGATTGATCCCGATAATTTTTGCAATCGGTCCGAATTCGTGCGTGGGATAGTTTTCGCAGTTGCGGTTTAAATAATGGTTCAAGCGATAATGTCTGTTCACGTCGCCCGAAGCTACTTCTCCGCGCAGATCGTGCCGATACGCGCCGTGACACCAAACGATTTCCCCGAATTTACCGTTTCTTACTAAGCTCGTTGCCAACAATTCGTTTTCGCCGTAGCAACAATTCTCCATAAACATAAACGGCGTTTTCGTCTGCTCGTATACTTCTACCAGCTCTTGAAGCTCTTCAAAGTTATGCGCGCCCCCAACTTCCATTGCCACCGCTAAGCCACGCTTTAACGCGTCGATCGAAACGCGCACGTGCGTTTCCCAGCTCGTCGCTACGTACACCACTTCGGGCTTTACTTCTTCGTAGAGCTTTATGTAGTCGGTATAGATAAGGGGTTTTTCCCCACCACCTTCCACGACTCTTTTTGCGGCGTCTTCCGCTTTATCTTCATAGTTATCGCATACGGCAACGATATCGTACGTTTCCAAATCGAGCATTAAGCGAATCAAGCTTCTGCCACGACAGCCACAGCCGACGATCGCAATTTTGATTTTTCTCTTTGCCTGTTCCATTTTATTTAAACCTTCTTAATAAAATTTTTTATTTTTTCGTTCGTTCCGTTCACTTCGGGAGCGCCGCCTAAAAACGGCGCTCCCTCGCGAACCTATGAGTGATAGTTCTTCCTCTACTCAGCGTCCCTTAGCTATAAAATTGTCCCCAGAACGCAGCGTCGTAAGCGGTATAGTCCGCCGCCAACAACGCCCAGCTATCGTAGCGTTTTACGCCTGCAATCTGCGTAGCGCCGTCGATCGTGTCGTTCGAAGCGCAGGTGGTAGTACTCGTAGTAGTATCGGTTGCAAGTACTTTCATACCCGAAGAAACGATATAGACGTTGGATATATTCGTCGTAATCGACGTACTCGCAAACATCAAACCGTATTTTGAGGCAGTACTTTCAGCAACCGTTTCGGGAATAAGCGCTCCAAAATCAACTACCACGTTCTTTATCGATTTATAGCTCGTATCGCCAAACAAGGAGAAACCATTTATAGAAGATACCGTACCTTGCACTTTAACGTTCAGGTTTTCAATCGTACCTACACCATACGCACCGCCTGTCGAAATCAAACTTTGTCCTGCATTGCTGTGAGCCGCACTCCAATCCGCAATCGGACCGTTCATAGTAAAGACGACGTTCAAGTTTCTCACCGTACCGGACACTTGCCCGAAAATACCGCACGCAACGGTAGCCGCCGTAATCGTCTTTCCGTTTCCTTCGAAAAGCCCTGCGAACTTCAATCCCAAGTGCGGGTTCGTGGTACCGCCCGAATTCGTCCAAGAGCTTACGGTAATATTATCCGTCAAAATATAGGCTCCCGAAGTCGTTGCATTTTTGATTAAGATAGAATTAATATCATTTTGCGAAACAATTGCTTTCGTGTAGCAATCTACGGTAGCGTCGTATGCCTTATCCGCAAATACGATACGGAGCTGCTTGGAAATTACGGCGTTCGTTTCGTTCGCTAAGCTGTCCGCCGTCCAAGTCGTTCCGTCGTACACGGTCGCTCCGTCCGTCAAGTTGGTGATCGACTGCACGCCTGCAAGCGTTCCCATTTCCGTAGGCATAATCAAATTCGCGTCCGTCGTAGACCAAATCAGATTCGCGCCTTCCCAAGTATACGTAGGCGTAATCGCAACGACGACGGTAAAGTCTTTGCTGATCGTTACGCCGTTCTTTTCCGCCGTAGCCGTCACGGTCACCGTGCCGTCCTTCTTCGCGGTAATCGTTTTGCCGTCAATTTCTACCACGCCCGAATCTGCGGGAGAAACCGTAAACGTAAGCTCCAAATCAGCATAAGCACCGTAGTTCAATTCGATTTCCGCCGAAGTCTTGTCTGCGTTCAAAAGAATAGTATTTTCATCACTTTCTACGTTGTCGATCATCCAAACGGTGAAATCGTCCCTGCTTGAAGTTGCTTTCCACATAGGCAAACCGCCCGTCGTATCCCACCAAGCCGAGTCAAAGTCCGAAAGATCAAGGTTAGTGTAATCAGCCGCCATATCTTCGCCGTCACCGTACCGTCTTACGCCTGCGATCTTCGCCACGTTTTCACCTGCTTCATTTTCCGCGTAATAGGAATTCGTTCCGTCCGTCAATAAAACGTCTAACGTAGAAGAAAGGATATATACGTCTTTAATATAGCTGATTTGCTCTACATTGCTGCCCGTAGCGAACAGTAAACCGTATTTCGTTAAGCCGTCGACGAAAGTCGAAGGTACTATACTTCCGTAATTCGCAACTACGTTTTCAATGGATTTATAGTTCGAAGCCCCCAATAACGAGAAGCCGTGCGTCGTTGCGCCAGCCGTTCCCGTAAGGGAAACGTTCAAATTCTTAATCACGCCAAGAGTATTCCCACCGACTGCTATAAGCGTTTGTTCGGTTGCATAGCTATCATAACCACCTGTAAGCTCCAAAATCTGCCCTGAAACGGTAAACACTACATTCAAGTTTTGTACCGTACCGTTTAAAGCGCCGAATACGCCGTAGCGACAAGGCGCAGCCGTAATCGTCTTTCCGTTTCCTTCGAATACGCCGTTGAATTTCATATTATAATGGTTCGCTCTCGTAGTCCCCTTGTCATTTTTATTCGACCAAGAATTTACGGTAATATCGTCCATCAATACGTAATACCCCGTGATAGTCGAATCACTTAAAAGAACGGAATTAATATCGTCCTGCGTTTTGATAAGCTTTGTTGCAAAACGCACGGGGGAAGCCGTGATCTGGTCGTTATTAAACACGGAAACGTAGCCAAGCTCGCCCGTTTCCACGCCTATAAACTCGGTCGTATCCACCGTCGTTTTGCCGTCCGCAACAGTAAGCGCTACCTTCTTCGAGCCGATATACGCGTCGGTATATGTGCCGTTTTCCAGATCGATCGAGACCTCTGCGGTCGTATTCGTATCGGAAACCTCGTAGAAGTTCGTTTCGCCGACGGTTGCGGTCTTATTGCCGACGTAGACGGCGAGATCGCCTTCTTCGTCCTCACCCTCCAAGATCGCCACGTTTGCCACCGCCTTCATAGAACGGGTAACGTCCGTCGCAACTGCCGAGTGCTTGACTTCCGTGCCGACCATCGCCACCGCCTGCGCCGTGATTTGCCATTCGACGGATTGCGCGATCTGGTCTGCCGTAAGGCCTTCAAAGGTCAACGCCGCGTAATAAGTAAATTCGCCTTCTTCCCCGAAAGCCACTTCGGTAGTACAAGGAATGGTTTCCGTTTCGCCCTCTTTGGTCACCTGCGTGGCGAGTTGTACTTCGTTGCCGTACGCGGTTACAAGCGCGTTCCAATACGCTTCGGTGATCGTCGTCGCCCAACGAATACCCGGTTTCGTTTCGGACATACGCACGCTTGCGCCTTCCTGCATTACGAAGTTATCCGCAACGTCGGTAACCGTCACCGTCGTAGTCGCGGTAGAGTCGTCCGTAGCCGCCGCCGTGATCGCGCCGACTGCCGAAAAGGCACAGCAAGACAATGCCAACGCGAAAATGCTCAATGATTTCTTTCCGTTTAACTTTTTCATTTTCTCGCCTCCTTTTTAATCCCACCAGCTCTCAACGTCTTTCACGCTGAGCGCGTCGTCGTTGATCCCGTCCGCCGCGGGTGACGTTCGGATCACGTCGTTTTCCGCAAGCAGAAGGATCTGCAGTGATAGAGCAACATAGGTATTTTTTTTCATATCATAGACCTCCTTAGTCTTTTATTTTTATTTTTTTAATCGAAAATACCCGATACGTTTTCACGTTCCTAAACTTCTTGAACTCGCACCGCCCGCGCGTAAACCTTTAATCGCGTGCCCCCCCCCCCTGTGTAAATAGCTTAACGCACAAGGGAGAGGAGGGGCGGACTGATTCTTTTCTTCAACGATATTATATAATATTTATTCTTAAATATCTACGAATAATTTTCCGCTTTTTTTATACTATTTTCCAAAAGAATAGGAAGAGCTTTTTTGCTTTTTTCCATAACTTTCCTATACTTTTCCTATTCTTAACGGATAAAGCTCCTTCACAGCCCTCCTTTTTATTTGATCAATTTTAATAAAATAGATTGTTGGCGCAAGATGGGTAATACGATTTTCCTAACGTTACCGTTTTGTATATATTTGCCGATTTCTTTTGCGTTATAAATCCCTACGACGTCCGTATACCCCTTGGGTATATTCACTTCCACTCGTCTGCCGTTTTCGTAGTCTACGCCGTCTAAATCTTTGGAATAATCGATAAGCAAAAGAATATCTTCCCCTTTCTCGTTGACAAACGGCGTAATACCGCAGCGTTTGCTTGCTCTAAACTCGCTCGTCGATAAATTCGTTATATTTTCCATTACGAGCTTTTCAATGAGCGAGCTGATATTATACGCGCCCAAAAAAGCGGCGTATTTTAACGTTTCGATCCCCACTTCCCCGATAGGAGCGTTGATCAAAAGCGCGTTGCCTTTTTTAATCAGGATCGGCTCGTCGTCGTCCGCGCTAAGCAAAACTTCTCCGTCTACTGCGTCGTAATACACTTCCGTATCGATCGGCGCAATATATTCCGCCTCGTGCTTGTCCTTTAAATAAGTCAATCGCGTTTTACGCCTATTGAGCCGAACGCCGAAAATATCTTCCAAGCCTTCTACTTCGCTAACGGCAATGATCGGCGTACCGTTTTCGTAAAGTCGGCGAATTTTCGCCTTAACTTCTTGCTTTACCCCTTTGAGCGAAGGAATCACCAAAATATCCGTATTCCCTTGATCATAGTCGTCTAACGCCGAATAAGACGTAAGCGTATTTACGGGAATACCGCTTTCTCTTACCATTCGGTAAACGTACGCCAAGCCCGTTTCGCTGATATTATGTACGGGTCTACCGCATAATCCGTAATCCCCGCCCGCGAACTGGTCGTAAGAACAATCGGGGTTAAATCTGTCGTCTTCCTTCGGAATTTCATACAAGAAAACGCAACCCCTTAACGGCTTTATAGGCTTATTCTCTATCGCCTTTCCCCAAGCGGACATCATTTCGTCGAATTTTTCTTTGGGTTTAAGAACGTACAGGCTATACAGCATCAATCCGAATTCTCGCCAATAGCCGTACTCTTTTTTATCCGCAAAATAATGAGAAGTATTGTAGATATATTCAAAAATTTGCGTCGTACAAGCATACGGTTGACAATAAAAGTACCCGAGCGGCGGATGTGCTCCCGGCAACGCTTCGTCAGGACAACCTTCCAGCCAAGTATCGTATAATTCGGGAAATATTTTCACTTTTGGATCTACGTATTTGATCGTCGCTAAGGCAAAAGCGCTTTTCGTCGTGGAATAATTGCAGTCGTGCGGATAATCTTCGAATTGCAAATATCCGTCAAACGTTTCGTGCAAGCGTTTCGGGTCGTTCCCCTGCCATTTGACGGTATGCGCGCCACCGTACGCAGAAATATATAAGCTTAACGGACCGTAAGAAAACCGCTTTGCTTTTGGATTGATTTTTTTAACCTCTTTCCATTGTTCTGCGTACATTTGCGTGATTTGAGGCAAGCAATAATCGATAAATTCCGCGCTATACTTTTGCATAAAGAGCTTATAATTTTCCAAAGTAAATTCTTCTTTGACGTTCTTTAAGCCCAATTCTTTGCGAATATCTTCATTGTCGCATAAAAACCGTTCGCACATACCGAGAAGATGCGTCTTGAAATGCCTGTATACGTAAAAATCGTATCTGTGATAGACTTTATTTTCTTCGCCGGGAGTTTGAAAATACAAATAATCCGCGTATTTCGTTATCTCGTAAGTGATCGGAACGTTATCAAGGATATCTTGCCCCGATACGCAACGAGAATTCATCCAACAATTTATTTCTCTTTTGAAAATAGGATAGACCTCCCAAACGCGCATCTTATTTGCACTCTTAGGGTCGATTAATAAAATATCAACGTAGTGTTCAATATTAAAATCCGGTTGTTTTAACCATAAATTAGGACAAAACTTTTTCCCCGAATCCCCTACGTGCGAACGGAAAAGTCCGCTTGCCCGTTGCGGGGATACGCTACTATCGGGATCGATCACTTCAAATGCAGAACGGTGCTGAGCAATTTTCAGTCCGCAATAGAACGCTTCCATATATAAATGATACACGCCGAGTGAAAGTGCGTTTAATTCCACCTTAAAGCTCTTGCTTTCAAAATCCGCGTATCGGAAAGGCATGTCGCAAAGCAGAGTATCTACTTCTTGGATAGTATTATAAAACGCGTCCTGCAACCATACTTTTATTTGTATCGCTTGACGATCGTATCGACTTCTAACGTCCACGCCAAACGAAATTTTTTCATCCGTCGTCAAAAAATAATGGTTGTCCGTTAAATGTTCTATCAGTTTTTCTCTTTCGTATACGTAATCGGGAATCAGTTTTTCCAAGCCCTGTGATAAGGGAGAGGATACGGCAATCGCCACCCGTTCGTCTAACGGTTCGCCAACGTATAATTCCTTGCCGTTTTTATCAAAAACGTATTGCATCGGACTTGCCAGAAATTCCGAACGGAAGCAACGGAGATTTTTATACCCAAAAGTAATTCTTTCGACCTCGCCAAAGGCTTTCACCGTAACGCTTCCCTTTTCGGGCTTTCGCCAAGTATCCACAAGGGCTTTATGTAAATCACAAACGCTTTCCTTGACTGCATACATTCCTTGTTCTTTCGGCGTAAAATTTTCTTCAAAAATACGAACCAAGCCGTTCTTTAAATAATAGCGTTTGCTATCGTTGATCTTAAAATATAACGAATCGAATTCCTCGTACAGCATTGCCCAAGTATCGCCTACGAATTCATTCCTCGTGTCGTAGACGAACAAGCCTTCGCTAAACTCGTAGTCGATTTTGACGATTCCTTCCCCCAAATCATACGCGGTAAGCGTAAGTACGTAGGGATAAGACGTACCGTTATATTGGGGGATTTTAATTTTATATTCCCCGATTTTTCTTTGAACGATTTCGTCGCTTTCAAACGTTAAATCGCTCACGTACATTTCCAAAAAGGCGCTTTCTCGCATCAGCGCCACTTTGCCCTTTACGCTTTCTAAGTCACATTCGAATACGCACTCTGCCAACCGACAACGAACGCAACGGTCCTCGACTTGTATATCGATAAAATACTTACTATCACATTCTTGGATAAAGTCGTAAGCTTGTTCTTTTATCACTTCTTTTTTCTTCGGAAATGCCTTTGTCAAGCGGATAATACTCCCGCCCTTTTCCAAATATACGAACTCCAACTGATACCCAACCCGCCGTTGTCTATCGTATCCGAAAAGCACGACGAAAGTTTCGTTATAGCCTTTGGCGTGACTATGATTATGCATCAAATGAAAGGACAAATGAAAAGTTTTCACTTGCGGAATATCCAAATAGGCGCGCGCGCCACTAAATAAAAGCGCGTAACCCTTTTCGTCGCTTTTACCGTTTAAGTGGTAATACGGATTATCCTTTTCTACTTCTATAGAATAAGGTTGAGCGTTGTCGTCGTGTTTATAGAAATCATTTTTAAAGACGAATTTCATATTTTCCCCTTCCGTTTATATACTCAATAATATGATGGATATTAGCCCGCAAGAATAACCGACGTATTGCCATTTCGTATATCGTTCCTTATACAAAATCAAAGCCGTTATAAACGTAAATACGATCCCGCCTGCGGATATGGACGGGTACAGCACTACGCCCGATAACATCGTTGCCAATACCAACATCAACACGTTGCAACCGGCGTTGGCTATCCCTGCTAACGGAGCTAATAAAAAGCCTTGTTTACAAATTTTTGTTATATTTTTAGGTCTTTTTATCAAAAGCATTACCGTGAAAATAAGCGTGACGGCAATCATTGCAAAAAATTGAAAGGCTACGGCATAGTCGTTGGCGTTCAAGCCCTGTGACTTCAAGGTTTCCTGATGCACTTTTTGCAATATACTGTTAATCCCGTTCCCTAAAAAGGACAACGACACGAAAAACAACCATCGAAAGTTGAATTTTTCACCCTTTTCAATTTTATTGATAAGTACGAAGGATACGCATAATAATACCAACCCTATAACGCTCCATTTCGTAAAGGACTCCCCTAAAAATATGACGCTATATAAAGAAGGAAGAAGAATAGCAAAGGAGGATATGAGTGCGCTCAATGAAAGCGGACCCGTTTTAATTGCCATAAAAGAAGAATACAAGCAAATGGAAAACGAACAGGCAAAACCCAGCGCAAAAAAGAACGTCGTCCAACAAAATTTAGGTTGAAAAATAAATATTATCCCCAAAAATATGGTCGCCGCCAATACTTTCATAAATAAAAATATTATATTCGCATTTTCCTCTTTGACTTTGTTATTATATTGTTTGGTCAATATATTTTGGATGTACACCAAAAATATGACGATAAATAAAAATACATACTCCATTATTTTTATTTCCTTTTTTCCTTGATTCCTTAATTTGTTAAATTTATTTTTTATACTATTTTCCAAAAAAACAATCTTTTTTCTTGTAAATATCAAAAAAATATGTTATACTGTTTATAAAGTGAGGTTACTATTATGATTGACTATATAACAAGAGATATTGAAGAAATCACTTACGATTTCTTTATTGCAACGGGCGTCAATTTGCAAATTAGAGACGCTTCTTTCAATAAGTTGAACTATATCTCCTATACGTTCTCGAAAAAATATTGTCAAATAATACAAAGCACTAAAACGGGGCATCGTTTATGCGTTGAATCCGACCAAAAACTATTAAACCAATGCAAGGAAACAAAAGAAGCAACTTTTCATATTTGTCCTGCGGGATTAATCGATCTTGCCGTTCCTATCATAAACGAAAACACTATTATCGGTTATATTTTGCTTGGACAAATCAAACACAAAAACGAATTTTGCTTAAACGAATCCTTTTTCGAGAAAACCGAAGTTGACGTTTCCTCGTTGAAAAAAGAATACGAGAATTTAGTCCTTTTCGATAACGCAAAAATAAAAAGTATTATCAATTTGGCTACTCTTCTTGCAAAGTATTTTCTCACGGAAAAAATCATAAAACATAAACACATTCCAACTCTTCAAACCGTAATTGACTTTATCGATGCAAATCTTGAAAAAACCTTGACTATCTCTTATATTGAAAAACAAACTTATATTTCCAAAAGTTCCCTGTATTCCTTATTTCACGAAAATTTTCATTGTACGATCAAAGAATACGTCAACAAAAGAAGAATAGAACGTGCTTGCCATATGCTTTTATATTCCAATCAGTCCATTGAATATATTTCAGAATTCGTAGGATTTTCCAGCGGTCCGTATTTTTCTAAAGTATTCAAAAATATAATGAAAATGTCTCCCATACAGTACAAAAAAACACAGGATAATAATTATAAATGGGGAGGGAAGAGATGATCTTCATCGATAATTATATTATACTTTTTTACAAATGTCTATAAACAATTCTCCCTATTTTTTATACTATTTTCCAAATATTATACAGGTTATAATATATAGTTTTTACTCTGTACGTTTTATGAGGCTTGCCGTGATACATACTTTCCATTATAATGCTTTCTTTAAGAAGAAGAAATTATCCCGTGCAAGCAACCAGATACGCATATTTTTTTTACGCATCCCCTCTTTATCCGACGTACCTTTCCTATCGGACAAAAAGTAATAAAAAAGGACTTGGACGAACCAAATCCTTATATAAAAATCAAGATGAGCAGACGAAAATTCGGTAGTTTATTTTATCGTATAATTTAGGGAAAATTTGAGGCAGTATACTCAACCCTCCTTTATTTTCAAGGCGTTCGGCGATTTCCAAAGTGGGTTCGCCCTCGTCGCCTCGACCAATAAGAAAAGAGCCCACGGATATCCGTGGGCTCTTTTCGTAGCCTTTTTTATTGCACTTTCACCGTCAATACGCTGTTTTTCGGCATTTTAATTTGTTTTTCAAAGCTTTCCCCTTCCCATTCGAAGATTTCTTCGATCGGTTCGCCCTTTTCGACGACCGTACCCAAAACCACCTTCGCGCCCTTTTTAACGCCTTGCAATTTCAAAAGAAAATCCTCTTTCTCGCAGTCGTAGTTGGAAAGGATCGCCGCGCCCGTTTCGCCGTCGCAAGCCGCCGCTGCGCGAAGCCGTTCTTCGTCCTTTTCCACCGCCACTTGCGTTTTCCGCGCGTACACCTCTCCAAAGCCGCGCATCGCGTAATAAGTACAGGTCGGCGTGCCGACGTTCAGATCAAGAAAACCGTTATACCCCGCAAATTTCGTAAATACGTAGTACATTGCTTTATCCACGTAGTCCGTGTTTTGTAATTCGCAAAGCACCGCCGCGATATAGCTCGCGCCGATCATATTCCGCATCAGGTGGAAGCCGCCGCCTTCGCCCCCTACGTTCCATTCGTTGAAGTGGGATTCGACCTTTTCAAAGCCGTAAGAATCCAGCGTGTCGCGAACGTATTTCGCGTGCGTTAAAAACTCGTCGAAATCACCCGTGTAGAGATGCCACGTATAGAAATCGAGGGGTACGTTTTCCGCTTTACACATCTTCAAAAACTCGTGAAACCACGTTAAAAAGCTTTGATAAAAGGCGTTATCCTTACGCGAAGTGATCGCATAGAAGCCGCAGCTTCCGTAGCCGCCTACTTTGATATTCGGGAATTTCTCTTTCAAATATACAGCCGCCGTTTTATACAGGTCGAAAAACTCTTCCATCGTGCCCGACCACATCGGCGGATTTTCGGGTTCGTTCCAGATCTCCCAATATTCGATCCCGTAGTGGAACCCGTTCGCCCAGCCCTCGTTATAATGCTTGATGACGTGTTCGCATATCCTCGCCCACTTCGCCATATCCTTAGGAGGATATGTGCGGTATTTCTTCGAGCCCCATTCGATCGTGATTCCAAGTCGATAAACGATCTTCGCGCCCGCGTCTACAATACCCTTGATATATTCGTCGGTATAATAAAAATCGTAGTTCTTCTCGTCCGTTTCGTCCGCGTCGAAGTCGCGGAAAATATTCGGGATATCCACGTAGTTACAGCCGCCGTAACGTCCCTCGCAGTCGTGCAAACGCGAATAGGACGTATGCAATTCGCCGAAATACTTTTTGATCAAAATCTGATCCGCGCCCCTTTTCAACACGTAAGGCGCGCAGTTCACGCCGTTTACGTCTTTCATCTCCCCAACGGGTTTTGAAAAGTCAATAGTGATCGTACTCATACTTTTTTCTCCTTATTTTGCGCGAAATTTTCCCGCGCTACCGTTAGTTTTATTATATCATAAGGAAAAATCAATGTCTATTTTTTGAGCGAAAATTTTGATAAGTTGACAAAAAAAAGCAGAATCCTGAACGTTTTTGCATATTTAAAAACTATCGTCGTCGGCAAGCGACGCAGACAAAACGAACGGTTTTTGGGTGAGCAATTCGTGGATTTCCCGTATCCCGATCAATCTGTCCGTATTGATCACACCGCTGTAAACGACGTCCTCGCCCTCTTTTCTGCCGCTGATCTTGCTGAACCGTTCCACGCCGAACAATTCTTTGATTTCCGCGGCGTTGTCGCCCGTGGGATCTTTAAACGAAATATTCACCTTCACCACTCTCCGCGAACGGAATAAGCGGAATTTAAGGTGCATAATGCATTGAATCAAAATAATCAGCGCCGAAGCGATCGCGGACACCCAATACATTCCCGCGCCCGCCGCCATACCGATCGCCGCCGTCGCCCAGATCCCCGCCGCCGTGGTAAGCCCGTGCACCACTTCTTTGTGGTAGAAGATCATTCCCGCGCCGATAAACCCGATACCCGAAACGATCTGCGCCGCCACGCGCGCCGTGTCTGCACCGTCGAAGCCGTATTTGGAAATAATCATATAAAGGCACGCCCCCACGCACACGATCGTGTGCGTTCTGATTCCCGCTTCTTTAAAGCGCATTTTGCGTTCGAACCCGATCGCAAACCCCAGCCCTAAGGCGAGCAACATTCTGAGCGTAATTTCCAAAATCATATCCCAACTCAATTTTATACCTCCAAAACGCGAATTTTATCTATTATACTACAAATTTTTTATTTGTCAATACTTATTTTAAAAAAAGAGGAAAAATTTTACAAGAAAAGGCGCGGCGAGGAAGCCGCGTCTTTTCTTTTGCGTAAAACAAATGATTATTCGCCTTTTACGACGATCTTAAGACCTTGCATACTGATGTTCATTTCCATCGCTTCGTTGATATCCGCAAGCGCGTACTTGTGCGTGAGAAGCTCTTCTACGGGCAAACCGTCTTTCTGCGCTTCTTTGAGCATATCGCAAGCCTGCATCCAGTCTTTTGCTTGATACGTCCACGAACCGATCACCTTGATTTCCTTGTTGCAGATATCTTGATGGGGATTGTAGGTCGTGTCGCCGTTGTCTACGAAGAAGCCGAGCTCGCACATAGACCCGCCGCGACGTACGTATTTCCAGATCGTCGAAGCCGCTTTCGGAGAACCCGTGCATTGGAACGCCATTTCCGCGCCCGTGCCCGTGATTTCTTTTACCTTTGCGATCGCGTCTTCTTTCATAAAGTTTACGGTGTAAGCCGCGCCGAGCTTCTTCGCCATCGCAAGGCGCTTTTCGTCGCCGTCTACCGCAATGATATTGCGAACGCCCATCGTGCGCACCGTCGTCAAAAGCAACAGACCGATCGGTCCGCAACCCTGCACGAGCACGTAAGAGCCCTGCTTGAAGTTGAAGATCTGTTTCGCCTGTTCTACCGCGTGAACGACGACCGCCGCCGGTTCGATCAAGGTACGAAGATCCACGTCCATATCGCTTACGTTGAAGATAACGCCGCCCGCGTTGACCTTTATGTATTCGCCGAACCAACCGTTAAAGTTCTTATACGCCGCTTCGCCGGGCATAAGCCCGAAGATCTCGCCGCTCGGGCAAAGGTGGATATGCTCGGGGTCGTTTTTGCAGGTGTCGCACACGCCGCAGGGTTTAAGCCCCGTAACGATCTTGTCGCCCACCGCAAGGGGTTTGCCGTAGTAGTCCGTTTTGATATTCTTGCCGAGTGTCACGACCGTACCCGTGCCTTCGTGACCGAGCTCTACGGGAATATACCCGAAGGGGTCGCCCTTGTATTCGTGTACGTCCGTACCGCAAATACCCGTCTGCTCTACTTTGACGAGGACCTCGTCGTCTCCGATTTCGGGAACGGGAAGCTCGAAAATTTCGATCTTCTTCGCGCCGGTCAAAACCGCTACTCTTGCCTTTTCAGGAATCTGATAATTTGCCATCATTGTTCTCCTCTTCTTTTTATTTTTGGGTCAAAGCCCTTATTATGATATTTATAAACGCTTTTTTTCACTGTTAAACAAGCTTTACGAAAAAATTTATTTTTTCAAAAGAAGATTGACGGTCTCAAAAGGCTTGACGGATAAATTCACCCAAAAAGTAGCTTTTTTACAAGGTTCGGAATAGGATAATAGCGGAGGCGGCTATGAATCTTTACGAACTGTTTTCAGAATGTATGAAGATCCCGTATGCTCAAACGGGCATTTCTGCAAATTACGCCGTTAAGCGGGAAGGAACGACTCTTTATCTCTTTTTTCAAGGCTCAAACGGCAAAAACGATTGGAAAAGCAACCTCGATTTTCCCGCTAAGCCGTATAAACGAATGGGCAAAACGGTTTGGTTTGCCCACCGCGGATTCTTGAACGTATGGAAAGAAATCGAACCGATGCTCGAAAAAGACATCGCAGACCCGTATTTTAAAAGCATCGTGATCACGGGGTATTCCCACGGCGCGGCGATCGCGCTTTTGTGTCACGAATACGTTTGGTTTCATCGATCCGATCTACGGAATACGACGGAAGGTTACGGATTCGGGTGTCCTCGGGTATTTTGGGGGGTGAGGGGCAAAAAGCTGAAAAAGCGTTGGGAAACGTTTTTGGTGATAAGAAATCTAAACGATCTCGTCACGCACCTACCGCCCGCATTCTTGGGATATTCGCACGTATCGAAGATCCTGAAGATCGGGCAAAAAGGAAAATATTCGCCCTTAGAAGCGCATCAAGCGGAAAATATTTTAACCGAACTTGCCGCGTATGAAACTAAGTAGTCAGCGTTTTTAAATTTTTTTGAAAAAGTTTTGAAAAGCCGTAAAAAACGCTTGACTAAAAGAGGTGAGTTAAGTATAATTATTATGCTGTTCGGGAAGGATGGCAAGAATTTATTGAGGCATAGCGCAGTTTGGTAGCGCGCTTGGTTAGGGACCAAGAGGTCGTGGGTTCAAGTCCCGTTGCCTCAACCAAAAATAGCAGAGAACCTGTGGGTTCCCTGCTATTTTTTGACTGTCGGCAACGGATCGCGCGAACCGCGTGTTCTCGTGGGTTCACGCGAGGGAGCAAAAACAGTAGAGTTTCTATTTATCGCTTTATTCGTTGCGACCGCTGCCCTGCCGAGGCTCCGCAAAGCGGAAACGGCAGATACCCGTTGCCTCAAAAGTTGAACCATTCAACTTAGGTCTGTTTGTATTTTAGCAAAATTATCAGGAGTGGTACATTATTGAAAAAGAAAATAGATATAAATTTTATTTTGCTGATTATACTTTTATTGTGTGGGTTTATTTTATTTAGTTTTATGTTTATAAACTCGATTCAAGCGTACTCGCGTTTTGATATTTCTTATGACGAATTGAAATATGAGCAATTGACTTTTAAGAAATATGAAGTTGTTAAAAAATATAAAGCTGGCACTACATACGAGATTTATTTCGAGGAATACGAAGAGGCTTTTTGTGTAGGATCCATTACTCAAAAGGAATTAAATAAAACTGCAGCAGTAAAAGAGCTGAGTGTTGGCAAAAAAATAGAAATTTATTATAGAGCCTCAAATTCTACAAATTATATTTTTGATATTTGCGAAATGAAAGATGCTGACAATTTGTTTTTAGCATTAGAAGATTATAAATCAGTTAATCAAAATAACCAAATTATAGGTATGATAATTTCGCCTGTAATGTTTGGTCTTTGTTGTGTTTTATTGTTTATAATAATAAAACATCGCGGATTACCTCCTATGGAAAAAGGTTCAAGATAGGTTCAACCTGCTCAACCAAAAACACGGCGTACCCTTGTGGGTATGCCGTGTTTTTTCATTTCGGCAACGCGCGAAAGCTAAAGGCGCAAATCCCGTTGTCTC
>JAFUJR010000047.1 GCA_017468085.1 Clostridia bacterium | reverse complement strand
CGCAAAATTCCCCATTTCGGAATTTGCTGTGATCATAAGTCCGCTCGCTTTGATATCGAACAAAACGAGGTTGTTTTTATCCCCGCGAATGACGATGGAAGCTCTTTCGATGGAACGGATCAGCTCGTCCTTTAAAAGGGTGACTTCCGTGGTGAACTCCACGGGATAGATATTTTCCTTTCTCACGAACTCGCCGACGTATAATCTCGAATTCAAAAGCGTTTCTTTTATCTGCAAAGACATCATATTTTTATTCACGTAAAGACGGATAAGATCGTCTCCGCCTTCCATCATACGCGAAATTTCCACGAGCGTTCTTGCAGGGCACACGATCTTCATATCCCCGCTGCCGCCCGCCGTTTCACATTCGGAAACCGCCATTCTGAACCCGTCGAGCGCGGTCGCGTAAAGTTTACCTTCTTTCGCTTCCAATAAACAGCCTTTTAAAATAGGTCTGCTCTCGTCGGTCGCGCAGCAAAACGCGGTTTTCGCGATCAGATTTTTAAACTCGGATTCTTTGAGCTCGAAATACTCCTCGCCGCGTTCACCGCCCACTTTGGGGAACTGCTCGGCAGGGAGCACCTGCATAAACGTTTCGTTATCGCCGTAGCCGATCTTGATGCCTTTTTCGTTTTCGGAAATGACGACTTCGTTATCGGAAATTTTCCCTACGAAATCGGAGAAAAATTTCCCGTTTACACAAACTTCGCCTTCCTCTAAAACCTCTGCTTTTATCTTTTGTTCGATCGAGATCTCGCCGTCGTAAGCGGTGAGGGTAAGCTCGTCGTTTTTCGCGGAAATCTTAATACATTCGAGCACGGGATTGGTCGTTTTCGCCGAGCAAGCTTTGGAAACGGTGATTGCCGCGTCGGAGATGATAATTCCTTCGCAAATAAATTTCATAGCACTTTTCTCCTTAGGGTTTCGTTGAATTTAAATTACCTTTTTATTGTACCATATTTTTCCCTTTTTTGCAACCGATTAAAAGGAATATTAAGGGAAATTTTAAGAAAAGTTCCCTCACAAAAACACTATTTCCCCTTTTCGGTTTTTTTGAAAATACTTCACGGTATACGCCGTACCGCCCGTATTTTTTTTCAAATACGCGATTAGCGCGTCCGAACGGTCGCACATATATCGGTTTCGCATTTGCAAACAGCCTTTATAATACCGTTCGGAAAGTAAGATTTTTTCATCGCAGTTTTCCGTCAACGTTTTATATCGTTCTTTATCTTCTTCAAGGTACGCTTTTTCTTGTCCGTAATAGGGAATACAGAGCACCAATTTAAGATCGGGATAGGTATTTTTCAGTTCCAAAACGCACTCTGCACTCAAAAGATCAAACCCTTTTGCCGCGCCGTTATAAAAGGTTTTCACACCTTTTTTTATCAGATTTTCGATAGCGGTTTTGACGGAATCTCTCGTAAGGTCCTCGCCTATTTCCCTATGTCCCGTGAACGCGCAGGCTTTTAAAGCAATCGGAGTAGAATGTATTTTTAATTGTTCGGGAATAATTTTCATAGTTATTATTATACCACGCTTTTTGAATTTGTCAAGAACCTACTGACAGGGTTTTTTAAGAATAATTAAAATTTGGAGGTCAAGGAACTCAGTAAGGGTCGAGGTTTACCCCTATATCGGGAAGTCAAGGAACTCAGTTCCTTGTGGGGTGCAGGGGCAACGCCCCGCATTCTCGGACTCCTAAAAGAAAAGCGTGAGCTTTTCGTCTCCGCGGCTATGCCGCGTGCTCGCCTCACGGCGAAAGGCGCAAAACTTTGTTTTGCTTTAATGAGTCCGTGTTCGTGGGCTCTGCCCACACCCGCGAGGGGATTATCCCCTCGACCCTTACTGAGTTTCTCGACTTCCCGCTAAGGGAATACTTCCCTTGACCCTTGATTTGGTTTCGGGAAGCTTGCTCCCGTCTTTATTATATTTAAAAAGAATTATAATAGTAGTATTAGTAGGGGCGGTGGAATTGTTGATAACCGAGCGCGAAATTTGTCGAATCCCTTTTCACGTATGATAAAATCGATACCCAAAACGCTGTTTATAACTCTTACTTTTTCGGTGGATAGAAAAGTGGAAAGATTGTGGAAAAGTGGAAAGAATTCGTTTCGTCATTTTTTCTTTATTTGAATAAATATTAAAAAATAATGTATAAAAATAAATTTAATCGACTTGTCCACAAAAGTTGTCCACAGGTGGATAAAGTTATGAACTTTCCCGAAAAGAAAGTGGAAAACGATTGCTATCTTTGAAAAGATATGCTATAATAACGGTATGGATATGAACGAAAGACTAATAGGGTATAAAAATTTAATACGAGGAGAGAAAAAAGAGCTTTTCGAGGCTTTCCGCGCGCTTTTGCTCGAATATAACGCAAAATATAATCTCACCGCGATTACGGAAGAAAAGGAAGTGTTTTATAAACATTTTTTAGACAGCGCGGCAGGAGAATTTTTGTTTTCCAAAAACGCTTGCGTTGCGGAGATCGGCTCGGGCGCGGGGTTTCCTTCCGT
>JAFUJR010000034.1 GCA_017468085.1 Clostridia bacterium | reverse complement strand
TGCTTGTGCAATATTCGAACGCAGAATCACCGATAGAAGTTACGCTGTCGGGGATGACTACGCTCGTCAAGCTACTGCATTTATAGAACGCAGTTTGACCGATAGAAGTTACGCCGTCGAGGATGACTACGCTCGTCAAACTACTGCATTCATAGAACGCAGAAATACCGATAGAAGTTACGCTTCCGGGGATGACTACGTTCGTCATGCTTGTGCAATATTCGAACGCACCACCACCGATAGAAGTTACGCCGTCGAGGATGACTACGCTCGTCAAGCTTGTACAATTGAAGAATGCAGCATCACCCATAGAAGTTACGCTTCCGGGGATGACTACATTCGTCATGCTTGTGCAATATTCGAACGCAGAATCACCGATAGAAGTTACGCTGTCGGGGATGAGCACGCTCGTCAAGCTACTGCAATTTCTGAACGCAGAATAACCGATAGAAGTTACGCCGTCGGGGATGACCACGCTCGTCAAGCTTGTGCAATCCCAGAACGCAGCATCACTCATAGAAGTTACGCTGTTGGGGATGACCACGCTCGTCAAGCTACTGCAACCTTTGAACGCAGAAATACCGATAGAAGTTACGCTGTCGGGAATGACCACGCTCGTCAAGCTTGTGCAGTCATAAAACGTATAATCAACGATAGAAGTTACGCCGTCGGGGATGACTACGCTCGTCAAGCTACTGCAACCTTTGAACGCAGATTGACCGATAGAAGTTACGCTGTCGGGGATAACCACGCTCGTCAAGCTGCTACAATCTCTGAAAACCTCATAACCGATAGAAGTTACCGCTTTTCCCGAATAGGTTTGAGGGATGAACACTGCTTCTGCCGTTGCGTTTTCAAAAACTGTCACGGAATAAGAATCGTCAACCAAAGAATACGTAAGTCCTTGGGTTTCGTAAACGGCGTTTACCGTAATATCTTGCGTTATATTATCAAACTCGGTATAATCCCAATAACCGATATTTCCTGCCAATTCGGGAACCTGTGGAATGTCTATCAGTATATTTGCATTATAAAAAGGGGTTTTCTTTATAATATCTTCTTGCCCGTAAGCCTTAAACGTAACCGTATATCTGACAAGTCTGCCGTTTACGAGATCGTCAATCCACTGTTCTTCATCGCTTGGATAATCGGGGTTATATTTCAAAAAGATTTCATAAGCACTTAACCCATTTTCTCCGTCAACACCGTCTTTCCCGTCGATCCCGTCCACACCATCAACTCCGTCTTCGCCTTTAAGCCATTCGAGAAAGTCTGTTTCTGTACCCGTATTGCCGTTGTCAAGCCAAATTTGATAGGCTGATTTCCCGTCAATGCCGTTTGTACCATTTACGCCGTCTATACCGTCAATACCATTCGTTCCGTTAGTGCCATCAACTCCGTCTTCGCCTTTCAACCATTCGAGAAAATCCGTTTCGCTACCTGCATTGCCGCTATCTAACCATATTTGATACGCTGATTTGCCGTCAACACCGTTCGTGCCGTTTACACCGTCTTTACCGTCAACACCATTTGTGCCATTTACGCCGTCAATACCATTAGTACCATTCGTACCGTCTTTGCCGTCCGTTCCGTCTTCTCCTTTGAGCCATTCAAGAAAGTCTGTTTCCGTGCCTGTATATCCGTTGTCCAGCCAAATCTGATAGGCAGACTTTCCGTCTGTTCCGTTAACGCCGTCGATTCCGTCTTTACCGTCAGAACAAGCCGCTGCTGATAAAGTAAACGCACACGCCATAAGCAATAAACCGATTATCTTTTTTCTCTTTTGCATAATATAACTCCTTATAGTTTTATTTTTTAATTATATCAAGTATTTTCAGACAAGTACACTACGGGGATTTACTTTCTTATAGCTGTTTCAAGATATTATCCCGTAAAACTTCTTTCCGTTGAAACAGGGGATAGTTAGAAGTAATGACTTTTCTATCCTTTGCAATAGCTTTTATAAGTTTTTCGTATACTTTTGCTTTACCGCCGACAATGACGATATATTTTCCGCCAAATAACGATAAAACTTTTTCGAGCCATTTCTCAACACAATGCGCTTTACAAATTCGAGATATTTCTTTATCGCTATGAGATTTACAATGCACGATTTCCGTTAAAGCAATCTTGCTTAAAATCATATCTTCGTTTTCTTTATTCAAAATAAGTCCAGCCCATTCGATTACAGCTTTCCAATAACGGGAATACTTATTTTTAGGCATTACTTGAAAACGATTTTCAAAGAAAGAGATAATGTCTTTGTCGTTCCATAACTTTGTAGGATAGTTTTCATTCTCATCATAATTCGGATTACTGCCGATAAAGAGAATTTCTGCCGTTTCAATGTTTCCATATGTATGTTCCTTTTAGAGAATTTCTTGCATAAATTATAACATACAATACGATAAAAGTCAATTATATCGTGTATATTACGATATAATTTTTAGTTGTAAATAAATATGGCATATTGATTACAATTAGCAAGCGTTTGATTTGTAGTATAATATTAGTAGAGTAAACTTGCAAGGAGCTTACTATTATGACATTAAATGAATTGATTGAAAGAATTTCTTATATTCGTTGTCGAGCAAACTTATCAGCCCGAAAGTTATCGTTGGAAATAGGCAAGAATGCAGGCTATATCCATATGCTTGAAACCAACAAAAACTTTGCACCGACATTTGAAACGTTGCTTGAAATATTAGACGCTTGTAATACGACTATTGAAGAATTTTTCTATTATTCGATTCCTGCATACCAACAAGACAAACAAATAATCGAAAAGTTGCAATCTGTTTCGCCCGATAAAAAAGAAGCGTTATTGAAGCTAATATAAAAAGAGGAAGTATCTTACGTTTGATACTTCCTTTTGCTTTTGAATAAAGAAAAATGCTTGCCGATTAAGACAAGCACTTTTTGGAGCTACTGGCCGGACTTGAACCGGCGACCTGCTGATTACGAATCAGCTGCTCTACCGACTGAGCCACAGTAGCGTTTTGATGAAGTTTTTACATCGTTTTTTACACTTATTTTTAGCAAGTTCTCAAAACGATTAAAAAGAGAACTTTTCTATGCTCTGGGGTTTCGTTTTCAAACTTTCTGATTGGTTAATTAAATAATTACGAATCAGCTGCTCTACCGAATGAGCCACAGTAGCAAGCGCTCGTTCATCGAACAGCTTAATCATTATACTTAATTAAAAAGAAAAAAGCAAGCGTTTTGAGGGCGTTTTTAAAAAAAATTATACATCACAGAATATATTTTTTTCTTTTTTGTAAAAATTATAAGCAATTGCATAAATCTTTTCGGTAAAATAGTCCGTTTGTAAACATTTCTTTGCGGTTTCCGTCAACGAATCTTCATCCTTCGCGCGCAAAAGAAGGGGGAACTCCGCATTGGACAATTCGCTTAAAATATCCTTGCGGTCTTTTTTAACTGCTAATACGCGTAAATACAGCTTGGATTTAAGGCAGTCGCGGATAAAGGATTCTTCAATTTTTAAAAGATTTTGCAGGGCAATTCTGCGGATGCGCGACGAAGTATAGCGCGCGGAGGTCAATTGTTCCGCCAAAGTGCCTTCTTGTGTTGCAGCTTTTTTTAATGCATTTTCCAAACCCTCGGTGCAATCGCAGATCTTTACAATTTGTTCGGTAGTATTGGTAAGCAAAGCATATTTTTCTAAGCATTCCAGCGTGTTCATATTTGCGGCAGGGAGGTTTTTTAATACGTATTCTGGAATATAATTCTCGACGGAGACACCGTCGTCAACCGCTTTCCGAATTGCTGATGCGGACGCAAATGTTGCATTTAACGAGTTGGAATTATATCCGTTGCCAAGACGGGGAATAGGCAGAATGGAAATGTTCGTGTTCAATTTTAAAATTGCTCGCGTGTATTCTATTCCCAAAATATTGTTAGGGGAATGGATCAAATCGGTGGGCAGAAGATTTTGCCAAGCCTCGGCGCGTGCCTTGGCAAAGCTCCAACCCTCGCCCGTAAGGTTTTTGATTTGAGCAGAAACTTCCTCCGGTTCGTTATTCAGTAAAGCGGCGGCGTGCAAAAAAGCGTTGGCGTCAGCATTTTCTGCCCCGAAACAAAGATATTCTACAGACGGAATCGAAGAGAGGAGCTGCACTGCGCCCGTTGCAAACAATTCCGCGTTTGATGTAGCGTAAACGGCGGGTAATTCAATCACGATATCCGCGCCGGCAAGCACGGCGTGTCTTGCGCGCGTAAATTTGTCGAGAATAGCTCCCTCGCCGCGCTGTACAAAATTCCCGCTCATCAAACACAATATACAATCCGCGCCCGAAAGTCTTTTTGCCTCGCGGATATGGTACAGATGCCCGTTATGCAAGGGATTATATTCGCAAATAATTGCACAAATTTTCATTTTTATTTTCCTATTCTCTTTACTTTGCAAAATTTGTGTGGTATAATTTACTTATATGTAAATTTATTTTACAAACACTATTATACACGAAAAGAAAAAATAAATAAAGCGTTTCAAGGAGAAATATTATGAGAAATATTCTTGATGAAATTAAACAGAAAGCAAAAGCCCTTCAAAAAACAATCGTTCTTTGCGAAGGCGAAGACAAGCGCGTCGTAAAAGCGGCGGCTGACGCGACGAAAGAAGGCGTAGCAAAAATCGTCTTGCTCGGCGACGAAGCACAAATCAAAGCGGCGAATCCCGACGTAGATTTGACGGGCGTTACCATCGTTAATCCGCTCACCTCTGAAAAGCTCGAAGCTTACAATGCGAAACTTTGTGAACTCCGTGCGTCCAAGGGTATGACTCCTGACCAAGCGGCAAAATTGCTTACGGACGGCACGTATTTTGGCGCGATGATGTTGCAAATGGGCGACGTAGACGGTTTGGTTTCGGGCGCGTGTCATTCCACGGCAAATACCCTTCGTCCCGGCCTTCAAATTATCAAGACGGCAAAGGGCGTTTCTTCCGTTTCCAGCTTCAATTTGATGATTTGTCCTCCTCAGGGCAACCAATATTGCACCGACGGTTTAGTCATTTTTGCGGACTGCGGTCTTAACCCTACGTATACAAGCGAGGGCTTGGCAGATTGTGCAATCGCAACGGCAAACTCCGCAAAAGCAATCGCGGGTATCGAACCTAAAGTCGCTATGCTTTCTTTCTCTACGAAGGGGAGCGCAAAACACGACAACGTAACGATGGTTGCGGAAGCGGTGAAGATTGCAAAGGAAAAAGCGCCCGAATTAAAACTCGACGGCGAGCTTCAATTCGACGCGGCAATCGTGCCTTCCGTAGCGCAGTTAAAAGCGCCTGATTCCGACGTGGCAGGTCATGCAAACGTATTTATTTTCCCCGATTTGCAAGCGGGTAATATTGGCTACAAAATCGCAGAACGTCTCGGCGGCTTTATGGCTGTCGGTCCCATCTGTCAAGGTTTTGCAAAGCCCATTAACGATCTTTCCAGAGGTTGCAAGGCAGAAGATATCGTAGCGGCGGTGGCAATTACGGCATTGCAAACGCAGCTTTAAGAAGGTGAGACAATGAAGGTTTTGGTTATTAACTCGGGGAGTTCTTCTTTAAAATATCAGCTTATTGATATGGAAACAGAGAGCGTAATCGCAAAAGGTACTTGCGAACGTATCGGCATTGAGGGTTCGAAACTCACGCATAAAGCAAAGGGGATTGAAAAAGTAATTTGTCAACCTATGCCCGATCATACGGTTGCCGTTTCGCTCGTGTTAAATGCATTGACGGATAAGGAAATCGGCGTGATTTCGTCCATGTCCGATATCGATGCGGTAGGTCATCGCGCCGTTGCTTCGGGGGAAGTATTCAAACAGCCCGTCCTCGTTAGCGAAGACAGTATTGCTAAGTTTGGGGCGCTCAGCGATTTAGCGCCTTTACATAATCCCGCCGCGCTCGTTGGCGTCAAGGCTTGTTTGGCGGCTATGCCCAACACGCCTATGGCACTCGTTTTCGATACGAGTTTCCATTTTACAATGCCCGATTACGCGTATATGTACGCAATTGATTACGAGACCTACGAAAAATATTCCGTTCGCCGTTACGGCTTCCACGGCACGAGCCATAAATTCGTTTCGCAAGAAGCGGCGAAATATATGGGTAAAGACGTTAAGGATTTAAAAATTGTTACCTGCCACCTCGGCAACGGCTCGTCAATCACGGCGGTTAAGGGCGGAAAGAGTATCGATACGTCCATGGGCTTTACGCCGCTTGCAGGCGTGCCTATGGGGACGCGCAGTGGGGATATTGATCCTGCCGTTTTGGAATATATTGCAAAAAAAGAGAACTTGTCCATTTCCGAGTCAATGACTTATCTCAACAAAAAGTGTGGCGTAGCGGGTATATCCGGAGTTTCCAGCGATTTTAGAGACCTTACTGCTGCAACAGATAAGGGAAATAAGCGTGCAAAACTTGCTTTGGATATGTTTTCGTATGCATGTAAAAAGTATGTTGGCGCGTATGCGGCGGCTATGAACGGCGTCGATTGCATCGTATTTACGGCAGGCGTAGGTGAAAATACGCCTTGCGTGCGCGAAGCGATTTGTAAAGATATGCAATACCTTGGCTTGGAAATTGATAGAGAAAAGAACTTGGAAAAGAATAACGGCTCGATTCGTGATATTACGGGCAAGAATTCTAAGGTGAAGGTTCTTATTATTCCTACCAACGAAGAATTGGTGATTGCGCGAGAAACGGTAGAATTATTATAAATTTTTGCAAAAATGCAATGAAAAAAAGTTGACAAACTCTTTTTAATATACTATACTTGTAAACGTCGGTTTTATGATGCATATTGATATAAGAAAAATCAACGCACAAAAAAAGTATACGGGCAACATGGAATTTGAATATTCTGCACCCGAAACTTTCATTCAAATCCCGTCGGTAAGTTTTACCGGTCCTGTCAAAGTTGCCTTTGAATACGAGCTTTTCGAGGATGATTCCATCGAGATACGCGGTACGGTAAGCTATGGATTGCAAGGTTCTTGCTCCCGTTGCTTAAAACCCGTTGCGGCAAACGTCGTAGGGGAATTGGACGCGTATTTCGAGCCGAGAAAGGACTACGAGGATTACGGATATACAAACGGCGTCGTGGATTTAAAACAAGCGGTAGAGGACGCAATCATGGCAAGTATGCCTTACGTCATCTTATGCAAAGAGGAGTGCGAGGGCATATCTTATAACGGTCAAGCCGATTTTTAAAATACGATAGAATAAAACATGAGGTGTTAAAATGGCAGTACCCAAGAATAAACAATCTAAGAGCAGAACGAATAAGAGATTCGCAAATTACAAGGCAACGGCAGCAACGCTCGTTGAATGCCCTCATTGCCACGAATACGCAGAAGCACACAGAGTTTGCAAGAACTGCGGCTATTACAACGGCGTAGAAGTTGTTCCTCCCAAAGCAGAAAAGAACGACTAATCAATTTCGTCTATGAATCTCATCAGACGGGTGGCTTATAGCGCCCGTCTTTTTGCGTTACAAAGGAAGGTATAAAAAATTAACCTCGGTTAATATTGTATTTTGCTTGACTTTATGACGCGTTTGTGTTACTCTATAAATAGGAGTGCATAATATGAAAGATAAGTTTTCTGTTACGGGAATGAGTTGTGCGGCTTGCTCGTCTGGGATAGAACGGACGGTGGGGCGTTTGGAAGGCGTAACCAAAGCAGAAGTTTCGCTTATGGGCGAAAATATGCTTGTGGAATACGACGAAAAGCTCGTTTCCCGTGAAAAAATCATACAAACGGTAATCGATCTTGGTTACGGCGCGAAACTTTACGACGAGCGTGCTTTAACGGCAACAAAACCTCAACCGAACAAATTGAAAAAGCGTTTTTTGTTGTCGGTGATTTTTTTATTGCCGCTTCTCTATTTTTCTATGGGGGGGATGGTCAGTTTTTTACCGCAACCTAATAAGATAATTTCCGCGTCCGTGCAAATGGGGCTTGCGCTAATCGTTATCGTTATTAATTTTAAATTTTTCACGAGCGGGACAAAGGCGCTTTTTAAGCGTGTTCCCAATATGGATACCCTTGTTTCCTTGGGGGCGGGCGCGGCGTATATTTACAGCGTCGTTTATACAATTTTAATTTATTGTGGAAAGGCGAGCGAACATACGCACCTTTTCTACGAATCGGCGGCGATGGTACTTGGTTTGGTAACGCTCGGCAAGTGGTTAGAGGAAAAATCTAAACGTAAAACGGGCGACGAGATTGAAAAGCTCATTAAACTTATGCCGAACACCGTTACGGTAGAGCGCGGCGGCGAACGAGTAAAAATTCCTTTTTCCGATATAGCCGTCGGCGATATTCTTATTGTAAAACAAGGCGAGTACGTGCCTGTTGATGGAAAAATCGTCGAAGGACACGCCTTTGTCGACAGAGCGGCAATCACGGGCGAAAGTATGCCTATTGAGGTGGGGGTAAACGACCAAGTTACGGGCGCAGATATTGTGAAGAGCGGGTTTATCAAGCTTTGCGCGGAAAAGGTCGGCGCGGACACAACTCTTTCACAAATCGTCAAAATGGTCAAAGAGGCGGGCGCAAGTAAAGCGCCTTTGCAGAAAATTGCCGACAAAATCTCGGCGTTTTTCGTGCCGTCGGTAACTGTAATTGCCATTGTCGTATTTATCGTTTGGTTTTTGAGTACGGGCGAGCTTTCCTCAGCGGCAAATTACGGCATTTGTGTGTTGGTGATTTCTTGTCCTTGCTCGCTTGGTTTAGCCACTCCCGTGGCGGTGATGGCGGCGACGGGCAGAGGGATGGCGCTCGGTATATTGTTCAAGGACGCAGAAGCTCTGCAAAAAGCAAAAGGTATTAACTGCGTTTTGCTCGATAAAACGGCAACGTTGACGGTTGGAAAGCCCAAAGTAACCGACGCAGAAATATTTATAAAGGATATGGGCTTGGCGTATGCGCTTGCATTCGCCATCGAAAGCCATTCCAATCATCCCATTGCAGAGTGTGTGCGTGCGTATTCGGAAGAGAAATTAAGCGGCGAAACGATTGAAATCACAGACTATTCCTACGAAATGGGCAAAGGAGCAAAGGGGAAATATCAAGGTAAAACGTATTATTTAGGCAACCGTCGTCTGCTTGGAAATATTGAAGAAAAAGCGTCGTACGCCTTAGAGAAAAAATATTCCGAGGTAGGAAAAACGGCGGTTTTCCTTGCCGACGATAAGCGTTTACTTGCCGTGTTTGCGATTGCGGATACTTTAAAGGAAGAAAGCAAGAGCGCGGTTGCGGATTTGCGTGCGCGCGATATCCGTGTGGCAATGCTCACGGGCGACAACGAAAACGTCGCAAAAGCAATTGCAAAAGAGGTCGGGATCGACGAATACTTTGCCGAGGCATTGCCCGAAAATAAGACGGAGGCAGTGCAGAGGATTCACGAAGTCGGCGGGTTTGTGGCGATGGTCGGGGACGGTATCAACGACAGCCCCGCTTTAAAAGAGGCGGATATCGGCGTGGCGATGGGCAACGGTACAGACGTGGCGATGGACGCGGCGGATATCATTCTTTCTCGCGGGGATTTACGTTTGGTTGGTAAAATGATTGATTTAAGCCGCAAAACAGTGAAAAATATCAAGCAAAATCTGTTTTGGGCGTTTTTCTATAACTGTATTGCCATTCCCGTGGCGGCAGGCGCATTCGCGTTTGCGAATATTACGCTCGCGCCTTGGATGGGCGCGCTGAGTATGTGTTTAAGTTCGTTGTTCGTTGTAACAAACGCGCTTCGACTTACACGTTTTGGAAAAAAGAAAGAAATAGCAGATAAAGAGGAGAACGGCATGAAAAAGACGTTAAAAATTGATGGAATGATGTGCCAACGTTGCGTTGCGCACGTAAATAAAGCGCTTTCGGGCGTACAAGGTGTGGTTTCTGTGGACGTAAACCTTAAAAAGAAACTTGCCATTGTAGAAACGGACGGCAGCGTTACGGATGAGGCGTTGGTTTCCGCTGTAACCGAGGCTGGCTACGAGGTAAAGAAAATCTCTTAATAAAAGAGACAAAAACGTCCGTAATATGACAAAATACAACAGAATGGAATAATAAGTTTGTGTTATCATATTCCCAACAAAGCATATCAGGAGGAATAAATATGTCGCAAATGTTATTATTGGATAAACGCACACAGGGGCTTATTGAGGATTACGTACCGCAAGGGGAAATTCTCGAAGGCGTTGTGTGCTTTTTTTCCGTCTTTGCGGACTATACGCGCGTCCGCATACTTTCCGCGCTTGCCATCAGCGAATTGTGCGTAACGGACTTGTCCAGAATTCTTAATATCAACCAAACTACGGTATCACACCAGCTTCGTTTTTTAAAGAGCGCAGGTATCGTCCGTTGCTGTCGGCAAGGCAAAATCGTCTTTTACAGTCTGACGAATGACACCGTAAACGACGTAATCTTAAAAGGAATCGAGTTTTTAGGCTGTTAAAACGATTATTTTTCTCTTATTCTCTTGCAAAATCTTTGATTTTGGTATATAATAAGGAATATGGGCGCATTGAAAGAAAAATTAAATTTATTGCCCGATTCACCGGGCGTGTATATTATGCTCGATAAAGACGGCATCGTCATATACGTCGGTAAGGCGCGCGTACTAAAAAATCGCGTTCGGCAATATTTTCATTCTTCTGCAAAAACGGAAAAAGTCGCCGCTATGGTAGAACATATCGACGATTTTTACTATATCATCACACAGACGGAAATCGACGCACTTGCGCTTGAAAATAACTTAATTAAAAAGTATAAGCCAAAGTATAATATTCTACTGAAAGACGACAAAACGTATCCTTATATCAAAGTGCACACCAAAGAGGCTTTTCCTCGCGTTTCCATTACGCGCAAAATTAAAAAAGACGGAAAATACTTTGGTCCGTTTATGGGCGGCGTGCGTTGTGGGGATTTGTTAGATATTATCGCCTCGGTTTATAATCTGCGCACTTGTTCAACCGCTATGGGTGAAAAGCCGAAAAAACCTTGCTTAGAACACCATTTGGGGCGTTGTCCCGCGCCTTGCGCGCATTTGTGTACGAAGGAAGAATATGCTGAGCGCGTCAAGCGCGTGCTTGCGTTTTTGGACGGGAATTACGAGGATGCGGAAGAGGTTTTGCATGCAAAAATGCTGAAGTTTGCAGAGAACGAGGAATTCGAGCTCGCGATGGAATACCGCGAAAAGCTTGCAATGCTCTCTAAGTTAAAAGTCAAGCGTATCACTTCTTTAAACCGCGCTTTAAACGCCGATATAATCGCTTTAAAAACCAATTTTATCTATTCGGCTGTCAACGTTCTCGTTACGCGTAGCGGCATTATGCAAGGCGGTAGTAATTATGCCTTAGAGGATTGTTCTTTTTCGGAAGCGGACGCTTTAACGGGCTTTATCATTCAGTATTATAATCATCGCGATATCCCCGACGAAATCATCGTGCAAGGCTTTTGTGAAAAGCAGCTGCTCGAGCGCTATTTCGCAGAAAATTTTGGGAAGAAAACGGAAATTATCTTAACGAAACAAGGTGTTAAAAAGCAACTTTTGGATATGGCGGAACAAAACGCCGCCGAATATCTTTCCAAATCCATCGATAAAATCAAGCATAAGAACGATATGACGAAAAATGCTTGCGAGCGTTTACAAAAGCTCCTTGGATTGAAAAAGTATCCAAAACGGATGGAGTGTTACGATATTTCCAATATTAGCGGCGTAGATAAAGTGGGTTCTATGGTCGTCTTTATCGACGGCGAAGCGGATAGAAGCAGCTACCGTCGTTTTAAAATCAAAACGGTAGAGGGCGCAAACGATTACGCCTCCCATCAAGAAATGATGCGCCGCAGACTTTCCAAGCTCGGCACGGAGGAAGAGGAACGTTTCCCCAAACCCGACCTCATCATCATCGACGGCGGTAAAGGACAGCTTTCCGCAATAAAAGAGGTGTTTGACGAAATGGGCGTTACGGATATCGAACTCATTTCCCTTGCGGAAAAAGAGGAAGAAGTTTTCACGCTGTTTTCGTCCGAAAGTATCCGCATAAACCACCGCGATTACGCCTTGAAAATGTTGCAACGTATCCGCGACGAGGCGCACAGATTCGCCATCACTTATTTTAGAAGTTTGCATTCCAAACGCAACCTTTCGTCCGTCTTAGAAGAAATCGACGGGGTGGGCGCAAAAAAACGCAAAGCGCTCTTAGAAAAATTCGGCACGATCAACAAGATTATGTCCGCAACAGAAGAGGATTTGCAGAAAGTGAACGGTATCGGCGCGGATTTGGCTAAAAAAATACGCGCGTACTTTAAGGAAGAACTGTAATGCAAAAGATAGACTATGCTTTGATTGTAACCGATTTCGACGGCACGCTTGCCCACTCGGACGGTACGGTGAGCGAAGAAACGAAAGCCGTTATCACCCGTTACGTAGCAGACGGAGGGCACTTTGCCGTATCTACGGGACGTATGCCCGCTGGGATTCTTCCACGCGTTAAGGAATTGGGGCTTGTCGGCGCGGTTTGCTGTGGACAAGGGAGCGTTATCGTCGATATTCAAAGCGAAAAAATTTTATTGGAAGGCAGAATCCCCAACGACGTGGCGGTAACGGTCTGTGAGGCGATGCAAGCGCGCGGATTGCATATCCACGTTTACGACCTGTGGGAATATTACAGTAATATGGACGACGATTACCTTGCCTATTACGAGGGCGTCGTCAAAACGAAGGCAGTGCTTGTTACCGATAAACCGATGTCGGAGTTCGTAAAGGAAAGCGGTATGCGGCCTTTCAAAATCTTGGCAATGGTTGACCCGCAGGAAAACGAGCGTATTCGCTTGGATTTGGAAAAAGAAAATTTCGTTGGATGTGAAGTTACGCGAAGCAGTTCTTTGCTCGTTGAAGTGGGAAACGTTGCGTTCAGCAAGGGCACGTCGGTGGACTTTCTTGCCGAAAGATACGGCGTGGATATGCAAAAAACGATTGCCGTTGGCGACCAAATCAATGATTTGTCTATGATTAAAAGGGCGGCGCTTGGGTTTGCCGTAAAAAACGCGGACGAAACGTTAAAGGCTTGCGCAATAACCCTCGATAAAACCAACGACGAGGACGCCGTAGCGGCAATTATTCAAGAATACGGATATAAAAACACGTAAGAAATCGTTTAAATATACAGACAAATAGGAAACAAATGTTAGAAATTCTCGCCCCCGCAGGTAACGAAGCCTGCGCAAACGCTGCAATAAATAGCGGCGCAGACGCCATATATCTTGGGTTCTCTGCCTTTTCCGCACGTCAAAGCGCCGAAAACTTTGACGAGGCGGCTTTTCGCCGTCTTATCTTAAAGGCGCATTGTCTTGGAGTAAAGGTTTACGTGGCGATGAATACCCTCGTCAAGGACGAGGAAATTTCCGATTTTTTCAAGAACCTGCTATTCGCTTGGAATATGGGTGCGGACGCAATTATCATGCAAGATTTGTTTTTGGGCAAGTTGGTACACGAGCTCTATCCGCAAATAATTTTACACGCCAGTACGCAAGCGGGCGTTTGTACGGTGGAGGGCGCTGAGTTTGCTAAGGAATGCGGTTTTTCGCGTGTGATTTTGGCGCGTGAAACGCCGTTATCTGAAATACAAGAAATTGCAAAACTTATTGAAACGGAAGTGTTTGTGCAAGGCGCGCTTTGTACCTGTTTTTCAGGGCAGTGCTATTTTTCCTCGTTTGCGGGCGGAAACAGCGGCAATCGCGGCAGATGTAAACAGCCTTGCAGAAAACTTTACGCCTACAACCGCAACGGAAACGAAGAAAAAAACTACGCGCTTTCCTTGTCAGATTTGTGCGTAGGGGAGGACGTCCAAAAATTGATTGCGGCAGGCGTAGTTTCCTTTAAAATCGAGGGCAGAATGCGCCGCGAAGAATACGTTGCGGCGGCTGTGTCCTATTATCGTAACGTTTTAGACGGCGCACGGGGGTTAAACGCTCGCCTTTCCGATTTAAAACGCACTTACAATCGCGGGAATTACACCAAAGGGCTTGCATTTGGGCAAGATAAACGCTTTTTATCGACGGCAGTACAAGGACATCTTGGCGAAAAAGTTGGCGTTGTTAAGGTGGTCAACGGGGAGTTTTTGGTCGAAAGTACCTTTCAGCCCCGTCAAGGCGACGCTTTCAAAATTCTTCGCGACGGCAAAGAGGTCGGCGGGGCAATGTATGCAAAGACGGCGCGTAAAGCGTTTGTTATTACCTCCAAAATTCGCTTAAAAAACGGCGACGGCGTATTTATCACCACCGACGTCGAAGTAAACGAACGCGTTTTGAAAACGGAGCGTAGAGGAAAATTGACGATTTCCTTGCGTTTTGTTGAAGGGGAGGCGCCGATTGCAATTTTCGGCGATAAAAAAGTCGTAGGCGAAAAAACTTTACAAACGGCGCTAAACCAACCTTTGACTGCCGAGCAGTTAAAAACCTGCTTTTCCAAGACGGACGGATTGCCTCTCGACGTTGATTTTTCTGATATTTACTTAAAGGGTAACGTCTTTATTCCAAAATCTGAGCTCAATGCCTTCCGTCGTGCTTTTTTTGCGGTAATCTGCGACGAAATTGCGGTTGGTTGTCGAGAGCGCTACCGAGAAAAAACGTGCGATATATCCGCAATTGCGCCCTTGCAAACGCGTAAGACGGCGGTGATCGCTACCGAATTTAAAGGCGTGGAAACAGACGTGGCTATTTTTAAACCCAACGATTTTTCTCAGCCGCTACCCGAGGCTTTCAAAAACGGTAAGTTTGAAAAATATCTCTATTTTCCCGCTTTTACGACACGGACGGATATTTCTGCGATAGAAAAATATCTAAAGCAAACGGATATTTGCGGTATATATGCCGAAAATTACGGCGGAATGTTTTTCGCTCAAGAGCGTGGCTTAAATATTTTTGCGGGTACGGGTTTAAACCTTACCAACCGTCATGCGCTTTCCGTACTTTTGCGCAGTCCCCGTCTTACCTACTATGCGGTATCCAAAGAGTTAAACGAAGGAGAAATGAAAAACTTGCTTGGCGAAGGCGCTTTTGCGCTCAGTTCGGGCAATATAAAAATTATGGACTTGTGCTATTGTCCGTTCGGAAAAAGTTGCGGTGTTTGCGATAAACGTTCTAAATACGCGTTAACGGACGAAAACCGCAGGGTTTTCCCCGTCCGCCGCTATCTTTCTGCGGACGGAAACTGTCGTTTTGAGGTCTTTAATTGCGCGGATTTGATTGGCGTTGGCGCAAAGGATGCAAGTCAATTGCTTGATTTAACGCTTTTTACCAATTGTCAACCCGCCGTTCAAAGCAAAAACGATGAGGGAATGCAAAAACGTATATATGCAAATTACACTTCGGGGCATATTAGGCGCGGCGTGTTATGATAAGGATTAAAACATGAACCAAAGAGCTATTGAAAAAACAGAATTAAATAAAATTTTGTCCGCCGTCGCCGAATTTGCGGTAACCGAGGGCGGGAAACAACGGGTCGTTACGTTACAGCCCACACCCGTAGTCAACGAAGTCGTTTCCAGCCTGAAACTCACGGAGGAGTGCGTTACGTTGTTATTTACGCACGGTTTGGCAAAAGTCGAATATTTCCCGTCCTTTGACGATGAAATCGAACGTGCGCAAAAGGGTTCTTCTCTTTCTTGCGGCGAATTGTTAAAGGCGGAAAACTTGTTGCGCTCCGTTCGCATTGCGCATAAGAGTATTAGCGGTATAAACGACGATACTATCGTGGGGATGAAAGCGCTTGCCAACCGTTTATACTTCGACGAGCATTTGGAAGAAGATATCCGTACGAAGATTTTAAACGACAGCGAAGTGAGCGATTTTGCCAGCGATAAGCTGTATTCTATCCGTAGAGAAATTCGCCTTTTAAACGAGCGTATCCGTTCCCGTCTTTCCGAGTATTTAACGGGGGCGGAAGCCAAATATTTGCAGGACGGCATTGTAACGATGCGCGACAACCGTTACGTTCTGCCCGTTCGCGCGGAGTATAAGCGTAGCATAAAGGGTTTTATTCATGACCGATCTGCAAGCGGCGCGACTTTTTTTATCGAGCCCGAAGAAGTGTTGGAAATGAACAATGAGCTTCGTTCTTTGCACATAGACGAAAAGGAAGAAGTAGAGCGCATTTTAGGCGAACTGTCCCGTCGAGTTGGTTTTATGGGCGAGGAATTGCTGGTAGATATTCAAACGCTTGAGGAAATCGACTGTATCTACGCGCGCGCCGAATATTCGTATAAGCTCTCTTGCGTTATGCCGAAAATCAACGATAGTGGCGTGATTGATATTCAAATGGGCAGACATCCGCTCATCGATAGAAAAAAAGTCGTACCCGTGAATATTGCGCTTGGGGATACTTATCGTTTCCTGCTCGTCAGCGGTCCGAATACGGGCGGTAAAACGGTTACTCTCAAAATGGTGGGACTGTTCTGCTTGATGGCGATGTGCGGCTTGTTTGTGCCCGCAAAAAAAGCGACTATTTCCACGTTTGAAGAAATTTATTGCGACGTAGGCGATTTGCAGAGCATTGAGGAAAGTTTGTCTACTTTCTCTTCACACATCACAAATATCATTCATATCGTCGAAAATGCAAACGAGCGCAGTCTTGTTTTGATTGACGAATTGGGCGGGGGAACAGATCCAGACGAAGGGCAAGCGCTTGCAAAAGCAATCGTTTCACACCTTCTTAAAAGCGGTTGCAGCGGTATCGTTACGACGCACTATACGGCGCTAAAGGAATTTGCTTTTTCTGCCGATGGAATTGAAAATGCGTGTATGGAATTCGACGCAGACACCTTGCGCCCCTTATACGTTATGCGCATAGGTTTGCCCGGTTCGAGCAACGCGTTGGCGATCTCACGTCGGTTGGGCTTAAACGAAAGCATTTTGGCGGACGCGTTAAGCAATCTTTCTTCCGACGCGCAGAAATTTGAGAATATCGTCAGAAGCGCAGAGGAAAGCCGTATCCAAGCGGACGCCGTACTCATCGAAACCAACCGCTTAAAACACGAGTGGGAAGAAAAGCTCGCCCTTTTAGAGAAAGAACGAGAAAAACTCAAAAAAGAAAAGGAAAAGCTGTATATTTCCGCCAAAACGGAATCACGGCGTATCATCAACGAAAAATCGGCAGAAGCAGAGGAAATTCTGCGTGAAATCGAAGAAATTTTCGCAAAAGAAGAGCTTACCCAAGCCGACCTTATCAAAGCAAGAACGCTTAAAAATAGAATTGCCGATAAGGTCTACGACGACGCGTCCGACGAAGAAAATCCCTTAAAGCAATACGCGCCCATTTCCGCTGAAAAATTAAAGGTGGGGATGAAAGTATTTATTGGAAACGCCGGGCAAGAAGGGATTGTGCAGAGCGTCCGTCCGCAAAAGAACGAAGCGGAAATTCTTTGCGGAAATATGCGCATTCGCAGTAAAATTTCCGATTTATCCGTGCTAATTTCCCCTCAAAATGCACAGCATACGACTAAAAAGACGAATAAACCCAAAAAGACGAACGGTGTGCAGATTACAAAATCGCTCAATCCTAAGGCTACCCCGTCTTTGGAAATCAACGTTATCGGTATGACCGTATCCGAGGCGCTCCCCGAAGTGGAAGCGTTTATCGATTCTGCCGTCATTTCCAACTTGGAGGAGGTGCGCATCGTGCACGGTGTAGGCACGGGCAGACTGCGCGCGGGGATACATGATTTTCTTCGTATGAATAAGCACGTAGAAAGTTATCGTCTTGGTAAATACGGCGAGGGAGAAACGGGCGTTACCATTGTCAAAATCCGTTAAATTCCTCAAACGAAAACAAATAAGCATAACGACATGAAAAAGAAAATAGGATATAATAAATGCTTTTTAAGGTAGGTCGTTATGCAAAAAAATACTTTGTCTAAGCCGTCGCGTATCGTTAAAAAAATCGTTCCCAATTTAGTTTTGGGCGTACTCGCTCTATCCGTCGGCGTGCTTTGTTTTTCGCCGAGCGAACAAGAAATTTTGACGGAGGGACTGCAAGCGCAGGTATACCGTTCCGGGGGAGAAAACGCGTCCGGTATATCGCTTATGTTCAACGTATATTCAGGCACGGAAGAGGTGTATCAAATTTTGCAGATTTTGCAGGAATTTGAAGCAAAAGCCACCTTTTTTATCGGCGGTTGTTGGGCGGATGACAACGTAGCGTGTTTACGCGATATATTTATTGCAGGACACGAAATTGGTAATCACGGCTATTTTCATAAAGATCACGACAAGCTTTCCGTCGTTGAAAATCAAAGGGAAATCTATACGTGCAATCGATTTATCGAGTTGTCGATAGGCGTAGTGCCGAGCTTGTTTGCCCCGCCATCGGGTGCGTACGGAAACGCAACGCTTACCGCGTGCGAAGCTCTCAATATGAAGACGATACTTTGGTCGAAAGACACGATAGATTGGCGGGATCAAGATAAAAATAAAATTTATACGCGTGCAACGAAAAACGTCCAAAACGGCGATTTTATTTTGATGCATCCTACCAAAAAGACGGTGGAAGCCTTGGACGATATATTGCAATACTACAAAGAAATAAACTTAACCCCGATTACGGTTTCACAAAATTTACAGGAGATAGGATAATGGTATACGAAAAAAAATATTCCAACGGGCTTAGGCTCGTCGTAAAAGAAATGCAGGGTTTAATGTCCGTTACGATGGGCGTGCTCGTGGGCACGGGTGCAAGCGCGGAGACGGATTCGGAGGACGGCATTTCACATTTCATCGAGCATATGCAATTTAAAGGGACGGAAAAGAGAACGGCGTTTGAAATTTCCGACGCATTTGACCGTATTGGCGCGCAGGTAAACGCTTTTACGGGCAAAGATATTACCTGCTATTACTCAAAATGCACTTCCGACCATACGGCAACCTGCTTTGAATTGCTTTCTGACTTATTCTTAAATTCTACCTTCCCCGAGGAAGAAATGGAGCGTGAAAAAGGAGTCGTTTGCGAAGAAATTTCCATGAACGAGGACACGCCCGAGGATTTGTGTTTGGATTTACTTGCAACCGCCTTTTACGGCAAGGAAAATTACGGCAGAAATATTTTAGGGACGGCAGAAAACGTAAAAAGATTCACCGTCGCGGATATTATACGCTATAAAAAGGCGCGTTATTGCCCCGAAAATATCGTTATTTCCTTTGCGGGCGCTATCGATAAAACGACGGCGGAAGCGCTTGTGGAAAGTTATTTTGGCGTTCTTTCGACGGGCGAATTTGAATACAGACCCGCAAAAATTATCAAGCCGCATTTGTCCTTGGTGAAGCGCAAGCCTATCGAACAAATGCACCTTGCCATCGCGTACCCCGCCGTTCCTCGCGGAGATAAAAGAGAGGATATATTCTCGGCAATTAACTCTATTTTGGGCGGCTCGATGAGCGCAAGACTTTTCCAGGAAGTACGCGAAAAGCGCGGTCTTGCATACTCCGTGTATTCCTATATTTCGCCTTTCTCCGAATGTGCGGCGCAGAATATTTACGCGGGTGTAAATCCCAACAATTTACAGCAAGCCTACGGAGCGATCAACGCCGTGATTGGCGATATGAAAGAAAACGGAATCACCGAGGACGAATTTTTGCGTAGCCGTGAGCAGATGAAATCGGGGATGTTTTTCAGTAATGAAAGCAGTAATTCGCAAATGCTTTTATACGGAAGATATATGCTCAACTTCAATAAGGTGTTTGACTTTGAAGATAAGCTGAACAGAATTAACGCAATGACCTACGATGACGCGCAAGAAATGCTCTCTATAATGTTCAACGAAAAGGAAAAAGCTGTTGCGCTCGTCGGAAATACGGATACGCCGTTAAGTCTTTAAAATGAAAGGGATTTTACAAAAGCAAACGGGGTTTCCGCCCGTTTACGACAAGGATAGTAAGGTGCTGTTTTTAGGCAGTTTCCCGTCCGTAAAAAGTCGCGAAATTTCCTTTTACTACGGACATAAGCAAAATCGTTTTTGGCGCACGGTCTGCGGATATTTTCACGAGGAAATTCCCAATAGCGTGGACGGAAAACGCGCGTTTTTGCTGCGTAACGGAATTGCGCTTTGGGATATCGCGCTTTCTTGCGAAATCGTCGGTTCGTCCGACGCGTCGATAAAAAACGCGGAAATTGCCGACCTTAGCGAAATTTTTACAACGGCAAGGATACAAAAAATATTTTTGAACGGAAATTTGGCATATCAGCTCTTTTTGCAAAAATATGCGGATATAAATATCCCGTATCAAAAATTGCCTTCAACAAGTCCCGCAAATCCTCGCTTTTCCCAACAAATTTGGACGGAGGCACTCGATGCGGTATTCCGACTTTCTTAATCAATTAAAAACGTATGCGGAAGAGGAGTTTGCCGAGTTTCAAAGGCGGTTGATTTTCACGTCGCGGAAGATCTTAGGGGTACGTACGCCCACCCTTCGCCGTTTTGCAAAGGAATATAAAGGAGATTTGGACGAGCTCTTTTCCTATCCCAACGAGTATTACGAAACGGTGTTTATCAAATTGACGGTTGTTTCACGTCTGCCGTACGCAGAATTTGTTTCGCGACTTGAAGACTGCGTAACGCTTATCGATAATTGGGCGCTATGCGATTGTTTTAAATGCAAAGCCATTACAAAACACCGTCAAGAATTTTTGTCTGTTTTAGAAAAGATATTTTCAAACGGAGGGGAATTTTATCAACGCTACGTCCTGGTTTCGTTGTTGTCCTATTACGTGGACGAGCGGTATTTGCAGACGATAAAAGAGTATATTCTCCGCGCTGATACGCAGCGTTATTACGTGCATATGGCGGTTGCATGGCTTACGGCGGAAGTTTTAATCAAGCATTACGATGCGGGCTTGCTTTTATTAGACGCTATAAAAACGGACGTAAAAACGTACAATAAAAGCATACAGAAAGCCGTAGAAAGCTTTCGTCTTACCAAAGAGCAAAAAGACTGTTTACGGTCTTTTAAAATAAAATAATATAACAAAAGGTAGTATTATGGATATCTTACAAATTATTACGGAAGAATTTAACCTCAATCCTACGCACGCGCGTAATATTATTGATTTAATCGATGAAGGAAACACGATTCCTTTCATCGCTCGTTACCGTAAGGAAATGACGGGCGCGTGCGACGACCAAGTTTTGCGCGAACTTTTCGATAGGCTTACATACCTTCGCAACTTGCAAAAGCGTAAGGATGAAGTAGCAAACGCCATCACCGAACAGGGTAAGATGACGGATGAAATTAAAGTTGCGCTTGAAAAAGCGGTTACGCTCACCGAAGTGGAGGATATTTACCGTCCGTATAAGCAGAAAAGAAAAACGCGCGCGTCTGTGGCAATCGCAAAAGGCTTGCAGCCTTTGGCGGACGCTATTTTGGCGCAGGATAAAACGCTTGACGTACAAGTAGAGGCGGAAAAGTATTTGACGGAAGAGGTGAAAACGGTTGCGGAAGCGCTTGCCGGCGCACAAGATATTATTGCGGAAATCATCTCCGACGACGCGGCTACGCGCAAAAAGCTCCGTAATTTCTTTTTCAAGCACGGCGAAATCGTATCTGCTTACGCAAAGGGAAAAGAGGCAGAGGACGAAACGAAAACGTACGGTATGTACGCCGATTATTGCGAGCCTATAAGCGAAGTGAAGAGCCACAGAGTTCTTGCTTTAAACCGTGGCGAAAAGGAAGAATTCTTAAAGGTTTCTTTGGTGGTCGATACTGATTTTGCTAAGCGTATTACGGCTGCAAGTTTCTTAAAAGACGGAGGGGAAAGCAGTAAAATCGTAAAAGCGGCGGCAGAGGACGGGTACGATAGATTGATCGCTCCGTCGGTAGAACGCGAAGTACGCGCGCAACTCTTTGAAGAAGCAAGCGAACAAGCGATTAAGATGTTTGAACTGAATTTAAAGCCTTTGCTTATGCAACCGCCCGTAAAGGATAAAATCACGATGGGTTGGGATCCCGCTTTCCGTACTGGTTGTAAAATTTGCGTGGTGGACGGCACTGGCAAGGTGCTTGATAAAACGGTTGTGTTTCCCACACCCCCTCAAAATAAGACGGTTGAGGCGAAATTTATTTTAAAACAGCTGATTGCTAAACATAAAGTCGAGGTTATTTCTTGCGGTAACGGTACGGCGAGTAAGGAAAGTGAAATTTTCATTGCCGAACTCCTCAAGGAAATCAAGCAGGAAACGGGCAGAGAGGTCGGTTACGTTATCGTAAACGAGGCAGGCGCGTCCGTGTATTCGGCAAGCGCGCTCGGTGCGGAAGAATTCCCCGATTACGACGTAACGGCACGTAGTGCTGTGTCCATCGCAAGACGTTTGCAAGATCCGCTTGCGGAGCTTATTAAAATTGACCCGAAATCTATCGGCGTCGGTCAATATCAACACGATATGAACGAAAAACGCCTCGACGGCGCGCTTTCGGGCGTTTTGGAGGATTGTGTAAACAGCGTCGGCGTAGATTTGAATACGGCAAGCGTTTCGCTTTTAAAATTCGTGGCGGGCTTGAACGCGTCCGTTGCAAAAAATATCGTTGCGTACAGAGAGGAGCACGGCAGATTTAAGTCGCGTAAGCAACTCCTTAAAGTGCCTAAGCTCGGCGAAAAAGCGTATACGCAATGCGCGGGCTTCTTACGTATCGACGGCGGTGAAAATATTTTGGATAACACCGCGGTGCACCCTGAATCTTACGCAAAAGCGGAAAAATTGCTCTCGTTGTTCTCTTATACCAAAGAGGACGTTAAAGCGCGCAGAATCGACGATTTACGCCGCAAAATCAAGGCGTATGGAGAAGAACGCGCGGCGAGAGAAACCGAGCTTGACAGCGCGACGTTAAACGATATCGTAACCGAGCTTATGAAACCGGGCAGAGATATTCGAGACGCTTTGCCTGCGCCTATGCTTCGTAAAGATATTATGGGTATCGAAGACTTAAAGGTGGGCATGGAATTGACGGGTACAGTCCGCAACGTGGTCGATTTCGGCGCGTTTATCGATATCGGCGTACACCAAGACGGCTTGGTGCATATTTCCGAAATTACCGAACGCTATATTCGCCATCCGTCCGAGGTTTTAAAGGTCGGTCAAATCGTGCAGGCATGGGTCAAGGACGTTGACGTAAAGAAGAACAGAATCGGTTTGACGATGAAAAAGAAGAAATAATTAAAAAATGCTTGACATTTCGTCTTTAATCCGTTAAACTATATTTATTGAAAATGATAAATTCTCAATTTGGAGGAATACTTATGTTAGAAAAAGTGCAGGAAATGCTTTCAGAGGCATTAAACCTTCCCATCGAAAAAATTACTCCCGACGCTGAAATCGTAAAAGACCTCGGCGCGGACTCTTTGGACCTTATCGAGCTTCTTACGCAGTTGGAAGACGAACACGGTATCGTTATTCCCGATGAAGAAGTGGAAGGTCTTAAAACGGTTGGCGACGTTGCCGCAGTTCTCGAAAAGCTCGTTAAATAAAGAAAAACAGAAAGACTTTTGGAAAGCCAAAGGTCTTTCTTTTTGCACGTTAAAATAATTGCGTATTTTCCAATAGAAACGTTTGATTAAAAAGAATTTATATGGTATAATTCTTTCGTAAATATATTTTTGAGGTGTTTCATGTTACAGGTTACCGGTGTTTCTCTGCAATACGGCAGTAAAAAATTGTTTGAGGACGTTAATTTAAAATTCACGAAGGGGAATTGCTACGGCATTATCGGTGCAAACGGCGCAGGCAAATCCACTTTCCTCAAAGTGCTTTCGGGCGAAATTGAACCACAGAAAGGCTTTGTGTCTATGGATAAAAACGAGCGTATGTCCGTTTTGCAACAAAACCAAAATATGTACGATAACGAAACGGTTTTGCGTACGGTTATGCTTGGATATAAACGTCTTGTGGAAATCATGGACGAAAAGGACGCGCTGTATATGAAACCCGATTTTTCGGAAGAAGACGGCGTGCGTGCGGCGGAATTGGAAAGCGAATTTGCTGAAATGAACGGCTACGACGCAGAATTCCAAGCCGCTCAGCTTTTGAATGCATTGGATATTCAGGAAGATTTACATTATTGTTTGATGAGTGATTTGGACGCAAAGCAAAAAGTCCGCGTTTTGTTGGCACAGGCGCTTTTTGGTGATCCCGACGTATTGCTTTTGGACGAGCCTACCAACAACCTTGACATCAAAACGGTGCGTTGGTTGGAAAATTATTTGATGGATTTTGAAAACACCATCATCATCGTATCTCACAACCGCCATTTCCTCAACAAGGTTTGTACGAATATCTGCGACGTTGACTTTGGTAAAATCAATATGTACGTAGGTAACTACGATTTTTGGTATCAAACGAGCCAGCTTCTTGCCCGTCAGCAAAAGGAGCAGAATAAAAAAGCGGAGCAACGCGCTAAGGAATTGCAAGACTTTATTGCGCGCTTTGCGGCAAACGCATCCAAATCCCGTCAAGCAACCTCTCGTAAAAAGGAATTGGAAAAGCTCACTATCAACGATTTCAAGCCCTCTCTTAGAAAATATCCTTACATTGATTTCAAATTTGAGAAGGAAATCGGCAACGATATTCTCATCGTTGAGGATTTGACCAAAGATGGGTATTTCAAAAACGTATCCTTTACGGTACAGCGCGGCGAAAAAATTGGTATCGTTTCCGACAAGAGCACGACGCTTACGATGCTTTACGATATTTTGATGGGCAAAGAACAGCCCGATGCGGGTACGGTAAAGTGGGGCAAGACGATTTCCACGTCTTACTTCCCCCAAAACAACAACGAATATTTCCAAGACTGCGATTTGAACTTGGTCGAATGGCTTTCTCAATTTTCTAACGACCACTACGAAGAATATCTGCGCGGCTGGTTGGGCAGAATGCTGTTCTCAGGCGAAGAAGCGCTTAAAAAGGCGCACGTTCTTTCGGGTGGCGAAAAAGTTCGCTGTATGCTCGCTAAAATGATGCTTGAGGGCAGTAATTTCCTTGTTTTTGACGAACCTACCAATCATCTCGACTTGGAGTCGATTACGGCGTTAAATAACGGGTTGAGTAACTACAAAGGCTGTATGCTTTTGACCTCGCACGACCAAGAATTGATGAATACGGTTGCAAACCGCATCATTGAAATCAACGAAACGAAGTGCTATGACCGTCAGGTTACTTACGACGAATACATCGACGAAACGCACGCTTAACTCAACAAAAACAGACAAAAGGCAACGCAAAAATCATGGCGTTGTCTTTTATTATTTCCATTTTCGACAAACTTCGACATATTTTTGTACAATATTCAAGATAATTTTGAAAAATATTTTTGAATATTGTAAAATAATCTTGACTCTCGAAAAAATATGTAGTATAATGAGTACAGTCAAACGCGTAACGACAAAAAAAATTGAAGGGACTTATTATGCAGGAAAATACAGTAGTTTTATTAGAGGCAAACAGCGCGGTGGTTACACAGCTCAAAGAAGCGTTTGCCGAGAAGGGGAATTTTATTCTTAAATATTCGGGCGACGATGGAGACGAGGGTATCAAACAGATACTTGCAATAAAGCCCGATTTGGTAATCGTGAGTATGTTTTTAAAGGGAACGGACGGTTGTAGCGTCATGCGCGCCGTCAAAAGAGAATTACCGAATACGAAAATTGTTGCAACGGGTATGGCAGCTGATAGTTTTATCGAAGCGGCAATCAACGCAGGCGCATTGTATTATTTGGTAAAGCCGTTCAGTATACAAACGGCTATGGAACGTATTGTCGAGCTTATGGATAATTCTAAGGAAGAAGAAAAGGAAATTTCTATGCCCAAACGCAGACCTATGAGCATCGAGGAAAAGATTAGTGAAATCTTTATTTCTATCGGCATCCCACCGCATATTAAGGGCTATAATTATCTGCGAGAAGGGATTAAAATGACGATTGAAAATCCTTATATTATCAACAGCGTAACCAAAGAACTTTATCCGTCGATTGCCAAAAAATTCGATACGACGGCAAGCAAAGTGGAAAGGGCAATTCGACACGCGATTGAAGTAGCGTGGAATAGGGGCAGGATAGAGGCTGTTAACGCCATATTTGGCGCACGTATTTATTTGGGCGCAGAAAAACCGACGAACAGTGAATTTATCGCGCTTGTGGCAGACAAACTCATTTTGGAAAATCTTGTATGATTTTCACGTAAAAACACCTCGCTTTTTCTGCGAGGTGTTTTCGTTATCAATGATTAAATTAGTACATACCGCCCATGTCGCCGCCAGCGGGGGCCATAGGAGCGGGGGGAGTAGGAATATCGGTTACAATGCTTTCCGTCGTAAGCAAAGTGGATGCAACCGACGCTGCATTTTGAAGTACGGAACGGGTAACCTTCGTGGGGTCGATAATGCCGCTTTCAACCATATCGCAATATTTATTGTTCAGCGCGTCAAAACCGTAGTTTTCTTTCTTGGAAGAAAGAACTTTGTCTACGATAACCGAGCCGTCCAAGCCTGCGTTTTTCGCAATTTGTCTGATGGGTTCTTCTAATGCTTTCAATACGATGCTTGCACCCGTCTTTTCGTCGCCGTTCAAGCTCGCAACCAATTTCTTAACAACGGGAACAGCCGACAGGAGTGCGCTACCGCCACCGGGCACGTAACCTTCTTCTACAGCCGCGCGCGTTGCAGCCAAAGCGTCGTCAATGCGGAGTTTCTTTTCCTTCATTTCTACTTCCGTTGCCGCGCCAACGCTGATAACGGCTACGCCGCCTGCGAGTTTTGCAAGGCGTTCTTGCAATTTTTCTCTGTCGTAATCGGATTTCGTTTCCGCAATCAAAGATTTGAGGGAAGAGATGCGCGCCTTAATTTCGTTTGCGTCGCCTGCGCCGCCAACAATCGTGGTGTTTTCCTTATCGATACGGACGGAGGTCGCTCTACCAAGCATGTTGGGGGTAACGTCCTTAAATTCTAAGCCCAAGTCGGAAGAAATGACTTCGCCGCCCGTTAAAATGGCGATGTCGCGGAGCATTTCTTTTCTTCTATCGCCAAACCCGGGCGCTTTTACCGCAACGGAATTAAACACGCCTTTCAGCTTATTGACGATAAGCGCGGCAAGCGCGTCGCCTTCTACGTCTTCCGCAATAATCAAAAGTCTTGCGCCTTGCTGTGCAAGGGGTTCGATAACGGGAAGGATTTCTTGCAAGCTCGAAATCTTTTTGTCCGTGATAAGAATGTAGGGGTTTTCAAGCACGGCTTCCATTTTGTCCGTATTCGTTACCATGTAAGCGGAAGCGTAACCGCGGTCAAATTGCATACCCTCAACGGTGTTGAGTTCGGTATTCATCGACTTGCCTTCTTCTACGGTAATAACGCCGTCCTTACCGACGATTTCCATTGCTTTTGCAATCAACGCGCCGACTTCCGCGCTACCAGCGGAAATGGAAGCGGTTTGTTCAATCGCTTTGTTGCTTTCAACCGCTTTAGAAATTGCTTTAAGATGTGCAACGGTTGCGTCAACTGCTTTTTTAATACCTTCTTTCAAAATGATAGGGTTTGCGCCTGCCGCAAGGTTTTTAAGCCCTTCACGCACGATTGCCTGCGCCAAAACTACAGCCGTCGTCGTACCGTCGCCGGCTACGTCGTTCGTCTTGGTGGAAACTTCTTTTACAAGCTGTGCGCCCATATTTTCAAACGGGTCGTTGAGTTCGATTTCTTTTGCAATCGTAACGCCGTCGTTGGTGATGAGGGGAGCGCCGAATTTTTTATCGAGCACTACGTTTCTTCCCTTAGGGCCGAGGGTGATTTTGACGGTGTCCGCCAATACGTTTACGCCGTTTTCTAACGCCTTTCTTGCGTCTTCTCCGTATTTAATCTGTTTTGCCATATTTCAATTCTCCTTACAATCCTTTTTAGTCTTCAACAACTGCGAGAATATCGCTTTGTTTCAAAATGGTAAATTCTTTACCGTCAACTTTAAAATTTGAGCCTGCATAATTCGAGCAAAGTACCTTGTCGCCAACCTTGACTTGCATAACGACTTCTTTGCCATCAATAATGCCGCCGGGACCAACCGCAACGACTAAGCAGGTTTGAGGTTTTTCCTGCGCCGAGGTAGGGAGATAAAAACCGCTCTTCGTCTTTTCTTCTACCGTTACGCTTTCTACGACAACTTTGTCGAATAAAGGTTTGATATTCATAATATTCCTCCAAGTTACCGCCTAAGAGGGCGGTTTGTTTTTTTATACGTCTATATTATAACCGTTTTTTCCCAACTCTCAAACAAAAAAACATTGTTTTAGGAAAAATTTTCTAATATTTTTGATAAAAAATGGTCGATTTAACGCTAACGGCGGAAAAATGTTTGCAAATGAATTGATTTCCCCAAAAAAAGATGATATAATTATTATGACATATTAAGCGCAAAAGGAGAAATCGGTATGCCTATGAATAAATGGGATAAACGTTTCATGGAGCTTACGGAGATGGTGGCTACGTGGTCAAGTTGTTATCAAGTCAATCGCCACGTCGGCGCAATCATCGTAAAAGATAAACGCGTTATGGCGACGGGCTACAACGGCGCGCCCGCAGGCATTCAAAGCTGTGAGGAAAAAGGGGAATGTCTTCGCCGTAAATTAAATATTGAAAGCGGAACGAAACACGAGCTTTGCTTTGCCGTCCATGCAGAGCAAAACGCAGTAATTCAGGCTGCGCGTTCGGGCATCAACACCAACGGTTCAACTTTATATTGTACGCACCAGCCATGCGTGATATGCGCCAAAATCATTATCAATGCGGGTATTCGGAGGGTCGTTTATAAGCACGGCTATCCCGACGAATTCTCGTTGCAGCTTTTTAGAGAGGCAGGCGTTACTGTCGAAAAATATGAAGAATTAGAGGAAGTATGAAATATGAGCAATCCCATCGTTACTTTTGAAATGGAAAACGGAGCAAAATTCAAGGTGGAGCTTTATCCCGAAAAAGCCCCCAATACGGTAAATAATTTCCTTTCGCTCGTCAATAAAGGATTTTATAACGGTTTGATTTTTCACCGCGTTATCGCCGGCTTTATGATTCAAGGCGGCGATCCCGACGGCAGAGGCACGGGCGGCCCCGGCTATCATATCCCCGGCGAATTTGCCGTAAACGGATTTAAGCAAAACGACGTTGCGCACGTACGCGGCGTACTTTCTATGGCGAGAGCGCAAGACTTTGACTCCGCAGGCTCGCAATTTTTCGTGATGCACGACGATGCGGAACACCTCGACGGGCAATATGCGGCGTTTGGTAAAGTTATCGAGGGTATGGATACCGTCGACCAAATCGCAGAAATCAAAACGGATTGGTTTGATAAGCCTTACGAAACGCAGAAGATGGTAAAAGTAACGGCGCAAACCTTCGGCGTAGAATATCCCGAACCTAAAAAAGTGTAAAAGGCAGGAAAAATAATGGATTACAGCGTCTATCATAATCCGTTGACCACGCGTTATGCCAGCAAGGAAATGCAACGTGCGTTTTCCGATGAAAAGCGTTTTAAACTTTGGAGAAAACTCTGGGTTGCGCTTGCGGAATCGCAAATGGAGCTTGGCTTAAACGTTACGCAAGAGCAGGTTGACGAATTAAAAAAATATGCGGAAGATATCGATTACGAGCTTGCCGCAAAATTTGAAAAAGAGGTGCGCCACGACGTTATGGCGCACGTAAAGGCTTACGGTCATTACGCAAAAACGGCGATGCCTATTATCCATCTTGGCGCGACAAGCTGTTTCGTCGACTGCAACGCGGAAGCAATCATGCTTAGCGACGCGTTGGATATCGTATTGAAAAAGCTCGTCAACGTTATCGATAAGTTGAAAGCGTTCGCCTTGAAATACAAAGACGTACCCACGCTTGGGTTTACGCATCTACAGCCCGCCCAACTCACTACGGTTGGCAAGCGCGCTACCCTTTGGTTGCAAGATTTGGCAATGGATTACGAAAACCTCGTCCACGCAAAATCCACCTTGAAATTACGCGGCGTAAAGGGCACGACGGGCACGCAAGCAAGTTTTTTAGAATTATTCGGTGGCGATGAGGAAAAGGTAAAGGAGCTCGAAAAGCGCGTCGTTGCAAAACTTGGCTTTGAAAAAGTTTACGGCGTAACCGGTCAAACCTATCCCCGCAAGCTCGATTATAATATTCTCTGCGTACTTTCGCAGATTGCGCAAAGCGCTTATAAATTCTCTAACGATATTCGCATCTTGCAAAATATGAAAGAGGTGGAAGAGCCGTTCGGCAAAAGCCAAATCGGTTCGTCTGCAATGGCATATAAACGCAATCCCATGCGCAGCGAGCGTATTGGCGGCCTGGCAAGATATTTGATTTCCTTGCCGATGAACAGCGCAATCACCTCGTCCACGCAGTGGTTTGAGCGTACTTTGGACGATTCTGCAAACCGTCGTATCGTCAACGCGCAGGCATTTTTAACAGTAGACGCCATTTTAAACGTCTATATGGACGTTGCGGATAATCTCGTCGTGTACGAAAAGGTTATTGCGAAACATATCCGCGCCGAATTGCCGTTTATGGCAACGGAAAACATTATGATGGACTGTGTAAAAGCTGGCGGCAACCGTCAGGAATTGCACGAACGTATTCGCGTGCTTTCCATGGAAGCAGGCAAAAACGTCAAAGTGGAAGGGGGCGAAAACAATCTCCTCGACCTTATTAGGCAGGACGAGCTGTTCGCGCCGATTTGGTCGAAATTAGACGATATTCTCGACCCTAAAAAATTTGTGGGCAGAGCCCCTCAGCAGACCGTTGAATTCATTAAAACTGAAATCGAACCGATTTTAACCAAGCACACAGATTTGTTGGGCGAACGCGGCGACGTTCGGATTTGAAGAAAAAAATGAAAAGATTTTTAATTGTTTTAACACTAATATTCACCTTTGCTTTTTCCGTTTTTGCCGTTGGCTGTAACGACAATAAGCAAAACGATACGCCCGGTGAAGACGTTGGGGCGGAATGGGATGAAAATTGGACGAATAATCACTAATTTATGATATACGAAATTGCAGGCTTACGTGTTGAAATTGCCAACCAACACGCATATACAACTAAATTTTGTCAAGCGTATTTGTCGAAAAATCAAGACCTCCCTGCAGATTTAACGGCAATCGTTACCGAAGCGGAAATGCAAGAAGAAAGGGAGGCGTCCGCAGGTTTTTCGGACGGATATATCGAAAATATTTGTCTGTACCGAAGCATTTGCAGACAAATTCCCGCCAAGAACCGTTTTTTGCTCCACGCCTCTATTTTGGAACGGAATGGAAAGGCATATGCCTTTTTAGGGCGGAGCGGAACTGGTAAGTCCACCCACACCAAACTTTGGTTGCGTTACGTAGAAAATACCTGCGTGCTCAACGGCGATAAACCCATTTTGGAGTATATTGACGGAAAATTATATGCGCACGGCACGCCTTGGCAAGGGAAAGAAAATTGGGGTTATAACGGGAGAGCTGAACTTTGCGGTTTATGCTTTTTGGAGCAAGCAAAAGTCAACGAAATTTCAAAAATGTCCCTCAGCGAAACGTCTTCAAGAGTGTTTACGCAAGTTCTTTTGCCGCAGGACGAAGAAAACGTCGTTGCAACCTTAGATTTATTGGATAAACTTGTGGCAAACGTTCCTGCATATTTATTAAAATGCGATATTTCCGAGGAAGCGGTGAAACTTTCCTTTGAACAACTTACGGGCGAAACTTACGGCCCGACGATGAAAAGTGAGGATTAAATTATGAAAATCAAAAAGGGCTTCGTCATTAGAAAGGTAGGCGACGCACACGTTGTTGTTCCCGTAGGCGAACTGAGCAAAACCTTTCATGGCATGATCAATTTAAACGAAACGGGCGCTTTCTTATGGAACTTTTTTACGACGGAACATACGGTAGACGAGGCGGTTGCCGCACTCTGTGCCGAATATGACGTCGAGGAAGAGCGCGCTCGCTTGGACGCAGAAAAATTCGCGGAAATTTTAAAGAAAAACGCATTTATCGAATAATATGAGCGAAGTGGAAATTCAAAAAATAGAGGACGTTTTATTGTCGAAGGGGCAATATGTTGGACCGACGGCAGGGGTGAGTATGTTGCCCATGCTTAAAAACCGCCGCGATACCATTGTCGTAAATAAAAAAACGGAAAGGTTAAAACCGTGGGACGTCGCTCTATATAAGCGGGGAGAGCAATATATATTGCACCGCGTGCTTCAAGTAACCGATTCGGGCTATATTATTCGCGGCGATAACTGTTATTCCGACGAAATCGTGCCGGAAGAAGCTGTGATCGGCATTTTAACGGAGTTTTTCCGTAAGGATAAGCACGTAATTTGCGAGAGTGATAAAAAATATCACCGCTATATTAAAAACCGCTTAAAAACTTATAAGATTCGCCGTTTCTTCGTCGTAACAAAGTCAAGATGCAGAAGTTTAGCGAAGAAGATTTTACGCGTATTTGGCTACAAAAAATGACAGGAATATAACCATGAAAGCAAACAAGCAAGTCAGCAAAGGGAAAATTTGGTTACAGAAAGAGACGCGACCTTATTGCGCCTCTATTATCCTTTTAACTGCGTTGACGGTGTTGGCTACCTTGGTTTCTTTAGCCTTTGCATATTTGGTCAGTTACGTCATCAACAGCGCGGACGCTGGCAAGGAAAAACAGCTTTGGATTTTTTCCGCCGTGTTACTTGGTTTGATATTGCTTAAAATACTTTTAAAAACGTTTGATACCTTCTATGCGGAAAAACTGCGCGCAAGATTTACTTCTAATCTTCGTACGCGTACCTTCGGCAAGATTTTACGTTCTAATTATTCGCATATCGCATCTTATCACAGCGGAGAACTTGTAAACCGTCTTACAACGGATATTCACGAGGTTTCCGCCGATACGGTTGGGCTTTTACCTGCCTTGGTGGGTATGGGCGTACAATGCGTAGGTTCAATTGCTGCGCTTTTGACGATTGAGCCGCTATTCACGGGCATTTACATCGTTTGCGGCGCAGTGTTTGCAGGCGTGGCGGCACTATTTCGACGTCAAATTAAAAAAAGACAAAAAGAAGTTCTTACGGCGGACGGCGAGCAACGTTCGTTTATGCAAGAGAGTGTTGGTTCGTTGATGACAATCAAGGCGTATGGTGCGGAAAATAAGAGCGAGATAAAATGCTCGGATTTTGCGCAAAAATATTACGGCGCTCGTATGAAACGTAATAACGTTCGTTCGGGTATGAACGGCATTTTTGCCCTTTTAAGCAACGCGGGTTTAATTTTTGCCGTGATTTGGTGCGGTATTAGCGTGCTTTACGGTGGCAATAAAGATTTTGGCTCTATATTGTCCATTGTGTTGTTATTGATGCAATTCCAACAGCCGTTGACGGGTTTCTCGTCCGTTATTCCCGCTTATTATTCAAGACAAGCGAGCGGAGAACGCTTGGCTGAGCTTGAAGCCTTACCTGACGAGGATTTGAATTCCGAGCGCAAAACCGCGCTTAATTATGAGGATTTGTCGAGCATTGAATTGAACGATATCTCTTTCACCTATGGGCGTGAAGCCGTCCTTTCGGACGTAAATGCGGAGATTTGCAAAGGGGAAATCGTTTGCCTTTTGGGTTCGTCGGGTTCGGGTAAAAGTACGTTATTTAAATTACTACTGAGTATTTTCAACCCTACCTCGGGGGAAATTAATCTAAAAGATACGTCGGGAGCGCTTCTGCCTTTGTCGATTAAAGATAGAGAACTTTTTGCTTACGTACCGCAGGGGAACTTTTTGTTTTCAGGTACGATTTACGAAAATTTGACCTTCTTTTCAACGGAAAAGAAGGAGGACGCTTTAAAAGAAAAAATCGACTTGGCGCTTCGCACCGCTTGCGCAGAATTTGTTTACGAACTTCCCGAAGGCTTACAAACGGTACTTTCCGAGCGTGGCGGTGGATTGTCGGAAGGACAAATGCAACGCTTGGCGATTGCAAGGGCACTCGTATCGAACAGGCCTATCTTGCTTTTCGATGAAGCGACCTCGGCGTTGGACGCCGCAACCGAAGAGCAACTTTTACAAAACCTCAAAAGTTTGACGGGAAAAACTTGCTTGATTGTTACGCACAGACCGGCTGCGCTTGCCATTGCAGACAAAATATTGGCTTTATCGGACGGAAAACTGCAAATAAAAAAGAACGAACTTTGAGGAGTTCGTTCTTTTTTATTTTATACTGTTTCGGTATTCGCCGGGCGTCATGCCAACGTATTTTTTAAAAACGGAAGTAAAGCTGGAAATGGAATCAAAACAGAGCAATTCGCTAATATCTGCAAAACGGTAATTTTTGCGGATCAGTTTTTTAGCTTCGTCTATTTTAAGTTTCATATACGTTTGATAAATGCTGTTGCCCGTTTTTGCCTTAAAAAAAGTGCATAGATGGGTCGTGCCGTAGTGTAGCGCTTCTGTCAAATCAAGCAGTTGGAACTGACCGTAAACCTTAGAAACCAAAAATTTATAAATCTCGTCTTCAAGCTCGGACGAATCCGCTATTTTTGAAACGAAAAATCCTTGCGAAGCAGTCGCTTTTTGTTGCGCGATACGAAGCATATAAATCAATAAGGTCTCCAACGCGTTTTTAAGTACTTGCTCACCACCGAGATTAGGATTTTCTTTTAACTTTAATTCCGTCAAATGAGGATCAAATTCAGGTAGTTCAAAGGTTTGCGCTGCTTCCGACATAATGTTTTGAAGAAGGTAGCGGTAATTTTCGGGTACGAAGTATTTTTTACCGCGAAAAAAGTTCATCGATTCGGATTTTGTCGTAAAAGAAATGATAAAGAGGTTTGGTTCTTTGTCGCCGCTTTCGACGTAATGGGGCTGATTGGGCTTGATAAAGAGAATTTCCCCCTGCTTTAGCTCGACCTTTTTGTTGCCGAGCCCGACGAATACGTTTTCCTTATCCGCGTAATTTATTTCCCAAAAATCGTGCTTTTCTTCGGGGAAAACATAGTTTTTTTCCAAAGATTGATAGTGAATGGTAACGATTTTTTGCACGTTTAAGAGATTGGAAATTTTGTGCATATAAAATTTTGTGGGTTTAGGTCTTGTTTGCATATATACAGTATAACACATATTTTTTTATTTGTAAATATTTTGAAGCGCTTATACGATTATTTCAGGAAGAAAAAATTTGAAAGAATTTCAAAAAAAGGGGAAATAATTTCTATTGAAATTCCGTCAAGAACCGTTATAATAATATTACAATAATATTTAAGCAACGGAGGAAATTATGTCTGATTATAAATCGATAGCAAACCGCTTTTGTATTGAGGGCGAAGTACTGGAAATCGCGCCTTATGGCGAGGGACACATCAACTTGACGTTACTTGTAACGACAACCAAGAAACGCTATATTATGCAAAAAATGAACACAAAGGTATTCGCCGACCCCGACAGTCTTATGGCGAATATTTGCGGCGTTACCGAGCATTTAAAGGCGCGCGGTATCGAAACCTTAAACGTCGTCCCCACGAAAGATGGGCAACCCTTTTTAAAGGAAACGGATTGCTACCGCGTATACGACTTTATCGAAAATACGGTTACCTATCAAAAAGTTACGGATAGGGAAGTGTTTAAAAATTCGGGTAAGGCATTTGGTGAATTCCAAAATTATCTTGCGGAATTTGACGCGTCCAAATTGACGGAAACGATTAAACGCTTTCACGATACGCCTAACCGTTTTGCCGATTTTAAGGCGGCTTTGGCGGAAGATAAGCTGGGCAGAGCAAAAGAATGCCAGGACGAAATTTCCTTTATTTTGAACCATGAAAATACGTATGGACTGGTAATGGAGGGATTAAAGGACGGAAGTTTGCCCTTGCGCGTTACGCATAACGACACCAAGCTGAACAATATTTTGATGGACGCAAAAACGGGTGCGGCGCGCGCGGTTATCGACTTGGATACGATTATGCCCGGCTCGATGCTTTTCGACTTTGGTGATTCTATCCGTTTTGGCGCGTCTACAGCGGCAGAGGACGAAAAGGATTTAAATAAGGTGCATTTTGATATTGACCTGTTTAAGGCTTATGCAGAGGGGTATTGCGGAGCGGTAAAAGCAAGCATTACGCCGCGCGAGGCTGAACTTTTGCCTTATGGCTCGTATCTTATGACGATTGAATGTGGTATGCGGTTCCTCGCCGACTATTTAGCGGGCGACACGTATTTTGCAACGAAGTATGCAGATCACAACCTCGTTCGTGCACGTACGCAAATTCGTTTGGCAAGTGAAATGGAATCGCAATTTAAAGAAATGGGCGAGATTATCCAAGAAATCCTCAAATAACTATATAGTTATGCGCTCCCGTTTTGCGGGAGCGTTTTTTTTATTAAACACTTGCAAGAAGACGAAAAATGTGGTATAGTTATGGTATAACAAATGAGGAACGGCTTATGACAAATCTTAAATTTGAAAAACGAAATTGGCTGATTTTAATTGTATTCGGCTTGATCGGGCAAATCGCCTGGTCGGTTGAGAATATGTATTTTAATTTATTCGTATTTGAAACGATTGCCCCAAATTTGGACGCCGTAACGCTTATGGTGCAGCTTTCGGGTATCGTCGCCACGTTGACGACGCTTGTCGCGGGCGTTGTGTCGGATAAGGTAGGCAATAGGCGGCGTTTTATGTCCTTCGGATACTTGATTTGGGGGATTACCGTTTCATTATTCGGTTTTATCGGCACAAAAAATACACAGTCTTTATTCGGCGTCTCGGAAACGCGCGCAATTACCATTACTTTAATTATCGTTATCGTAGGCGATTGTATAATGACCGTGTTTGGTTCTACCGCAAACGACGCGGCTTTTAATGCTTGGGTAACGGACAACACGCACGAAAGCTATCGCGGAAAAGTGGAAAGTGTTTTATCCGTATTGCCTTTGGCTGCGCTGCTTATCGTTGCGGGCGGGTTTGGGATTTTGGTCGAACTTCTCACCTACAAGATTTTATTCCTTGTCTTGGGTATCGTCATCAGCGCGTGCGGTGTGTTTGGTGTTTTCTTTATCAAAGACAGTCCTCGCTTGGAAAAGCAGGGGGACTTGAAAGATATTTTTTATGGTTTTAAGCCGAGCGTTATTAAAAATAATTTGCCTTTTTATGTTGTTTTATTGATCATCGGGCTCTATGGCATTGCGTGTCAAATCTTTATGCCCTACCTCATCATTTATATGACCACGTATTTGAATTTTAACGTGGTTGAATACAGTCTTGTGTTCGGTGCGGCAATTATTCTTGGCGGTGTTTTAAATATTTTCTTAGGCAGCGTTACGGACAAATGGAACAAAGCAAAAATTTTATATATTGCCGCCGCAGTGTTTGCCGTAGGATTGCTCGGTATGTATTTTGGCAGATTTGAAAATAAAATTGCAACAATCATCGTGTTCGGTATTGCCGGATTTGTTATGATTACGGGGTATATTCTCATTTCTGCGCTTTGCGGTGCGTTGGTGCGTGACTATACCCCCAAAAACGACGCAGGAAAATTGCAGGGCATTCGCATGATTTTCAGCGTTTTGTTGCCTATGTTGATAGGTCCATTAATTGGGAACGCAATCAATAAGGCGGCGAATATTCCGCTTCCCGATCTGGACAGCGCGGACGTCATGACGACTTCGTACATTCCCGCGCCCGAAATTTTCCTTGTTGCAGCGCTTGTTGCATGCTTGCTCTTTGCGCTTATTCCTTTACTGATTCACATAACGAAAAAAGCAAAACCAGCTTTTGCGACTTTAAAGGAGGACAGATGCGATTAAAAACCAACTATAAAATTGGAATTATTCCACACAACGAGCATCCCCGTCCACAAGCACAAAGAAAGGACTGGCTGTGCTTAAACGGGGAATGGGATTTTTATAAGACGGACGGAAAAAATAAGGAATACGAGGGTAAAATACTCGTTCCGTTTTCGCCCGAAACACTGAACAGCGGCATTGCCGAGGGTTTTGTTCTTAATCCCCAAGAAACGCTTTATTATACCCGAAGATTTACCTTAACCGAAAACTTGCTCCGCGGCGTTACGCTTTTGCATTTTGACGCGGTTGATAGCGAATGCGAGGTGTATTGCAACGGCGTGCGCGTCGGCGAGCACTGCGGCGGTTTTACAGCGTTTTCGGTGGATATTAGCGAGGTCGCAAGACTTGGTGAAAACGAAATTTTGCTTGTTTGCCGCGACGAAGGTACGAGAAACAGCGGCGCGCGCGGAAAACAAAGCGACGAACGCGGCGGCATTTGGTATACGCCGCAAAGCGGAATTTGGCAATCCGTTTGGATTGAAAGCATGCCCAAACAAAAAATTGGAAAGTTTTTTATTACCCCCAACGCATTTAATAAAACGGTGGAAATTTTGTTGGATAACGACTTTGAAACGGAAATCACCGTTTTCGACGAGGGAAAAGAAATTATCCGTAAAGTCTTTAAAAGAAGGGTTGTGCTTTCTTACGAGTTCACACTCTGGTCGCCCGAAAACCCGAAGTTGTACGATTTTGTTTTAAAAAACGGGGCAGGGGACGAGGTTTCTTCCTACTTCGGTGTGCGTTCGTTTGGAAAAATGACGGACAGCGAAGGGAAACGGCGGTTGACGTTAAATAGTAAGCCATATTTCTTCAACGGTGTGCTTGACCAAGGATATTGGTCGGACGGTATGCTTACTTATCCGTGCGATAAAGCAGCGGAAGATGAGCTAACTCTCCTTAAAAATATGGGCTTTAATACCGTACGTAAACATATTAAAATCGAACCGATGCGTTGGTATTACTATTGTGATAAATTGGGGCTTATCGTATGGCAAGATTTTGTCAACGGGGGAGGGAATTATAAATTCACGCACGTTGCTGCATTTCCGTTTCTCGGTTTTAAGCGTCGTGATGACGATTATAAATATTTCGCAAGAGAGGACGAAAGAGGGCGCGCGGAGTACGCGCAAGGCGTAGATGAAACGCTTGCGCAATTGTATAATTGTACTTGTATAGGCTTATGGGTGCCTTTCAACGAAGGATGGGGACAGTTTGATTCTGCAAAATGGACGGAATACGTTCGGCAAAAAGACCCTACGCGCATTATCGATTCCGTCAGCGGTTGGCACGATCAAGGCGTGGACAAGACCGAACTTTTAAGTCTGCACACCTACTATACGCCTTTACGTGTTCCTAAAGACAAAAGACCCGTCGTTTTAAGCGAATTCGGCGGTTATTCTATGAAATGCGACGGACACGTCTACGATGAAGATAAAGAATTTGGCTATAAGAAATTCAAATCGCAAGAGCAGTTAACGGCGGCGTTGAAAAAGCTGTATTTATCCAAGCTGAAACCCTTAATCAAACGCGGGCTTTGCGGATGTATCTATACGCAGGTTTCCGACGTCGAAGAGGAAATCAACGGCTTAATTACCTATGATAGGGCAATTGTAAAAGTGTCCGTGGAAGAAATGGCGGCTATAAATGCTGAAATCAGGAAAGAAGCCGAAAAAATTCATTAAGTAGCAGGCAGGTACGCGTTGAGTGCCTGCTTTTTCTTTTATAAATTAAAAATTTGACGTCTAAAAATCTCTAATTTGGGAAGAATTATCCCGTACAAGGAGAGAATTATGGCAGAAATTTTAATTATTGGCGGGGGCGTAGCAGGTTTATCGGCGGGTATTTACGCGCAATTAAGCGGACATCACGCAACCGTTTGCGAACGGCAAGCCGTTGCAGGCGGTAATTTGACAGGTTGGCAAAGAGGGGAATACCATATCGACAATTGTATACATTGGCTAACTGGCACAAACCCCAAAACGGCATTATATCAAATGTGGACGGAATTGGGGGCGCTCGGCAACGTTGACGTACATCAACCAAGCACGTTATATACCTATGAGGATGAAGGGATTCGGCTTTCCCTGCATTTTGAACTTGAAAAAATGGAAGAAGAACTTTTATCCATTTCACCCGAAGACGAAAAGGAAATAAAAAGTTTTATCAAGGCAATAAAAGCGGTGCAGACCTTTAAAAAGCTATCGGGTAACGACCAAAAAAGAAATACCTTTTTGAGCGGATTACAAGCCGTGCCTCGCCTTTATCGGTATTTTAAAATGAGCACGGGCGAACTCGCCATGCGTTTTAAGAGTCCGTATATTCAAGGCTTTATCACGTCTATGCTCGGTAAGGATTTTGCCGCGCTTGCCTTGCTAATCGTGTTCGCCACCTTTTGCGGCGGAAACGGGGGAATCCCCGTCGGTAGCTCACTTGCTATGGCAAAGCGTATGACTACGCGCTTTTTAAATCTTGGCGGCACGCTTATGTTGGGGAAGGAAGCGACGGAAATCAGCGAGGGGGAAACGGGCGCTCAAATCGTGGAATTTTCGGACGGAACGATGCTTACCGCCGATTACGTTGTTATTGCAACCGAACCCAACGTTGCTTTTGAAAAATTGCTTGGGTTGGCAATGCCTGCGGCGATGGAAAAGCATTATAAAAACCCTAAAATGCCACGTTTTTCCAGTATACAATGCGCGTTTGCGTGCAAGACGGATAATCTGCCTTTTCGTTCTGATTTTATTTTTAAGCTGCCCAAAAACGAGCAAGAAATTTTGAAGACGGAAAATTTGATTATCCGTGAATTTTCACATGAAAAAAGATTCGCGCCAAAAGGGGAAACGATTATTCAATCTTTGACTTTTTGCGATGAAAAAACTTGTCGGGAATTTATTGAATTGCGGAAAAATACGGTAAAATACCGCGCCAAAAAAAGAGAGTTTGCGTCGCTTATACAAAATGCAATCGAGCGGAAATTTCCGCAATTAGACGGAAAACTACGCTTAATTGACGTTTGGACGCCCGCCACCTATCACCGTTACACAAATGCGGAAATCGGCTCTTATATGGCGTTTTTACTGCCATCTAAAACTATTCCTAAAAAGCTCGACAACTTAGTGAAAGGTAAACCGCGGGTTATTCTTGCCTCGCAATGGTTACAAGCGCCGGGCGGTCTGCCAATTGCCGCACAGGTCGGCAAAGACGCAATTTTGCGGATCAATAAAAAAGAAAAAAGAAGAAAGATATAGAAATTCTTAAAAGATATCAAGTGGAAACAGCTATGTTTAAGCTGAAAGTTGATAGAACGTATATTATCAATATAATAATTGTTTAGGCGTAAAAGCGAGTTATATATGAAACGTAAGATTCGCCTGATCGGTAACGCCCATCTCCGATCCAACTTGGGTTTGGTCTTGGCGTTAAATTTATTATATTTCAAAAAAGCGCTTACGTATTTTCATCGGTATGTAGGCGCTTAAATGTCGGGTTGCGTTTTAAAAATATAAATCCGTAAAAAATTCTAAAAAAATATTAAAAAACCGCTATAAAATACTTGCATTTTTTTTTAATATAGCTTATAATAATTAAGCTGTTGGAAGCCGAAGTGGTGGAATGGCAGACGCGATGGACTCAAAATCCATTGTTGGAGACAACGTGTGGGTTCAAGTCCCACCTTCGGCACCAAAAAAATCCTCAACCCAATTATGGGTTGAGGATTTTTTGATTATCATATTCCGATGAAACTTGAAGGTAGATTTTCGCGTTAAGAAAGGCATTGATTTGAATTCAATCGACTTTTTTAATTATGTAAAATTTTTCTGCGTTGCCATCATAAAGCCCGATCACTTTTTTATTGTTATAATCACTCGGCGTAAATTTTGAAAGCCATAAATTAGAAAAATACGGATTCGTATCCACCGTTTTCGTTGTTTCTCCGTCAACAATCTTTACGGTATAATAAATTGAGCCCTTATAGGCATACGACGTAGAAAGATTATCTAATATAACTTCATAACATGTAAAATTCTTATAATTTTTTAATAAATATCTGTTTTTTAAGTAATAGTATAAAATGAATCCGCCGAACAGTAATCCGTAACTAGCTATGCAGCATACCCAAATTAGCATACCGAATCCTAAAAATTCCAATTCATAATCACCATTGGTAGCAATCATCGTAAACGGTATGAACAGAGTGGCTGCCGCAAGTATCAACCAAACGATTAAGAGCGTCTTAACATGATGCTGCCGCCATTGGTATTCCACGCTATTTTTTATATCTTCTATACTTAAATCATTTCCCATTTTTTAATCTCTGCACTTGTTTATAATTCTAACAATTTTATTATATCACAGTCTTATGGAAAAATCAATATTTTCTATAATATATTTTATTGTTTATACGAGAAGTAACTAAAGATATTTTAAGAAAAATTTGGGAAACTGTTGCGATTTCTTTTATTTTGTGGTAAAATAAGAATATAAAATTGCAAGGAGTTTTTAGAATGGAAAAACTCGTTTTAATCGACGGCAACAGTTTAATGAACAGAGCGTTCTACGCAACGCCCGTTTTTACGACTAAAGACGGATTGCCCACTAACGGCGTATTCGGTTTTGTCAAATTGCTTTTAAAAATCATTTCGGATAAAAAACCGACGCACGTTGCGGTTGCTTTCGATTTACACGCACCGACGTTCCGCCACAAAATATACGCGGACTATAAGGCAGGCAGAAAGCCTATGCCCGACGATTTAAGAAAGCAAATGCCGATTATTAAAGAGGTTTTACAGCTAATGAATATTCGCATTTGCGAGCTTGCAGGACACGAAGCTGATGACTTAATCGGTACGATGAGCAAAAAGTTTGCGTTGCAAACGTATATTTACACGGGGGATAGGGACGCATATCAACTCGTGGACGACAGCACCTCCGTCTGCTTTACCCGCAAAGGGGTAAGCGATATTTTAGAGCTTACGGGCGCAAATTTTCAAGACGAAATCGGTTTAACACCCTCGCAAATTATCGATCTTAAGGCGCTTATGGGCGACAAATCGGACAATATCCCCGGCGTGGCAGGCGTTGGCGAGAAATCTGCGCTCAATTTATTGGAAAAGTATACGGATGTGGACGGGATTTACGCACATTTGGACGAAATTACAGGCGCATTAAATAAAAAGCTTACCGACGGCAAAGAAAGCGCTTATTTTTCCAAACAACTTGCCACTATTGACGTGCACGCGCCTTACGATATAGAGCTTGCAGAGTGCGTGTTGAGAATGCCGTTCTCCGCTTTGGTTAAAGAAAAATTTGCGGAATTGGAGTTTAAGAGCCTTTTAAGCAAGGATATCTTTACCGAAAGCGACGGGAGAGACGAGGCGGAGGAATCGAATAACCTCCAATTAAAAGCGCTTGAAGTTAGCGAGATATTGCCTGGCACCGTTCAAGAGGGGATCGCGCTTATAAAAGCTATAAAATCACCCGTAATTGCGGCGTATTTTGACGAAAAAGAGTTGCGCGTCTATTTCCCTGAAACAAGCGACGGCGCACGAAATACGACGGAATACGTATTTCCAGTTGCAATGGGTCTATTGGACGTTGGCTTCTTTGATTATCAGCTTACACCCATACTTCAATATATATTTGGAGGAGATAAGAGAGTCGTTTCCTATAACGCTAAAGACGTCATGCATAAACTGCGTATTTACGGCATAGAACATACTGCGGAATACGAGGACGTTTCTATTTTAAAATGTCTTGCCGACGGACTTGGCAACACGGACGAACTGACGTTCTGTTTACAATATTATTCAATCCCTGAAAAGAATAAGGCTTACGGTCTATATTATTTGTACAACAATTATAGTCGTGAATTGCGAAAAGCGGAAGAAAAACTTTACCGTGAAATCGAATTGCCGCTCGTGCGTGTACTTTTCGACATGGAAACGCAAGGCGTTGCAGTAGATACGAATACCTTGGCTGAGTTTTCCGTTCGTTACAATCAAGAAATCCAAGAAACGCTTGAAAAGATTTACAACTTAGCGGGGGAAAAGTTTAACGTAAATTCCACACAACAGCTTGGAAAAATCTTGTTTGAAAAGCTGAAAATCGGCGCTGGCACAAAGAAAACTAAAGAGAGTAAGAGCTACAAAACGACGGCGGAAGAATTGGAAAAATACGCTGAAAACTCGGAAATCGTGCGCCATATTTTGCGTTACCGCAAGATACAGAAAATCAACTCGACGTATATCGAGGGGTTTAAGCCGCTGATCGTCAACGGACGCGTGCATACGACGTACAATCAAAGCTACACGCAAACGGGGCGTCTTTCGAGCGCAAATCCCAATTTGCAAAATATTCCTATTCGTACCCCTGAAGGACGCGAGCTTCGCAAGCTGTTTACTGCAAGCAAGGGGAACGTCTTAGTGGACGCTGACTACTCGCAGATCGAGCTACGCTTATTGGCGCATTTTTCGCAGTGTAAAGAGTTGATTCAAGCCTATTGTGAAGGAAAAGATATTCACGCAATCACCGCTTCGCAGGTTTTCGAAGTGCCGCTTGAAGAAGTTACGTCTCAGATGCGCCGCGAGGCTAAGGCGGTTAACTTCGGCATTATTTACGGCATCAGCGCGTTTGGACTTAGCAATGACTTAAATATCACGCCGAAAAAAGCGAAAGATTATATTGATAAATACTTTGAAAGCTACTCCGACGTGAAAAAATATATGAACGAAAACGTCGAAAATGCGACGCGCGACGGTTACGTGGAAACCTTGTTTGGTCGAAGAAGGGTGATCAACGAATTGCGCTCTTCCAATTACAACGTGCGCTCTTTCGGCGAGCGCGCCGCAATGAATATGCCCTTGCAAGGCTCAAGCGCGGATATTATCAAAGTCGCTATGATAAACGTTTATAACCGATTGAAAAAAGAGGGGTTAAAGGCAAAACTTATTTTGCAGGTTCACGACGAATTGATTATTGACGCCCCCGAAGAAGAGGCGGATATCGCGGCAAAAATCTTGCAGGAAGAAATGGAAAACGCTGTTGAGTTGCATGTACCTCTTATTGCGGAAAGCGGTGTGGGGCGTACTTGGTACGAAACAAAATAAAAAGAGTGTTTCACGATTATCGTTTCACAATGTAAAACTGCAAAACAGTTTCTGTGAAACAAGGCGAGCTTTGCGTATGAAAAACGGACTTAAAAAAATTAAAATTGCCATAACGGGTGGAATAGGGAGTGGAAAATCCCAAGCTGCGAAATTTATAAAGGAGCTTGGATTTGCCGTTTTTTCCTGCGACGAAATTTATAAGGACATTATTTTATCCTCGAAATATATTACGCAAGTAAAAAAGCGTATTCCCGAATGCGTTATTGATAATCAAATCGATAAAAAAATACTTGCGAAAATTGTATTCGCAGATACAAAACGTAGAAAGGATTTAAATAATATTGCGCATCCTATGATTATGGACGAACTTTTAAGCGCCATGAAAAATGCGCCGACAAAACTTGTATTTGCAGAAGTTCCGTTGTTATTTGAAGGACAATATGAAAATCTTTTCGATTTTGTAATCGTCATTCAACGCGATATAACGCAAAGAATGGAAAGCGTTAAAATACGCGACGGTATGTCGGAAGAGGAAATTGTAAGTCGGATGCAATCGCAATTTGATTATTCAAAAATCAAGGATTTAAAATTTTTTGAAAATGAAAAATTTATTGTAATCGATAATAGTGGCACTCTAACGGAGTTAGAGAAAAAATTAATTAGTATCGTTAACCGTTTAAACCTATTAACGTGAAACAATATATGTGAAACAAAATAAACTGCTAAATTGCACGACGTTCTCCCTGGGTAAAAAAAATAGGAAAAAACGTCGTGTTTTGCTTTATCGCAAAGTCCTATGCGTGTCATAGTTATTATGCTACGCGAGGTATAATACCTATGTCTGTCGTAACAATTTTTATGTTATATGTGGGTTCCAATATGCCTTTTAACAAAGTTAAAAAATGTATAATTTGTCAAAATTTTTTTATAAATACTATTGAAAAATCTAAAAAATCGTGGTATACTATATTGTAATGAGTAAAAATGCGCCGTTTCTATGTGCATTTTTCGGAGGGGATAATGACAAACATGCAAACTGATTTCCCGTTGTATTTATTTCATCACGGTGAAAATTTTAACTCCTATGAATTGATGGGGGCTCATCCAACAAAACAAGGAAGGAAACACGGGTATGTTTTTCGCGTTTGGGCACCGCACGCGAAAAGCGTTTCCGTTATTGGCGAATTTAATCAATGGAATACTGAAACGCACGTGATGAAACGTATGATCGACGAGGAAACGTTCGAATTGTTTATTCCGTCGTTAAAGCAATTTGACGTTTATAAATATTGCATTAAAACATACGACGGGCGCACGTTATTTAAAGCAGATCCGTACGCCTTCCATACCGAAACGCCCGATGCAGTGGTCGGCAACGCGTCTAAACTTTACAATTTTAACGATTTTTCGTGGTCGGATAAGGCATATTTGGACAAGCGCGACCATACGAATATATATGCTTCCCCAATGAATATTTACGAAGTAAATTTACTTTCTTGGAAGCAGCATTCCGACGGCAGATATTATACCTATCGCGAATTGGCGAGCGAATTGGTTTCCTACGTGTCCAAAATGGGGTATACGCACGTCGAATTTATGCCTTTAACGGAGCATCCGTTCGACGGTTCTTGGGGGTATCAGGTAACGGGCTATTTCGCAATAACCTCACGTTTGGGTACGCCACACGATTTTATGTATCTTGTCGATTGTTTTCATAAGGCGGGGATTGGCGTTATTTTGGATTGGGTTCCTGCGCATTTCCCCAAAGACTCCTTTGGCTTATATGAATTTGACGGCGAACCGCTTTACGAGTCTTCGCAATGGGATCGTATGGAAAACAAAGGCTGGGGAACGCGCCGTTTTGATTACGGCAGAAACGAAGTGGTTTCTTTCTTGATTTCCAGCGCAATTTTTCTTTTGGAAAAATTCCATCTCGACGGTTTACGCGTAGATGCCGTTGCGTCTATGCTCTACCTTGATTACGATAAAGAGCCGGGGGAATGGGTGCCCAATATTTACGGCGAAAATAAAAACTTAGAAGCGCTGGCATTTTTACGCCGTTTAAACGAAGCCGTTTTCGAGCGTTTCCCCAACGCTTTGATGATTGCGGAAGAATCTACCGCTTGGCCGATGATTACCAAACCTACCTCTATGGGCGGGGTCGGTTTCAATTTTAAATGGAATATGGGTTGGATGAACGACGTTTTACGTTATATTTCGGCAAATCCCGTCCACCGTCAATACGAACACAACAAACTCACATTCTCCATGATGTATGCGTTCTCCGAAAACTACGTCCTGCCTATTTCTCACGACGAAGTCGTGCATGGTAAGGCGTCGCTGATCGGGAAAATGCCCGGGGATTATTACGAAAAATTTGCCGGCGTGCGCGCTTTTTTGAGTTATATGATGTCGCATCCCGGCAAAAAATTGAATTTCATGGGTTCGGAAATTGGACAATTTAAAGAATGGAATTATAAGGAAGGAATTGAGTTTTTCCTCACGCAATATCCGTTACACAAAAAACTTAGCGCGATGGTTAAGGAGATTAATTTCCTTTACAAAAATACGCCCGCCTTTTATGAAATAGAGGATTCCTGGGACGGATTTGAATGGCTCGCCGCGGACGACGCGGACAGAAATTTCTTGGCTTATCAACGAAAGGATAGGGCGGGAAATACCGTTGTCGTTATAATCAATTTCTCAGGTAGCGATTATAAAGACTATAAACTTGGTTTACCCAAGGGTAGTTATAAAGTTATTTTTAACAGCGACGCCGTCCGCTTCGGTGGTTCGGGCGCAATTCGCAAACACGTGTTCCATACAAGCAAAACGTTTAGCCATGGAAAGGAAAATTCGATTACCTTCGATTTACCTAAGTTGACTTGCGTTTATTTGATAAAAACTCATTAATCCAAAGGGGGATATTTCCATGCAAAGAAAGAAAGAATGCGTAGCAATGCTTTTGGCAGGCGGACAGGGTAGCAGACTTTTCGCCTTAACCACGAACATTGCTAAACCTGCCGTTGCTTTCGGGGCAAAATATCGTATCATCGATTTCCCGTTATCCAACTGCATCAACTCGGGCATCGACACCGTCGGCGTTCTTACGCAGTACCAGCCGTTGATTCTTAACGAATATATCGGCAACGGACAGCCGTGGGATCTTGACAGAACGTACGGCGGCATACATATTTTGTCGCCTTATCAAGCAAAAACCCGCTCGTCTTGGTATGAGGGTACGGCGAACGCAATTTATCAAAATATGCATTTTATGAAGATGTATAACCCCGAATACATACTCGTATTAGGCGGCGACCATATCTATAAAATGGATTATGCGGCAATGTTGAAGGCACATAAAACAACGGGCGCGGATTGTACGATTGCGGCGCTCAACGTGCCTTTAAGCGAGGCATCCCGTTTTGGTATTTTAAATACCAACCCCGATAATTCCATTTATCAATTTGAAGAAAAGCCCAAAGTACCCAAGAGTACCCTTGCGTCTATGGGTATTTATATCTTCAATGCCGAAAAATTGTTCAGCTATTTGGAAGCAGACGAGGCAAATCCCAACTCCTCCAAAGACTTTGGTAAAGACGTTCTGCCCGCAATGCTGAATGCTGGCGAAAAGATGTTTGCATACGAATTTAACGGCTATTGGAAAGACGTTGGTACGGTTGCCTCGTTATGGCAGGCAAATATGGACTTGCTCGGCGAATCGCCTGAATTTGACGTAAGCGATAAGGCGTGGAAAATCCATTCCAGAAACCCGCTCGCTCCCCCCGAACACATCGGCGAAAACGGCGTTGTGAAAAACTCCATGGTAGCGCTCGGTTGCGAAATTTACGGCACGGTGGAAAATTCCGTACTCGGCAGTAACATCATCGTTGAAGAAGGCGCAATCGTCAAAGACGCCGTCGTATTCGCAAACAGTATTATTAAAGCGGGCGCAAAGGTGAGCTATTCGGTTATTGACGAAAACGTTACCGTTGGTTGCAACGCAACCGTCGGCGTGGAAAAAGATCCTTCCGCCGAAATCGTGGTACTCGGCAGAGGCATCACCGTTGCAGACGGCGCTTCGGTAACGGAAGGCCAAAAGCACGAAAAAAATATTGAAGCATAAGGAGGGGAATGATTATGGCAGCATCTGCAATCGGTATTATTTTTTCAAATATGCACGAAGAAAACGTGCCTGAACTCGTTCGCAGAAGAACGATGGCTTCCATTCCGTTCGGAGGAAGATATCGTATTATCGACTTTATGCTCTCGAATATGGTAAATTCGGGCATTACAACCGTAGGGCTTATGGCGAACAACAACTATCGTTCCTTAATCGACCATATCGGTAGCGGTAAGGATTGGGATTTGGCAAGAAAGGACGGCGGTATCATTCTTTTGCCTCCTTTCTCCGAAAAGAACGACAAATTGTATACCACGCGTTTGGAGGCGCTCGGCTCTTTGGCTGGCTTCCTTAGCCGCAGAAAGGAAAAATACGTGGTTTTGGCGGATTGCGACGGGGTTGCAAAGATGGATATTTCCGCTATGATTGATTATCATGAGGAAAAGAATGCGGATATCACCCTCGTTACCCACCATGGGAAGGTCGGCAACCGCGCAGGCTTTATGTTGGCGGAGGCAAACGAAGACGGACGTATCAACGAATTAAAACTTACGCCGCACGTTCCCGCCGGCACAAAAGCGGATATTTTTATAAATATGATGGTTATTGACCGTCAGTTCCTTTTGAATATCGTTGAGGATTCCGTAACGCACGGTTTTAACAGTTTTGAAAGCGATATTCTTGTAAAACAACTCAACAGCCTTAAAATTTACCGTTACCGCTTTGAGGGCTATTACGCAGGTATTGATTCGATGGCGGCATATTTCAAACACAATATGGAACTTTTGGACAAAGACGTACGCGACGAGCTTTTTGGCGAACGCAATATTTACACCAAAGTACGCGATAGCGCGCCTTCCAAATACGGGGCTAATGCCGTCGTTAAGAATTCCTTGATTTCCGACGGTTGTGTAATCGAGGGTGTGGTGGAAAATTCCATTCTCTTCCGTGGCGTTAAGGTGAGCAAAGGGGCGGTGATCCGCAATTCGATTGTTATGCAAGATAACTTTATCGGTGAAAACACTTCCCTTAACTGCGTAATTACCGACAAAAACGTTGTGATCAGCGATATGAAGACGTTGAGCGGTTGCAACGAATTGCCTTACTTCATTCAAAAAGGCACAAGACTTTAAGCATAAAAATAGACGTACGGTCTTATCGTGTGATGGGGCCGTGCGTTGCTTAATTCCGTTAAACTATTTTAGGAGGATTATTGTGGAAACAACGGGCAAAACAACGAAAAGAACAAAAAAGAGCGTAGAAATTGTAGAGACGAAAGCGGTACTACCCAAAAAGTGCGAAAGCACCGATCCCGTTATCGCGCCTAAGCGCAAAATTTTATTTGCGGCGTCTGAGGCGAGACCGTTCATTGCAACGGGCGGCTTGGCTGACGTTATCGGATCTCTGCCGCAAACTTTGGCGAAAGATCCAAAATACGATATTCGCGTCGTTTTGCCCTTATATTCGGATATTAAACCCGAATTCCGCAGAAAGATGTCTTTCCTCGGCAATATTTTTGTGCCGCTTTCATGGCGTAATCAATATTGCGGTATCTTCACTTGTGAGCAAGACGGCGTAACTTTCTATTTTATTGACAACGAATATTATTTCAAACGCAAGGGGTGTTACGGCTATTATGACGACGGGGAACGCTTTGCTTTTTTCTCGCGTAGCGTAATGGAAATCCTGCCGTTTATCAATTTCTATCCCGACGTTTTACATTGCCACGATTGGCAAACGGCGTTAGCGGCGATTTACTTAAAAACCATTTATTGCAAACGCCCCGAATATCAATTTATTCGCGCCTTGTTCACTATCCATAACATTGAATATCAGGGCAAATATTCTTTGGACATTTTGGAGGACTTATTCGGTATTTCCAACGATGAGGGATATTTGCTTGAATATAACGGCTGTCTTAATTTAATGAAAGGGGCGATTGAATGTTGCGAACGCTTCTCAACCGTTAGCCCAACGTATGCAAAAGAGATTATGACCGAGGAATATGCGCACGGCTTACAGGATATTATTCGTAAAAACGAATTTAAACTGACGGGCATTTTAAACGGTATTGACGTAGACATGTATAATTGTGCAACAGACAAGGCTCTGTTTGCAAATTATACTGCGGATAATTTTGAGGGGAAGGCGATTTGTAAGACGGAATTGCAAAAAATGCTTTCCTTGCCCGTAAAAGACGTACCCGTTATCGCTATGATTTCCCGCCTTGTTGCTCATAAAGGTTTGGATTTGGTAAAAGCGATTGCGGAGGATATGTTACACGAGGACGTACAATTCGTTCTGCTTGGAACAGGGGACGCGGCGTATGAAAATTATTTCCGCGAGCTTGGCGTAAAATACGAGGGGAAAGTGTCCGCAAATATTGCGTTCAACGGCGATTTGTCCAAAAAGATTTATTCGGGCGCAGACATTTTCTTAATGCCGTCCATCAGCGAGCCTTGCGGTTTATCGCAAATGATTGCGTCGAGATACGCAACCGTTCCCGTCGTTCGTGAAACGGGCGGTTTGCACGATAGTATTAAGCCTTTCGACACGGGCGGAAACGGATTTACCTTCAAATCCCGCAATCCTTACGATTTATTGTACGTCGTTCATGAAGCGTTGGAAACGTATAAAAACCGTGAAGTTTGGCAAGCCTTAATGCAGAAAGCGGCAACGACGGATTTCTCGTGGTTGCGCTCTGCGGAAGAATATAAGAGATTGTACGAGGACACCTTTTCCGTCGGACAATAAAATAACGCAAGAAAAATATTTTAGGAGAGAGATATATGAAACATGAAACAATGAACGCAACAGCGGCAAAGGAACTTATCAAAGGTAAGCTTTCCCGTTATTTCGGTGTTGCACCTGCTGAGGCGAAGAAAGACCAGCTCTACAAAGCGGTGGTGATGAGCGTTCGCGATATTATGCTGGAAAAACGGCATAATTTCCACTTAAAAACCAAAGCGGCAAAAGCAAAGAGGGTCTACTATTTGTGCATGGAATTTTTAATGGGGCGCTCGTTGAAAAACAGCGTGTTCAATCTTGGCGTTTACGATATGTTTGCCGAGGCATTGAAGGAATACGACACTACGCTTGAGGAATTATACGAGCTTGAACCCGACGCAGGGCTTGGCAACGGCGGTTTGGGCAGACTTGCTGCTTGTTTCCTCGACGGCTTGGCAACACAGGACTATCCTGCAATGGGCTTTTCCATTCGTTACGATTACGGCTTATTTAAGCAGAAAATCGTGGACGGTTGGCAGACGGAATTACCCGACGTTTGGCTTCCTGGCGGCGAGGTTTGGCTCACGCAGAGAAGCGACAAAATCTTCACCGTAAAATTTGACGGTTGGATTGAAGAAAAGTGGACGGAGAACGGGTTGGAAACCATATACCGCGATCCTAAAGAAATTCAAGCGGTTGCATACGATATGATGGTTTCAGGCTACGAAAGCCAAGCCGTTTCCGTACTCCGTCTTTGGAAAGCGAGGAGCGTGCAAAACTTCGACATGAAATTATTCTCGCAAGGCGATTACGCGTCGGTTATGAAAGACGACAACGAAGCCGAACTCATATCCAAGGTGCTTTACCCCGCCGACAACCACGTGGAAGGGAAATCCTTGCGTTTAAAACAACAATATTTCCTTGTATCCGCGTCTTTACAGAATATTTTAGCCGACCATAAGAGAAGATACGGATCGCTAAAATTATTGCCTAAAATGGCGGCTATTCACCTGAACGATACACACCCCGCATTGGCAATTCCCGAACTTATGCGTTTGCTCATTGATGAAAACGGCATGAGTTGGGACGAGGCGTGGGGCATTACGACCTCCGTTTGCGCATACACCAACCATACGGTACTCGCAGAAGCATTGGAAACCTGGCCCGAGGATTTGATTGCGCGTCGTTTGCCTCGTATCTATTCCATTTTAAAGGAAATCAACCGTCGTTTCTGCGAAGATTTGTGGGCGAAATTCCCCGGTGATTGGGATAAGATATCCCGTATGTCGATTATTTCTTACAATATCGTGAAAATGGCAAACTTGTCCGTACACGGTTCGCACCACGTAAACGGCGTTTCGGCGTTGCACAGCGATATTATTAAGGACAGTATTTTCAAAGATTTCTATGATTTTACGCCTGAAAAGTTTACGAACGTAACCAACGGTATTGCGCATAGACGTTGGCTGAATCAATCCAATCCCGAGCTTTGCGCTTTGCTCAACGATTGTATTGGCGAGGGTTACGCAAAAGATGCGGCAAGACTTACTGCATTTAAACAATTTGAAAACGACGACAGCGTTTTGAAACGTTTGGAAGAAATTAAGGCGTTAAAGAAAAAACAATTTGCGGAATTTGCACAAAAGAAGCAGGGCGTTATTATCAACCCCAATACGATTTTCGACGTGCAGGCAAAGCGCTTACACGAATATAAACGCCAGCTTTTGAACGTTCTGCATATCATTGCAGATTATTTGACTTTAAAGGAAAATCCCGACGCACCCATTCAGCCGAAAACGTATATTTTTGCGGCAAAAGCGGCGGCAGGATACTATATGGCGAAGAAAATCATTAAACTCATTTGTTTCCTTGCCGAAGATATCCGTAAAAACCCGAAAATCGCAGAAAAACTCAGCGTCGTATATATGGAAGATTACAACGTTACAATGTCCGAATATTTAATGCCCGCTTCCGAAATTTCCGAGCAAATTTCCTTAGCAGGCAAAGAAGCGAGCGGTACGGGGAACATGAAATTTATGATCAACGGCGCACTGACAATCGGTACGCTTGACGGTGCGAACGTAGAAATGTGCGAGCACGTCGGCGCGGACAATATTTATATCTTTGGTTTGACCGCAGACGAAGTTTCGGAAATTTGGCACAACGGTTATTCCGCAAGCGTATATTATAACAACGACTCGATGATGAGAAAGGTCATCGAAGCGCTTATCGTCGGTTTCAACGGCGAATCTTTTGCGGATATTGCAAATTATTTGTTGACGGGCTCGCCAATCGCCGATCCGTATATGTGTATGGCGGATTTCCAATCCTATCTTGCAACGCAGAACGAAATGTCTAACCTTTACGCAAACAATAAGCGCGCTTGGAATCAAAAATCCTTGCGTAACATTGCGGCGGCTGGTTTCTTCTCGGCGGATAGAAGCATTCGCGATTACGCAAACAACATTTGGGATTTGAAGTCCTTAAACGATTAACGGATTATAAATTTTTAAATTTTACACAAATTAAGATAAAACCGCAAAAAGCTGTAATTAGATTACGGCTTTTTGTCGAATTTAAAAGGATTTTGCTTATGTCATTTTATTTTAATCCTTTAGACACGGCGTGTAAAAATATTATTGGCGGCGTAAAGGAAGGGGATTTAATACAACTAAATATCTTTCATATTAACAATACACACAATAACATTGATTTTTACGCAGGAAATAGCTCGTTTTACGCAAAAACACCAAATATTACGGAATGTATAAAACCGAACGCAAACGCGTTTTTAAGGCTTTTCTGCGACGGAGAAGTCCCTGAGCTTTTTCCTATGCAGCAAACGGAATTCGGTTGGAATATTTCTTTAAAAATCAAGAGGACGGGCTTATTTTTCTATTCTTTTTATATCGAGAACGTCGGCTATCTTTCTTGCGGAAAAATGGAAATGGGGGAACTCACGGAAAAGCCAAACGATTTCCTCTTAACCGTAACCTCGCAAGATTATCAAACGCCCGATTGGTTTAAGGGCGGCGTTATGTATCAAATTTTCCCTGACCGTTTTTACAAAGTAGGAGGTATGCCAGACATAACAGGTAGAGTACGCCGCACGGATTGGGGTGGTTTGCCAAGTTATAAGCCGAATGAACAAGGAAAAGTTTTAAACAACGACTTTTTCGGCGGAAACCTTGCAGGTATTCAAGAAAAATTACCGTATTTAAAGGAACTCGGCGTTACGGTATTGTATTTAAATCCGATTTTTGAGGCAGCCTCTAATCATCGTTACGATACCTCGAATTATATGAAAATCGACCCGTTTTTGGGCGATGAACAGCAATTCGACGAACTCGTAAAAAGCGCGAAAAATCAAGGAATTCACATGATTTTAGACGGCGTTTTCAATCATACGGGTGATGATAGCGTCTATTTTAATAAATATGGGCATTATCCGAACCTCGGCGCGTTTCAATCCAAGGATTCGCCGTATTATTCGTGGTACACTTTCCAAGAGTTTCCCTATAAATACAGCAGTTGGTGGGGAATTGATATCTTACCTGAAATCAACGAAGAATCCAAGGATTATCAAGAGTTTATTTTCGGTGAAGACGGCGTATTGAAAAAATGGTTGCGCTACGGAATCGGCGGTTACCGACTTGACGTCGCCGACGAATTGCCCGACTTCTTCTTAAAAGGCTTGAGGAAATCTGTAAAAGAAGAAAATCCCAACGCCATAATTATTGGCGAGGTGTGGGAAGACGCGTCCAATAAAATTGCGTATTCTAAACGCCGTGAATATTTGCAGGGGTATGAGTTGGACAGTGTAATGAATTATCCCTTAAAAGACGCGATAATTCGTTATATTCAAACGGAAAACGCTTGCGAATTGCTGCATTGCATACGCGTTTTGAGCAACCATTATCCCAAACAAACGCTTGACTGCCTAATGAATATACTCGGAACGCACGACACTGCGCGTGTTTTGACTGTTTTAGGCGGTATTTATTGTAATAATAAGGACGAGATGGCGCAAAAAAGCGCGTATTTGAGCGAAAAAGACAAGCAAAAAGCCATCGAAAAGCTGAAATTGGCAGCAGTTTTGCAATTTACTATGCCCGGCATACCTTGTATATATTACGGTGATGAAAACGGAATGGAAGGACATATCGATCCGTTCTGCCGACAGTGCTTTGATTGGGAAAATTTGAATACTGATTTGATTGAGTTTTATCAAAAATTGGGAAAAATACGTAAAAATTACCGCGAAGTTTTTTCGACGGGCAATTTTGAAGAAATTCACGTAGAAAACGGCTTGATTTATTTTAAACGAAATTTGAAAAATAAATGCGTATATATTTACGTAAATAATTCAAGCAAAAATTATACGATAAATATTCAAGAAAAATTCAACGATTGTTTAACGAATGACGTTTTAGAAAAAGAAATTTTAGTAAAACCGTATTCTTATAAAATATTTGCAAAAATACAGTAAAATAATTCATCGAAATATGAAAAAAGAAAAGCTCTCCACTTTATTCACATTTTATACCCCTTACTATTCGTAAAAGCTGCATTTTACGAATAGTTATGCGTGTATTTCCCTCTAAATTTATCCCTGCCCTACCGCAAAACTTTGGGTGGTAAAACGCGCAATCCCTTGATTTTCAAGGCTTTCTGGGTTGTTAATAAGTTTTCCACACGAAGGCGCGATTTTGTGGACAACTTTTTCAACCCCATTTTCACGAAATTAATTTTTTCCCTAATCCTTAGTCAACTTTTCGGAAAATCTCATGAAACGGTTGACTTTTTCCTTTTTATAAGGTAATATTTTAAGTATGAAAAAAGATAATTATTATTCAAAACGAAATTTCACGGATTTTGAGAAAATTTCCGAGCTTTTGGACGAGCTCCCCCCTTTCTGTTCCGATTACTTCCTTGGCGTAGAATCACGCACAAGCAGTCAAACGCGTTTGAAGTATGCTTACGACTTGCGTATCTTCTTTGATTTTCTCTGCAAACGCAAATTCCGCAATTATGACGTGGTTGATTTGACCCTTGAACAACTGGAAACGGTCAATCACCACGATATCGAGCTTTTTTTGAGTTATTTATCCCACTATCGTTTCCGTGATAAATATCTTTCCTGCAACGAACGCGCAAAAGCGCGAAAATTATCTGCTGTTCGCGCGATGTTCAAGTATTTCTTTAATAAAGGCATGATTGAGGTGGATAATTCCGCTAAGGTCGCCACCCCAAAACTGCACGACAAGGAAATTATTCGTTTAGAGGCAGACGAGGTTTCCGACCTTATTCACGTTACGGAATCTGGAAACGGTTTATCTAAGCACGCTACCGGTTATCATAACAAAACGAAAATCCGCGATACAGCCATCATTACCCTCTTTTTAGGTACAGGCATACGTATAAGCGAGCTTGTCGGTTTGGATAACGATAGCTTTGATTTTAACGAAAATTCCTTCCTTGTTACAAGAAAAGGCGGTAATCAAGCTATTTTATACTTCTCCGACGAAGTAAAATACGCCTTAAAAGAATATATTGCGGAAAAAGCAAACGACCCGAAAGTCCCCGAAGGCGAAAATGCATTTTTCCTTTCCATGCAATATAAGCGCATCAACGTGCGTACCGTAGAAATTTTAGTAAAGAAATACAGCCGTCTTGTAACGCCGCTCAAAAAGATTACCCCGCATAAATTGCGCAGTACTTACGGTACCCGCCTTTATAATTCTACGGGCGATATTTATATCGTAGCGGACGTGCTCGGCCACCGAGACGTCAACACGACCAAAAAACATTACGCCGCTATCACGGAAGAAAACCGCAAACGCGTTGCCAACGTGGTAAAATTGCGCAACGATGAAGAAAACGGCGAAAATAAAGATTAATTTATGTACGAAAATATTAGCGAAATCCTCGAAAAAATATATATAATTCAGCCAATTCACCATGAAAATGCGCAAAAATACCGCATTTTACACGACGAGGCTGTGGATTTAATTGAAAGCGCAGGCGCGGTGTACGCGGGTACGATTTATCAAAATATCCGCGAAATCAACGCCGCTACTTTCATCGGCGAAGGTAAGTTGCAGGAACTCAACGAACGACTGGACGGCTTGGACGAAATCACCGTCCTTTTCAACGGCGAGCTCTCCCCTTCCCAAACGCTGAATATCTCCGCTGCGCTCGGCGATAAAAAGGTCATTGACCGCACCACGCTCATTTTGGATATTTTCGCGAAAAACGCGCAAAGTAGCGAGGGTAAATTACAAGTCGAGCTCGCGCAATTAAACTATATCTACCCAAGGCTGAAAGGCAAAGGCGAAGCCCTCTCTCGTCTCGGTGGAGGCGTCGGTACGCGTGGCCCCGGCGAAACAAAGCTGGAAACGGACAGAAGATATATCCGAAAGCGGATTCAATATCTTGAAAGTCGCTTAAAAGAAACGGAAAAGCGACGTTCTTTGCAAACGGCGCGCAGAAAACGCGATAACGTGAAAACAATAGCCTTGGTGGGTTATACCAACACGGGAAAATCCACCTTGATGAACCTCTTGACAAACTCCGACGTCTACGTAAAAAACGAGCTATTTGCCACTCTTGACCCGACGGCGAGAAAGTTTGAAATTGACGGCGTGGAGTTTTTGCTTGTCGATACGGTAGGTTTTTTGCAAGATTTGCCCCACAACTTAATTGAGGCTTTTAAATCCACTTTAGAAAGCGCTCTGCATTGTGATTTGGCGTTGATCGTCTGTGACGCGACGGGCGAATTCGATATGCAAATGAAAACTACGCTTGCAACTCTCGAGGAAATGAATTTTGGCTCCCCCTATCTGCTTGTTATGAACAAGAGTGAAGAGATAGCCGACCATTCGATTTTGCCTTACGGAAGCATCGCCATTTCCGCAAAGGAAAATCTCGGCATTGAGAAACTAAAACGGGCAATTTTACAAAAATTCCGTGAAGAATTCCTCTTTTGCGCCCTTTTCGTGCCGTATGTACAAATGAACGCCTATCAAGCTATTAAATCTTATATCACGGAACGGAATATTCAATTTACCGACGACGGCGTGAAAATCGATGCAATCTTGCCTGCACGCTACGCTGAAATGTTTACGGAATTTATCGTATTCAAAAGCTCGAATTAAAGAAAAAACAACCAATGGTTTAGTAAAAACAACCGTTGGTTATTGGTTTTTTAAGGCAACTTTCGTTATAATGTACTCATCAAACTTTGGAGGTACTTATGAAAACAATCGGTCAAAATATTGCCTATTACCGAAAAGAAAAAGGCATTACACAAGAACAGCTTTCGGAAATCTGCGGTGTTTCCCCTCAAGCAGTTTCAAAATGGGAAAACGACATTTCTTGCCCAGACATTACGTTATTGAAACCGCTCGCCCGTGTTTTTGGCGTTAGTGTAGATAAACTTTTGGATGATGGCGCCGAACCCGCCACAACGCTTTCAGAAAATGAAAAGGAAACGGGAAAGGTTTTGAAAATTCGCGTTTTAGACGGAAAAGATACGGTAAATCTTAATTTGCCCGTCGCGCTTATAGAAATGCTTTTAAAATGCGGCACCCTATCTGATTCCTTATCTTTCAATGGTAAAAAGAATATTTTTTCTTCTATTGATTTTAATAAAATGTTAGAGTTGGTCTCTCTTGGCGTATTCGGCAAAATATTGGAAGTTGACTCCGAAGACGGCGAACACGTGGAAATTTATATAGAATGAAAATCATTTTTATTTCAAAGAATAAGGAACGAAAAATCAATCTTCCTTTATCAGCATTATCTTTCTTTACGCAATTTTTGCCGTTAGACAAAGAAAAACTTACGAAAAAAGTTGTACGCGATATGATTCGTACACTAAAAAAATATAAAAAACTTTACGGCTCGTTTGTTCTTTTGGAAGTGGAAGAAGACGGCTCGCAAAAATTTAAAATAGTTGTTTAAATAAAGTTAGGCGTTTGCTGATTGCAAACGCCTGTTTTTTAAAGACTTTTTACTAAATCTTTACATATTTCCACTAAATTATATCGTATGCTTTTTCGAGTGTGCCATCCACGATCTGCCCAAACGTTTTGGGAAACGTCGTCGCCTGCATAAATAATTGCCCCATATTTTATCTTCCTAAATTGAGCAACCGCAATACAGCCGGACTGTTCCATCTCTACAATTTTCGCCCCTTCTGCTTTTCTGGCGATAATTTTATCTCTCGTTTCACGATAAATAGCGTCCGTGGTCCAAGTTAACCCCTCGATATAAGGCAAATTCTTCTCGTTTAAGTAGCCGCAAATCTTATCACGCGTTTCTTTTTCCGAATAAATAATTCTTGAAGGTTCTACGTAGTGGTAAGAAAAACCTTCGTCGCGAATCGAACCCTCGACCACTAAAAGTTCACCTACTTGCATATTGGAATCCAGCACGCCACCGCCACCGCAAAACATAACTTTCTTTATGCCAAGTCCAATTAAATCTTCCAAAAATCCACAGCAAGCCGGGCAACCGACGCATCCGTGTAATAAATAGACGTTAGCATCCTTAAAAACATACACATCCAAATCATTTTCGCCATGTACTGTTAGGCAGTGCTCTATTTTGTTTTCATTAAGCAACTGATCGATCACTTCTTTAAAAAAAGTAATCACCAACGTATCATAAGGCAAAACACCATACTTTTTTTGTAAATACTCGGGGTGAATAATTGCCTCGCTATCACAATCAAATTCAAGTATAGGATAGTCCCGTTTTTGCAACATCTCGTTTACTCCATCCCTCAGTTATTTTCCAATATTGAAAGCCAGCAATCTTTTACGATACCGTAACGCGTTTCGTATTTGATAAGTTTGTAATGCTTAAAACCGCACTTTTCTTGTACGCGCAGGGATTGCGAATTGTCCGTAAAATGTCCGCACGCCAAAAAATCCAATTTTAATTCGTCAAAACAGTATTTTATTACGGCAAGGACAGCTTCGGGCATCAAGCCTTGTCCCCAATATGCTTTCGACAGCACGAAACCGAGCTCCCGCCCTTTCTTTTCTTGAAATTCGGGAAGCTCCGCCTCGTTATATGCTTCAATTCCTAAAGAACCGATGGCCTTACCGTTGAATTCGAGCGCAAACGTCTTTTTCTGCTCGATAAATCTTTTTAATATAGACAACGACTGTTCTTTGTCTGTATGTGGCAGCCATCCTGCCATTTGCCCTACGCCGTCTACTTTGGCGTATTCGTAAAAATCGTCTAAATCGTTTAAAGTCCAAGGCCTTAATATCAATCTATCCGTTTTTAAAATTGTTTTCGATATATCTACGTTCACGTTCATTTTACGTACCTATATTTGCAAAAACAGGCGTTTCCGCCTGTTCTCGTTATTCCTTATATTCATCCGGGTTCATATAAATTTTATCGATTTTAATGGAAGCTACGTCGTTCATCTCGATGCACTTACCGCAATTATCGCAAACCTTGTTGGGATCGAGGTCGCACATATCGCACTCTAAACATCCCGTACAAATTCTATCGTACAGAACGCACTCTCCGCCAATTCTTCTCTCCATACCTCTCTCCTTTTCCTCTTTTTTACTATTATAGCAAAAAAAATAAAAAAATCAAGCATTTAATTAAAAATATTTTAAACATTTGTTTGCTTTTTATGAAAAAGTATGCTATAATGGGGTTGCAATCTAAAAAAGCGAGGCGTTTATGGTTACAGAAGAAAAGTTGACGAAAGTGATGGATTATATCCGCAAGTTTACGGAAGAGAACGGTTACACCCCCTCCGTACGCGAAATCGCCAAGGAATGTGGCATAAAATCCACGGCAACCGTACACAGCTATTTGGCAAAATTGCAAGACAAGGGTTATTTGACCAAAGCCACGAATAAAAAACGTTCGGTTACGTTCAGCAAAAGCTCAGGCGTAAGCATTCCTCTTATCGGTACTGTTACCGCAGGTCAACCGATTTTTGCCTATGAAAATTACGAGGATTACTACACTTTTCCCGTCGGTGAATTTAAAGGCGAGGAATTGTTTATGCTTCGCGTTGAAGGAACGTCGATGATCGACGCAGGCATTATGAACGGCGATAAAATTATCGTTCGCCGACAAAATACTGCCGAAAACGGTGAAATCGTTGTTGCTATGGTGGAAGATTCTGCAACCGTAAAGCGTTTTTATCGCAAGCATGGACAAATCATTTTACACCCCGAAAACGAGGCGTTGTCCGATATGATTTTTAACGACGGAGAAGTTTCCATTCTCGGTAAAGTCGTCGGCTTAATGCGCAATTACCGCTCTTAATTTGAAGAATACACAAAGAAATCCCCGAAGCGCAAACTTCGGGGATTATTTTTACAGTCCTTTCAAATAGGCGATTTCCATTTCGGTTAATTCGCGAATCTCACCGCGGTCAAGTCCTTTCAATTTAAGTTGTCCAATGCTGACGCGCTTTAAAAATTCTACGTTTCTACCGATTGCCTCGAACATACGGCGAACCTGACGGTTTCTGCCCTCCGTAATCGTAACGTGAACTTTCGTGTACGCCTTATTCGTTTCAACGATGTGCGCCTTGCACTTTTTCGTCAATACGCCGTCCAGTTCCACGCCCGAACGAATGGGATTGAGGTCTTTTTCGGTGAGAGTGCCCTCTATTCTCGCCATATACGTCTTGGGAATTTCCGCCGTGGGATGAGTTAAACGAAACGCCAAATCGCCGTCGTTTGTCATAATCAATAAGCCCTCGGTAGCGTAATCCAAACGACCAACGGGGAAAACTCTGCCAACGCTCTCAGGCAATAAATCCATGACCGTTTTTCTGCCTCTATCGTCGGAAACGGTACAAACGACCCCCTTAGGTTTGTTCATAATATAATATTCGAGCTTGGTTTCTTCCATGGAAACGATTACGTCGTCCACCATGACCTCATCACCCTCTTCCACGCTTGCCCCAAGCGTAGCGATCTGTCCGTTTATCTTTACTCTGCCCGCGGAAATCATTTCGTCCGCATGACGACGGCTTGCGATACCTTTTTCCGCCAAGAACTTGTTTATACGCATAATTTTCTGCTTTCTCCGTTCGTTTATATTCCTTTATAGTTTATATAAATTCGCAGAAAAAAGCAACCGTTTTGCAAGGTATATTTGAATTTGACCGACAATTTCCCTATCCGTACTATCGTTTATAGGCGAAATGCATATTTCCACGCCTTGTTCTTCGTCTTGCATGAGCGGATAATAGAAATCCCCACGCGCGCACGCTTTTAGGGTACGTTTTCCGTTGCTAATCGTAAATACTTCCTCTTTTGATAGCAATTTTGTATAAGAATACGCGGAAAATGCGTCGTCTAAGAGCTTAGCGGTACGTTCATACATCATCGGCGAATTTAAAACAGAACAAACAAGCGTCATGTTTTCGCGCTCTGCTGCCGTAACCAAGCACCGACCAGCCTCCTTCGTAAAGCCCGTTTTCACCCCTATTGCGCCCTCATAGCTTGCAAGCATTTTATTCTTATTTTTCCAATGGCGCGGCATATAATATTGCGTAGAAACAATTTGCCGAAAAATTGGATTTTTGAGAGCGTAACAGGCAATTAAACTCAAATCCCTCGCCGTTGTATAATGATTTTCACATGGTAAACCGTGCGGATTGCGAAAATTTGTTGCAACTGCCCCTGCTTTTCTTGCCGTTTCGTTCATTTTGGCGCAAAATGCAGGCATATTTCCGCAACTATTCAGAGCAAGCGCCGTCGCGCAGTCATTTCCTGAACGCAACATTAGTCCATAAAGCAATTCCTCTGTCGTATAAACGTCTCCCTCAGCTAAATAGACTGACGAACCCTCTACGCCAACTGCTTCGCGTGGAATAGCAATCTTTCTGTCTATGGCATTATTACACGTTTCCAACACGGTAATTGCCGTTGCAATTTTCGTTGTGCTTGCCATAGGTAGGCGAATCTCCCCTCTATGTTCGTATAAAATGCGACGACTGTTTAATTCCATAACGCATTCGGCTTGCGAGTAGGGTATTTTTTCATCTGCAACGCCGCAAATGTTTTTAATAGGACGTGGAATACTTACTGTAAGAACAAAAAGCACCCCAAATAATGATGTTTTTAAAAGTTTACGCTTCATTCCTTTGCCATGACGTCGCGGAAAATTTCCCCTGCGCGTTCAATTAAATTGTCAAGCGGCTCGTCCGTAACGCGCATAACACGACAGCTTTTTCCGTCATCCACCAAAAATCCCATGGGTTTCATACTAATCACAGCGCCGCTACCGCCCGCAAACGGAAAGGCGTCCGCTTCTTTTACAACTTTCACGTCTCCATATTCCCCACCGCCCGAAAGGTTGCCGAGTGTTACCTTAGAAAACGGTATAATTTGAAAACCGCTTGCGGTGATGATGGGCTTGCCTATAATGGTGTTTACGTCAGCTATATTCTCCAACTTTTCCATAGAAGAATCAATTAAGCCGTTGATTTTTTGGTGTTTTTCTGCCATATTTTCCATTTCTCCTTTAAAAATTTGATAAACTGCTTGATGAGCATAAAAATCGTAAAATGCACGACTATCGTTGAGGATATCCGCAAAACGTCCCCGTCCGTAAGCCATAAATTTTGCTCGATGTTCTCTTTTTTGCCCCCTTTAATAAAAAAGTAGGCACGCACGCCAGTATGCGCAAGCGCAATCGGAAGCAAATACTCCGCGCCCGTCTCCGTGGTTATTGTTAGGGATTTTAATCGAAAGGTGCGCATGAAGGAAAACCGTTTACGTTCGCTGTTAATCTGCGAATACGGCAATAAAATTGCCTTCTTTTTGGTGACGTGCAATGCAAGTCCGCCCGTATATGTGGCAATATATCCTCCGACAATCCGCAAAAATCCAAATAGATAGACGGAAAAGCAAAATTTTCTGCGATTCATGTCGTAGTGCACGTTGGTCTTTAAGGGAATCGGCAGAAAAATCTGCACAACCGTCATCACGGCATTCAATACGTTAAACCACAAAAAAAACGACCTGCCCATATCCGCAATATGCGCAAGTCGTTTGTATTTTATGTATTCTAAGCGATTATTCCTCGTCGTTCATAGATTCTTCGGGGATACACTCCGACGTATCGGCAGAAGCGTACTCCTCGTCGGTTTCGGGGTTGTAGACGTCTTTTTCGTAGAGGTAATTGCTGCTGATTTCCTCAATGGTGCCAAGGTCGGCAATCTTCTTCAATAGCTCGTCGTAATCGGGCAGCTCCGCGAGAGATTTCAACTTGAAGCGTCTTAAGAAATTGTCCGTCGTTGCGTAAAGCATAGGTCTACCCGGGGAATCTTTTCTGCCGCAAGGCTCTATCATTTCCAAAGTTAACAACGTGCTGATGGCATAATCGCTGTTCGTTTGGCGAATCGCCTCGATTTCGCTACGCGTGATCGGCTGCTTATACGCAATAATTGCCGCGCATTCCAAAATCGTTTTGGTAAATTCCTTTTCACGCAAAGGCATAATCGTCGCCGCAACGGGTTCTTTATAATCGGGGTTGGTTGCAAATTGCAGTTTGTGGTTAATATGCAATAAACGGATACCGCACGCGCCCGTGTATTTCTTTTCGAGATCGCGGATGGCGGTGTCCACTTCGCGTTTGGTAATTTCCAATTTTTCTCTGATAAGGTCGATGGGCACAGCGTCCCCTGCCGCAAATAAAATCGCCTCAATTATATTCGTCAATTTCTCCAATTTCTTCATCCTCACTTCTATTAACATTTTTCTTGATGGTGATCGTAGAGAACAAGTCCTCTTGCTCAACCAAAACAAATTGATGCTTTAACAGCTCTAAAAGCGCTTGGAAAGTCGTTACGATTTCTGGAACGCTCGTATCCTCATCAAATAATTCCTCGAATTGCATAGATTCCTTTCTCGCTACCTTCTCGCGAATATGTTTGATTTTATCACGGACGGTATATATGTCCTTTGGAATTTCACGGGGCGCAGGCGCGGCGCGTTTTTGACTTTCTACACGGATAAGCATCTTTTCAAGCGCGCTTACAAGTCCGTCTAAATCCAAATCCTTGTATTGTACTTTAAATCCCGCAAATTCTTTGTCCGGAGATTTGAAAAAGTAACCGATTGTTTCACGCTCTTTGAGTTTTACTTCCTCTTCCTTGATCATAAATTTGACCTTTTGGTTATACTCTTCAAGAGCGGTGATCAACGAGCTTTCCGGATCCTCGTCGTCGTTCCCGTAATAATCGTCGAAATCTTCAACGGGCGGAACTAAGCGGCGTGCTTTAATTTCGATAATCGTTGCCGCAATATTCAAGTATTCGCTTGCTTTTTCTAAATCGAGATAGGGCAATCCTTTCATATACGCAAGGAATTGGTCGGTTACATGCGAAACGAAAACATCCTTAATCTCAATTTCTTCCTGTTTTATCAAATGAAGCAATAAATCCAACGGCCCTTCAAAATTGTCAAGCACTGTGGTATAATCCACTTCCGTTTCAAAGTTACGAACGGAGGCGAGCGTAAGTTTTGTTCTTTCTTTATCCATAAAGCTCCTTTATTTTGCGCTTAATCTTGTTCCCACCGACAACTATAACAAATTTTCGTTGCACAAACAAGCAGAAACTTCTCTTTTCTTCGGTTATTTTGTCATTTTTGCAATCTTTCTGGAATGACGTCGTTGCGTACTAAATCCTCGTAGGTTTGGGGACGAACGATATATTCCGCATTCCCGTCTTTAACGAGTACGCAAGGCGGGATTTTGTTGCGATTATAATTCATTGCCATAGAATAGTTATACGCGCCTGTCGAAAACACGGCGAGAATATCCCCCGCCTGCGCCTTAGGAAGAGAAACGTCCACGGCGATAATATCTCCGCTTTCACAGCACTTTCCTGCAATGGAAACGGTTTCCATGGGTTTTTCATTGGCTCTGTTTGCTAAGATGGGCGTATATTTAGATTGATATAAGGCATAGCGGGGATTTTCAAACATACCGCCGTCTACCGCCACGTACTTTTTCACGTTGGGAATATCCTTGATTGCGCCGACTGTATAAAGCGTTATCCCCGCCTCGGCAATGATCGAACGCCCCGGTTCAAGTAAAAGATAAGGCAATTCCATGCCGTACGTTTTCGCTTTTTCTTCCACTGCGCCGATAAGCGCTTCAATATACTCCGCATATTCTTCGGACGTCAGCTTTTTATCTTCATCCGTATACCAAACTCCAAACCCCCCGCCAAGATTTAAAGTAGTCATCGTAAACGAGTGTTTTTCACGCATTTCTGCCGCAAAATCCATACATTTTTCTGCGGCAAGCACAAAAGATTGCTTTTCGAATATCTGTGAACCGATATGACAATGGTAACCAAGCAAACGAACGTTTTTCTTGCTCAATGCGTACACGGTTACCCGCTCCGCTTCTCCGTTTTGGATAGAAAAGCCGAATTTACTGTCTGTCGTGGCGGTCTGCACGTAAGCGTGCGTATGCGCTTCAATACCGGGATTTATACGCAATAAAACATTTTGACAAACTCCTCGCTTTTTCGCTTCCGCGTCAATTTTATCGATTTCGGAATACGCGTCGGCAACAATCAATCCAACGCCCGCGTCAAGCGCTTCGCCGATTTCGTAATCTTGCTTATTATTGCCGTGCATACAAATATTTTCAGTGGGGAAATCCGCCTGCAACGCCGTATAAAGCTCACCGCCTGACACAACGTCGATACCGATATTTTCTTGCGCTGCAATCTTGTATATCGCCTTGCAAGAAAAGGCTTTTGACGCATACAAAACCTTGCCCTTGCCCGCATACCTATTTTGCAGGGTATTACGAAAAACTCCCATCATTTTTCGGATATAAATTTCATCAAAGACGTAAAGCGGCGTCCCAAACGCTTGGGCAAGCGCTACGCAGTCCGCGCCCCCAATTTCTAAATGTCCTTGCGTATTGATTTTTAAGCTTTCTCTTTCGTTCATTGTGCTACCTATAAAATCGTATACGGTTATTTTAACAGATTTTATGAAAAAATGCAACGGCTGAGGCGCGCTATTTCATAAAAAAAATCCATCTTTATAAAGTTTTCTTTATAAAAACGGATTTGAGGTTGTTTTAATTTTAGGTCAGCTACGCGCATTCCATGCATGAGCTACTTCGCGTAGGCAATCGAAAAAGTTTGCTTCTTTTACAGTTTCAGCGGTTAAGAGTGCTACACGGTCTATCTCTACCCCGTCTTTAAAGACGAGAAGTTCGCCGACTTTTTCCCCTTTTTGAACGGGCGCTTTTGCTTTTCCGATCTGCATTTCGACGGATATATTCGCTTTTTCGCCCCGTCTTGTAAAAGCGTACACCGTTTTTTCGGGATATACGGCAACCTCCCTGTTTTTCCCTTTTTCAACTTTCGCGTTTGTATCCAAAATTTCACCTTCGTTGAAAAGGGGCGTTGCTGTATAGTTTGCAAAAGCGTAATCGAACATCGTGCGCACATCGTCAAAACGGTTTTTACTGCTTTCCTCGCCAATTACAACGGAAATAATACGCATATCCTTGCGTTTTGCCGTGGCGGCTAAGCAGAAGCCCGCTTCGTTGGTGAAGCCCGTTTTTCCACCGTCGCAGCCCTCGTAAAAACGCACGAGTTTGTTGGTATTTGCAATTTCGGTGTACCTCCCCTTGGAATGTTGAAATTTATCCATCCAAACCTTGCCGTATTCAAAATACGCTTTGTGGCTCAAAAGCTCTTTCAGCATAATCGCAACGTCTTTTGCGCAAGAATACTGCGGATCTTTGGGTAAACCTGTGCAATTTGCGAATAAGGTATCATTCGCGCCAAGCTCTTTGGCCTTTTCATTCATTTTCTCAACGAAAATATCCTCGCCCCCGGCAACTCGTTCCGCAATAGCAACACAACTATCGTTTGCAGAACATACAACTATGCTCTTTATGAGTTCGCTAACGGAATATCGCCCGTTCGCCTCCAAAAACACTTGCGAACCGCCCATAGACGCCGCTCGTTCGCTTACGGTAATTTCCTCATCAAAACTTAAATTACCGTTATCAATCGCCTCAAAAGCCAAAATCAAGGTCATAATTTTGCACATACTCGCAATGGGAAGATGCTTTTCTTCATTTACCGAATAAATAACGGTTTTCGTAGAAAAATCCATTAAATATGCCGATTTTGCTCGGATTCCCAAATCCGTATGAGGCACGTCCTCAACAGCTTTTACTGCTGCATACGCCTCTAAACTTGTATGTTTTACAGTTTTATTTAATGCAATACCGCCAAATAATAAGCTCCCCGCCATTAAGAGGATTATACCGCTTTCTTTTTTCATTTTAACACCTCACTATGTCAGACATTTTAGTTAGACTATGCCACGCATAATTATTATGCATGACATAGTTTTTTTATTCTTGCATCATTGTTTCAATGTTTATCCCATATCCTCTCGTAGGATCGTTTAAAAAGACGTGTGTAATTGCACCGACAAGCTTATCCTCTTGAATAATCGGGCTACCGCTCATTCCTTGCACGATTCCGCCCGTTTCGAATATCAGCTCTTCGTCCGTAATTTTAATAACGTAATTCTTGTTTTCTCGATTGAATTTGTCCACTTTGACAATTTCTACGTCGTATTTTTTAGGACAAACCCCATTTATTGTAGAATAAATGTACGCTTTTCCCGGTTTTACGCCTTCCGAGCTTGCCACGGCATTTTTCGCGTTTGCAATCTTAAAATCCCCCGATATTTCCCCAAAAATTCCGCAATTACACAGTTTTTCTGCATTTCCAAGGTATTTATCATTTAAAAACATGCCGCGAAGTTCACCTGCTCTGCCACGGACCCCTTTATTAATACCTACGATGGAACATTCATACACAGCACCGTTTTTAATTTGCATTTCTTCCTTGTTTTCATTGCTTACAGAATGTCCCAACGCCCCAAAACGTCCGTTTTTCTTGTCTATATAGGTAATTGTCCCTATCCCCGACACACAATCGCGTACCAAAACACCGATTTTACGCTTTTCCGTAATTTTATCCTTGACGGGATTTACTTTTCGAGTGAATGTTTCCCCGTTTCTTTTTATTTCTATATTTAAAGGTTTATTCTTGCTTTTTTCGATAATTTCGTTGAGTTCTTCTACGCTTCCAATTTTTAGACCGTCGATTTTAACAATTTGATCCCCCGCGCGTAAACCCGCGTTCATCGCCGGGGATTCCGTACCGTTTTCCGAAAAAACTTCGCAGATTCCAATCACCTGCACTTCTCCTGTTTTTAATGTAAATCCAGCCGCTTGCCCGCCGATACAGACGGTTATTTCGTTTGCTTTCGCGGTTATATTATCGGAACTTGCAAATAAGAATCCGAAGGACAGCATCGTCCCTAAAATAAAAATACCCGACTTGCGCATAATTTCCTCCGTTTAAGAGATAATTTGCGTAAGTCAGGCAATATTTATTCTGAATTTTACACTTCCAATTTATTTAATTTTGCTCAATTTATGGAATTTTTATATTCATCAGCTTGTTTTAATAATTCGATAGCGTGCATATATGCGTACTCATCCTCTTTTGCTCCGCCCAATAAGCGTACGATCTCACCGCGTTTACCTTCTTCGTCCAAAGCACGTACCTGCGTAAGCGTTTTTCCGTTCAATTCTTGTTTTTCGATTAAATATTCATTGTCGCTCATCACGGCGATTTGCGCCAAATGTGATACCGCAAGAATCTGCGTGTGTTTAGCAATGCGAGCCAGCTTCTCTCCCACCACTTTTGCCGTTTTTCCACTAATACCTGCGTCAATTTCGTCAAAAATATAAGTAGAAATCTCATTCACGTCGGAAAGCTGTGTTTTGATAGCAAGCATAAATCGGCTCATTTCTCCGCCGCTGATAATTTTCCCGAGTGCTTTCAAAGGTTCGCCTGCATTTGCAGAGAACATAAAGCAAACCTCGTCCAAACCGTTGTTATTTGCTTTATCTACGTCGCTTTCATCATAAGGTTTGAACGCAATTTCAAACTGAGCGCTGGGGATATTTAACGTCTTCAACTCTTCCACAACCCTACCGCAAAAGGCTTCCCCTTCCTCTTGGCGGAGCTTGGTAATCATTTTACAAACAAATAAAATTTCCCCGTCCAATTTCGCAAGTTTTTCCGTTAAAATTGCGTACTTTCCCTCGCAATCGGACAGCAAATCATATTCTTCGCTGATTTTTTGCAAATATTCGTCTATATCGTGCTTTGTTGCGCCATATTTGCGCTTTAACGCCTTAATCGCATCCAAACGAGCTTCGGTTTCCGCCGCTTCGTTTTCGTCAAAATAAAGCGATTCACCTATATCCGTAAGGCGTTCTACAACGTCCCGCGCTTCAATTGCCAAACCCTCGACGCTTTCTTGAAGTTTGGCGTATTCCTCGTCTAAATTAGAAATTGCATTCATCGCGCGATTAGCATAGCGCAAACCGTCAATTGCGCCATTTTCGCCGTCAATCGCACCGACAGCTTCGCGTATAGCGGAAATGATTTTTTCTAAATTATTGATTTTTTCACGCTTTAAAAGAAGCTCTTCCTCCTCGCCGTCCTGCAAATCTACCGATTGAATTTCGTCAATTTGAAAACGCAATAAATCCAACCGACGGCTACGCTCCATTTCATCGCCGCCAAGCAAAGAAATTTGTTCTTTAACGGCATGCTTTTCTCTCAAATGCGCATTTAAAATTTCTTTTTTCTCGCGAATCTTCGCGCCGATCACGGAATCCAGCAGCTTTAACTGATTGCTTTCCTTTAATAAATAGAAATGCTCGCTTTGCCCGTGCACGTCCACAAGAGAATCGGTAACAGAGCGCAGCATAGCAGCCGTAACGGTATTCCCATTTATTTTAATTACGTTTTTTCCGTTTTCGGAAAACTTGCGGGAAATGATAATTTCACCATCCGTTTCAATATCCAAATCACGCAAAGCCTGCACCGCTTTACAATTTTCCGAAACAAAAAACTCCGCCCTAACTAAGCACTCCGACTCTCCATGGCGTATCATGGAACGGTCTGCTTTTGCGCCCAAAACAAAATTGACGGAATCTAAAATAACCGATTTACCCGCGCCCGTTTCGCCCGAAAGCACGTTTAAACCGCGCCCAAATTCCACGTCGGCGCTTTCTATTAAGGCTATGTTTTTTATCGTTAATCTTGACAACATACTGCTTGCCTACCAACGTTTATTTCAGGAATTCGGTAACTCTTTCCACGACAAGATTCGCGGAATGATTATCCACACAAACCACCAATACAGTGTCATCACCGGCAACTGAACCGATGATTTCCTCGTACTTCAACTTATCGATAACGATACCTGCATTTGCGCCGTTGCCCGACAAAGTCTTTACTACAACAATATTTTGCGCCGCCACTACGGAAAGAACGCATTCGCGGAATAACCCTTTCATTTTTGAAGAAATTTCACTATCGTTTTCGTTTATATAGGCGTAACGGTATTTCTTTTCGCTACCCGCTACCTTTAAAAGACGTAAATCACGGATATCCCGCGAAATCGTCGCTTGGGTAACTACGTAATTTAAGGCATTAAGCTCCGCACAAAGCTCTTCTTGCGTTTCAACCTCTTTCTCTTTGATAATTTCTAATATTTTTGCGTGTCGAGCAGATTTTAACATATGTATTCCCCTATTTTAAGAAAATGCTTAATTATTTAACTTGTTTCTTACTCTCGCGAAGAAATCCGAATTGTCTTGAATGGGAAAATCAGCGGTAAAAGGCGCTTTTTGAATACGAATTTCTATCCCCTCGGGCAAAGCGGCAACTACGCCGCCGTCCGCTTGGATAATTGCCTTCCCCGATTGGATTTGGACGGTAAAAACGTCGGTATCCGCAAAGACGATAGGGCGCGCGCGCATAGAAAACGCACAAATCGGCGTCATCATAAAAACGGGTACTTCGGGCGTCAAAATTGCGCCGCCCGCCGAAAGAGAATACGCCGTCGAACCCGTCGGCGTACATATCAGTACACCGTCGCCCGCAATTTCATCCCGCCCCTCCTTTGCTTGAATATCCAACTTTAAAATCTGCTTTGAATTCATAGACAGCAGACCGTAATCGCGTTGAATCGCGATCTCGTTTAACGCATAATAGGTTTTTTCGCCAATATCCAATTGGAGCATGCTCCGCTTGACGATGCGACAAATCCCGGCTTCTAATGCGGAAAGAAGCTCTTTTACGCGCTCACGCTCACTTTTTTCGTATTCCGCAAGAAAACCAAGCGTTCCGTAATTGATGCCGATTACTTTGATATTTTTACGCGCCGCATAAACCGCGGAATGCAAAATCGCGCCGTCTCCGCCTAGCACGAGCACGACGTCCACGCCATCCACTTCGTTATAGGCGTTAAAACGGACGGTTTCATAGCCGCATGACTGTACAAAAAGTTCCATTTCTTCAATGGCTTGTACGGATTTTATTTTGTTTTTATTTCCGAGAATGCCAACTTTCATATTTTTGCCCTCGTAATTATTGTAATTCCCCCAATGAATTGCTTTTAACCAAGGATTTAACTTGTTCAATAATTTTTTCGTCCAATATTGCGCCTTTTTGCGCCTTAGATATACGCAAAATATATTCGATATTTTTTCCTTTTCGAATGGGCGCGTTTACCACGCCGTGCGCATACAAACAGTTCTCGGCTAAATAACGCAACACCTTTTTAAAAATCTCGCCATGCGCGAACGGGGAAACGATACCGCTTTTACCGATATGCTTTTTTTCACATTCAAATTGTGGCTTAACAAGTACGAACGCCTCGCCGTTTTGCGAAAGAATTTCTTGTATAACGGGAAATATCAATCGAAGAGAAATAAAACTTACGTCCGCCACAACCCCGTCGATTTCGTCGGGAAAATCCTCTTTTTTTAAGTATCTGGCGTTTGTATTCTCCATCCGTACGATTTTTTCATTGCTTAAAAGACTTTCATGCAAAAGACTTTCGCCAACGTCCACCGTATATACCTTATACGCGCCGTTTTGGAGCAAACAATCGGTAAAACCTCCCGTACTTGCGCCTATATCCACAAAAATTTTATCTTTGCAGTTCACGGAAAACGCGGAAATTGCGCGGCTTAATTTATACCCGCCGTTGGATACGAACAGCTCCTTTGCCTCAATAAAGGTAATTACGTCCGTTTCAAGAATCTCCGTTTTCGCCTTAATAGGCTTTCCGTTGACGAGAATTCGCCCTTTTTCTATCGCTTCCGCAGCTTTTGTACGCGAACCGAATTTTTCCGCAAAAAACTTGTCTGCCCTCATACGAGTATACTCTTGACGTATTCTTCGATCTCTTTGCAGTTTACGCCGTATTCGCCTTGCAATGCCGCAACGTTGCCCTGCGGGATAAACTCGTCGCGATACGCGTAGTTTTTCACCGCACAGCCCTTATTGGCTTGCATAAACGCCATCGAAACAGCCTGCCCAAAACCGCCGTTTGCTACGTTATCTTCAAGTGTGAGAACGTGCGTTGCGTCCGTATTTTGAACAAATTGCCTATCCAACGGCTTAACAAAGCGTGCGTTAACGACGTCAAAATCGAAGCCTTGTTCCTGCATATTTTTCAAGATCTTCATTGCGATAATCAAGCAACGCTCGCCCGTAGCCACCACTGCCACTTTTTTCCCGTTTTTCGACGTAGATTTATGCAAATATTCCCATTCGCCTACTTGAATCGGCTTATTCTCCCCGCCGAATACCACGCGGCCTGCGCGAGGATAGCGAATTGCCAAGGGATGAGAATACGTAGCGCTAAACTCAAGCATCGCTCGCAATTCCTCCGTGTCTTTGGGCACGGCAATCGTCAAATTGGGGATTAAAGAAAGATAAGACAAGTCGAAAACACCTTGATGCGTTTCCCCGTCCGCCCCCGAAATACCCGCTCTGTCAATACAGAAGGTAACGGGCATATCCTGCGCACATACGTCGTGTATAATCTCATCGAATGCGCGTTGCAAAAAGGTTGAATATATGGCGTAATACGGTTTTAATCCGCCCGCCCCCATCGCCGCACATAAAACGGAAGCATTTTCTTCACAAATACCCACGTCGAAAGCGCGTTCGGGGTAATCACGGAAGAAATCGGAAAGTCCCAAAGCCTCCTTCATTGCGGCAGAAACCACCGTAATCGACTTGTTTTTCTCTGCCAAAGCGCATAAGGTTTCCCCTAAAACTTCGGAATATTCTTTATCTTTCGGCGAACCAACAGGCGGAACACCGTGCGTTCCCGTGGGGTGATCCTCACTAAATTCGTATCCTTTCCCCTTTTTAGTTGCAATATGCAAAAGTACCGAACCGTTTTGCAACAAATCCTTTGCTTCTTGCATTGCCGAAAGCATTTCTTCTAAGTCGTTTCCGTTTTTCACACCAAGATAAGTCAAGCCAAAACTTTCCAAAAGACGAATACTCTCCGAGGCGCCGCTTTCCTTGATTTGGTTTATTATGTCATACATACCACCCACCGTCGGCGAAATGGACATGCCGTTATCGTTAAGTATAATTAATATTTTTGTATTTAAGATTTTTAAACTGTTTAAAGCCTCATAAACAAGGCCGTTATTGAACGAACCGTCGCCAATGTAGGCAATAACGTTTCTACGTTCCCCTTTCAAATCCCTTGCTTTTGCCAAACCAATCGCCGCGGAAACGGAAGTTCCCGCGTGCCCCGTATCATATGCGTCGTATTCACTTTCCGTGCGCTTCGGAAACCCTGAAATGCCGCCTGCTTGACGCAACGTATCAAACCGCGAATACCGCCCCGACAGCAATTTGTACGGGTAGCATTGATGTCCTACGTCGAAAATAATCTTATCGTTCGGAAAATCAAACACGTAAAAAAGCGCAACGGTAGACTCTACTGAACCAAGATTGGACGCGAGATGTCCGCCGCAACGCATAACGGTGTCGTAAATGGTTACGCGTAATTCGTCGCATAACACGTTTAATTGACTTTTGGTATAGCTTTTAATATTTTCGGGTGCGAACTTTTCCAGCATAATTTCCCCTTTTGTTTGTAAACAAGTTAATTGCTTCTTCTTAAAACGTACTCAACAAGCCCTTTTAAAAATGCAGTATCCCCACTGACGCCCTCTAAAATAGCAAAGCAATCGTGCGCGCACATATCCGCGCGAACTTTTGCGCCGTCCAGCCCGTAAACCTTAACGCACGTGAGTTTATTTTCTTTCTCATCCTTGCCAATCGTTTTACCGAGCAAAGCAGAATCGCCCGTTACGTCTAAAATATCGTCCGTCATTTGGAACAAGCGACCTAACATACGTCCGAAACTTTCCAAGGCGAAAAAATCCTTGTTATTCGCCAAAATACTCGCAATTGCAACGGGCGCAAGCAAAAGTTTGCCCGTTTTATGCTCTTGCACGTACCAAAGTTCCTCTTCCGTCCCGTCGTTTTCCAAGGAATAATACAAATCGGCAGATTGCCCCGCAATCATACCGTAAACGCCCGCGCATTCGTTCAAATATTTTGCTGCAAGCGCGTAGTTTTCCCCTTTTGCGCATTGATTAAAACAGATTGCATACGCTTCGTTTAATAATCCGTCGCCTGCCAAAATCGCGTTTGCCTCGCCAAAGCGCTTATGGTTAGAGGGTTTTCCGCGACGGAAATCGTCGTTATCCATCGCAGGCAAATCATCGTGAATTAAGGAATAGGTATGAATCATTTCCAATGCAAGCGCGTAAGGAAGAATTTCTTGATGAGGTACGCCAAGCACGTCCGCGCAAGCCAAAGCGAGCACAGGGCGCACGCGCTTTCCGCCGTTCAACAAGCTATAACGCATACTATCCCCAAGAACGTCGGGCTTGGTTTGAATTTTTAATGCGTATTCCGTTGCATACGCCTCAAATTCCGATTGATATTGTTCATAAGCAAGATTAAAATCGTTCACAATTCTTACTCCTTACAAGCCGCTACGTAAGTATTGTACATCAACATCGTAATCGTCATAGGTCCAACGCCGCCGGGAACGGGCGTAATATAAGAGGTATGCTCTTTGACGTTTTCAAAATCCACGTCGCCGCAAAGTTTACCGTTTTCGTCGCGATTCATACCGACGTCGATTACAACAGCGCCCTCTTTTACCATATCCGCGGTTATGAATTTGGCTTTACCGACTGCTGCGACCAAAATATCTGCCGTTTTGCATATGTTTGCAAGATTCTGCGTTTTACTGTGGCAAATGGTAACGGTGGCGTTTGCATTAAGCAAAAGCATTGCCATCGGCTTGCCAACAGTTTCACTTCGACCAATCACAACCGCGTGCTTACCCGAAAGTGAAATCCCCTCCCGCTCAAACATCTTCATAATCCCAAAAGGCGTACACGCCACGATCTTTTCTTTACGTTGAAGTAAACGCCCCAAATTATACGTAGAAAAACCGTCCACGTCCTTATCAACGGGAATATGGGAAATCGCCGATTCTGCGTCCATTCCCTTAGGCAAGGGCAGCTGCAACAAAATACCGTCGATCTGCTTGTCCGCAGCAAGCGCGTCCAACAACTCTTCAAGCGCACTTTGCGTGCAATCCGCAGGCAATTCGTAAGAATAAGAACGAATCCCCAACTCGTTACAAGCCTTGATTTTATTGCGGACGTATATTTTAGAAGCCGCGTCCTCACCGACGATTACGACGGCAAGGCCCGGCTTTCTGTCCAATTTATCAATTTTTTCTTTCAGCTCCGCGCGCATAGCCGCCGCGCAAGCCTTTCCGTCAATTAGTTTCATTTTTTCGCCTTACTTATTGATAACGCCTGCAAGCACGCCGTTTACAAAGTCCGCGCTTGTTTCCGTTGAATATTTACGAGCCAAACCCGCCGCTTCCGAAACGGATACTACGGGCGGAATATCGTCAAAATATTTAATTTCCGCCATCGCAATCAACAAAATACTCTTATCCGTTGGATTGATTCGGTTTTCACGGTAGTGATGGCAAGCTTCTTCAATCCCTTTAATTAGCTCGCTACGATGCTCGTTTACTGTTGCAACTAAATCTAAGGCGAACATCAAATCCGCCTCGTTTTCCATCAATCCAAATTGTTTGAAAATCTTTTTCTGTAAGGAATCCATACAGTCGCTATTAAATTGTTGCGCAAAAATAATATTCAGCGCCGCTTCTCTCGCCGCGTTTCTCATAGTACTCTCCGTCTATCATTGGTTTCTATATAAGACGAAAACCCTCGCGCATAAAACGCGAAGGGTATCCGTCAAATTATTCCTCGTCAGGGTTTTCTTGTGCCGTTTCCCCTGTGCGCTCCTCCTCTTTTTCAACGGGAGCAGGCTCACAGAATACAACGTCTGCAATATGCACGTCAACTTCTACGACTCTGTAATGAGTCATATTTTCAACGCTTTGCTTTACGGATTGTTGAATGCGGTACGCCAAATCAGGCACGTTATAACCGTACTTGACAACAACAGAAACCTCCGCATATACGCCCTCTTTTTCGATGCGTAAAACGACGCCGCTCTTTTTCTCTTCCACAGAAAGCGCACCCTCGACTTCAGCCACTGCAAGTTCAACGATATTTTGGATAATATCCGTGCCGTAAACAACCTTTCCGTCTTCTTTTTCATTTGAAGTTAATCGAATATTAGACATACAAAAAAATCTCCTTATATTGCCTCGGCAACATTATAGCATATTTTTTTGAATATTTCTACTATTTTACGAATATTTATTCTCTTTTTTTTCAGCTTTCCGCATAAACGGGCATAATTATGATATTCCCCGCCACAATCCCCGTTTCATTTTTCAACATATTGTAGATAGAGAGCGCCGTATCATAATTTAATTCTGAAGAATTAATAAACACGTTTACATTGTCGGAGTCCATCGAAACGGAAACCACAGCGTCGGAAAACCCGAGAGATTTTACCATATTTTCAAGCACAAGCTCCTTCTCCATTGCAGATACGATTTCCATCTTCATCGTCGTTGCCGCTTCGTACTTTTCATCCCCCTCGTCGTAAAGAGCGATCACACTATCCAATTGTACGAGTTCTTCGTTTCGAGTTGTCGTACGTTCCGCACGATAGGTCGTAAAATAATTTGCCGTAGTAACCCCGTTTTCTGCCGCCGTAGGCGTAACCTTCGTCGCAAAAACGAAATTAAAGATCGCCGTTACGGCAAGCAAAAGCACTAAAGATGACATAATGATAATTTTTTTCTTGTTGGACATATTTTTCTCCTCAATTCTTTTTTTGATAAATTTTTACCGCGCTTTCCTGTGTGCCGAGCGCGGCGGCAACGGCTTCCCGAACATCCATGATGACGCTGATATTATGCGCGCCTTCACAGACAACCACGACGCTTTTCACCCCGTTTTCGTCCTCGTAAACGATAACCTCAGCCTCGCCAACCCCTTCGATTTCTTCAAGCACTCGGGCAACTTTTTGCTCGTTTTCCGTAGCGAGAACGTTTATCGTTTCCTCTTTCGATTCGTTGCCGTGGAATATTTTCCAAGCGGCAAACAAAAGTGCAAATGCCAATACGGCAAGCAAAATAATATCCTTTATTTTACCTTTCCACGAAGAAAACACCGATTTCTTTTTTTCTCCGGACTGTCTTTTAAATAAACTACTCAATCAACACCTCGCTACAATAATTTTCCGTTAGATATACCCACATCTCCCTCTCCACCTCCTCCGTCTGCTTTTTTTCGTTTACCACGTGAATACGGGTGATTTTTATTTTTTCATCCACATAATAAGATGCGTATTCGCTTTTTTCCGTCTCCCAAAAAAACGTTACTTCTGCTTTTACCGAGAATTCTTTTAACAGTTCTTCTTCCAGCTTTATTTCTGCTCCTCGCACACGCATTTCACTGTAATACTGTATGAACGTCTCGTCCGTTTGTATGACAGTTTGAGAAAAATCTTCCTGAAAAAAAGTTTCTTCTATCTTCCATTCTCCCGATTGAAAGAAAATGAGCACAGGCATTACGATTGCGAGCACACACGCCAAACGCGTAACCCCTTTTACGACGTTATTCGTTTTTCCCGACGGCAAGATTGCCGTTAAAACTGCGCTTATTAAAATAATACCGATAACACTCAACACGTACGCGCTCATAATATCGCCTCCGTACAACATATCATCATCACCAACGTCAAAAAATACAAAAATGCCGTCAATAATAACCCTGCCATGCAATATTGTAAATTTTCCGCCGTTTCACCCAAAAAATCAGAAATTCGGCTATCCCCAAATGGTTGCGTGATTGCCGCTACTAACCGCAGCAGCAAATTTACGGCAATTAAAAGTATCATTGGCTCGAACAATACGAACAAAAGTAGAGCAATCCCCATACTTCCAAGCGCATTTTTGATGAGGACGCTTCCTGCAATCGCTAAATCAAACCCACCCGACAAAAAGCCGCCCACGATGGGAACGCCGTTACCGATTGCATATTTGGCAGCACGCCGCGCCACTCCGTCGTAAGTTGCGGAAGTAATTCCCTGCACCGTGAAAAATATCCCGAATACCGATGCGCAAACCCCAATAATCCATTTGTTTATACTCTTAAAAAAGGCTGTAAACTTACTGATTTTCAATTCTTTTGTCAGATTTCCCACAATGGAAAAAGCAACGATAAGTATGGTTATCGGAAATATCACCGTTTGTATAAGGGAAACGATGGTCGTGGCAAAAAAACCGACGGCGGGTCGGCAAATCGCCGCAGAAACCGTGCCCCCACTCGCCGTTAGTAAGGTCAGCATTAGCGGAAAAATAATAGTCATTTGTTTGTGCATTGCCGAAACGCAACGCATAGAGGAGGCAAAACATTCCGTAACGATTGCCAAAACAGGTATCAACGCGCCTACGTAAGTAATTAAGTGTATCATTTCTGACGTCGTTTTTGCGTTTGTTTCACTTTTTAAAGTAGAAATGAGTCCTGAAAGTAGAGAAATGGCGGCAATACATGTAAAAGCAGGCAAAATGGCTTGTACGTCCGAGAAAAAAATTTTTAATAAGGCTTGTCCGAAGTTTTGATAATCGAATCCCTCCCCTTTGATGTAGGAAAGCAGACGTTTTTCTAAACCTTCGTCCATAAAGCCTTCCAAACTATCAACGTATGCTTGCAATGCAGACAAATCCAACTCGTCAAGCTGTTCAAGTATACTGTTTTGCATCTCCTCCATTGCCGTTGTTTGAGAACTTGTCCACTCATTTTCCTCTGCAAAAGCTTGTTTATTGGTATGCACAAGCAAAGAAAAAAGTATGCATAAACTTATAATGCTAACAGCGATTATCCATATTCCCTTTTTGTGTTTTAAACAAAATTTTTTCATACCAATTCCAAAAATTTTCCTATTAACTGCAGTAGGCTTTGTAATATCGGTAAAGAAAGCACAACGATGGTCAGCTTTCCGCCTAAAACCACCTTATCTGCAATTGCCACACTACCAAAATCCGTTAAAATACCTGCGCCAAACTCCGTTACGTAGCCAACGCCAATTATTTTTAACAACAACTTTATTAGCCCACTTTCTATACCCGTTGCCGCAGTGATTACTTGAAAAACCGTCAACACGTCCTTCATACAATCCACGACGAATAGCAGAATGATAATAACGCCTGTAACCGTTACAGCAAAAGACAATTCGGGCTTTGAACTCTTTAATAAAATAGCCGAAACCGCCGTAACAATCGCTATGCCCAAAATCTTAAATATTTCTTCCATATTTCCTCATCCACGCTATGACAAACCAAAAATTTCCTTGATTTGAGCAAACAGATCCCCAACCATACTCACAACGACGGCAAGGACGATTACCAGCCCTATGATACTAACAAGCGTTGCAATATCGTCCCGATCCGATTTTTTCAAAATTTGACAAATCACGGTGATAATGATTCCTATCGCCGCAATTTTGAACAGTATGCTAATATCCAACGAAAGCCTCCGTCATATCATTAAAATCAATATCAATAAACCGCATAAAAATCCAAGTTTTATGTATAAATCACCATACTTTTTACAATCAATTTCCGCTGCAGAACACTGTGCGGTAAGACGTTCTTTTATCGATGCGAAATACCCTTTCTGCGAGCTACTGTCCCCTTTTCCAAGCATAAGAAAATAATTTTCAACCGTCAATCTTTCCTCTTCGCGCAAAAAAGGAAACTCGGACTTAAAATCAAAAGAACGGACTTGTGCTTGTCCTATTTCCAATTGCTCGAAAAAAATCTTTAAAAAACTATCGAATTCTCCCTTATAAGCATATGAGGACACAAACGCCTTGATTGGGCGGCGAAAATACGTTACCTCAGACAAAAAACGTTCGTTAAACTCCTTAAATTGTTGCAAAAAAAGTTTGCGCTTACGATATTTTTTAGCCAAAAGATAACCGCAAAAACTTGTAAAGGCAACTATTCCTATTCCAAATATAAATTTTAACAGCATATCACCCTATTTCCTCGCCCAACTTATTGTATATCCCCACCACTTTTCCTATTATTTGATTGGATAGTAAGACGTATCTATCAAAAATGCCTTTAAATTCTTTAGCGATAGTTTGCATGGACGCAAAATGCGCAGATGCAAGTACGTTTATTCCCGCGTCGATAACCCTTGCAATCGCAAAACAATCCTTGACGGATAGCTCGTCCGTAATAATTACCTCCGGGCGCATTGCCCGCACCCCCATCTCAAACGCCGTCGACTTGTCCGCAAATCGCATTACATCACAAGTAGAACCTATTTCTCCTGATGAAATTTCCCCACGTTCATCACATATTAATACGTTTTTTAAGGTTTTTTCACTAATAATACGCCCTAAATCCCGCAAAATCGTTGTTTTTCCCAAGCCAGGTGGCGACATGAGTAATAGGTTTTGTACTTTGCCACACATACATTTATTGTAAATCTGCAATCCACAACCCTTCACATCGTGCGGAACCCTGATACATAACGAAGTATAATTGCGTAACGCCAACGGTTTCCCATTCTCAAAGACAAATTCCCCCGCTAAACCAATCCGTTCTCCGCATTCCGCAGTAATATAGCCTTGTTTTATTTGCTCCTCAACTGAATACACGGAATATTTCCCTGCCCGATAGACACATTCCTCGATATCCTGCGACGTACATTTTAACGCATTTTTAGCTTGACCAACCACTCCAAACAAACCTAAATATTGATATTCACCCTTGTAATTCACTCGAATAGGTGCATTTACGCGCAAGCGAAGCTCGTAAACGTCCATCAAATTTAAGCAATTTAAGCCGTCTTTAATATTTTGTGGAAGAAAATCAAGCATTTGTTATACTATATGCCCGTGATAGCTAAATTAGAACATAAAAAAATACCCTTCTCTTGGAAAGGTATTTTTCATTATGAAACGAGTTTTTTACTTGCTGTAATCAAAGAGCATTGCTGCGCTTTTATCTACAAAATCGGATAATTCCTCAGATGAAAGCTGTTTATAGGAAAGCATAGCCAAATAATAGATTTGGTTGACGATAATCCCCTGTTTTTCCTCGTTTTGTTTCAAGATAGAAGCCACAACGGGATTTGTCAAATTTAAAACAAGCGTCTCGTTTAACGCAGAATTGCCATCACCAATGCCGTAAAGCTCGTTCATCTCCGACATTCTTCTCGTAAATTCGTCCGTGTTGACAATAGCGGGGATTTTACCGTTCTTAAAGCGTTCCACCTTAACGTTAATTGTTTTATTAACAAGAGATTTCTTTACCGCCTCAATAAGCGGTCCTTTTTCCTCCTCGGCAATATCCAAGTTAGACTTCAAAGCGCCGTCGATATCCGCGTCTATGCGTACAAAACGAAGTTTCTTAGAATTTTTATATTCTACGTAGCTGACAAAGTGTCCGTCTATCAACGTATCGCATACGACAGCGTCCACCCCCGAGTCTTTAAACATCGCAATATATTGCGCTTGCTGTATTTCGTCGGTTACGTAGTAAACCGCTTTAGGCTGTACGCCGTTTTTCGCCTCATCGTCGCTAACCTCTTCACCCAACAATGCGTCCAAGCACTGATAATCGCCGTTTATTGACTTAAAAATAAGGATTTTTTCTACTTTTTTATAAAATTCTTCATCTTTTAAGCAACCGAATTTGATAAACGTGGAAATATCCTTCCAACATTTTTCATAGTGTTCACGGTCATTATTAAATAACGCGGTGAGCTTATCTGCTACTTTTTTGGTGATGTGCTTAGAAATTTTTTGCACTTGCGAATCGTTTTGTAAGAAACTTCTCGATACGTTTAACGGAATGTCCGGGCAATCGATTACCCCGTTTAAGAGCATTAAGAACTCGGGAATGACTTCTTTAATATTGTCCGCGATAAACACTTGATTGCAATAGAGCTTCACTTGCCCTTTCTCGAGCTGAACCTGTTGTTTCTTGACCTGCGGAAAATACAAAATACCTTTTAAACGGAAAGGATAATCCATATTTAAATGAATCCAAAAAAGAGGCTCGTTGAAATCCATAAAGGTATCGCGGTAGAAATTCTTATATTCTTCTTCCGTACAATCCTTGGGATCTTTTAAATACAATGGCGCGCTATTTATCGGTTTATCATTTTCATCAAATTTCGGATTTAAATAGATGTTATACGGCATAAACGAGCAATATTTGCGCAACAATTCGCGAACGCGGTATTCTTTTAAAAATTCCTCTTCACCATCTGCTATATGAAGAACGATTTTCGTGCCGCGCTCCGTTTTTTCCGTTTCCTCTATTTCATAGGTAGATTCACCGTCCGAAATCCATCTTATTGCAGGCTCGTCCCTATAGCTTTTAGTATAGATTTCTACGTTCTCCGAAACCATATACGCGGAATAAAAACCCAATCCGAAATGGCCGATAATTCCATCGCCCGACGCATTTTCATATTTTTTTAAGAAATCAGACGCGCCCGAAAATGCAATATTTGTAATGTATTTTTCAACCTCATCTGCGGTCATGCCGATACCGTTATCTTCCACGGTCAACGTTTTTGCTTGCTCGTCAACGTAAACGTTTATCCGATATTCTCCGTTCATTTTCTCGGTTTCGCCCATATCCGCCAATTTTTTATGTTTGGTGATTGCGTCGATACCGTTTGCGATGATTTCACGAAGGAAAATGTCTTTATCGGAATACAACCATTTTTTAATGATGGGCATCATATTTTTGCTGGAAATTTTAATTTTGCCTTGTTTCGCCATAATATTTACTCCTTGACTTTTTATTGCATAATTATATATAAACAAAAAAGTCTGCTTTCAATCGAGAAAACAGACTTTAATTTTATTTAAAGGATATCGTTAAAACAATCAGGAGTTCTTATTCAACAAATCTGCAATAGATACGCCGCCAAGACCGCTTTCGTTCCATTCGGTAACTTCGTCTTCAGCTTTAGGAGCTCTGGGTTTTTTAACCTTTTCTTTTACTTCGCCGTCCTCAGTTTTGGGAGCGCGAGGTTTTCTTTCAAGGTTTTCGGGTTTCGGTTCAAGCGCCTTGATCGACAACGTCATTTTCTTTTCTGCGCAGTCAAGTTTCAAAATTTTAGCGTCGATTTCCTGACCGATAGCAAGCGCCGTGGTAGGATTTTCAAGGAATTCATGCGAAATTTGAGAAACATGAACCAAACCGTCGATGCCCTTTTCAACTTCTACGAATGCGCCGAAAGGTACGATACGTACAACCTTCCCATGGATAACGTCGCCTTCAGCATACTTTTCAGCCGCAAGTTCCCAAGGCTGTGCTTGAAGCTGCTTGTAACCGATAGAAACTTTTTTAGAAGCCTCATCGATCTTCAATACTTTGAATTGATATTTCTTGCCGATTTCCAAAACGTCATTAACGGATTTTACCCCCGTCCAAGAAAGATCGGAGATGTGCGCAAGGCAGTCGAAACCGTTTACGGAAACGAATGCGCCGAAAGAGGTAATTCTTTCAACTTTACCTTCCACCACGTCGTCAACGTGGATGGACGCGAAGAATTCTGCTTCCTTAGCAGCTCTTGCAGCTTCCTTAGCAGCTTTTTCCGCTTCAATAATAACGCGTTGAGAAGCAATGATTTCCTTTCTTCTTTCCGTTTTGATTTCGAGAAGTTTAAGGCGAAGCTTCTTGCCTACGTACTTATCGAGTTCTTTTACGTAGCCCGAACGAATTTCACGAGCGGGTACGAATACGGTATAAGAACCAAGTTGGGACGTCAAGCCACCTTTGTTGAAACCGGTACATACAACTTCAAATTCTTTTCCTGCTTGGATTTCGGCGAGTGCAGCTTCCTCTTCCTTAATCTTCTTAATTTCTTTTTGAGAAAGTTTTACGGGGTTGATTGCAACAACCATAAGTTCGATTTCTTCGCCAAGTTTTGCATTGAATTCATCCTTATTGTAAACTTCGCAGTCTACCTCGTCCTTATCGAGAATTACTTCCTTCTTTGCGAGAGGGAGCAATACTGCAACACCCGAATCGTCAGCCGACGAAATCGTAGCCGTAATCAACTGTCCTTTTTTGAACTTCTGTTGACTGTCCATGTTCGCAACGACTTCTTCCATGCTCGTTGCTTTTGCTTCTGTTTCCATTTCCATCTTTAAGAGAACCTCCTGAGTTTGCGCGTTAGGGGTACTTGCACCCGTAACGATACCTACCTTTTTAAATCTTTTGATTGTTTTATAATTTAGATCGGCAGCATTCGCCAAACGAAATACGTTGGGACAATTCTTCGCGCAGATATCGTAGAGCTTGTTTGTGTTGCTGCTGTTCAAGCCTCCGATAACCAATACGGCGTCGCATTGCTTAGATAATTCGTTCGCCTCATTTTGCCGTCCTATAGTAGTATAGCAAATTGTTTTAAAAACTTCAACTGTTTTTTGGCTGATATTGTCAAGAATTTTTATAATTTTTTCAAATTTTTCCTCAGAATAGGTCGTTTGTGCCACTACACAGCAATCTTTTTGGGGTAAAATTGTAAAATCTTCATTTTCCGACGAAAAAATATACGCCTCGTTATCACACCAGCCGTTTAGCCCAATAACCTCCGGGTGCGTCTTTTCTCCTACGATGATAATTGCTTTGCCAAGCGCGTGTTGCTCATCGACGATCTTCTGCGTGCGACGAACAAACTCGCAGGTGCAATCCACCACCTTGATTTTGCGCGCTTTACAATCCTCATACACCTTTTTCCCTACGCCGTGCGAACGAATAATCAGCGTTGAGCCGTCGGGTATGTCTTCCAACCTCTCGATGGTTTTAATGCCGCGTTCCGTAATAGAGCGCACAACGTCGGGGTTATGGATAATCTCACCGTAAATATATACGTCTTTCGGATCAATTGAAAAGGCTTTGTCAACAGCCTTTTTGACGCCGTGACAAAACCCACCGCTTTTTGCGATTAAAAATTCCATTTTTTATGATTTTTTACCCTTTTTCTTATTTTTCTTGTTTTGCAGATATTCAGCATGATCTCTGCGCAGATTTAACATAATTTCACGGATTTTATTATCCGCTTCTAATATTTCTTCACCCGTCATCTTACAATCGTAATACTCGGAAAGTTCAAACGGCTCGCCCACAAGGACGTGCGTCATACGGAACAGTCTAGGTTTTTCATAAATCATGATGGGAACGATGGGCACTCTGTTTTTAATTGCAATAACGGAAGCGCCGTGATGGAAAGGAAGCATATCCGCGCCGATTTTATTTCTCGTTCCTTCAGGGAAAATAGCCACTTTTTCATCGTTTTTTAAGCATTTAAACGCGTCGAGCATACCGCGCACGTCCGCTCCGTCGCGGTTCACGCAGATTGCTTTAATCCCACGGAAAATATTACGAATAATCGGCGTTTCGAAGTTTTCTTTTTTGGCTATATAATGTATTCCTTCCCAAGTCGTATACATTGGATAAGCCGCGTCTAATAAGGTATAGTGATTACAGACGTACAAACACGCGCCGTCTTTTACTTTTCGGTTTCCATAGTAACGGAACGGCTTAAAAAGCCAATATAACGAGAACGCAAAAATTCTTGCGAAGTTTATCACCCCGCTAACGTGCTTGCCTTTTTTCGTTTTTCCGTAAAGAATACTCTTTTTTTTCTTCTTTTGGGCGTTTTTTTTCTGCGCGTCCTTGGGTGCAACCTGATTTTCGGCTTCCATAATAACCTCTTTTAAATTTGTGATTGAATAACTTTTTTTACAGCGGTAACGACGTCGTCGATATTCATTTCCGACGTATCGATAACCACGGCGTCTTCCGCACAGACGAGAGGAGCAAAATCACGCTCGCTGTCCTGCTTATCCCTTGCAACGATTTCCGCGTGAAGCCGTTCAAAATCTACGTGTTCGCCGCGCTGCGCCAATTCGCTAAAACGGCGAGCTGCACGGACTTTGCTGTCCGCTGTGATAAAAAATTTAAATTTTGCATTAGGCAAAACGTAAGAGCCGATGTCTCTACCGTCAAGCACACAAGACATATTTTGGGCAATCTCGCGTTGCATTTCCACCATTTTTATTCGGACGGCGTGTTGTGCGGAAATATCCGACGCCGCCATAGAAACAACGTTTTCACGAATCGCCAGAGAAACGTCTTCACCATCTAAAATGGTGTGTTGTTTTCCGTCGCGATATTCCACCGACAAATTCAAATCGAGGAGCATCTTTTCAACCGCCCCTTTATCCTTAGGGGAAATACCGAGCCGTAAAGCCTTTAAACCGCAAGCCCTATACATCGCGCCTGTGTCAAGATAAAGAATGTTATAATCCGCCGCGATAATCTTTGCTACGGTACTCTTACCGCTTCCGGCGGGTCCGTCTAATGCTATATTGAAAATTTCGGAAATATCTTTACGCAATGTTTTAGCCCCTTTTTGATAAATGTGTTTCACCCCTCTATTTTCTTGCAGCTCCGTTAAAATCATAACGCGAATACATAATTTTAAGCCGCCGTCGATATCGGGTTCCGTTGCAGCAAAAAGCGGTGCAAAATCATAACCGCTCTCCCTCGCCGCCTTTGCGGGATGGTAAGAATGAATATCATTTGTTAAAGAAAAAACAAAAACTTTTATCTCCTCTTTTTTTAAAGCGTTGATCTGAAAAATATCATCAAGCAGAGTCTTTACGCTCTCAACGATGGAGGGCTTATCGTCCCGTTCAATCGTCGTTGCACCTCGAATTATCGTCATAATTAGCTCCCGATACCTAATAGGTATCTTCCGTTTATCTTGTTTATTATACGAAAAAAAAACTCTTCCGTCAAGTATTTTAACCAAAATAGTCGAATATACGACAAAAAATTACAATGGATCAATCGTATTTCCCGCCGCATACCCCGTAGCAAAGGCAATTTGCATATTAAATCCACCCGTGAACGCATCCACGTCCAGCACCTCGCCGCAGAAGCGGATATTAGGAAATTTCTTTGCTTGCATCGTTTTTGGATTAATTTCCGACAAATCAATTCCTCCCGAAGTAACTATTGCTTCTTCAACGCTGCGTAAGCTACGCATTTTTACGGGAAACGACTTAATTGCAGTAAGTAAGCGAGAGCGCTCCTCTTTTGTAATAACGTTTACCGTTTTCGTCGGCGAAATAACGGAAACGCGCAAAACTTCCCCTATCATCTTTTGCGGTAAAAGCTCTACAAGCGCATTCGCAATCTGTTTATTTTTAAATTTCTCAAAATCGCGCAAGAGCCTTTTATCTAAAGTTTGTGCATCCAAAGCGGGTTTTAAATCGATAAAAGCATCTAACCCTTCAAGCGGTAAACGGTTGATTAACGCAGATGCAGACAAAACGATTGGACCGGAAATTCCAAAATGCGTAAAAAGCATTTCCCCGAACTCTTCATATATGACTTTTGCTTGATTTTTCACGGAAAAAGTAACGTTTTTTAATGTTAATCCCTGCAAATTTTTAAAGAAATCCCCTGATAAATTTATGCCGCAGAGCGAAGGCTTTATATCCGTAACTTTAATACCGTTGCTACGCGCAAAATGATAACCGTCCCCCGTTGACCCCGTCGTGGGATAACTAGCCCCGCCCGTTGCTACAATGACCTCGTCGCATTCGTATTCATTTTTGTCTGTTACAAGTCGTACTCTGCGTGACATAGGTATTATGTTTGTCGTAGCACAATCAGTTATGCCAGACATAGGTATTATGTTAGGCATAATAGAGATAAGTTTTAACACCTTTTCGCGCAATTTAATATCAATTCCCGCATTTTTACATGCTTTTTCAAGGGTTTTTGTAACATCACTCGCATGATCAGAGGTCGGGAATGCACGATTACCACGCTCAATTTTAACCGATAAGCCGTAATTTTTAAAGAAATTTATCGTTTTCTCGGGCGAAAAACCATATAGTGCACCCGTTAAAAATTTTCTACCACGAACAATATTAAGCATAAAATCCTCTACGCTACAATCATTGGTAAAGTTACAGCGCCCTTTGCCCGTGATGTAAATCTTTTTACCGAGTTTTTCATTCTTTTCAATTAGCGTTACGTTGTGTCCTTTATTCGCGGCGGCGTATGCTGCCATCAAACCCGCAGGTCCACCGCCGATTACAATTACCTTTTTCATTTTTATAATATGTCCCCATTTTTGCCCTTGAACAATTCCCCGCTAAAAATATATTTAAATATTGTTTCACTTGGAATGTTTCACTGTTGAGCCATATTTCAAAATATGCGCAACCTGGAAAATTGGTTGCGCATACGTACAAGTATTCAATTCAACGTTGATCAAACAGGATACACGCCCGTTTTTGCCAAATCGCGGTCAACAGCATATTTTTGCGCTTCGCGCCATTTAAAGAAGTTTTCGGCAACCTGTTCAAATACTGCGTAGGAAAGAACGTCTTCTTCCTTTTCGTAATATCCAAGCTCAATAACCTTTTTCTTAATATCTTCATATTCGGGCTGCAACAAGTCGGCGGGTCTGCAAGTAATACGTTCCGCGCCGCGTAAAACTTTTTCGGCAACCTCCTCATTGAGCGGCATAGGAAGCGTACCATACTTTCCGGCAAACAAATCTCTCGTTTCTTTAGTAACCATTTTATAGCGTTCGCCCATAACGATATTCATAACAGCTTGCGTACCGACAATCTGTGAGGAAGGCGTAACAAGCGGAGGATAACCGCAATCTCTGCGCACATTGGGAACTTCCGCAAGGCAGTCCATCAATCTATCCGCCTTACCCGCCTTTTCAAGCTGGTTGATAAGATTGGAAAGCATACCGCCGGGAACTTGATACAACAAAGTATTTACGTCAATTCCTTTAGATTTTTCGTTCAAAATTTTATCATCTTTCAAGCGTTTTTCAACCGTCTTGAAATGCTTAACGATAGGAAGCAGCTTATCAATTTCAATGCCCGTATCGTAAGGCGTACCCTTTAAGGTTGCAACCAACGGTTCGGTTGCGGGTTGAGAAGTACCGTTACCCAAAGGCGAAAGCGCAGTATCGACAATATCGACGCCTGCCAAAATTGCCATAAGATACATCATATCGCCCGTACCTGTCGTATTGTGAGTATGCAAATGCAATTTCGTCGTCGGCTTTAAAGCTTTCTTTAAAGCGCTTACGAGAGTATAGGCACGGAAAGGCAACAGCAAGTTTGCCATATCCTTTAAGCATATATTATCAGCACCGCGTTCTTCTAATTGTTTCGCCAAGTCCACGAAATACTCGTCCGTAAACACTTCTTGACCGTTGACTACGGCGCTTGTATAACAAATCGTCGCCTCGCAAATGCCGCCGTATTTTTTGATCGCACGCATAGAAACTTCCAAGTTGCGGGGGTCGTTTAACGCGTCGAATACACGAATAACGCCAACGCCGTTTTCAACGGATTTTGCAACGAATTTTTCTACAACGTCGTCTGCGTAATGGCGATAACCAAGCAAGTTTTGACCGCGCAGAAGCATTTGAATGGGCGTTTTTAAATGGGATTTGAGAGTTCTCAAACGTTCCCAAGGATCTTCGTTTAAATACCGCAAGCAGGAGTCGAACGTTGCGCCACCCCACGCTTCAATGGAATAATAACCAATTTCGTCAAGCTGCTCTAAAACGGGCAACATTTCTTCAATCTTCATTCTCGTTGCGGCTTGCGATTGATGCGCGTCGCGCAAAATCGTTTCCGTCAACATTACTTTTTTGTCTTCAAATTTCAATTCCATATTTCACCTCGCGATTAAATAATCGCCAATAAGAACCCAGCCGCTATTGCGGAACCAATTACGCCGGCTACGTTAGGGCCCATTGCATGCATTAGTAAGTGGTTATTTGGATCTTCTTCGCGCCCTACGTCCTCGGATATACGCGCCGCCATAGGCACGGCGGAAACACCTGCGCTACCGATAAGCGGATTGATTTTGCCTTTAGAAAGCTTACACATAATTCTACCGACAAGCAAGCCGCCAACTGTGCCAAATGCAAACGCCACCAAACCAAGCCCAATAATGCCAAGCGTAGAAAGTTGCAGGAAGGTTGCGCCATATGCTTTACAACCAACGGATACGCCCAAGAAGATAGTGATCGTATTCATCAAGCCGTTTTGTGCCTGCGAAGAAAGTCTGTCGCAAACGCCGCTTTCTTTCAACAAATTACCAAGCATTAACATACCCAAAAGAGGCACTGCGTCGGGCAAAAGTAAGCCAACGACAAGGGTAACGACGACGGGGAAAATAATCTTTTCCACCTTGCTAACCTTGCGCAAGGGCTTCATTTTGATAAGGCGTTCCTTTTTAGGAACGAGCAGTTTCATAATCGGCTTTTGAATAATAGGAATCAATGCCATATACGAATATGCCGCAACCGCAATTGCGGAGAGTAAATCAGCGCTGGTTCCTCTAAATTGCGCATACTGCGAAAGTTTTTGCGTAACGTAAATGGCCGTAGGTCCGTCCGCACCGCCGATAATTGCGATAGACGCAGCCGCCGCAAGGTTGAAACCGATAAGTGAAGCGGCAATCAACGTCAAGAATACGCCGAGCTGTGCCGCCGCGCCAAGCAACATACTCTTGGGATTGGAAATAAGCGGCCCGAAGTCGGTCATTGCGCCAATCCCCAGGAAGATAAGCGGCGGGTAAATAACGTTTTGTACACCGTAGAATAAATACCACAAAAGCCCGCGGTTTTGCACGTTTTCGTAAGTGTGCGCAACTTCGTAGATGATTTTGCTTTGTTCGGTTAAAGTAAACTCAGCGGGTAATGCAAGATTTTCCCACGCTTTCTCCGTTAAAACTTCAGAACCAATTTTCCAAACACCCGCATTATCGCGTGTTATTGCCGTGTAAAGCAATTTTGTTGCATTATTGTCAATAGAAAAAATATCGGAAATATTTAATGTCGTTAAAGCCTCTGGCGTCAACCGACACCAAATATTTTCGCTGGAAAGATATTGCCACATTCCGTCCTCAAAACGAAGCTGAGGATAATTTTCCGCTACGATATATTGCGTTAATTGTTCCGCGTTTGTAATCTCAACTGGGTCAGGATGCGTACCCCAAACGACGGAATACGCCCCCGGCAAGTTGATTATAAACATACCGAAAGCAATAGGAAGAAGTAAGAGCGGCTCGAACTTCTTTACGATTGCAAGATACATCAAGAGAAAGGATACCGCCAGCATAGCGTAATTATGCCACGTACCATTCATTACGCCAAGCGAACCACCCAAAGACCTGAAAATACCCCCAATGTCTACGAGTAAATTATTGAGCATATTTAAACTCCTACTTTGAAATTATGCGATAACTGCAAGAACCGCGTCGGATTCAACGTTTGCGCCTTTGACAACCTGGAAATGTACAACGCCGTCGCAAATCGCGGTGATATCGTTGTCCATTTTCATCGCTTCAAGAACGAGAATAGGTTGACCTTCTTTTACGGTTGCACCCTCTGCAACCAACAAGTTTTTGATTAAGCCAGGGAAGGGCGAGATTACTTTTTCACCATTTGCAGGAGCCGCCGCTTTGGGCGCTGCGGGTTTTGCAACTTCCGTTGCGGGCGCGCTTGCCACTACTACGGGTGCAGACGCCGTTGCGCCTACTTCCTCTACGCCTACTTCATAAGATTTTCCATTAATCGTGATAATAAAATTACGCATAATTTGTTCTCCTTATATTCTCTTAATGCGTTTAACTGTAAATTCGCACTTAGGGTTATTCTTTTGATAATATGCCATAATGGCGGCTGTTATAATTGCAACTGTTTCTTCGTCGATTTCTTCCGACTCCACGTTCGTTGACGAATTTTCAGAAGGCGTAACCGCCTCGTCCTTGACTTTCTTGTTTTTCTTATTTTTTGCTTTTTTGCCTTTTCCGTCAAAGACAGAAATAAGTTTTCCTGTCGCCCAAACGATTAAGATAAGAAACAAGATTCCTACGAAAACGACGGCAAAACCAATCAAGGCATACAAAGAAGCTTCCCAACCGTCAACTTTACGGAAAGGATCGGCTCCGCTTACTAACAAATTGTACAACATCACGTCCTCCTATCACTCCGCCAACATTTGCAATGAAGCGATGACGTATTGTTTTACAAATTGGGGCTCGATAATCGCATCGATATAACCGTCCTTCGCTGCATTGACGGGGTCAGAATTTTCGTCCGCATATTTCGCCGCAAGCGCAGCCTTATCTACGCCGGAATTGCCAAATTCAATCTGTGCGCCTTGCGCGCCGTCAAACAACGCAATCTTCGCGTTTGCAAATGCGCAGGTATAATCAAATCCTATTGATTTAGAGGCAAACAACGTATACCCTAAACCGATTGCCTTGTTAAATACAACCGAAATCTTGGGCGTAGGTAACGCATTGAATATTTCTAAATACTCAACCGCTTCTTTAAGGACACGGCTATTATTTACGCACATAGAAGGACAAATTCCTTTTACGTTCCCAAAAACGACCAAAGGAAGTTCATGCGCGTAAGCAAATTTAAGGAAATCTTTCAGCTTTGCGAACTTCGCCGCATTCATCTCTATCCCCTCGTCGCCGCCATCAAAAATAACGGAAGCAACGGAAATACCGCCAATTCTGCCGATAACCGTTTTCACCTCTGGTTCATAGGTGGAATTTAATTCCAACGGGCTTTCAAAAACAGAGAGAAGATTTTCGGTGGTTGCAGCTTCGTTTAAAGCAGGTACACAATCGTTCAGCTCCGCTTCAATAATCGGCTCGGCATCCAAAGCGTTCATAGCAATAATCTTTTCACGAACGTCCGACAAATCCTTTGCGATAAAGGTCGGAACACCCGTCTTATCGAGCGCTTTTGCGCCGCCGACTTCTTCCTTGGTTAAATTCTTGCCCGCTTTCGCAGACAAAACGACAGGACTGTTAACAGTCAAAACGCTTTTATTTTCAAGAAAAATCGAACACTCCGCCAACGACGCGAGCATTGCCGCCGACCCATATACTTCACCGTTGACAATGACGTATCTGGGCGGGTTCACTGCGCATTTTGTAAATAACTTACCAAGCCCTTCCAAAACCGTAACGCCTTCCCCAACTTGCACACCGTGCGTGTTGAGCAAGAACAAAACGGGAACGCTATTCTTTTCCGCCGCGTTTAAGCACTTGACGATTTTATCGCAGTTTGCTTTCGTCATACCGCCGTCGAGCACCTTGTAATTTTGTGCCACAACGTAAAAAGCAAATCCGTCAATGGTTGCGTAGCCCGTCAAAACACCTTCACCCGTTGCATTTTCGCCGTAAAATTCGCTTTTGGAAAAACTGAAAGCAGAAAGCTCGACAAAGCTACCTTCGTCGATAATTGTCAATACGTCTTCGCGGATCTCCTTAGAAGCGTTTGAAATTTCTGTCTTTCTTTCTTGTAGTAATTGAATTTTATCCATACTTTCTCCTTCAAGAAATTATCTATTTTCAAGTTTTTATGTCTGCTCTCCTTGAAAAATATGCCAAATTTCTACCAATTAACATTATACAACAAATTTTTTAAAATTGCAAGACCTTAAAGAAAATTTCCGCATAATTTTTATTATTTTTTTTCTTTCTTAATAGAGTTTTTTATTCGAGCTTTTCGTTTTCTTTTTATCCATGCCTGTATTTTATCCATACGTTTATAAAGAAGGACAAAAACAAGGATTACGCCTACAAAAAATACCGCCCAAAGCGTGATCCCCCACCAAGTGTTTAAAGGAATAAAATCGACGGAAAAACACGTAGCGAAGATGGATATAATCCGCGTGATTATAATCATTATAGTAAAATACACGTTTGACATTGTTGATAATCCTGCAATAAAACATAAAACGTCGTCGGGAAAAAGGGGCAGTAAAAACATCAGCGTTAAAAAAAGATTATCCTTCCCTTTCAACTTTTTTTGCCATTTATCGAGCGTTTCTTCGCCTATCATCCATGAAACGGCTTTATTCCCCCATTTTCTGCCAATATAAAACGCCAAAAATGACCCCGATAAAATGCCTATCGTGCTATAAATCGCTGTTAAAAGCGCACCAAAAATTGCAACACCTGCAGCTGTACTGACTATTCCCGGTATAGGTAGGATAACAACTTGCAAAAACTGTAAGGCGATATAGGCAATAGGCATCCAAGCCCCCACTTGTTTTAGATATTCTTGTAGCTTTTCCACGTCGTTAAAAACCGTAAAAAAGCCCGTTATTTGCAACACGTAAACAAAGACCAGACAAAATAATATGAGTAAATATAAGCTTAACGAAGTTTTTATCAGGCTTTCTTTTTCGTAAAATATAAAGAACGCTGAAAGAAGAAAACATGCAATAAAAACCGCCCCCGACAACAATGAAAGCCACCAAAAATGTGTTTGTATAAATACGCTACGTACTTCATTTAAAACCAGCGATGAAAAAATGATGCAAGACAAAGAAAAAATAAAAAAAGCGGAAAGAAAGAAAAACTTTTTCTTCCATCCACCTTTTAACGTCTTTTTATCCTTCAATTTTCTTAATTCCCCCATACATTATTATATAGTATGGAATATTTGCAAAAAAATATGAATTTTTGTTAGTCCACTTCACCCTCTGCATCATTGGTAACTTGCGGAGGAAGCGTCTTTCTAAGCTCTACAATTGCTCCGCGCGCCAACTCGTCGCAACGGTTGTTCAGTTCGTTGTCCGCATGTCCTGCGACTTTATGGAAATGCACCTCGTGTGTTTTTGTGAGCGAATAGAGTTCCTCCCACAAATCGACGTTTTGCACCGCTTTCCCGTCCGCTTTTTTCCAACCCGATTTCCTCCACGCGTAAATCCATCCGTTTTCAAAAGCGTTTACGGTATATGCGGAATCACTGTAAACCTCCACGCGACAGGGATATTTTAAGCGTTTTAGCCCCATTATCACGGCAGTAACTTCCATACGGTTGTTTGTCGTTTCCGCTTCCGCGCCGCTATATTCACGCTTCACGTCGCCATATATTAAAATACCGCCGTACCCACCAAGCCCAGGGTTACCTGAGCAAGCACCGTCGGTATATAACGTAACCGTTTTCTTCATGCTAATACCAAATCCATTCGTTATTCTTTTTAATATTTTATACATTTTTCCTTAAAATGTCAATATATTAAACAAGCATTTGCACGCAAAAATAAAAATGTTGCATTTTTTTGAAATTCCTATGCTTTTTACAGCAAAAACGTTTGACAAACGCTTGATTTTATTTTATAATAGTTTCGTTATTTAGGGGTTTGGTATAGTGGTTGTGCCTTGGTCTCCAAAACCAATGAGATGAGTTCAATTCTTATAGCCCCTGCCAAAAACTTTCAATCGCGTTCGGTTGGAAGTTTTTTCTTTTTTGCAGCAAATAAAAAGCAAGCCGTTATTCGACTTGCTATTTTATTTATTCTTTTTTGCCTTTCTTGCAAACGATTGCGCAACCAAGGAAAATCGCCACACTAATCAAAGACGAACCCGAAATAATTGCCGATTCACAACCGACTGCGGTGAGGCTATTGGAATCAAACCCACTTTCCGAGTCGCTCGTATTCGGATTGCTTTCAAGTTTAGGAATGACCTCCATGTCATGATAGCCACAGTTCTCGTCCGTGCAAGTACGACTCTTAAAACCTCTTTCCGTTTCCGTCGCTTCTTTCACGATTTCCCAATCAGTAAATCGATGTTCATCACCATTAGGAAAAACCGTAACCACGTCCGTTTCGCCACAGCTGAGGCAAGTACGACGTTTTTCGCCGTTTTCCGTTTCCGTCGCTTCTTTTACCGTTATCCATTTAGAATAATTATGCTCGTGCGTGTTATCGGAAGAACCGCCGTTTTCTAATTTTGCAATCGTTTCCCATTCCTCTTCGCCACAAGCGCAAACACGTTTTTGGCTTCCTTCTTGCGTTTCGGTGGGTTGCGTAACAACAGTCCAATCACTCCACTTATGCTCGTGAACATCCGATGAGGAATCATTTCCGCCCGTATTACCGCCCTGACCGTTATTTGCCATACCGGAAGGGGTAGACATATTTTCTGGAATAACTTCCCCAAAAAGCTGCCAAGCGAATTCAGGATAATCGACAAATACGTTTCTCGTACCTGTAATCGATTGTACGGCGTCGTTTCTGCCCATTTCCCAAGTATCTACGGGGTCTTCTTCCATCCATTGAAGAAGAACGTCTACGCTCTCCATAACGCCGCTATTGCCCCACATAGAATTAGTGTTGCCCCAACGAACGTAAACGTAAAGAACGATACGCGCGCAGTCGCCGCGGAGATTGACCTTGCCATCCCCCTCGCCGTTCGGATCATAATAGCCACTACTTTGCCCGTAAGCCGTATTTCCGCGACTGCTGTTTTCCTGTACCCAAGTAGGACGAAGCATCATAATATCGTTTTCGTCGTTGCCACCAAGTCCCTTACTGTTCGGCCACGTATGCTCTCGATTCCAAGTCTTTCCGCTATCCCACGTACCGCTTAACTCCTTACCCGAATAAAAGGAAGAAATTTTATTGGAATTGCTGTTGACGCAGTCCGTATATTTATACAAGTCGCGTGTCGCGCTGTAAGACGTTTCTTTTTTGTGATTATCTTTCATTAACGTCTTTAATGCGGAATACAAATTGCTTTTCGGAGCGTCCGACTTAGAGGTTCCACCTTTCTTTTGGGAAAGCGAGGCGTAGGTATAATTGCCCGTATAAAAACTTTCTGCATACGTAGACAAGAATTTGCAATCCTCTTCACGTGCACCCCAATTGACAATATATGAACCGCTCGTCGTGTAGTCCACGTCCGACGCTTGAGTATAGCCGGTGGGCGTACCCAAAAGCGGCGTTACAGCCGCATCCGCCTTTACCATAGCCGTCGGCACGATTGCGACAAAAAACAACGCCAAAACGATTGAAATCTTTTTCAAAACTTTCATATTATCCTATGCACCTATGTAAAGTGATAAATTCTAAAAATATTTTAAAACAATTTTTTATATTTGTCAACACAATAATGACTATTTTCCCTATTTTATAAAAATAAGGCAGTCAATTTAGACTGCCTTATCCCTTTTAATTATCGTCGCAACGCTCAATAGAAATTATGAACGTATTTTTTTTCATAATATCGTCCAGTTGCGTGGACGAATACTCCTCAACCGTATCTAATTTCGCATGATATATCAAATCTTCACCCTTTCTTTCCACAACCAAACGATTGTATCTGTCAATGTCGAATATCTGCTTTACTTTATCCCGCTCGTTTGTTCTCTGAACAAACGAAATCTTAATGGAATATATCTTTTTTACCTTAAAGATACGCCAATTTCTATGCAAGAGCCATTGAATGAAAATCAATACAGCCGTAGCAATACACGCAATGACCCAAAGTCCACCGCCGCAAGCCATACCAATGCCCGCCGTCGTCCATACGCCTGCCGCTGTCGTTAGACCATGCACTACGTTTTTCTTATAAACGATAATACCCGCGCCAAGGAACCCGATACCTGCGACGATTTGCGCCGCTACGCGTGCAGAATCCGCCTCCGAGCCAAAAGCGTGCTTGGACACGACCATCATGAGCGCCGCGCCAAACGCAACGATTGTGTGCGTTCTGATACCCGCTTCTTTATATCTCGATTTCCTCTCTAAACCGATTAAAAAACCGAGTAAAGCGGCAAGTAATAAATCCAATGCGAGCCATAATTCTTCAAAACTCACATTATCTTTCATCGCGTTGATAAATGCGTCCATAAAGTCCCCCTAAATTATTTCAATATAATATATTCTCTCATAGGAAATTATTATAGCACCTTTATATTAAAATTTCAACCCCTTTTTTGAAAAAAGTTATAAAAATACCCTTTTTCGGCTTGACAATTAATAAATTATTCACTATAATATTTTCGTAACTTTGAAATGCTGCTATGGCTCAGTAGGTAGAGCGCGTCCTTGGTAAGGACGAGGTCGGCGGTTCAAATCCGCCTAGTAGCTCCAAGATCGATCCATAATTTTTCTTATGGATCGATTTTCTTTTTTGAGGTGCATATTATGATAAGACGAGCTATTCCCTCAGACATTCCTGCAATCAATAATTTATTGCGCCAAGTTTTAGAGGTGCACGCCGACGGGCGTCCCGATATTTTTAAACGCGGAACGGCGAAATACTCCGACGAAAAATTGCAAACCATGCTTTACAACCAAAGCGCGCCAATTTTTGTCGCTATTGACGAGTATGATACGGTGGTTGGATACGCATTTTGTCAATATCGCATGATTAAAGACAGCGCATTTATCCATGACATAAAATATTGTTATATAGACGATATTTGCGTAGACAAGAACGTGCGCAGAAAAGGCATTGGCACACTCCTTTATCAGCATGTAAAAACGCAGGCAAAAGCGGACGGGTATGACGAAATCCGCTTAAACGTATGGAGCTTGAACGAATCGGCGATACATTTTTACCAAAAACTTGGATTTACTCCTCTCTCCATGATAATGCAACAAAAAATATAATAAAAAACCTTCCTTGTCGGAAGGTTTTTTATTTACAATGGATTATTTTGCGTATTCAACGCCGCGAAATTCGCGAATAACGTTGACTTTGATTTGACCGGGATATTCAAGCTCCGTTTCAATCTTCTTTGCAATATCTTTTGCAAGGAACAATGCTTGCGCGTCGTCAACTTGTTCTGGTTTAACGATAACGCGAACTTCTCGACCTGCTTGAATTGCATAGCTCTTTTCAACGCCGTGGAAGCTAGAAGCAATCTCCTCCAATCTTTCCAAACGTTTCACGTAGTTAGAGCCCATTTCTCTTCTTGCGCCGGGACGAGCACCCGAAATTGCGTCTGCCGCTTGAATAAGAACGGCTTCAATCGTTTTAGGTTCAACGTCGCCGTGGTGCGCCATAATTGCATTGACGATGTTTGCGTTTTCCTTATATTTCTTCGCCAGGTCTGCACCGATTTGGATATGCGTGCCTTCCTGTTCTTGATCGACAGCCTTACCGATATCGTGCAACAAGCCCGCGCGCTTTGCAAAGTTTACGTCCAAGCCAAGCTCTGCCGCCATTTGACCTGCAAGCATGGATACTTCTACGGAATGCTTATATACGTTTTGACCGTAGCTCGTTCTAAACTTCAAACGGCCAATCAACTTGATAAGCTCGGGATGCAAGCCGAAGATACCGGCTTCAAACACAGCCGCCTCGCCTGCTTCCTTAATTTGCATATCCATTTCGCGCGTAACTTTTTCCACCGTTTCCTCAATACGGGCGGGGTGAATTCTGCCGTCGTTGATGAGCTTTTCCAAGGAAAGACGTGCAATTTCACGTCTCACGGGGTCAAAGCCCGACAAAATGACAACCTCGGGCGTATCGTCGATAATAAGCTCGATACCCGTTGCATTTTCAAGTGCGCGGATATTTCTACCTTCACGTCCAATAATACGCGCTTTCATATCGTCATTGGGGAGCGGAACGACGGAAACGGTAATTTCCGACGCGTGGTCCGCCGCGCATTTTTGAATCGCCAAAGAGATGATTTTCTTTGCGTTCATATCTGCTTCGTCTTTTGCTTGCTGTTCGAGGTTGCGGACTTGAATTGCAACTTCGTGGCGAGTAGCGTCGAGGATTTCCTCCGTCAAAATCCGCTTTGCCTCTTCACGCGTTAATTGCGCAACCTTTTCCAACTCTTGAATCATCAATTCGTGTTGAGAATTGAGTTTTTCTTGCAGTTCCTCAACCTCTTCTTCCTTCTTGTGAAGATTTGCCTTTTGCTGTTCAAGCGCTTCCATCTTCTTATCGAGCGAGTCCTCTTTTTGCGTCAAGCGTTGCTCCATACGTTGAAGCTCTGCTTTCTTTTCTTTAGATTCACGCTCGAATTCGTTTCTTAATTTTAAATCCTGTTCCTTTGCTTCCAAAAGAGCCTCTTTTAAAGCTCTCTTACTTTCTTCCTGGCCTTGGGCTTTGATGCGCTCTGCCTCTTTTTCTGCGTCGGAAATAATTTTTTGTACGCGTTCTTCAGCAGAACCGACCTTCTTTTCGACGCCTTTTTTGTAAATAACGAGGGTAAGAAGCGCGCCTAACGCCGCCGCAATTACCGCCGCGCCTGCAGCGATACCAATTGCCGCCCCTACGGGCAATGTAGCGAGAAACAGGACGCTCAAATTATAAGTGCTCATTTGTTGCCTCCTGTATAAAATTAAATTGAAAAATATTATCTAAACGGTTTTATTAAAACCGACTTATAATTTTTTCCATCATACTTATTGTACAACATATTTTTTGAAATGTCAATTGTTTGAAGAAAAATTGTTGTCCTATTATGTAAGATTTTTACAAAGTAAAAAGGAGACGTTCTCGTCTCCTTTTATACTGACAAAAATTTTAAACTTCTTCGGGTTGCTCTTCCTCTGTCTTCCCCTTTGCCGCATCGCGGATTTTTTGTTCGATTTCCGCCTTAATTTCGGGATTCTCTTTTAAATAGGCACGGAGCTTTTCACGACCCTGCGCAATTTTCGTCCCTTGATAGCTAAAGAAAGAGCCGCTCTTTGCGATAATGTCGTATTGTACGCCCATATCCATGATACAGCCTTCTTGCGAAATACCTTCGCCGAATACGATGTCAAATTCCGCCTGACGGAAAGGAGGCGCAAGCTTATTTTTAACGACCTTAGCTTTCGTTCTGTTCCCCATAGCGCCGTCCGCATCCTTGAGAGTATCCATTTTGCGGATATCCAAACGCATACTTGCATAGAACTTCAATGCCTTACCGCCGGGCGTGGTTTCAGGATTGCCGAACATAACGCCAACTTTTTCACGAAGTTGGTTTATGAAAATAACGCAAGTTTTGGACTTATTTACAATTGCCGTCAATTTACGAAGCGCTTGCGACATCAATCTTGCCTGCAAACCAACGTGCGTATCCCCCATATCCCCTTCGATTTCCGCTTTCGGCGTCAATGCCGCAACCGAGTCCACGACGATAATATCCACCGCGGAGCTTCTTACAAGCGCGTCTGCAATATCGAGCGCTTGTTCGCCCGTGTCGGGTTGAGAAACGTACAAATCGTCAAGGCTAACGCCCAATTTCTTAGCGTAAACGGGGTCAAGCGCGTGTTCTGCGTCGATGAACGCCGCTACGCCGCCCATCTTCTGTGCTTCTGCAATTGCGTGCAACGCAACCGTAGTCTTACCGGAAGATTCAGGTCCGTAAATTTCGATAATCCTACCGCGAGGGAAACCGCCGATCCCCAATGCAAGGTCTAACGTCAAGCAACCGGAAGGAATTACTTCGATTTCCGTATTCCCTGCCTCGTCGCCAAGACGCATAATAGAGCCTTTACCGTATTGCTTTTCAATCTGCAATAAAACGGCGTCTAACGCTCTCATTTTTTCCGTGTTTTTTTCGTTTGCCATTTATCTATTCTCCTAATAAATTTTTTTCGTTTTTATTATTATACCTCTTTCAACGTCGTAAAAACGTGAAAAAGTGCATATTCAATTGCTTTTTCCGTAATTTCTCGTCTTGTGCCGTCAAAAAGATAACGATATACCTTTATCCCCCTTTTTGTCCCTACGGAAATATAGCAAAGCCCCACGGGCTTCCCGGAACCGTCCGAATTTGGTCCTGCCAGACCCGTCGTAGCAACCGCCACGTCGCAATCGTCTGTGTTTAATAGACCGCGAGCCATTTCATACGCTGTTTCTTCGGACACAGCCCCCTTTTCACTCAACGTCGTTTCTGAAACGCCAAGCCGTTTAATTTTTGAGTTCTCGTTATACGCATTAATCCCTTCAAAATACACTTCGCTTGCGCCTGAAACGGAGGTGATACGTTTTGCAATTCCCCCTCCCGTAAAGGATTCGGCAACGCTGATTTTAAACTTATGCCGTTTAAGGATTTTTACTAATTCTTCTTCTATATTTTTTCCATTCAACTCGTACACGGTATCCCCAAATACGCTTAAAAGACCTTGTCCGTCCCTTTTGTTTTCTGAAACAATGGGTTGTTTTAAACATTCCCCTACGTCATCTCCCGCAAGGAACAGAATAGAATACCCTCTGCGTTTCAATGTTTCAAATATTTCTATAGCTTTATCCTTGTCTAATCGCGATAATACGTGAAATTCGTCAAAAGAATATCCGCTATTATTTAATGCGCTTATAAGGGCGGCCTCGTCGTTTTCATCCACACTTACCGCCTTTTTAAGCAAAATACATGCTTTCGCCATTTTTCAACTCCGTTAGGCGTCCTTTAATACCTTTCTGTTTTTCACAACGTAAGAAATACCCGACCAAACGGTTAAAATGGTTGCAATTGCAAACAGACCAAGTCCGCCGATGAGTGCGTACATGTCCCAAGGCACAGCGTATTCCACTGGCGTAATTTCACCGATACCTCCAGCCAAAATAATGACGAAAATAGCCACGTCTTGGAAGATAGTTTTGAATTTACCCAACTTATCTGCCGCCATAACCACGCCGTTGACCGCCGCAATTTGTCTAAATGCGCTGATAATGAGCTCGCGCGCCATAATCACGCAAATGCATACCGCCGTTGCAATATACACGCCGTTTGCAGCAACGCCAAGCGTTTGGAATACGCCGTCTTTCATAACAAGCATCAAAATCATTGCCGTGGAAACAAGCACCTTGTCCGCAATTGGGTCAAGGAATTTCCCTAAATTCGTTACCAACTTATATTTACGCGCAATATATCCGTCGATGAAGTCTGTACAAGCCGCAAGCGCAAAAATGATTGCCGCAATGCCGTAATGGAATGGCACAACGTCAAGGAAGAAAAACAACACGAAAACAGGGATCATAAAAATTCTGGTTAACGTAATTTTATTGGGTAAATTCATTTTACTCTCCTTCATAATCTTCGGTACGGCCAAATAAATCGTACTCGTCATTATTTTCAATTAAAACCTTATAATACTTGCCTTGCATTGCCTCCGCCGCATGGAAATATACCTTTCCGTCAATATCGGGCGCATTGAAATACGCTCTACCGACAAAACAGCCGCGCTCGTAATCAATACCGTCGCAAAGCACTCGAATTTGTTTGCCTACGAACGTAGACAGAACGTTATACGCCACTTCGCTCTGCGTCTTATACAACGCGTGCACACGGCGTTTTTTTGTGTTGTGATGGATTTGCGGTTTCATTCTGCACGCGCCCGTATCCGGCTCGCGCGAATAGGCGAAAAATCCGCAATTGAAAAGTTTTGCCTCACGAATGAAGGATTTCATCCCTTCGAATTCCTCCTCCGTTTCCGTAGGGAAACCCGAAATAAAGGTAGAGCGAATCGCAATGTCGGGAATACGTTTACGCAGTTTTTCAAATAAGCGCAAATACCCTTCCCTCGTCCCCTTTCTGTTCATCAATTTTAACACGCGATTTTCGGAGTGTTGCAGAGGAATATCCATATATTTCAATATCTTGTCGTTTGTTGCAATTTCCTCGATGAGTGCGTCCGTAATGACGTCGGGATAACAATACAAAAGACGGATAGATTGGATATTTTCCAACTTGGAAAGCGCTTGCAACAGTGCAACAAAACGGTTTTCACCGTATAAATCCTCTCCGTAGCGCGTACTGTCCTGCGCAACTATGATTAGTTCTGCCAATTCGCCAAGTTCTTTCGCTTCCTCCACAAGTTTTTCCATGGGATAAGAGCGATATTTTCCGCGAATTTTAGGAATCAAGCAATATGTGCAATGATTATAGCAGCCATCTGCAATTTTTAAATATGCATAATGCTCTTGCGTGGTTTGTACACGATTGGTAAGGTAACCGTCCGACCCTTTGCCCACGAAATTGGGTCTGCATTCTTTTTGATAAGATTCTTCCAACGCTTCAAAAATCTTCTCGTAGTCGTTAATTCCCAAAAAAACGTCGACTTCTGCAAGCGGCTTGTACAGCTCGTCCACAAACTTCTGTGGTAGACAACCCGTAACGACAATTTTCTCCAAAACGCCGTTTTTATACTCTGCGCATTCTAAAATCGTGTTGATCGCCTCTTCGCGCGCAGATTGCAAAAAAGCGCAAGTGTTTATAATTACGATTTGCGCCTTTGCCAAATCGTCCGTGAGCGTACACTCGCGTGTTTTCAGTAAACCGAGCAATTTCTCTGTGTCGACGCGGTTTTTATCGCAACCCAGAGAAATTACCCCGAATATTTTTTTTGATAACATACTTCTTCCTTTTTAGTCTGTTGAAAATAAACGATAGATTATTCCAACGGGCCGTATTTGCTTTCAAATTCCTCTTTGGTAATAAGTACCTTTCTCGATTTTGCGCCGTCGAATGCGGAAATATAGCCCATTTCTTCCATCCATTCTACGATTTTACCCGCGCGACTGTAACCTGCGGAGCACTTACGTTGAATCATAGAAATGGACGCGCTCCCACACGCGATAACGTGCCGAAGAGCTTCAATATAGATAGGGTCTACACTGCCGCCGTCTTTTCCGCCTCCTACACCGCCGCTGGAACTGTCGTCGCCGGCATAACCGCCGCGCGAATTAATATACGCGGTTGCTTCTTCATCGTAGTAAGCCTCGTTGTGGGCTTTGATATAATTGACCACCTTTTGAGATTCTTCCGTAGAAATAAACGCGCTTTGCACACGGATAGGCGCGGCTACGCCCGGCATCGTATAAAGCAAATCGCCCTTACCCAACAGCTTTTGCGCGCCCGTTTGGTCAAGAATAACGCGCGAATCGACGTCGGTTGCTACGTAGAATGCAATTCTTGTCGCCAAATTGCTCTTGATAACGCCCGTGATAACGTCGGTGGACGGTCTTTGCGTTGCAACGATAAGGTGAATACCTGCCGCACGCGCTTTCTGGGTGAGGTTTTGGATTCTATCTTCCATTTCCTTTTTCGCAGCAAGCATCAAATCGGCAAGCTCGTCGATAATAATAACGATTTTCGGCAAGCGCTGACTTTTTTCCACCTGCGCGTTGTACTGATCCAAATTTACGACGTATGCGCCCGAACGGCTCATTTGCGAGAATAAGCTGTAACGGCGGTTCATTTCCATAATCGCCCAATTCAAGCTCTGCACCGCCTTGCTTGCGTCCGTAATGATTTCGTTAATCATCAAATGCGGCAAGTTGTTGTACAAAACGAACTCCGTCTTTTTCGGGTCAATAAGAATCAAGCGCAATTCTTCGGGTGAATACTTGTGGATTAAGCTGATAATCAACGAACCTAAAAATACGCTCTTACCCGAACCGGACGAACCGGCAACCAAAAGGTGGATCATCTTGGAAATATCGCCGTACACCTTGCGGTTTGCAACGTCTTTACCCATTGCAAACACTAAAGAAGAAGGCTTGGCGTTTACGTACGTATCTCCTGAAAGCATACAGCCGAGTTGTACAAATTGGCGCTCCTTGTTGGGTACTTCAATGCTTACAACGCCGTCCTCATAATTTGGATAAACGTTTACGCCGTTTGAACGAAGACTAATTGCGATAGATTGGTCTAACGCAACGACCTTTTTGGGTTGGATATAACGAGGAAACAATACGTTATAACGCGCAACCGTAGGGCCAAAAGTTACGGATGCAATCGACGTATCGGGAATTTTAAAATCTTCCAAGGTTGCAATAATCGTTCCTTTGGTTTCCTCTACTTCTTCAAAGTTGGAAGTAGGCTCGATGTCGCGGCAATCCAAATCGTCCAAAGGAATTCTTACGTAGGGCCGAATAACGCGCGGTTTCGGAGGTTGCGGCGCGGGCTTGGGTTGTTCCGCAGGCGCGGCAGGGGCAACGGGTGCAACCGACGCTTGCGGAGATGCAACGGGAGCAGGTATAACGGGGTCTTCCGTTCTACTCGTAAAGAGAGTTTCCGACTGCGTACGTTCTTCGGAGAGATTCGTTTCCTCTCTGCCAAAGCCCATACGAGGAGTATCGGAAATCAATTCGTCGCGACTTTCGTTTCTATCCGTATCCAGCCCGTTATTTTCGCGACCATCGTTACTGAAATCCGAACGCAACGCATAAGGATCGTCATCCAAAAGATTAAATCCGTCGCGCTCATTTCTATCGTCGTCTTGCGAAGCTACCTTATCCGCCTCGGGCGCGGAGAAACTTTCCTCTCGGTAACCGCGTTCAAAGCGAGGGTTAGAATTTACAATTTCATCAAAATGTCTTGTCGCATTCTCGTCGTCGCCGCCAAAAATATTAGGGTTAGAGGGCGAGAATAAATTTTTATAATTAGGAACAGCGCTACGCCCGCTATCCCTTTCTTCGTTGATAATGGGCGAAACGGACTCCTCCCTGAACGAATCTCCGCGATTAAAAGTGATTTCCTCTCGCCCGCCTCTTTCTTCCGCGAGATCCGTACTCTCGGGTCTATCACTGAACAGTCTATACGGTGAGTCCTCCGTTGCACGCGTTTGCGGTTCAAACGCAGGTATGGGCGTTACGTTGGTGTACCCGTCCGCATCCGTCCGCTCCCCGCGGGAATCCCCAAATGAATAATTGGAGCTACGCTGATCAAACGACGTTGTTTCCATTCGACTGGGCGTCGTATTTTCGTTGACTGTGTTTTGATAAGATTCGGAGTAAGAAGGCATAATGCCGCTTGTACCGCCGAGTGCATTCGGCTGTTCTGTAACGGGCATATTGTTTACCCTTGCATTAGGATCGAATAACAAGTTGCGTCTGTAATTTTCCGCAGGACTGCCGCCAAAGAGGAAATCGCGCGAGTTGGAATAATCGTACTCGCTACTTCCATTGCTTGTCCCCGTATTTTCCACTGCTGAAAAGGCGTTGTCGCCGATAGGCATTGTTTGCGCGTTACCGAAAGGCGAAAAAGCGCTCTGCCTTGCGGGTTGACTGCCCATACCTTGCATTGGTTGCGTTTCGGGCAAGCTCACGCCGGGGCGTTGCTCAACCGTCGGCATCATGTTGCCAATAAAATTCGGTTGCGCATTCTGTGGATTTTGTATGTTTTGCGCATTTTGTGCATTCGTAACATCCACTACCGTCGGCGCAATAGGCGTAACGTTTTCAGTTTGCGGCGCCGTATTTGCATACGGGAACGCACTCTGCTGAACCGGCTGAGGAGCAGACTGCACGTTTTGTGATTGCGCGTTTTGAGGCGTTACAGCCATAGGCTGTTGTTGCGTCGTTACGTTTTGAGCAGGTGTAGGCTGAGAAAGCGGAATATCCACCGACTGCGCCGTATTGTTTCTGGGTTGTCTATTCGGTTTGCCCCCCTTCTTCTTGCGCTTCGCCACTTGAATGCAAACGTAAACGCTGATTAAAGATAACATAATAAAGAAAATCAACGCACCGATTTGAGTGGTGAGTTTCGCCACAGCAAAGACAATTAAGCCGCCGAGCCAACCGCTTGCCGTAACCGAGGAAAGCTTTTCGCCCGATTTGAAACAACGGGTTAAGTAACCGTCCAATTTCCAATTGAACGTCATAGCCGTATGAACGACCAATGCGATTAAAACGCACGTAATAATAATCCACGCTGCCAGCCATCTGTCTTTGACAAGGCTTTTACCGAACAAGCCCATCACGCACAAATAAATGGCGCCTAAAAACAGCGGGTAAGCGCAATATCCGAATACGCCCGTTAAAAAACCGTGTATTGCCGCGCCAAATCCCCCAAAAACAAGGGAGCGGGTACATAAAATAAAGAACGCCAGCAAAGCAAAAATGCCAAACGTGGCGCAAATACTCTCTTTCGTAACTAACTTTTTAGACTCTTTTTTACTCATACGCGCACCTCACGTCTTCCTCTCCGTTACCCATAAAAATAACTCCTTAATAAATATCTTATTTATTATAACATTTATTTTTATATTTTTCAATAGTTTGAAAGAAAAAAAACGGGCGAATTTAGAGTTTTTTTCACTTTTCTCCAACGCCCGTTTTGATTTATTCAATTATAACAATTCTTCTAAGATATATTGTGCTACGTAATAAATATCGCCTGCACCTAAAAACAGGACGACGTCCCCGTCTTTTACGGTCTGTTTCAACCAAGTTTTTAAGACGTGCGCGTTTTCCGCATATAAACAGTTCCCCAATATGCGCGCCAACGTTTCCGCGCTCCCCAATTCGTCGTACACCTCTCTTGCCGGGTAGGTTTTATAAATCATTAAATTGGGCACTGAACGCAGAACGGAAATAAAATCCGCCATCAATAATTTCGTTCTTGAATAGGTGTGCGGCTGAAAAACAACGTAGAGCTTTTTGGGGCTGATATTTTTCGCCGTATGCAGCGTAGATAAAATTTCTTTAGGATGATGTGCGTAATCACAAATGAAAGAAGCGCCTCGATATTCGCCAATCTTTTCAAAACGGCGTTTAACGGCGGTAAAACTTTCAATGCCCTTTACAATTTCCTTTTCGTGAAAGCCCAGCGAACGCATCGCTGCAAATGCCGCAAGCGCGTTGTAAATATTGCAGTAGCCAATAGAACGAAGCCTTACCCGACAAACGGGTTTTCCGTATTCCTCTACCGTAAATGAATACCGTTCCCCAAAAGCACGAATTTGCGTTGCTCGATAATCCGCCAAAGTATTTTTAATACCAAACGACGCGAACTCCCATTTTCCGCAACTCGCGTCATCCGCACAGACAAATGCCGTCTTTGCCGATTGACAATACCTATGAAAGCAAGAAAGTAGGTCCTGCTCATTTTCGTAACATTCCATATGATCTTTGTCAACGTTTAATAAAATAGCAACGTCGGATTTTAACTTCAATAAATTTTTCTTATACTCGCACGCCTCGGTAACCAAATAGTCTTCACCGCTATAATAATAGTTACCAAAAGCGCAGTCTTCACCGCCAATATGCGCCATAAACGGCACGCTCGTACTCTTTAAAATATGTGCGCAAATCGAAGTACACGTCGTTTTTCCATGACTTCCCGCAACTGTAATAACGTGCTGGAAATTTTGACAGATTATCCCCAAAAGTTCCGCCCGTCCATATAATATTTTATTTAATTCCTTTGCCTTTAAAAACTCTTTGTCTTCCAAACTTATCGCGTCTGTGTATACCACGCAATCCGCCTCTAATAACGCCGCCCGATTGCCGTCGTTTCCAATAAAGGTTTTTACGCCGTAAAACGCCAAGTTCTCCGTTGTCGCACTCTTAGTTGCGTCGCTTCCGGACACCGTATATCCACACCCCGACAAATATTTTGCCAGCGCGCTCATACTTACCCCGCCTATTCCGATAAAATATATCTTTTTTACATTTTCAAAGCCTTTTAAATGCATACAGTATTTTTATGCGGTATTTATTTTTATTATAACAACCATAAGAAATTCTTATGGATAAATCGTATTAATTTGCTTGCATTTTCCTATAAAAGCTGATAAAATAATTTAAAATATGAATTAAAGGGTTGCCTTTAATTTGTTTTTATGATTTTTGCCTATCCTCATATCTGATTTATTCTTCCTCGAAGGAGCACTCGTACGAATACGGGTGCTCTTTCACCGCTTAAAGCACATATTAAATCATTTTAACAAAAAAAGAGGGCGCGATTTGATACGCCCCCTCTTTTTTGTATGCAATTATTTATCTTCTGAATTTTTTTTCATGAAAAAATCGACGAATTTGGGTCTATGCTTTCTGTCCGGCGTTTGCTCTTGACGAGCGTCGGGGATAGGATCGTTCGGTTCGAAGAAGGTGTTCGGCTGTTGAGGATAGCCGCTCGGCTGAGGATATCCGTTCGATGGTACATAACCGTTGGAAATAGGTTGAATAGGTTGAACGTTCGACATATATTCGTTTGTCTGCGCTTGCGTTGTCGCATAAGAGGACTGCGGGTAGAACGCGCTTGGTTGTTGAGGCGCATAAGGATCGGGATAAAGAGGTTGCTGTTGCGCAAATCCGCCGTTAGACATCACGCCCCCCTCTCTTCTATTGTACGCATTATCAATCTTTTGTGCCAAAACCGTCGCTTGGCGGAGCGTAGTATTTTGCACGTCGCGCGAAAATCCGTTTTGACTGCCGCCAAAGCCCGTAGCAATGATAACAACTTCAACCTCGTCCGACATAGCCTCGTCGATGCACGCGCCGAAAATGACGTTTGCCGAGTAATCGATAACGCCCTTTACCAAATCTGCCGCTGTAATAACTTCGTCCAAAGACAAGTCCTTACCGCCGATAACGTTTAAAATAACCGAATTCGCGCCCTCAATCGTGGTATTGAGCAAAGGACTGCAAACAGCGCAACGTACCGCGTCGAAAATCCTCTTTTCGCCCTTTGCTACGCCAATACCCATATGCGCAAGACCACGCCCCTTTAACGTCGCTTTTACGTCCGCGAAATCAAGATTGATAAGCGAAGGCTTAACGATAAGCTCTGCAATGCCTCGAATACCTTGGCGAAGCACCTCGTCCGCGACCTTTAACGCGTCTGCAAACGACGTATCCTTAGGCACTACCTGACGAATCTTATCGTTGGGAATGGTAATCATGGAATCTACGGATTTTTTCAACTCCTCAATACCCGCCAACGCATTGTCCATTCTGCGTTTCGCCTCAAACCCGAAAGGCAACGTAACGACTGCCACGGTAAGAATTTTCATTTCCTTTGCAATCTTGGCAATTACGGGAGCAGCGCCCGTACCCGTACCACCGCCCATACCTGCCGTAATAAACAACAAGTCGGTATTTTTAAGCGCTTCCTGAATGGCATCTTTATTCTCTTCAGCCGCCGCTCTGCCCACTTCAGGGTTCGCGCCTGCGCCAAGCCCTTTGGTAAGCTGTACGCCAATTTGAATACGCTTGCTTGCACGCGAACGCGCGAGCGCTTGATTGTCCGTGTTTACAACAATATATTCCGCGCTTTTTAACCCCGATTCTATTAAACGATCTACGGCGTTATTGCCGGCGCCGCCGACACCGACCACCTTTATTTTTGCAATCCCAGAGAGATTATTTGCGCCCGTGTCGCCCATGGGCGCGGAGTTTTGCTCCGCTGAATAACCAAACGAGTTGTAATTATTTTCGTAATTTTCCATCATTTCTTTCTTCCTCCAAACAATCTTTTCTTCCAGCCACGTTTTTTAGCGTCGTTCGTTGCGTCGTTTAACAGCGCAATCCTCGAAGAAAACGTCGGCTTATCGTAATAGGGCAAATCGGGAGCGACAATTTCCGTTAAATGATTTAAACGTTTGGAAATATGCTCCGCCACGCCTTTCATTCTGCTTATACCCTCGCCCGTAATACTGATGGGATTGACCGTAAAAATCGTATCCACTTTACCCAGATAACGAACGGCAAAGAATTTATCCACTTTTTCACACAGCTCGTCCAAGCTAAATTTAATGCAATCGTTGATTTCTTGCACGGAAATTTGTTTTTCTTCCGCTTCCGACGACCAATATACCCCCTTAGGGACGTTTCCGCCTGAGATATTGGACGTAGCAAGAATTTCTTCCGCCATTGAATAATCCACGTCAAACGTCTGCATAAGCGCAATCAAGACGGTTGCCACGCCACAGTTAAAGGATTCTTCGTGCACGATACCGTTGCCGTAAACGACGGAAATGGAAGTAGTTAAAAAGCCGATATCCAATAAAAAAGCGTATCCCTCGCGTTTTTTATCAGGTAAGAGATATAAAGATTGCGCCAAAGTGGATGGGACGTAACACGCCTCGTCGCATTGCAATTCCTTTAAAATGGTATCGATACTGCGATGGAAGTGGTCCTCTACAAAATAATAGCAAAGCGCGCCTTTCAGCACGTCGGTTGCCACCCCGTACAAATCCTCCGCTTTGAAATATTTACGATTATCACCTAAGGTCAAATACATAGCCGAACGGCGTATACAACGTCCGTTTACCGCCAACTCGTTTAACCCACTTTCAAAAAGCGCGTCTACGTCCTGCGCAGATATTTTTCTTTTCGAGGGAAAAGCAAGAGTATGCCCCTTGGTTGCAACGCGCACAAACGGCGAAGGAATGCTCACGTACACCCTACCAATCGTACCCTTATAATTCTGTTTTACCGAAGTAACGACGCACGTAATGGCATCACGGAAAGAAGCTTCGTCGAAAAAACCTCCCACGCAATATCCCTCATAGCTTTCCGTATGTCCTGCGCTAAAAACAAAAGTATCGTTTACACCTTTCGCGCCAAGAAAAAAAGAGACTTCACCTGAACGAATATCCAATATCGCGACAGTCTCGTTTTTCATAATATCTTCACCCCGTAAACAAAATTATTCGTATATATAGAATATCATTATAATTATACACCATTGTTTGTGAATTGTCAATAATGAAACGCAAAAAAAGTCGGGGAATGTGCAAAAAAATGCATATTCCCCGACATAATTTACTCACTTATATCTTTCTGTTGATAATCTACAAAAACTTCATCGTCTTTGTCCGTACTTAAAATACAACCGCACAATCTTTCCTCGTCCGACAAATCAAGGTATTTTTCGGCAATTTTATCCGCTTTGACACGGGTTTGATTTTCGGGGAAAGCCACGTAAATTTTCACGCCCTCTTGCGTATAAATATGAAGTTGCGGAGCATTGTCAAATACTTTCACTACCAAGACGTTATTACGAATGCCGTTTAACTTTTCCGACAGCCGATTACAGAATGCCAAAACAACCTGCAAACGTTCGTCCCCAACCGCCTCTTCGCCTTTATTTCCATTTACGGAAAGTCCCTCAATAACGACGTTGGAATTATTATCCAAACGATTGGTCGGCGTTTCCCGAATAGCCAAAATCGTACCGTCTGCGCCGAGAATGAGATATTCCTCTTTGTTCGCCTGTTTGACGGCGTACACTTCGGCATCTTCCGTTATAGTGAGCACAACGCGATTTGGATAATCCTTTTTAAATTCTGCGATACGGAAATGCGGATACTCGGCAACGATAGACTTCGCGCCCTTGTCGTTAACGGCGAAAATATTATCTTTCTCGTAACGTTTTATTAACCGAGTACGTATATCTTGCGCTTCCGTTTTCGCCTCCTCGGAAATCGCCGAAACTTTTACAACGACTTCATCGACGCGAAAAACTGTTGCAAACCCCAAAAACGCCCCCGAGAGAAAGATGAGAACGGTCAGTATTATCACCCAAATTTTCTTTTGTATTGCTCCCGCTTTTGTGTTCATTTGCTAAATTATCCTTTCACTCTACGTATTTTTGCGCCAAGCCGCTTTAATTTCCCCTCAAAATCGGCATAACCTCTATCAATATGCGATATGTCCATTACGTTACTACGACCTTCCGCCTTTAAGCAAGCGATAACCAACGCCGCACCGCCGCGAAGATCGCCCGCCGTAACGCACGCACCGTGTAACCGTTCTACGCCGCGTATCAGCGCACTCCTATCTCGCACGGTGATATCTGCGCCCATTTTTTTGAGCTCCGCCGCATATCGATAACGAGTTTCAAACAAATTTTCCACAATCAGCGTAGAACCGCGCGCCGTACAGCAAAGCGCCGCATATTGCGCTTGCATATCCGTAGGAAAGCCGGGGAAAGGCATCGTTTCCACAAGATTGACCGATTTCAAATTTCCGTCGCTCGTTAAATATATTTTATCATTTTTTATATGTATTTTGCAACCGTTTTCACGCAATTTATGTAAAAGCGCGGCAATATTTTCAGGAAAAACGCCCTGAACCTCAATTTCGCCGCCGCAAGTTGCAGTTGCGATTAGATACGTACCGGCCTCAATCCTATCCCCAATAGGCGTATACTCAACGCCGTGCAACCGCCGAACGCCCTCGACGACGATTGTTCCACCGCCTGCACCGCGTATTTTCGCACCCATAGCGTTTAGGAAATTCTGCAAGTCGATAATTTCAGGCTCTTTCGCCGCATTGCGAATAACGGTAATCCCCTCCGCGCGCACAGCCGCCAAAACAATATTTTCCGTTGCGCCTACGCTTGGAAAATCAAGCAAAATTTCCCCGCCAATCAAACGGTCCGCCTCGCAATGGATATACCCGTCTTTCTCCACGATTTTTACGCCCAACCTTTTTAAGCCCGCCAAATGCAAATCGATTGGTCGTAATCCGATATCACACCCGCCTGGATAGGAAATTTTTGCGCGATGAAAACGCGTCAGCACGGAGCCGAGCATAAAAACGGAAGAACGCAGCTCTTTAGTGAGCCGCGCAGGAATTTCGTGTGAAACTGCATTTGAGCTGTCGATGACGGCGCAATCCTTTTGCCTTTTGATTTTGCAACCGACCTCGCTTAATATGCGTAACATATTTTCCACGTCGTTAATAACGGGCATATTACGTATCTTCACTTGTTCATCTGTCAAAATAGACGCGGCAAGTAAGGGCAACACTGCGTTTTTCGCACTTTGCGCGCGTATTTTTCCCTTTAATTTTACACCGCCGTCAATAATATATTTTTCCATACGTTAAAGCTCCTTTCTGCTTTATTGTATGAATAATTTCCCTCTCTTTGTGCCTTGCGCGGTTTGCGCTGATTTTTCACCTCGCACTGAAATGGCGTACAATACCCCCATCGACGCCATTGTAATAATCAGCGAAGTATTGCCCGAACTGATAAGAGGCAAAGGCAAACCCGTCGGCGGTATACTTCCGCTGACAACAAGCGCGTTGATGACCGTTTGTATTCCGTACACCATCGTTATCCCCATTGCCAAGAGAAAGGAAAAGAAATCTTCCGCTTTCGACGCCGCACGAATACCGCAAAATATGAGTGCCGCGCAAGCTAAAAAGAGCAGAAATATCCCAAAAAAACCAAATTCTTCTCCGATGATAGAAAGAATGAAATCACTTTCTGCAAAAGGTAAAAAGCGGTATTTCTGCCTTGAATTAAACAACCCCGTACCAAACCAACCGCCGTTTCCGAGCGCATATAGGGATTGAATAAGCTGATACCCTTCGCCGCGCGGCGATTCCCAAGGATCGAGAAAGGCGCTCAAGCGAGAAAGTCTGTAAGGCTCTGCGATAATCAATACGGGAATAACGAGCAAGACGGGGATAAAAATAATGAGGAAATGTTTTATTTTCATGCCGCCGAGGAAAAGCATTGCGAGCATCAGAAAACCAACGCACATCGTTACGGACATGTTCGGTTCAAGGATAATCAAAACGCACACTAAGCCGCCGCAAAGTAAGATTGGAAGCACCCCTTTAAACGTGCGCATTTTGCCCATATCGTCGGACATATACGCCGCTGCAAGCACCACGAATCCGTACTTGGCAAGCTCGGACGGCTGCAGCGTAAAACTGCCTATGCCGATCCAACGCGTCGCCCCATAATTGCTTTTTCCCACCCCCGGCACAAAGACGAGCGCCAACAAAATTACGGGTATAACAAAGACGATCCATCTTATCTTTTTCCCTTTTAGCACCTGATAATTCAGCCGTCCGCACGCAAGCATCGCCACCGTGCCGAGCGCCAAACCCAAAAGTTGCTTTTTAACGAAATACCACTCGTCGCCGTATTGCGTTTTGGCTACGTAACGGCTGGCAGAATAAATCGCCAAGACGCCAAACGCCGCCAAAGCAAAAGTTAAAATTAAAATGGAAATATCCCCGCGCGGCTTATTCGCTTTCTTCGTCAAAGCGTTCTTCCGTTCCCCCGTCTTCCGCTTGTGTTTCTTCTGCGTATTCCCCCTCGTCTTGGAAGGATTGAACGATTTCAACAAATCTATCACCTCGTTCTTCATAGCCCGCAAACTCGTCAAAGCTTGCGCTTGCAGGGCTTAATAATACCGTCTGCCCTTCTTTTGCGAGCATCGCGGCAACCCTGACGGCAAAATCAAAATTCTCGCACATCGTTACGCGATCAAAATCGTAGGCGCGAGCGCTTTTCAGCAAAGCGAATCGGTTCTCCCCATATATTACGGCACGGACAACCTTGCTGTTTTTTAACATCGCAAAGAGTTTTCCGTAATCATACCCTTTATTTTGCCCGCCTAAAAGAAGCACCGTTTCCCTTTTCATCGTGGAAATCGCCTTGATCGTCGCGTCGACGTTCGTTCCTTTTGAATCGTTGACAAACTGCACGCCGTTTACTTCTCGTATAAACTCGACGCGGTGTTTTATCCCCTTAAACTCTCTAAGCGCAGTCGCGATATCCTCGCTTTTAACCCCCATGATTTTCGCGGCGGCGATTACTGCCAAAGCGTTCTGTACGTTGTGTAAGCCCTCGGTGGGAAGATCGGACGCGGCAATAATTTTCTCTTTTCCAAAATACAAATTTCCCTGCTCGTAAAACGCGCCGTAAACGCGTTCGCGAACGGAAAAATAGAGAATATGCGCCCTTGTTTTTTCCGCAAAAGAACGTACGGTTTCGTCATCGTAATTCAAAACGGCATACTCCGCCGCGGACAGATTTTTTAGCAATCTCGCCTTTAAAAACACGTAATTTTCCATATTATAGTGGCGATTGAGATGGTCTTCGGTGATATTTAACACCACCGCAACGTGCGGACGAATAGACGCAAGCGTTTCAAGCTGAAAACTTGAAATCTCCGCAACCGCCACGTCCTCTTCAGGCATATTGCAATATTCCACAAGCGGCGTACCGATATTTCCGCACGCATGAGCCGTTATACCGCCCCGAGTCAAGGTTTCCGCGAGCATAGAAACCGTCGTCGTTTTACCGTTCGTGCCCGTTATGGCGATTATTGGGCTTTTTATGTAACGTGCCGCAAGCTCCGTTTCCCCAATGACAGCTCGCCCGCCGCGCTTAAAGGCAACTGCCATGGGGTGGTCGATAGGAATTCCGGGGCTGATGACGAGTACGTCGCACACCTCGGGCATATTCGGCAAATCTTCTTTTTTTATCCGCTTTGCGCCGTTTAACTGCAAATCTTTGTAAGTCTGCTCAATTCTGTCGCTCGTCAAATCGTCGTAAATATATACGCTTGCGCCGCGCGACAGTAAAAACTCGGCGGAGGCTTTCCCCGAGCGGGACAATCCAAGCACGAAAAACACTTGCTTTTTGATATACATAACTTTTCTCCTTTAAATTGCCGTTAGAAGGCTGATTGCGCCCAGTACAAGGGTCGTAACGAAATATCCGTAGGCAATTTTGCTTTCCGAATAGCCTTTTTTTTGGAAATGATGATGCACGGGCGCCATTAAAAACACTCTTTTCCCTCCCGTTACTTTATAATATATTACCTGTACCAAAACGGATATGACGGAAAAAACAAAACAGACGCCTATCGTCAAAATATACAGCGCGTTCCCTGAAAACAGCGCAATACAGGCGGCAAATCCGCCAAGCGACAGCGAACCCGTATCCCCCATAAAAACAGAGGCGGGAAAGGTGTTGAACAGCAGATAAGCGATAAGCGCGCCTACCAAAGCAAAGCTGATAATCGACAAACTTCCATCCCCTTTTTGCAACACGATAAGCATACCCAAAGTCCCAAAAAAAGGAATACTTGTGCCCGCGGCGAGCCCGTCTAATCCGTCCGTCAAATTGACCGCGTTGACCGTGGCGAGAAAGACAAAAACGGCGAGCGGCAACATCCAAAAACCGATATTTAAGCGGAAGCGCGTAAAAGGTATATATAACGTTGTCAAACGGGCTTTTACGCAATATATGCCCACAAAAATCGCAATAACGAGCTGAAATACAAGTTTTTGCCATGCACGAAGCCCTAAATTTTCCTTATGCCGCCATTTTAAAAAATCGTCCAATAGCCCCACGCACATATAGGCAAGTCCGATGGCTATCGCCAATATAAACGGCTTATGCACGCGATGAAAGAGGATAATCGCCGTTAAAATTGCGGCAAAAACAAAAGCAAGCCCGCCCATCGTTGGCGTGCCGCCCTTACTTTTGTGCTCTTCCACGTAAACAAGTATATTTTGACCGGCTTTCAACTTCCTCAAAATAGGAATCAAAATCAAACAAAATAAGAAGGAGGCGAAAAACGCCACGATTGTGGATAAAATATACGTCTTTACCATGTTAACCTCTTATACTTACGGAATCACCAAGCCGATTTTCCGTTCGTCAACAATTCTTCCACGACAGTATAATCGTTAAACGGATATTTTATGCCCATAACTTCTTGATATTCTTCTCCGCCTTTGCCCGCAATTAAAAGCACGTCCTCTTTTTGCAACGTTTCAAGCGCGTAGGCGATTGCCTTCCGCCTATCGGGAACAATGACGTAGCGTGTGGAAAAACGTCGATAACCTTTTTCTATTTCCGTGATAATATCCAGTGGGTCTTCATACCGCGGATTGTCCGAAGTCAATATACTAAAATGCGTGTTTTTTGCCGCTGTTTCTCCCATTAACGGGCGTTTGTCCGCATCGCGGTTTCCGCCGCAACCAAACACGCAAATCAACCTACCTCGACAATGCTTTTTCAACGCAGACAAAGATTTTTCCAAGCCGTCGGGGGTATGCGCAAAATCAATAAAAATCTCTCCGCCGCGCAAAGACGAAACACGCTCCATTCGCCCACATACGCTTTTGAGAGCGAAAAGCCCTTTTTTCACTCCTTTTCCCACGCCTAAAAGGGTTGCGCAAGAAGCGGCGGCAAGCGCGTTGTATACGTTATATATCCCAAATAAAGGCAGGGAAACACGGCAAAGCTCGTCGTTGATATTCAGCATACATTCCGTTCCGTCAAGAGATTCGTCCGTAATCACCGCGAAGCAGTCGGACGGCGTTTCTAAGCCGTAATAAAAGCTCTTTCCGCCCTCTTTTTCAAACGCTTCGCCAATTTGCCGCCCCAACTTATCGTCGCCGTTTAAAATTGCCAAATCGCATATTTTGGTTGAAAATAATACCTGCTTTGCTTTAGCATATTCCTCCATCGAGGCGAAAAAATCTAAATGGTCTTGCGTTAGATTTGTAAAAATACAAGCAACGAAAGTTACGCCCTCGATTTTCTTATAATAAAGTGCGTGCGCGGAAACCTCCATAACAACGTATTCCACGCCGTGAATAAGCATATCCGCAAGCGCCTCGTTAAGCTCAATCGGGTCGGGGGTAGTAAGATTGGCAGGCAACCTTTTATTCGCATACGTAACGCCCAAAGTGCCGATTATCCCCACCTTTTTACCCGTCGCGCGCAGAATACTTGCCAACATATGCGCGGTGGTCGTCTTGCCGTTCGTACCCGTAACGCCAATCATTTTTAACCGCCTTGCAGGGTTGCCATAAAACGCAGAAGCAACAAGCCCCAACGCAGCGCGCGAATCCTTCACTACGATCTGCGGCAGATCGACCTGCAACCGTTTTTCCGTTACGAATGCCACTGCTCCGCCTCGCACTGCCTCGGCAACAAGCTCGTGCGAATCGACGTTTTCTCCCGAAACGCATATAAACAACGCGTTTTTTACCTTTTTTCTGCTATCTACGTTTAACGCCGCTATTTCCGCCTCGCCGCCTACGTATTCCCCCTCGAGCGTTTCCGCCAATTTTGATAACCGCATAACCTCTCCTTGTCCTATAAATATGGATAACCTATTCTATTCCTTGATCTGAAGATTTATGAGAATTTTTCAGCATTAAAAATGAAAAAACGGAGCAACTTGCTCCGTTTCTTTCCGTTTAAATAATCTTGCGTTTTTATCCGCGTCAATTTAGCGCGGTTGCATATTTTTTAACGAAATAATCCCTTCAAAAACGTCTTTTGCGCAAGGGGCGGCAACTACGCTGCCGTAATACGCGCCTTGCGGCTCGTCAACGATAACGAGCGCCAAATATTGCGGTTTATCGGACGGAAAAAAGCCCACGAAGGAAGAAACGTATTTTCCCGCCGCAATATGTCCGTTTTCAAATTTTTGTGCCGTGCCTGTTTTGCCACCGACGGAAAAGCCCTCCAAATACGCCTTTTTACCGCTCCCGTCCCGCACCACGCCTTGTAGCATTTCCGCGAGCATTTTTGACGCTTCCTCGCTAATGGTGCGCGCCTGCAACTCGGTTTCCGTTTCCTTTAAAACATATCCGTCCTCAGCGTAAATTTTCTTCACCAAATGCGGCGTATAATAATATCCGCCGTTTACTGCGGACGCCGTAGCGCAGGCAAGTTGTAAGCCCGAAACGGCAATCGTCTGTCCAAAACCTATACGCGCCAAATCACAACCGCGCACCGCGCCCTCGGGCATCAACAAGCCGTACGCCTCGCCGCTGTAATCAATGCCCGTCTTTTTTCCAAAGCCGAAAGCGCTTAAATAATCGTAAAAGGTTTCCTTGCCGATTGATAGCGCGATATCTGTAAAGCAGGGATTACAACTGTTGTTGAGCGCCTCTGCAAGCGTTTGATTGCTATGCTTACCGTTTGCGTGATTGCTCCAACATTTGACCGTCGTTCCGTCCACCGCACGCGTTCGCGAGCTGTTAAAAACGTATTTGGGTGAAAACGCCTTTGAATTCCCACGCATATATTCTTCAATATTAATTGCGGAAGTTATGATTTTAAAAGTCGAGCCCGGCTCGTAAATATCGCAAACGAGATGGTTTCTCGTCAAGGCGTTTAGTAATTCCGCGTCGTTTCTCGGCACGTTATTTAAGTCGTAAGACGGATAATTTGCAAGCGCCAACACCTCAAAATTATTGACGTCCAAGACGATACATTCCGCCGAAACGGGAGAATATTGCGCCGATACTTTTTCAAGCGCGCTCTCTGCGATTTCTTGAATAGCATAATCGATGGTAAGCTGTACGTTATAGCCGTTTGTGGCAGGCAGGTACGAGGCGACGCTCCCTTTTATCTCAACGCCGACCAAATCCGTTTCGTATAAAAGTTCCCCATTTTTGCCCGATAAATACTCGTCGTAATATTTCTCCACGCCCGTCGTACCGACGTTATCGGTGGACGTAAATCCTAAGACTTGGCAGAGCGCGTCGTTTTTGGGATAGAAACGCACGTTATCTCTTGCATAATATATCCCATCTAAATTGGCTGTAGACAGTTTCTCGACAATCGACTTATCTACCTTTTTTGCAAGCGTAACCTCGGACGCCTTTTTTTTGGTTAATTTATCGTAAAGCTTTATTTGGTCTACGCCCAATATGCCCGACAGAGTTTCCGCTGTTTTTTCTACTTCTTTCACTGCATTAGAGCGTGCAAAAACGGAATACGCCGTGTTATTGTCCGCCAACACCACCCCGTTTCTATCCACAACCTTTCCGCGCTCGGCAACGATGGGAATTTCACGTGTCCATTGGTCCATGGCGCGGTAATTGAGCTCTTCGCTCCAAAAGACCTGAATATAAAAAAAACGCACTGCCAAAGATAAAAAAAGAAAGGTTATCGCCAAGCTAACGGCAAATAACCTCTTTCGTAAAATCGATATTGAATATTCGTTTTGAAAAGTTTTGATAATAAACTCCTATTAATTTCCGCTAGGAAGCAAACCTTCTTCCTGTGCCCACTGCATAATCGTTTCTTCGGACTGTGCAGCCTCAATGCGTCTTTGAATTTCGTCGTGCTGTTCAACCAACTGATCTCTCGTCTTTTCCAAGTTCTTAATTTTAACCTTTTTCTGGTTGATAAGACTGGAATTTACGCCAATTAAAGACATCATGCCGACAACTACAACCGCAAATACCGCCATAACCGCCTTTGCAAGAGGGCTGAGCGAATATTGCGCTTGCGTACCAATTTCAACCGCCGTGCTGGGCGCTTGTTCTACTACGGGCGAAACGTACGTAGGTGCGATTGCCGTCGTGTACGTAGGCGTAGCGTTCCCCATTTCTATACTGTTGAATTTATCCGCCGTAAATACTGAAGCCGTAGGACGTTCCCCTACGTTATCGATAACATCAGGCGCTTGTTCTACTACGGGCGCGTCTTGGACGGGCGTAGCGTAAGTCGTTCTTTCCATCGTGGAGGTGGAGGCATACGTTACGGGCGCGAATTGATCGGCTACAGCGTCTTGAAGTCTGCGATAACGCTCGCTGATTTGGGCGTTATGCTGCTGCGCTTCTAATTCTACGTTTTCAACCTGAACGGTTTCTCTTTCGCGTACCATTTCCATAATCTTACTCCTCCATCCTTGTTTTTCTCAAGTTCCTTAATCCCTTATATCCCGCGCGGATTATAATTTTTCCGCTATTCGCAATTTTGCACATTTGCTTCTGGAGTTATTTTTAAGTTCTTCTTCGCTTGCCGTAATAGGTTTGCGCGTAATGATCTTGATTTCGGGCTTTTTACCGCATACGCATACGGGAAAGTTCCCCGGGCAGGTACAGGGCGACTCCAACGCTCTGAATGCCTCTTTCACAATTCTATCCTCCAACGAATGGAAAGTAAGAATTGCAATTCTTCCGCCTTTTTTTAACCGTCTGGTGAGCGAAAGCACCAAGTCTGTCAATCCTTCAAGTTCTCCGTTCACTTCGATGCGAAGGGCTTGAAAGCTCTTTCTTTCGCACGGCGCGCCGTAGCGGAATTTTGCAGGAATACTTTTTTTGATAATCTCCGCAAATTCCCCCGAAGTTTTTAAGGGTTTTTCCACTCTGGCTTTTACAACGTTCCTCGCGATTTGCCTTGCAAACGTTTCTTCGCCGTAGGTTTTTAATATTCTTGTTAAATCTTCTTCCGAATAGGTATTGAGCACGATTTCCGCCGTCAGATAAGCGGAGGTGTTCATGCGCATATCGAGGGGCGCGTCTGCCTTTCGGTAGGTAAATCCCCTTTCCTCGTCATCGATTTGATGGGAGGAAACGCCGAAGTCCAAAAGCGCGCCGTCTAATTTGTCAATTCCTGCCTTATCCAAAACTATGACAAAATCTTTATAATTGGATTTCTGTATTTGAAATCTGCCGTCGAACTCGTTCAACCTATTCGTTGCCGCAACAATCGCCTCGTCGTCTAAATCCGTTGCGATAAGTCTGCCGCTGGGAGCGGTCCTTTTTAATATCTCGTAAGAATGTCCGCCACCGCCGACTGTTCCGTCGAAGTAAACGCCGTCGTCTTTTAAAGCAAGACCCTCCATGCATTCTTCGAGCATAACGGGCTTATGCGAAAATTCCAACATAGCTTATATCCCCAATTTTTTAAGTTCGGCGTCGTAATTCACTCCGCTAATGTAATCGTAGTAATTTTCCGCCGACCAAATTTCTAAGCGCTTGCCGCGCCCGACGGTAACGATATCCTTTTTAATGCCTGCGATTCTTTTCAGCATCGCGGGAACAACAACTCTGCCCTGCGCGTCTTCTTCCGCAGAAAAGATACTACTGAAAAACAACGCCGACGCTTGGTTAGATTCGGAAATCGCTTCTTCGGAAAGGGAGGCGATCAAATCGTCCAATTCATCGTCTGCCATTACGCAGATACAATTGTTCATACCCCTAAAAAAGCTGTAAGTCCTTTCTCCTTTTTCTCCCGTAAGCTCCTTCTTGAATTTGGAAGGAATACGAATACGATTTTTGTCGTCCAATTGATGTTCAAACATGCCTTTAAACATTTTCGTTTCCCTCCTCTTCGTAGTCGCTTATCCCGCACATAATTTTAATGCTTACCATTATTATACAACCACTTTTGACCATTGTCAATAGATTTTTAGTAAATTTTTCAATTTTTTTTAATTTTTTTGATTTTTTTGACCACTAACCCCCATTTTTTGCTTAATTTATTCCACGAACATTTGTTCGTATTGTGTTTTATTGACCACTTTACACTTTCCGAGGAAAACAATCTCGCTGTTTTTTGTCGTATTTTTGGAACAATTCTCCCTTTTTAGCGTAAAAAACGTCCGCCTTTTGCCTCTTGTGGTCAAATGGGGTTGCGTTTCCCTGCCTCGCCCTATTTTTTGCAATTTGGTGGTCGTTTTTTCCGCTTTTTCGAGGACTTTGCGTAGTCGAAAAGCAATTCCCTCGTTACCATCCACCACAGAGCAAGAATAAAATCTTTGCACCTCTTCCTTTATATATATATAATGCGTACACCCGAGCACGACTGCATCAGGTTTTCCTCTCGGTAAAAGCGACGTGAAATCATATTCACTTTCTCCGAGGTGTTTTTCGATTGCACCTGCAAGCTGGTCACACGGAATTGGAATAAGGTTTGCGCACGGATACCGTTTTTCCGCTTCCTCGCACAATCCCTTAAATCTTTCGCTTTCATAGGTCGCCCTCGTGGTTAAGATAAACGTCTTACCGCCCATCTTCGCCGCCGTGAATACGGCAGGCTCCGTTCCAATGATGGGAAAGGAATAACGTTTCCGCAATTCTTCAACGCAAACCGCAGTTGCCGTGTTACAAGCCACCACCGCCGCGCGCACCTTTAAACGCGCAAACAAAGCAAACGCCTTGCGCACGTATCGACGAATTTTTTTAGGCGGCAAATTGCCGTAAGGCGCGTGGTGATTGTCCCCGTAATAATAAAAAAGTTCGTTGGGCAGATACTTACGGCAAGCGGATAAAACGGTTAAACCGCCTATTCCGCTGTCGAAAAAAGCAATTCCACCCTTCACTATCTTCATGTTTATCTCCAAACTTTAAATTTTTTTAAAAATTTCCTCTTTTTCGCATTTTTCCCTTGAAAAACAGTTTACAATCAAAAAAAATTGTGTTAAAATAGTCTACGCAGTTAAATGATTATATAATTTTTCGAAAAAACAAGGAGAACATTATGCCTAATATTAAATCCGCTAAAAAAAGAGTTTTGGTTATCGAAAAGAAGACCATGAGAAACAAAGCAGTTAAGTCCGCGCTTAAAACCCAGGTCAAGAAATTTCTTGCTGCTGTTGAAGCAGGCGATAAGGAAACCGCTACGAAGCTTTTCCCTGAAACCGTATCCGCTATCGACGGCGCAGTAACCAAAGGCGTTATCCATAAGAACAACGCAAACAACAGAAAGGCAAAGTTGGCTAAGAAATTGGCTGCTTTGAACTAACCTCTTTACGATACTTATCATATTATAAATATGAGGGTCTGCCGAACGGTAGACCCCTTTTTACGTGTTTAGCTTGAAGAAAATTTTTAATTAAAAAAGACGCCCTATCGACGTCTTTTTTGTTTTTATAAAATATCCCGATTTTTTATGTTCAAATGATTGACATATACTACTTTTTTTCATATAATAAATTTTGTAAAGTTTATTTTTGCTAAACTTTTGGTTTATTCTAAACAAACCCCATGCAAGATTACTTTTCCAAGTAATCAAATTGAGATTTTTTTAGCTTTTTAACGTGAAAAACACGTAGAGGGAGTAAAATGGATTTAGGTAAAAAGATTAAACGAATGCGAAACCAAAAAGGCTTGACGCAAGAAGAATTGGCGGACAGATGCGAGCTGACCAAAGGGTATATATCCCAATTGGAAAACAACCTCAACAGCCCCTCTATCGCAACCCTGACGGATATCTTATCCGCACTTGGAAGCAACCTTTCTGAGTTTTTCCGTGAAGAAACGGAAGAAAAGGTCGTTTTTTCTAAAAATGAATTCATTGAAAAAGACGCGGACGGAGTTTTGCTAAACTGGCTAATCCCCAATGCGCAAAAAAATATGATGGAGCCTATTTCCGTCGAGCTTATAGAAGGTGTTGCCACCCCAGAGGACATACCTCACGAGGGCGAGGAGTTTGGATACGTCTTGGAAGGAAAAATCGCCGTTGTTTTGGGCAATAAACATTATAATTGCAAAAAAGGCGAAGCGTTTTATTATCCGGCAAACAAACCGCATTATATTTTAAATAAAGGCAAGGGCAAGGCACGTTTCCTTTGGATTTCCACCCCGCCCAACTTTTGATTTTAACTTACTTAAAGAAAGTCTATTCTATTGAATATGGGAGATACGTATATGGAAAACAATGCTGAAAAAAAATCTAATCACATTATTGAGTTAATCGACGTTTGCAAAGAATTTGACGGCGTTTCCGTTGTTGAAAATATCAATTTTTACGTGCGAAAAGGCGAGTTCGTTACTTTCCTTGGTCCATCGGGTTGCGGCAAGACGACGACGTTGCGTATGATTGCGGGATTTGAATTGCCCACAAGCGGTAAGATTCTGTTAAACGGAAAGGATATAAGCAACCTCCCCCCTGATCGCAGACCCGTCAACACTGTTTTCCAAAAATACGCGCTTTTCCCCCATTTAAACGTTTATGAAAACGTCGCGTTTGGGTTAAAACTCAAACGTATCCCCACCACCGTCGTAGACAAAAAAGGAAACGAAAAAATTAAATATAAAAAGTTGCCCAAGGCCGTGATTACGGAAAAGGTAAGCCAGGCATTGGAGGTCGTAGACCTTGCAGGTTTTGAAAAGCGCAGCATTTCCACCCTTTCCGGCGGACAGCAACAACGTGTAGCTATTGCGCGCGCTATCGTTAACGAGCCCGAAATCCTTCTTTTAGACGAACCTCTCGGCGCGTTGGACCTTAAAATGCGTAAGGAAATGCAGCTTGAACTTAAAGCCATGCATGAACGTCTTGGCATCACTTTCATCTACGTAACGCACGACCAAGAAGAAGCGCTGACGATGTCCGATACGATCATCGTTATGTCCGACGGCTCTATTCAGCAGATCGGTACGCCGGAAATGATTTACAACGAACCTCAAAACACCTTCGTCGCCGACTTTATCGGTGAAAGCAACATCTTCACGGGCGTTATGGTTTCCGACGGACACGTTCGTTTCTGCGGTAAGCCTTTCGACTGTTTAGACGGTGGCTTTGAAGCTAACGAGCCCGTAGACATCGTCGTTCGGCCCGAGGATATTCAAATCAAAGCCCCCGAAGAAGGTATGCTAAAAGGGAAGGTTACTTCCGTTGTATTCAAGGGTATTCATTACCAAATTTTGGTACAATGCGGCAGATATGAAATTGAAATTCAAAGCACTTCCGCTCCTCAAGTCGACGAACAAGTTGGGCTTATCATCAACCCCGACGGTATTCACGTCATGAAGAAGATATTCCGCGTCAACAAATTCACGGGCGTTATCACCAAGCGCAACACGGTAGAATTTGGCGACGGCGAATTTGAATGCGACGTTACGCAGCTTTATCCCGGTAGCCATTTGGACGAGGAAGGTTATCTTATCACCGCAAAAGGCGATAAACTCGACCTTACGGGCACGGAAGTTAACGTTGAGGTCGGCTTACACGATATTACCATGAGCGATAACCTTGAAGAAGGCGGCGCGCAGGGGCATATTATTTCCTTAATTTATAAGAGTGAATATTACCGCTATATTATCCGCACGGAAAACGAAGAAGATTACGTGCTTGCTTGCGAGGATTTATGGAATGAAAACGACCTTGTTAGCTTAATTATCCCTAAAGATAAAATCCGTTTATCTTTAAAACTTGCGGAGGGTAAGAAATGATAACGAAAGCAAAGCCCAAACTGCATTTTTCGCGACAACTTTTGGCAATCCCCTACGGATTATTCCTTGCGTTTTTCGTGCTTTTGCCGTTGTTGATTATTGTATATTACGCCTTCTTTAACGATAAAGGCGTCCCCGACTGGGAATACGTAAAAATCTTCTTTACCGAAGATTTTGCAAGCAAATTGAAAACGATAGGCATCAGCTTATTTATCTCTTTTGCCAGCACGATCATCTGCCTTTTGATTGCGTATCCCGTAGCGTATATCATTGCGAACTGCAAGCTGAAAAACAAGTCCGTACTCCTCCTTTTATTTATTGTACCTATGTGGGTCAACTTTGTGTTGCGTATCAACGCGCTTCGCGAGTTCCTTATTTTGATTGGCACCTACAACAAACCTAATTGGAATATCTTTAATACCATTCTCGGTATGGTATACGATTTTCTGCCCTTTATGATTTTGCCCATCTATACCACGATTATCAAAATCGACAAAAGCTATTTAGAGGCGGCGAAAGATTTGGGTTCTTCCAGTATTCACGCTTTTATTAAAGTAACCCTCCCGCTTTCCAAAGGCGGGATTATGAGCGGCGTCTCGATGGTGTTCTTGCCCTCGATGACAAACTACGTCGTTTCCAACTATTTAACCAACAAAAACGTAAAAATCCTCGGCAAGCTGATCGACGATTATTTCACGGGCGATTTGTGGCACGACGGCGCATTTTTATCCTTGTTACTTCTCTTGTTCATGTTCTTAATCACATGGCTGACGGGCGGATTTAGCGAAGAAGAACAAGCAAACGTGAGAGGTGGGGCGTTATGGTAAAATTAAAATCGATTTTAAAATGGGCTTTCCTTGTTCTTATCTTGTTCTTTATCTATGCCCCCATTATTTTACTTACCCTTTTTAGCTTCGGCAAGGGCGAAACCATTCAAGCAAACCTCAAAGATTTTCAGTTTAGCTTGACGCACTACGAATATTTCTTTAATATCAACAACGAACCCTTGCAGGTTGTTTTACAAACGATTGGCTTGGCGTTGATCGTAGCCTTTTTATCTACTATTCTCGGCACGGTTGGCTCGATTGGTATCTTTTATTCCAAAAAGCGTATAAACACAATACTTTCGGCTGTCAACCGTATTCCCGTCATCAACGCGGAAGTGGTTACGGCAATCTCTTTCGCGCTGTTCGTTTCTTTCTTTCAAATTGATAAATCTACGTTTATTCCTTTGATTTTGGGTCAGATGATTTTATGTACGCCTTTCGTCGTACTTTCCGTCGTGCCCAAATTAAAACAGATGGACAACAATTTGTACGAAGCGGCGTTAGACCTCGGTGCAAGTCCGACGCGCGCGCTGTTCTCCGTTGTTATTCCGCAAATTATGCCGGGTATTGTGGCAGGTTTCTTGCTTTCCGTAACCCTCTCTTTGGACGATTACGTAATTGCAGCGTACACGAAACCCGATTCCTTTACGACCATTAGCACGCACATCTACGGTTTGAGCCACAACAACCAGGTCGGTCCTACGATCAAAGCGGCATATTGGGCATTTACGGGCATTATTTTCTTCATTATTATCCTCGTCGTTATAACGGCGAATATTCTCGCAAATCGCAAAACAAGGAGCAAGAAAAATGAAAAAACACCTTTCTAAAATACTTGCTTTTAGTTTATTGCTCGCATCCCTCCCCCTTTCAGCTTGCGAAAACGGGTTGGGCTTTTCCTCTAAAGCTGATAACGTCTTACGCGTAGCAAGCTGGGACGAGTATATCGACATGGGTGGAAGCATTTACGCATACGATGAAGAAAACCCCGAATTAGAGCAGTTTAAAGCATGGTACAAAAACACGTTCGGCATTACCCTTTCCGAAAAAACAAAACCGCTCTACGAAGAATTTGTAGATTGGTATCACACGAATTTTAAGGATTCTGAAAACTATCAAAAAGACCTTGTCGTACAATATATTCCCTTGCAGGACAATGAAACGATGTACAACAAAATCAAAATGGGAGACCGTTACGATTTACTCTGCCCGTCGGAATATATGGCGATGAAGCTCAAGGCCGAAAACTTGATAGAACCTTACGCCCAATCTTTCTTTGACGAAAACATAAGCGGCAACTACTATGCGCAAAACGCGTCCTCTTATACCAAAGAAATTTTTAAAGACGCGGAGCTGAGCGAGTACATTGCGGGCTATATGTGGGGTACGACGGGTTTCGTGTTCAACCCAAACAATATCGGCAACAGTGCAAACGAAGCTCGAAATATTATGAAGAGTTGGAACTCTCTCTACTCCCCTGAAACAACTAACAAAATCACTGCAAAAGATAATGCGCGCGATTCTTATTTCATGGGGTTGGGTATGTTGTACGAAGAAGAATTGCTCGCTCTGAAAGAAGAATATAAGAAAGGCAATATCGATAAAAATATCTACAAATCCTTACTTTCACAAAAAATGAACGATACGAGCAAGTCCACCACAAATAAAGTAAAAGACTTGCTTAAGAAAATGCGTAAAAACGTTTATGGCTTGGAAACGGACGAAGGTAAGATGGACGTCGTAACGGGACTTTTAGACGCCTCCTATCAATGGAGCGGCGACGCTGTTTATATGATAAATGAAGCTGAATTCTACGATCTGGAATTAGAGTACGTCATCCCCGAATCCGCATCAAATATTTGGTTTGACGGTTGGGTAAAGATGAAAGGCGCCAACGAAGAACTCGCAACCGCATTTATCAACTTCCTCTCTATGCCCCAAAACGTCGTGCGGAATATGTATTATATCGGTTATACAAGTTGCTTAAAGTCTGAAGAAATTTTCAATTACGTCGCTTTCAGCTACGAAACGGATGAAACGGAAAATACTGAGAAATATGACCTTTCCTATTTCTTTGGCGATAATCACACGCTTACCGTAGACGCAAAGCAAACCTATCGTCAACTCTTTGCGCAATATCCCAACGAAGATACGATTGACAGGCTTGTCGTTATGAAATACTTTGAAAAAGCAGATAATGACCGTATCAACAGAATGTGGATTAACATCAAATAACATGAAGAGCCACCGCTTAACACGGAGGCTCTTGTATTATGTTACACAAAATAATTATGTTCAACATAGTACCCAATGATAATAACTATGTTACGTATAACACCTATGACATACATAATACTAAAGAGCGGGAGGCTTTGCGTTATGCAAATCCCCCCGCTCTTTCTTGTTTATTCGGCGAATATTCCCAATCTTTTATACAATTCAATACGCTCCTTGTCTTTGTATGTGAATACTTTGCACAACACAAATATTCCAATAAGCACACTAACAACAAGCATTGTAATGACTGTTCCCAAGTCGAATACCACACCCGTACCAAGTCCCAACGCGCCTTCCGTGCCCATCAAAAGTCCACAGAAATTATATACTGCATGAACAGCCGCGCAACAAAGAATATTCTTGGTTTTTATCAAACAAAACGCAAACAATCCCCCCGTTAATATCGTATACCCGACTTGAACAAGCGTTCCCATCGAAAATCCGTTGAGAATATGCGCCGCCCCAAAGACTATAGATGAAAGAACATACGTCCATAAAAAGCCTTTCTTATTTTTGGGCAACCAACTTGCTAAAAGGCTGAAAAGAATACCACGGAAAATACATTCTTCAAATAACCCCACCGCCAAACAATATCCAATAAATAACAAGACATCAAGCGGATGTGTATTTATCAACTTCATATTGCCGCTAAAAAATGAAAAGAATTGGAAATTGTCTATGGCAATAATGAAGCATGGAATCAAGAATAACAGCTTTTGCGGACGATTAAAAAGCCTTATTTTTAATCGTACCATAATTAAAATTGCCGCCGCTCCACCGCAGGCTTGTTGAATAATCTTGGATAGCAGAGCGTTCCTCAATCCGTCTTTTAAATATGAAATTTTAATAAACTCCAATATGATTGAAGCAAGGCATAATGCGACTATACATACGACTTGAACAATATTCTGTATCTTTTGCTTTGTATGATTGTGCACGTTATTCCCTCGCCCTCTTTTTTCTTTTTATAATTGTATCATAAAACAATTTTTTCGTCAAGCATTACCGTTTACAAATTAAAAAAGCAGCCCTTCAAAGAAGGACTGCTCTTATAATTTGATTTAGCTTAGATTATTTAAGAAGCTTCGTGATAACACCGGAGCCTACCGTTCTGCCACCTTCACGGATAGCGAAACGAAGACCTTCTTCGAGTGCTACGGGCTTAATAAGAACAACTTTCATTTCGATGTTGTCGCCGGGCATAACCATTTCTACGCCTTCGGGAAGTTCGATCTTACCGGTAACGTCTGTCGTACGAACGAAGAACTGAGGTCTATAGTTGTTGAAGAATGCGGTATGACGGCCACCTTCTTCTTTCTTAAGAACGTATACTTGAGCCTGGAATTCCGTACCAGTAGCAACGGAACCGGGTTTAGCGATAACTTGACCCTTTTGGATGTCCGTTCTGTTGATACCACGAAGAAGCGCACCAACGTTGTCGCCAGCTTGAGCTTCGTCAAGGAGCTTGTGGAACATTTCCAAACCGGTGATGGTCGTCGTCAAAGGCTTGTCGATAAGACCAACGATTTCTGCGGGTTCACCAACGTGAGCAACACCACGTTCGATACGACCAGTAGCAACCGTACCACGACCAGAGATGGTGAATACGTCTTCTACAGGAAGAAGGAAAGGTTTGGAATCTTCACGTGCAGGGGTAGGAATATAGCTGTCAACAGCTGCCATAAGTTCTACGATGGGTTGAACTGCGGGATCAGCCATGATAACGTCAGCGGGCTTGTCGGAAGAAGCAGCTTCAAGTGCTTTAAGCGCGGAACCACGGATAACGGGAATATCGTCGCCGGGGAAGTCGTAGGAGGACAACAAATCTCTGATATCCATTTCTACGAGTTCAAGAAGTTCTTCGTCGTCTACAAGGTCGGTCTTGTTCATAAATACTACGATGTAGGGAACGCCTACCTGACGAGCAAGAAGGATGTGCTCACGCGTCTGGGGCATAGGACCATCAGTAGCAGCACATACAAGGATAGCACCGTCCATCTGAGCAGCACCAGTGATCATGTTTTTAACATAGTCAGCGTGGCCCGGGCAGTCAACGTGTGCGTAGTGACGCGTATCCGTTTGATATTCAACGTGTGCGGTATTGATTGTAATACCACGTGCTCTTTCTTCGGGTGCTTTATCGATATCAGCATAGTTCATCTTTTCTGCACCACCGCGAGCAGCCATAACCATCGTGATAGCTGCGGTCAAAGTCGTTTTACCGTGGTCAACGTGGCCGATAGTACCAATGTTAACGTGGGGTTTACTTCTGTCAAATTTAGCTTTTGCCATTTTTAAATCCTCCGATTTACTTATAATATTTTTTTATTTTTAAAATGATAACCTATCCTTACTTGGACGCAGCTACCTATCATTTTTCAATGATGTTTTTGGATATAACCCACTGCCCAAACTTGGACAAATATATTATATCTTAATTTTACCAAATTATCAAATGTTTGAATACTCTTTTTTTAAAATTCTTTGATAATTTTTACGTTATCCCCGCATTTTTACGGGGATAACTGCATTTTTACGCTTTCTTACCGCGTTTTTCGATGATATCCTTCGAAATGCTGGAAGGTACTTCGTTGTAGTGGTCGAACTGCATCGTGAACTGACCACGACCTTGCGTTCTGGAACGAAGCTCCGTTGCATAACCGAACATTTCGGAAAGAGGAATTTCTGCATCGATAATCTTAGCGCCGTTTCTATCGTCCGTACCAAGAATGGTACCGCGACGTCCGGAAACGTTACCCATAAGGTCACCAAAGTAATCTTCAGGGGTAATGATTTGAACCTTCATAATCGGTTCAAGCAATACGGGGTTAGCCTTTTCAACACCGTTCTTGAAGCCCATCGAACCAGCGATTTTGAACGCCATTTCGGACGAGTCGACTTCGTGGTAGGAACCGTCGTATACGACAACCTTGAAGTCTACCATTTCGTAGCCAGCAAGGAAACCGTTCTTCGCCGCTTCTTGAATACCCTTGTCGATTGCGGGGATATATTCCTTAGGAATCGAACCGCCAACCGTTTCGTCTTCGAATGCGTAGCCTTCGCCGGGTTCTTGAGGGATAAGACGGAGTTTACAATGACCGTACTGACCTTTACCACCAGACTGACGCTTGTACATACCTTCGCATTCAACTGCTTTGCGGAAGGTTTCTCTGTAAGCAACCTGAGGCGCACCTACGTTTGCTTCTACTTTGAATTCCCTTAAAAGTCTGTCAACGATAATGTCGAGGTGAAGTTCACCCATACCGGCGATGATCGTCTGACCCGTTTCTTGATCGGTGTACGTCTTGAACGTAGGGTCTTCTTCTGCAAGCTTAATAAGCGCCATCGTCATCTTTTCCTGACCTGCTTTCGTCTTGGGCTCAAGAGAAAGCTGGATAACGGGTTCAGGGAATACCATCTTTTCGAGAATGATGGGATGTTTTTCGTCGCAGAGCGTGTCACCCGTCGTCGTATATTTCAAACCAACGATTGCGCAGATGTCACCCGAGCAAATTTCGGGGATATCCTTTCTTTCGTTAGCGTGCATTTGCACCAAACGACCAACTCTTTCCTTCTTTTCTTTCGTGGAGTTATACACGTAAGAACCTGCGGGAAGAACGCCCGAATAAGCACGGAAGTATGCAAGCGAACCAACGAAGGGGTCGGTTGCGATTTTGAACGCAAGACCTGCGAAAGGTTCGTCGTCTGCCGTTCTTCTGATTTCCTCTTCGTCCGTATCGGGATTAACGCCTTTAACGTGCGCAACGTCCAAGGGACTGGGAAGGAAATTGATAACCGCGTCGAGAAGGAACTGAACACCCTTGTTCTTGTAGGAAGAACCGCAGAGCATAGGAATTGCTTCCATTCTCAAGCAACGCATACGAAGACCTGCAATAATGTCTTCTTCGGACAAATCCCCTTCTTCAAAGAATTTTTCCATGAGTTCGTCGCTACCTGCAGCAGCTTCTTCAACAAGCTTTTCTCTATATTCCTGTGCAAGATCCATCAAATCTTCGGGGATGGGTTCTTTACGGAAATCCTTACCAAGGTCGTCATAATAAACTTCTGCTTCCATGCGAATAAGGTCGATAATACCCTTGAAGGTATCTTCTTTACCGATGGGAAGTTCGATTGCAACGGGGTTAGCGCCCAATCTTTCGCGGATCATCTTTTCAACACGGAAATAGTCCGCGCCGTTGATATCCATCTTATTAACGTATGCAATACGGGGAACTTTATAGTTGTCCGCTTGTCTCCATACGGTTTCGGACTGAGGTTCAACGCCACCCTTTGCGCAGAACGTAGCAACAGCGCCGTCCAAAACGCGGAGGGAACGTTCAACTTCTACGGTGAAGTCAACGTGGCCCGGGGTGTCGATGATGTTAAAGCGGTGCCCCTTCCAAATACAGGTCGTAGCAGCGGAAGTAATGGTAATACCGCGTTCCTGCTCCTGCGCCATCCAGTCCATCGTAGCGGTACCTTCGTGGGTATCACCGATTTTGTGCGTCTTACCCGTGTAGAACAGGATACGTTCACTCGTCGTCGTTTTACCCGCGTCGATGTGCGCCATGATACCAAAATTTCTGGTATGGAATAAATCGTATTCTCTAGCCATAGCTTACCTCTCTTAGAATCTGAAGTGAGCGAATGCCTTGTTCGCTTCAGCCATTCTGTGCGTATCTTCTTTCTTCTTTACAGAACCGCCCGCGTTGTTGTACGCGTCGATAAGTTCTGCAGCAAGTCTTTTTGCCATTTCTCTTTCGCTTCTCTTTCTGGTGTTGATAACAATCCAACGGATAGCGAGCGTTTGGCGTCTTTCAGGTCTGATTTCGATAGGAACCTGATAGTTAGCACCACCTACACGGCGAGCTTTTACTTCAACGACAGGCATAACGTTTTGCATAGCCTGATTGAATACTTCCATGGGATCCATATTGAGCTTTTCACCCATAATTTTAAATGCATCGTAAACGATAGTCTGCGCCGTGCCTTTTTTGCCGTCAAGCATGATTTGATTGATAAGCTTGGTTACGACTTTGCTGTTATACATAGGATCGGGCAGAACGTCTCTCTTAGGGACATTACCTCTTCTAGGCATAGTTTTTATCCTCCTTTAAATAATTTTTGATAAGGGCATTACCCTTCAGTACAGCTATCGCGCTACCGAACGAGCGGAGTGCGAATCTTCTGCAACTTTCGTTGCATACTGCCTACTTTTATTCGGGGCTTTTCGAGCAATATTCCGATTACAAGTAGGTCTTTTGCGTTTTGGTTTTAGTCTTAAAACGCAACCGACTTCCGAGTGTTTGTAAGAGTTCTCGCACCTCTTGGAAGTAAATACTTCCCCTTTTGTTTGCGTTTACTAAATTACTTAGGGCGTTTAGCACCGTATTTAGAACGGGACTGCTTACGCTTAGCAACGCCGGCAGTGTCAAGCGCGCCACGGATGATGTGATAACGTACACCGGGCAAGTCTTTAACACGTCCGCCTCTGATCAAAACGGAGCTGTGCTCCTGAAGGTTGTGTCCTTCACCGGGAATGTAGACCGTACCTTCCTGCTTGTTGGTAAGACGTACACGAGCAATCTTACGCATAGCGGAGTTAGGCTTCTTAGGAGAAGTCGTGGTTACGGACAAACATACGCCGCGCTTTTGAGGGCATTCGTCAAGAATAGGACTCTTGGATTTGTACGTGATACGTTCTCTGCCCTTTTTGATGAGCTGGTTGATAGTAGGCATATTTTTGACCTCCTTGTAAAAATTTTGGAATATATTTCCCTCGAAACTGCCCTTACCGCAATTTCAAAGAAAGCAAAATTAGAGGTTGCGCTTGTCCTATCCCTACGGGATATTTCTTCAATAGGGCATAATGCGCCTAAAACGCAACGATAACATTTTAGCATAGTCTGTCAATATTGTCAACCGTTTGAGTAAACTTTTTTTGAAGATTTTCCATATTTTTTAAACGAAAAACCGCCCGAGGCTTTTCCCGAGCGTTTTTCTTAAAACTAAAGACTTTCAAGCTGTGCGACGCACTTTGCTTTCATGTCTTGATATTTAGCAAGTTTTTCCTTTTCCGCCTCAACAAGTTTTGCAGGTGCCTTGGAAACGAATTTTTCGTTGTTCAGCTTTCCTTCCGCTCTTGCGATTTCAGCGTCGATACGTTCGATTTCCGCAGACAATCTTACCTTTTCTTTTTCAAGGTCGACGAGCTCGCCAAGAGGCACGTAGATTTGTGCGATTTCCGTAATCGCCGAAACCGTTTTATCCTCTACGTCTGCCGCGCTCGTTACAAAATTGAGCGCGCTCGCGCCCGAGAGTTTCATAATACAATCCTTATTCACTTGAATAAGGCGTTTGCTTTCCGTAACGACGTTGAGTTCCACCTTCTTGGAAGGAGGGCAATCCGCATCTTTTTTCATTGCGCGGACGGCTTTGATAATGCCCATAACCCCCTCAAACGCCTTCGCCTCTTTCTTGTAAGCGGCTTTGGAGTTGTAACGAGGGAATTCGGAAACCATAATACTACCTTGCGTGTTGGGCAAGTTTGCAAAAATTTCTTCGGTTACGAAAGGAATAAACGGATGCAAAAGTTTCAACGCGTTTTCAAGCACGTGGCAAAGCACGGAAAGCACATCGGATTTTCTGCTTTCATCTTCGCCGTACAATGCAGGCTTGGAAAGCTCGATATACCAATCGCAGAAATCATCCCAAACAAAATCGGTAACGATGTCCGCCGCAACCCCTAACTCATATTTATTAAGGTTGGTCGTTACCTCGCGAATACAGCTTTGCAATTTAGAGATAATCCACTTATCGGCAGGTGTAAGTTTCACGTCTTCAATGGGCGAAACTTTTCTCCCTTCCACGTTCATAAGCACGAAACGAGCCGCGTTCCAAAGCTTGTTGATAAAGTTGCGGCAGGCTTCTACTTTCGTATCCGAATAACGCGTATCATTGCCGGGCGCAACGCCGCGAAGCAAGGACAAACGCAAGGAGTCCGCGCCGTATTTTTCGATAACTTCAAGCGGGTCGATACCGTTGCCAAGCGACTTACTCATTTTTCTGCCTTGTTCGTCGCGGACGATACCGTGAATAAGCACGTCGCGGAAAGGCACTTTGCCCGTATGCTCGATACCTGAGAAAATCATTCTGGCGACCCAGAAGAAAATGATGTCGTAGCCCGTAACGAGTACGTCCGTCGGGTAGAAATACTTATAATCTTCCGTTTCTTCGGGGAAACCGAGCGTAGAGAAAGGCCAAAGCGCGGACGAGAACCACGTATCCAAAACGTCCTCGTCTTGGCGCAGATGCGTACTTCCGCAAACAGGACATTCCGTCGGGTCTTCCTTAGCGCAAATCACCTTACCGCAGTCTTTACAATACCATACGGGAATACGGTGTCCCCACCAAAGCTGACGGGAAATACACCAATCACGGATATTTTCCATCCAATTATAATACGTCTTAGAGAAACGTTCGGGTACGAATTTCGTTTTTCCTTTCATAACCGCTTGAATTGCAGGTTTTGCGAGCGGTTCCATTTTTACAAACCATTGCTTGGAAACGATAGGCTCTACCGTCGAATTACAACGGTAGCAATGTCCTACGTTATGCGTATGCCCCTCGATTTTTACAAGGTTGCCAAGCTCTTGCAGGTCTGCAACGATTTGCTTTCTCGCAACGTATCTATCCAAGCCTTGATATTTACCTGCAAGCTCGTTCATAGAACCGTCGTCGTTCATCACGCGGATAACGGGCAAATTATGGCGCTTGCCGACTTCAAAGTCGTTAGGGTCGTGCGCAGGCGTGATTTTAACGCAACCCGTACCGAAAGCAGGGTCAACGTAATCGTCTGCAACGACAGGAATTTCCCTACCTACCAAAGGCAACTTCAAAGTTTTGCCAACGAGCGCTTTATATCTTTCGTCGTCGGGGTGTACCGCAACCGCCGTATCGCCGAGCATCGTTTCAGGACGTGTGGTTGCAACGATAACTTCCGCGCTGCCGTCCGTCGCAGGATAGCGCAAATGCCAGAAATGCCCCGCCTCCTCTGCATATTCAACTTCCGCGTCGGAAAGCGCAGTCTTACAGCAAGGGCACCAGTTGATAATTCTGTCTCCTTGATAAATCAGACCCTTTTCGTACAAGTTTACAAACACCTCGCGAACGGCGCGGGAACACCGCTCGTCCATCGTAAACGCTTGGCGAGACCAATCGCAAGACGTACCCATTTTACGCTGTTGGAGCATAATACGGTTGCCGTACTGTTCTTTCCATTCCCAAGCGCGCTTTAAAAAGCCCTCTCTACCGAGGTCTGCCTTCGTAAAGCCGTCCTTCTTCATTTTTTCAACGATTTTAACTTCCGTTGCGATAGATGCGTGGTCGCAACCGGGAAGCCACAACGCAGAATACCCCTGCATACGCTTAAAACGAATAAGCGTATCCTGCATCGTTGCGTCCATTGCGTGCCCCATATGAAGCTGACCCGTAATGTTAGGAGGCGGCATCATAATGGTGAATGGCAGCTTATTCTCGTCCACCTCCGCACGGAACTTCCCCGATTTTTCCCAATCAGTGTAAATTCTGTCCTCAAAATCTTTAGGATTGTACGTCTTTTGCATATCCATATCGATAAAACCCCTCTTCGGTTTCTTATTTTTTCGCTAATTGGCTATGTCATTTTAAAAAAGGGCGCACCTTTCTATTTTAGCATAGCTAATTTATTATAGTACTTTGTTTTTAAATTGTCAATTATAAATGGGCGTTCATATAATATATTATTCTAAAAAAATTTTTATTCGGAGTTATTTATGAAAAAAATCCTCAAACCTATTTGTGCGGCGATTGCCGCCATAACTGCCGTGCTTGCTTTTCCCGCCTGCAAAACGAGAGATAAAGACGGCATGAAAACCGTTCACGTTAACGAAGTTACGCACTCCGTTTTCTATGCGCCTTTATATCTTGCGGAGGCGCTCGGGTATTTTGAAGAAGAAAAAATTAAAATCGACCTCACCAACGGCGGCGGCGCGGATAACGTTATGTCCTCCGTCCTTTCGGGCGACGCGGACGTCGGTTTCTGCGGTCCCGAAGCGGCTTTATACGTACTTATCGGCGGCTCGACGGACGTTCCTACCGTCTTTGGGCAACTTACCAAGCGCGACGGGTCCTTCCTCGTTTCCCGTAAACCCGAGCCCAACTTCACTTGGAGCGACTTGAAAGGTAAAGAAATTTTAGCGGGCAGAAAAGGCGGTGTCCCCGCGATGACCTTTGAATACGTTTTAAAACAAAATAATCTTTTTGACGGCACGGATTTGACATTAAATTACGACGTTGCGTTCAACCTTATGACTAGCGCGTTTGAAGCGGGCACGGCGGATTATTGCACGATGTTCGACCCCGTCGCATACGAGTACGAAGCCGCGGGCAAAGGCTACGTCGTCGCTTCGGTTGGCGAGGCTTCGGGCGAAGTGCCCTACACCTGCTTTATGTCGAAAAAATCTTGGCTGAATAAAAATACGGCTACCGCAGAAGGATTTTTGCGTGCCGTAACAAAAGCTGTAAAATACGTCAACGAAACGAATGCCGCCACCGTTGCGCCTTATCTCGTTAAATATTTCGAGGGCGTTTCCGAAACGGCGCTTGCCGCGTCCGTGCAAAGATATAAAGACGTTGACGCTTGGCGCACCGAGCTTTCGATGACGGAGGACAGCTTTAACCGTCTACAAGACATCATTGAAAACGCTGGCGAACTGGAAAAACGCATGTCTATGGATAAATTGGTTGACAATTCCTACGCCCAAAAGGTGTATGGCGAGATATATAACGCATAAGCAAAATTATAAATAAGGATTTACGCAAATGAAAGAAGTTTTACGTTTCGATAACGTTTCGATGCACTACCACAGTAAACAAGGAGAAACCGTCGCCTTGCAGGACGTCAGCTTTTCCGTCCACGAAGGCGAATTTGTCGCCATCATCGGCCCGTCGGGTTGCGGAAAAACGACTTTGCTTTCTTTGGCGGCAGGATTACTTACACCTACAAAAGGCAAGGTTTCCGCGTTGAACGTTTCCTTGGGATATATGTTGCAAAGAGATGAGCTTTTCCCTTGGCGCACCATTGAGAAAAACATTTTTCTCCCCTTGGAAATTAAGCGCGTGAACACGCCCGAAAACCGAGCGCGCGTCGTCGCTCTTGCGGAAAAATACGGTTTGAAACAATTTTTAAAAAGCTATCCGTCCCAGCTTTCGGGCGGAATGCGGCAACGCGCCGCGCTCATTCGCACACTTGCGATGAACCCGGACGTGTTGTTGCTTGACGAGCCCTTTTCCGCGCTCGATTATCAAACGCGACTTTCCGTTTGCGACGACGTATATAAAATTATCCGCAACGAAAAAAAGACGGCGCTTTTGATTACGCACGATATCAGCGAAGCTATTTCCGTTGCAGATAAAATCTTTGTACTTTCGAAAAGACCGGCAAAAATCATCTCGGAACATATCTTAGAGTTTCCTGAAACAGAGCCTTTGCGGCGAAGGGAAAACCAAGAATTTTCTCGCTGGTTTGAAATACTTTGGAAGGAGTTGAACCAATGAAAAAGAATACTGAAATCTCCCGCGAGCATCTCCTTTATCTTCGCGGCGCGCGAAATAAAAGCATTATCGTCAACGTTATCCGTTGCGCGGTGCTCGTGTTGTTTTTAACCTTTTGGGAATTGTCCGCACAGCTTTTGTGGGTTAACCCTTTTATTACCAGTTCCCCCTCCCGGATTGCAAAAACGATTGCGGACTTGTATAAAAACGGTTCTTTGTTTTTGCACGTGGGTACTACCCTTTGGGAAACGCTTGCAGGCTTTGCTATCGCCGTCGTGCTGGGTTATTCCATTGCTTTGTTGCTTTGGTGGAGCGACGCGTTAAGACGCATTTCCGAGCCCTACTTCGTGGTGCTTAACGCCTTGCCCAAAATCGCGCTTGGCCCGCTGATTATCATTTGGTGCGGCACGGGCAGTGAAGCCATCGTTTTTATGACGGTACTTATCGGCTTGATCGTTGCCATTTTGAATATGCTAAACGGTTTTATGGCAACGGAAAAGAGCAAACTGCTCCTTATGCAATCGATGGGTGCGAGCAAACTGCAAGTACTTACCAAGTTGGTGATTCCCTCCTCTCTGCCCAACTTTATTTCTATGCTGAAAATCAACGTCGGTATGGCGTGGATCGGCTCGATCATGGGCGAATACATCGTATCGAAAGCAGGGATAGGCTACCTTATCGTGTACGGCGGGCAGGTGTTTAAACTTGACCTCGTCATGAGCGCCGTATTTATCCTCTGCGTATTGGCGGCAGGTATGTACGCGTTGGTTGCCTTGGCTGAACGGCTTTTAATTAAAAATAAATAACGGAAAGCTCCACCCCCTAACGGATGGAGCTTTTTCTTTGCGCTATCCCTTGACTGCGCCGCTTGTTACGCCCTCGACGTAATACTTCTGCATACTCATAAATAGACTGACGATAATCGTACCGACCACAAACGCGCCCGCGCAAAAGGTGGTAAAGTTGTCGTTAAAGCTATTTTTTTCCGCGTTAATCATCTTATACAATCCCAAGGAAACGGTGTATTTATCCCGCTCGCTGATAATCGTATTCACGAAGATAAAATCGCACCACGGCGAAATAAAGGACGTCAATACCGTATAGACGATAATCGGCTTTGCCATCGGCAAAATAATTTTCAGAAAAATTATCGGTTGGCTCGCCCCGTCTAACACCGCCGCCTCCTCCATGGCTTTGGGGACAGTATCAAAAAATCCTTTACAGATATAATAAGACAGCGCCGCGCTACCCGAATACACTAATATAAGCGCGAAAAGAGAATTTGTCAACCACATCGCCTTTAATATAAAATATACGGCGATCATACTCATAAACCCCGGGAACATGCCCAGTACGAGCAATACGTTCATAAGCGGTTTTCTCAATTTGAAACGCAAGCGTGAAAACGCATAGCTGACCATTAAAATAAACAACGTTGTCAACGCGCAAGAGGATACGGAAACGATTAAAGTATTCCCAAGCCATCTTGCAAACATCGTGTCGCGGAAGAGACGGGTAAAATTCCCCATTCCGAGCCGTAATCCCGTCGGAAAAAGCGTATTGATGATCCCCGTAGACGGCGTTACGCGGAAAGCCGTATAGACGAGATAAAAAATAGGCAACACCCATAAAATTCCGAGCGTAGCAAGAAGCAGATAAACAAGCGCGTCGGATACCTTGCGCCATACCCTTGTCATTCCCATTTTCATTGAAACGCCTCCTCACTCCGCGCGGCGGAGGTTCGGTTAAAGGTTATTAAGGACAGAACGGCTGAGATGACGAAAATGACGATACCGATAACGGACGCAACGTTATACTTGGGATTTTGGTCAGTCGTCAAACGGTAGAGCCACGTTACAAGTAAGTCGGTAGATTGTGCCTGCGAGCCGCCGCCGTAATGCAGATTATCCACAGGCCCGCCGCCCGTCAACAGCCATATGACGTTAAAGTTGTTGATGTTTCCTACAAACTGCGTAATTAAATAGGGCGCGGTAACGTGTAGCATATACGGTAGCGTGATAGCAAAAAATATCGTTACGGGATTTGCTCCGTCTATTCTCGCCGCCTCGTAATAATCGGTGGGGATATTCATCAAGATCCCCGAGCACATGAGCAGGGTATACGGAACGCCCAGCCAAATATTGACGAGGATGATCATCGTCCTTGGTAAAAGAGAAAGATACCGTTGGTCGGTCAGCCATAGAATATTTGTGCCAAGCATTTTATTGAGTATCCCGTCGCTGTCCAAAATCTTTTGCATCAATAAAAGCGTAACGAATTGCGGCACGGCAATTGCAACTACGAACAGCGTGCGCCATAAGGCTTTGAGTTTAATCCCTTTCTTTTGAATGAGTAATGCAATGATGATTCCGAGGAAATAGTTTGTGAACGTAGCAAAAAACGCCCACACGAACGTCCAAAGCAGGACGCGCATAAAAACGAATGCAAAGCCCGAGCTGCCTTGCGAAAGGGAAAACATCGTTTTGAAATTACGAAAGCCTACCCAATCGAAGAGTTTTCCAGGCGGCATATGCGCGTAGTCGTAGTTGGTGAATGCGATAAGGACCATAAACACCAAGGGCATTACCGTAAATACAAGTAAGCCCAAAAGCGGCAAAGCCAATAAGAGTACGTAAAAACGCTCGTTTACCAGCGCACGTATATCCTGCCGCAAGGTGAACACCTTTTCCCCCCTCTCTATTTTACAGTCGTTTTCATAATTGCCTTTAACGTTTAAAATCCATATCCAGGTAAAGAGCAGAAAAAGGACTACGCTCACAACGCCGTACAGCAAAATAAGAAAGCTGTTGTCCCCCTTGATTTTTTCGAACATTTGCAACGCTTCGTTCCAACTCTCCCCCGAAAGACGAGTACCCAAATTACCCGAAAAGAGTTGCCTGATGTATCCGCCGCCGAAAAATATCATATACAAGATAAACAGTGCTTGCGTTGCCATATACGCTATTCCTTTGCATATCTGTCCGCGCGCGATTTGTCCAAAACCCATAACGACAAAGGAGAGACGGGTGAAAACAGAGCCGCCTCTCAATGCCGCCAACAACGCTTTTATTGGATTTAAGCCAGCCGCTTTGATAATACTTTTACTTTTCACCCTTCTCCCCCATATTCTTTACATTGTGCCGTTGTCTGTATTTTTCGTCGTGGTTTTCTTAATAGCGTCCACGCACGCCTTTAATTGCGCTTGCAAGTCGAACGAGCCGCTCTGTGCCCCCGTGATCATTGCCGAACCCAAGCCCTCCATAGGCACCCAAAGCGTGGAAGGCACGTTAAGTTGCGTTTTGCTGTAATTCAACTGTTCGGTAATTGCCTTTGCGCAAACGTCCGCTTGTATCTTTTCGTCCTTACGCGCTTCCGTATCCGTAGGAACAAGGCCGCGCGCTTCGTAATGCTTAATTTGATTTTCCCTATTGGTATAGAACTCTGCAAAATCCAACGCGTCCGTCTTATTTTTGGAGTAGTTGTTTACCCCCATCGCCTTATAGCCGGCAAAAGAAACGAGTTGCACCTGCTCTCCCGTTTGTTCTCCGCTGCCCAACGTATAGGTAGGCAATTTGACTGCGGCAAAATTTTCCTTTAACGCGTCCTCAATTGCCTTTCTGTTCCAAATACCCGAAACGGCGGCAACGATACTTCCGTCGCCAAATCCCGCCGTGATTTTAGAATCGTTTGCGTCTGCTTTAAACCCATTGTTTTGGGCATAGCTCCACATGGCTTCCGTAACTTTTACACCCGTCTCGTTGTCGAAATCGCACTCGATCTTCGTTTCGGCTAAATTCTCATCGTAGGTTACGCTATAGCCGAGATTTTTCCCAAAATAGAAAGCGCTCGTATACCAACCGTCCGCCATAGGGAATGCAAACTGCTTGTTTGCGCTGCACTTTGCCAAAATACCGTCGAACGTCTTTACGTCCGTTTCCGTCAACGCCGCTTTATTGTAGTACAAAAAGAAAGTGTTGTCCGTGTACGGCATACCGTATACCGCTTTTTCGCCGTTTGTTTCAATGGTAACCGATTGCATCGATTGCTCGGAATTTGCTTCCGACACGCGCGTCAATCTGTCGCCTGCGATTCTTGCCAGGGCGTCGCCGTTGATAAGTTTAGGGACTTGGTCGTTGACGAACGAATACACGTCCGCGGCGTTCTCCACGTCGTTTAACACTCTGGTTGCGACGTCGTTCTCGCCTTGAATGTCTACGACGATTTGATAGTTTTTGTCAGGATTTTTCGCCTTAAAGTCTTTTGCGACTTCCTCTGCAAACGCCTTATCCGCCTCCGACACCCAAACCGTCAGCTTGATTGCCCCCGCATCGTCCATAGCACAGCTGCACCCAACGAAACCGAGCGCAGAAGTAAGCGCCAACGCACCACACATAAGTTTTACTGTTTTCTTCATGCTTTCCTCCCGTCTTTATGACTTTCTTTCTCTTATTCTTGCTAATCGCGTCCTTTTTTATACCCGATAAAAAAGAAAACTCCCTCGCCGTGAGAGAGTTTTATCTTTATATTTTTTCTTTGGGAATAAATAAGGAAATTATCTGCCGTATATTTCGGATAACTGCTTTAACCAAGCCGCCTTTCTTCTACCGAAATCCGTTTCCACAAAACGAAACGTCCAATTTTGCGAGGAAAGGGTGCTCGGCGCATTTAAACGCGCTTCCGACCCGAAGCAGCTTACGTCGTGCATAGGGACAATCACCGTATCCGCATTAGAAGAGAACAGCAATTCGATAATACTCTTGCACTCGTCCTCAATCGTTTCCGTTACGTAGGCAACGTCGGCGCGTAAACATTCTTCTTCCAATTTTTTTTCAAACGCCGCGCGTTCCGCCTTGTCCATACTTTCGATAAACGCCTTTAAAGTATTGTTATCGTGCGTGCCCGTGTACGCGACGCAGTTTTGATTATATTTCGAGGGCAAATACTCGTTGTCGGGATTGCCGTCAAAAGCAAATTCGAACACCTTCATGCCGGGATAATCGGTATCCCTTAAAAGCTGACGAACGCCGTCGTCGATAACGCCAAGGTCTTCCGCGACGATGGGATATTTTTCCAACCCCTCGAACAGAGCCGCTTTCGGGCCGTCCATCCATTCCCCTTCCTTTGCCGTTTCCGCGCCGACGGGAATCGCATAAAATCTATCAAACGCGCGGAAATGGTCGATACGGATAATATCGAACTGCGTTTCAAACGCGGAAACGATACGCCGTTTCCACCACGCAAAACCGTCTTTTTTTAACTTTGCCCAATCGTATACGGGATTTCCCCAAAGCTGACCGTCGTCGCAAAACGCGTCGGGCGGCACGCCTGCGCATAAGGCAGGATTTCCGTCCTTATCTATCATAAAGAGCTGACGGCGATATTTCCACATTTCCACGCTGTCGGCAGAAACGTAGATGGGCATATCCCCCATAATTTGAATATCCCGTTCGTTGGCATACGCGCGAAGCGCTTTCCATTGCTTTAAGCAAATGTATTGCGTGAACTGCCAAAACGCCAGCTCATCCGCGTTTTCTTTATAAAATTCCTCCGAAACATTGCCCTCACAGCTCTTATAGGGCTCTGCCCAATCCGTCCAAGGCGCGTAATTGTGCTTATGCTTTAAGGTCATAAATAACGCAAAATCCGCATATTCCCCTTTTTTGAGAAAGGCGCGCCAACCCGCATTCTTTTTATCAAAACGGGAAAACGCCTTTTCAAGCACTTGCGTTTTGCACGCAAATTGTTTGCCGTAATCGACGCGGCGTTCATCCTCAGCCCAAACGATTTCCGCGTAATCTGCGCGTTCCAATAATCCATCCTCTTCCAAAAGCTCGAAGTCGATAAAATAATAATTGAGCGCGTTAGATGCGCAAGATTGATAAGGGCTGTCGCCATAGCCCGTAGGCAAAAGCGGCAACACCTGCCAAACGCGCATACCCGCGCTTTGCAACCAATCCACAAACGCATACGCGCCTTTGCCGAACGTACCGATCCCCACGTTTGACGGCAAGGAAGAAACGGGCATAAGAATGCCCGCTTTTCTGTTTATATTGCGATTTTCCATTTTCTCGTCCGTTTGCATTATACAACCTTCCATTTTTTCGTAAGTATGTCCGAAGAATAGGGAGTTTATACCGATTGAATACGGGAAATAAGTATCTCTTCAAAGCGTTTTACGCCGAGTATGCGTTCCTTTTTTAAAATCTCGTTTGCTTGTGCGAGCAAAGGAACAACCGCTTCCGTCTTGCCAAACGCCGCCGAATAAGCGGCAAGAATACGCTTCGCCGTTGCCGTATCCTCTTTTAAAAATCCCCGACAGATTTTTCCACTTTCTTCCGCGCGCTCTAAATCCCCGTTTAAGGAGTGCATATACGTAAGCTCCGCGGCAATTTTTTCGACCTCGATATCCGTCAAATACGCTTGCGCCTGTACGAGCCGATTAAGACAATCCGCCGCTTTTTTCAGGTCGTTTTTCTCTAAATAATAACGGTAGCGCAAATCCAAAATGACGGCGTAAAGAGGTTCGTCCTCACAAAGTTGCGGCACGTCGAAATATAGATTTTCGTCAATTTCCGCAAAACTTTTCCCTTCGTAAAGTTGCCCTTGTATCTCCATTGCGGAGAGCATAACCTTTTCCGCAGGCTCCCCCTTTTGAATGCCGCGATACACGAGCGCGTCCGTTTTTCCGCTTGCGTACTCCAAAGGCGCAACGTTTAAAATGAGGATATACGCAGAGTAAGGCACAGCCCCCCACAACGTGTATTTCGTTACGTTAAGTAAGGTGCAAGCAAGCGCTGCGCCGACGAGTATGATAAGTAAAATGCCGCTAAAAACCAAACCGCCGACGGTATATGCTGACGCACGCTTTTTCATATTTCCCCCCGTCTTGGGGATTGCCTGCGTTTCATCCGCTTTAAAGGGAGAAGCAAAACCGAAACGTTTTTTTCCGTTCTTTATATACTGCTTAAAACAAAAACACTTGATGTAAACGCACTCCATTTTATTTGCCGTCAAAAAGGCAAGATGACCGATTTCATGAAAAATGGGCGCGATGATAAAACTCCCTAACATACCGAAAAGAAAGTTTAGCGACTGCTTTGCGCCTGTCCTCCAAGCAAAAATGAACGCAACTGCAAAGCCCGCCACCATAAGTAGCGTGCAAAATATTGCATATACCGTTGCCATTCTTTTTTTCATAGGTCAATCCTTTATAATAAACCGCGCTTTATCGCGTAACCCTCTAAGTTATCTCTGTCGCTCGCCGTCAAAGTTTGTACCCCGAGCTCCTGCATCAAAGTTGCAAGCAAAACCGCGCCGCCCGATAAAACGTCCGCCCTGCCCTTAGGCATACACGGCAACGCTGCTATTTCCTCCACAGACATTTGGGAAAGTTTGTCCGCCATTTGTTGCATCTTTTCTTTCGTCAAAACTGCGCCCGTGATTTTTTGGGAATCGTAGGCTTGCAATTCAAGCGCCAACGCCGCAAGCGTGGTTGCCGTACCGCCGATAGCGTATAAGTTGTCGGCAGACGGAAAACCGACGTATTCTTTTGCCGCCTCTCGCGCCGCCTGCGTCAATGCGTCCTTATCTCTTCCACACTTATCTTTTAAGCGCACAACGCCGATATTTATGCTCTTTTTGAAAATAATTTCGCCTTTTTCTTTGATAACGATTTCCGTGCTTGCACCGCCGACGTCAACCACGCCGCCGTCGCCGTTTCCCAGCGCGCCGAGAATACCGATTTCCGCTTCCTCCTCACCAGAAATCACTTCTATCTGTAAGGGGCGTACCGCGCGCACGCCGTCCACGAAGGCTTGTCCGTTGGTTGCCGAGCGCACCGCCGCAGTGGCGAACGCGTAAACCTCTTCCGCTCCCCCTGCTTTTGCCTTATCGTAAAAAGAAACGACGGCGCTTACGGAACGCTCAATCGCCTCTTTTTTAAGTAAGGACGACGAAGCCAAACCCTCGCCGAGCCGAGTGGTATTTAATGCCTTATATAAAACTTTTCCGTCCGCCACAAACATTAGGCGAACGGAATTTGAGCCGACGTCAATTACGGCAAATTTTTTCATTTATTTCCTCCGGAAATTTGGAGCTCCCAATAAGCGTAATTTTTATATAAATCGCTTTCGTAGTATTCAAGGTCAGTTTCTGCTTGCTCGCATTTTTTGTCCCAATGATCTACCTCGTTCTGCAACTTCTTTTGCTGATTATTTAAAACCGCAAGCGTAATCCATTGATAGATAATGAATACGGAAAGGCACGTAAGAAGAACCGTACCGGCAGCTACGCAAGCCGTTATTACCCTTCTCATTTTATCTTGTGTCATATAACTCTCCCTCCCTTTTTTGGGGATTTTTTCTTTATATTTACTTTCCGCAATACTTTTACAAGGCTATTATAGCACGATTTTTGCAGAAAAGCAAGTATTCTTCGCAAAATTTTTAAATATATTATAAAACCGACGGCGTAACCTATCCACATATACGCCCTAAATCCAGGAAAACGCAGGATAAATTGCATAAAAACGCAAATTAAAGCAAAGAAAATAGGATAAAGGACGTCCAAAAGAACGCTTAACGTTTTATTTTTTCCTCTATCGCAACGAAAAATCGCGCGAAGAAAGGCAAAAATTTCATACGGAAGTCCCGCCAAAAAGCCGACCAATATACATAAGCAGAAATAAAGGAGCTGATTTTTGCTGTCCATTATTTAAACAGGCGCGAAACAAAACTTTTGCCGCCATAGCTTACGCCCACAACCGTCCCTTCCGCCGTAAACGCGCCCGTCGACTTAGAAAAACCGGTGATTTTTAAGCCCGTCCCTACGACTGTCATTTTGACGTTCCCTTGTAAGGCAAGTACGATTTTCGCCTCGGAAAACGCAACCACGCTCTCCACCGCGCTCACCGTCAAGAATTTCTTTTGTTCGATTGTTACGATATGTTTGGTTTCTTGCATAGTTTATTCTATGCGCCAAAAACGCGGATATTCCTCAATCGTCAAATTTATCTAAAAAGCTGTGCTTAAAGCCGTCTTGTTTGTATTCGGCGAGCGTATCTAACTGCACGTTGTGGATGCTTTGGAAAATATTGCTCTCCACCGTTGGGTTTTCCTTTTTTAATTCGGCGATCAGAGCCTTGATTTTGCGTCTTGCCGAAAAGGTATCTTCGTCGCTTCCCGTCAAATTTTGCGTAAATTTGCACGCGCAAGCGATAAACTGTAAACCGTTGTATTCCTGCCAACGTACGATATCCTCTTCCAATATGCAGCACATCGGGCGAATAAGCTCCATTCCCTCGAAATTTGTGCTTTTTATACGGGGAAGCATGCCTTGTATCTGCGCGCCGTAAAGCATCCCCATCAACGTCGTTTCGATGACGTCGCTTTTATGATGTCCAAGCGCAATTTTATTGCAGCCGAGCGCCTTTGCCTTTGCATACAAATGTCCGCGGCGCATACGCGCGCACAAATAGCACGGAGAATTGGCGGAAACGGCGTCTGCCGCCGCAAAAACGTCGCTTTCGAATATAGTAACGGGAATATGCATCATCGTTGCATTTTCCTCGATTCTGCGTATGTTTTCGGGGGCATATCCCGGATCCATCACCAAGAAAGTCAACTCAAAAGGAATTTCGCTGTGTCGGTGCAATTCTTGCATTAATTTGGCGAGGAGCATACTGTCCTTCCCGCCCGAAATGCAGACGGCAATTTTATCTCCTGCCTGTATTAATCGGTATTTTTTTACCGCATATACAAAAGGCGACCACAACGTCTTTCGGTAAGTCGTTAAAATAGACCTTTCGATAAGCTGATATTTTTCCAAATTCCTTTTCATGTTTACTCCGAGTTTTGTGATTTTTGTCATTATAACAAATTCCGCAAAACTCGTCAAGAGTTTTCATCGAATTACCAAGAGTTTCTCCTTAGCGCGCGTGATTGCCGTATATAGCCAACGGTGCCGTTCTTCCCCAAATACCCATGACTCGTCAAAGACAATGACGAAATCAAATTCCGAGCCCTGCGCTTTATGGCAAGTAACGGCGTAGGCGAACTCGAAACGGCAAACGGGTTCGTCGGAAACGGCACGGAATTTCCGCAACATCTCCGTGTTATACTCGGAAACCACCGTTCCGTTTGCGAGCGTTACGGCTCGGTTACCGTATCCGTGGCGATAGCGCCCTCGCTCAAAAATCCCCGTATCAAAAGGTACTTTTACGCTTGCCTGCATAAAATCCGCCCTAAATTCCATCGTTGCCAAATCGTCGATACTTTCTTTCACGTTTTCTGCGATGCCGATAATACCGTTTACAAGATGAAATTTTTCCTCTTTGTCCAACGGCTTTTCCCAGTCGTTGAGCGTACAGATAAGTTTTTCGCCCTCAACGGGCAAAACCGCATCCTCGGGAATATTTTTATATTTACGGATCTCTTGATTAAGCGCATTGCGCGTTCTATTCGTACCGCAAAGCACCTGATCTGCCGCCATAAGCAAGCGCTGACGATCCGACCCTTTGAACGCCTTTTTGCTGATAACGCAGACGCTGTCGCCGTATACGCCGTACGGAATATACTCCCCTCTGCGCGCGAGTGTGGCGACTTGAATGATGGGATTATCTGCGGCTTGGCGGACGATTTCCGTCATTGTATAATTGGGCTTACTTAAAAGCGGACAATTCCCCGAAACGGGCGGAAGCTGCGCGCCGTCTCCGCAAAAAAGACATTTCACGTTGAAACTTAACAAATCGTACAACATTTCCTCGTTGATCATCGAGGCTTCGTCGACGATAATCAAGCGTATGTTTTCGTCGATTTTTTCGCGCTTGATAAACTTGATTTCTTCCCGCTCGATAATCTCGCCGTTTTCGTCTACGTCAAACTCGTCGCCGTCGCGGATATAAATTAGACTATGTACCGTCCCCGCGAGCGTGCCGTTTTTTAAAAGGTTTGCAGCCGCCTTACCCGTCGGGGAAACGAATACTACGCCTTTCCCGATTTCTAAACGCAGGACGTTGCGCACGACGTAATCGATCAGAAAAGTTTTGCCCGTGCCCGCATAACCCGAAAGCACGAAAAATTGATTGTCGGTGTTAAAGTACCACTCCGCTATTAATTTTTTCGCATTTTCTTGATCTTGCGTCAACTCGATTTCCATAAGTGTAACTCATTATAACACATATTTTTCCATTTGGCAAGCGTTTTATGAACATTTGTTCACTTTTTTGAAATTTATTTTTGCTCGAAAATCAGGCATAATTGCCGCTTTCCGATGGGAAAACTGACGGTCAACTGCCCTTTTTGGAGCGGAAATGCACGTTGAAAGCCTTTTCCCTCTGCGAATTTTAACGTAACCGTTTGCTTTTCGTCATCGTAAACGTATTTACCACGCAACCGTTCTTCTTTTCCTCTCTTTTTGTCAGTATAATACAAAACGAACGCGCCGTCCTTTTTCAATTCTAAGTGAATACGCGAAAAATCTTCCAATAAATCTTCTTCGCCGAGTTGCGCGCTCTTACACTCGTATACGCCTAAATAAGGTTTGGCAATTTGCTTTAAATCGCCCCCTTTTGCCATAGAAAAATTGGGGATAAGCGCAAGGATAGCGCAAGTGCCTGCGAGAATAGAACTTCTTAATTTAATCTTTTTCATCAAGGATAGTTTGCCGCGTTTTCTTCTTTTTATGCGGCTTTGCTTTTTTGTTCTTTTTTATCGCTTGCATGACGCGCTCGCTGTTGAAGATAACGCCGACGATGAAACAAATCATCAAAATATACAGCCAAAGCAAAAAGACGATGATTGCGCTAAGCGCGCCGTAAAGTCTGCCCATATTTCCGATTTTTAAATAGACGGAAAAGCCGACGATTGCCACCGTCCACAATCCCACCGTCAAAAACGTACCCGAGAGAAAATTTTTCACGCTTGTTTTATGTGGACAAATGTAAACGTTTAAAATTAAGACGAGAAAAAAGGCAATGATAGCCAGCAAAAGATAATCAGCGACGATCTCCCACGCTTTAGTGAGCAGTTGCGAAAATAAAAAACTGCCCAACCCGAACAACAGCAAAAAAACGACAACCGACGCCATCACGACGATAAGCAAAATAAGCGCCCCTATACGCAACCTTATCCCTTGCGTTTCACGGCGGTAATCATAGATGATTTCCCCACTCTTGCGCATTTGATAAAAAAGGTTCGTCGCGGAATAAAGCGTCGTAAACACCAAAATAATGGAAGCGCTTGCCGTGGCGTTTTCCGCCTCCTTTTGAATATATAACAGTACGTTTTTCACCGAATCAAAGACGGGCAAGGATAAAATTTTTTCCGTATCTACGGGCAATTTACCGATAAGCAAGGAAATCCAAAAGGAAAAAGGCACGATGGACATAATTAAGAAAAAGACCAAAGTGCCTGCTATCGTCGTATATTTTTTAAGCGCCAAAAGGGCATATTTTTCCTTGGCGTATAGATAAACGGAGCGCAATTTTTTCACACGGACAGTATTGCCAATAATTGTACTTTTCAACCGCAACACAAAAAAAATGAAGCGACGGAGTTCTTCCGCCGCTTTTTATCTTTTAGAGTGCAGTGTAGCCGCCACAGCAGCAAGATCTGCCGTTGGTGCCCGAGTACAAGCCGTATAACCTTGCGTAATACGAATCCGTGTTCTGCGCCGTTGCGTTTCTTGCACAGCTGCCAAAACAGCTATCGCCGCTCGTTTCAGCCGTATCGTTTGCACAGCCGCAAGAACAGCCGTTACCGTTCGTTGCAGTCGTATTCGCTTCGTTCCACCAAGAATTGTTCTGCCTTACTCCGCAAGTAATCCGACGGCAAGTATAACCGTTGCTGAAGATTACGTGAATATTCCCGTTTCTATCATAGCAAATACGCTGTACGCGCCACTGCGAATTACATCCGCAGGAATTGGAAAAAACGGAACCCGTTTGACAATAATTGCACATAGTATTTCAAGTCCTTCTTGTGTATTTGAGGAAAGCCTCATACTATATCGTATGCACGTAATTATTTTTTTGTGAAAAAAAGAAGAGGTTTTATCCCCTCCTTATTTTTCTAAAAAGATTTGAGTCTGTCTGTAAGCCGAGTTCTGTCGTGTACGGTCATTTATCTAGGCTTACCGTCGCCGATAAGCTCAAGCGATATTCACGGTAAATCGTCGGACGGACAGCCCTATTGACGATCACCCAATCTTGCAGCGAGTGGGGTTTACATGGCATACCGTGTTACCACGGTATCGGTGAGCTCTTACCTCGCCTTTCCATCCTTACCGCAACCGGGTAAGCTCGTTGACGAGCCGTTCAAAACCGAAGTTAAGCCTTTTGCGGCGGTTTATTTCTGTTGCACTATCCTTAAGGTCGCCCTCACCTGACGTTATCAGGCACCCTGTCCTATGCTGCTCGGACTTTCCTCATGGTCTATAAAAGACCCCGCAACCGTATAACAAACTCAAATCAAATATATTATAGCACTTTTTTAAAAAAAATGCACCTATTTTTCTTGCTTTTTTAAATAAAAAAGAGTAAAATGGAAGTAATCTTAAATAATATAATGGGTGAGAGTTGTCGATTTTTTGGAAAATCGGTGAATTTTGCGCCTTTTGTGAGAGGTAAACTATGAAAAAAACAAAGATAATTTGTACAATTGGTCCAAGCAGTGAAAGCAAAGAAACGTTTGCAAAAATGGCGGAATCGGGTATGGACGTCGTTCGCTTAAACTTTTCTCACGGTACGCACGAGGACTTTGCAAAAAAAATAAAAATGATTAAAGAGGTACGTGAAGAAAAGAAGCTTCCCCTTCCCATTTTGTTAGATACTAAAGGACCTGAATTTAGAATTCGTTCTTTTAAAGGCGGAAAAATCGAGCTGAAAAACGGCGATTCCTTCACCTTTACAACCGAACAAATTGAAGGCGATATCTCGCGCGTGAGCGTATCTTACCAAGGCATTTGCGAGGATTTAGCGGAAGGCGATAAAATTCTTTTGAACAACGGGCTTGTCGTATTCCGCGTTACGTCGGTAGAAAAGCCGAACGTACATTGCGTTGTGGAAATCGGCGGTGAGCTTTCCAGTAATAAATCAATGTTCTTCCCCGATAAGGAATTACACTTGGAATTCCTTTCCGAGCAAGATAAGGCGGATTTACTTTTCGGCATCGAGCAAGACGTGGATTTCGTCGCCCTTTCCTTTGTTTCCAAGGCACAGGACGTGCTTGACGCGAAAAAATTCCTTGCGGAAAACGGCGGTAAGGATATCGACGTCATTGCAAAAATTGAAAACCGCGCGGGCGTGAATAATTTGTTGGAAATTATGCAGGTTTCCGATGGGATTATGGTTGCGCGCGGCGACCTTGGCGTGGAAATCCCCTACGTTGAGCTTCCCAACGTACAAAAATATATTATTAACCAATGCCGTATCCACGGAAAGCGCGTTATTACGGCGACGGAAATGTTGGAATCGATGATTTACAATCTCCGTCCCACCCGTGCGGAAATTTCCGACGTTGCAAACGCAGTATACGACGGTACTTCCGCCGTTATGCTTTCGGGAGAGACCGCGGCGGGTAAATATCCCGTACAATCGGTCAACGCAATGGCGAAAATCGTAGAGCACGCAGAAGAGCATATCGAATATATTCAAACGATTGATAACTTTGAAATAAACACGACCTCAGAGGCGTTGTCGCACTCGGCGGCCACCCTTGCAAAAGACCTAAAAGCAAGTGCCATCGTCGTTTGCACGCGTACGGGCGGCACGGCGCGGAAGGTTTCCCGTTTCCGTCCCAATATCAACATCATCGGTATTACGACGGACGTCCATGCATACAGACAGCTTGCTTTGAGTTGGGGCGTTTTGCCCGCGATTACCGATGAATATTCGTCGATTGATATTCTGTTCTATTTCGCAAAACAGATTGCAAAAAACAGCGGTTTGGTGAAAAAAGGCGATACCATCGTTATTACGGGCGGTACGCCGAACGGCAAGAGCGGCAATTCCAACCTTATCAACGTAGAAAAGATTTAGCCACTCCCCTTTTTGATAAATTTTAAGCGCAGACAATTCTTTTGCAGAGTTGCCTGCGTATTTTTTGCGATTTGAGAAAAGTTATTAAAAAGAAAAACGGAAAAGCGCGTAAAAAACACTTGCATTTTGACAAAGAATAGGATATAATATAAAAGCTGTTGCAGAGATGGCGGAGCGGCTGAACGCGCACGATTCGAAATCGTGTTATGCAGGAATGTATACGAGGGTTCAAATCCCTCTCTCTGCGCCAGAAAAAGAGATACCCCAACGGGTATCTCTTTTTCTGTTGTTATGTTATTTTGAGAGGGGTTTGAGGGTGGGAGCCGCGAACGGGAGTGGGTGCTTTGCCTATGTTAGTTAGAATAAGCGCATACCCATCAGGCAAAGGCGGCAATTAATAATTGCCGAGCGGGGCGCGCCGCTAAAGGCGCAAATCCCTATTTCTGTTGTTACACGATTTTGAGAGGAATTTGAGGGTTTCCCTCTTCCTATAAAAATTTCACCGTAATTTCATGGAAATTATCTTGCAATTTTAGAGGAAAAGTATTATACTATTATTGTTGCAAATACTCTTTATAGTAAAGGACGAAATAATTTTACTTAAAGGCGGTCAGAAGTCAAGAAATGAATTGTATTTTTATTTATAATCCCGTCAGTGGGCGAGGTAAAATTCATAAAAAATTACATTTAATCACCAAAAATCTTGCTGAAAAATACGACGACGTTACCGTATATGCAACGCAATATTCGGGCGACATGAAACGCGCCGCCCGCGAGGCTGTCGGTAAATACGACGCGATTGTATTTTCGGGCGGAGACGGCTCGTTTAATGAAGTTTTGCAAGGTATTGCCGACCTTGACAACCTGCCCGAGCTTGGATATATTCCCAGCGGAACGGTAAACGACATTGCGCATACTCTGCAAATTCCGTGCAATATCAAAAAAGCCTTAAAAGTTATCAAAACGGGCAAAAATGAGATGCTGGACTGCATGAAAGTCAACGACCATTACGCAATGTACGTGGTTGCGGCGGGCGCGTTTACAAGCGCGACCTACAACACGCCGCAGATTGACAAAAACAGCGTTGGCAAACTCGCCTATTACGTAGAAGGTATCAAACACAACTTCAATTTCGATTTCTTTGACATCGATTGCAAATCGGAAAAGCAACGTATGCAGGGTATGCTGATTTTGTTTATCAACAGCCGTTACGTTTCGGGTTTTAAGGTAAACGAGCTTGCAAGCCTGCAAGACGGGAAAATTGAGGTTACCGTTATCAAAGAAGAGAAAAAAGCTAAGGGCGGTCCTTTAAAAAAGTTTATTTCCTTGCTTGTTATGGCAGTCCTCTTCCTATTTGGCAGACGGCGTGTAAAAAACGAAAGTCTGCTTCACCTTGAAGGAACGAGCTTTGACGTGGACGTAGCCGACGACGTTGTGTGGAATTTCGACGGCGAAAAAGGCTGTAACGGAAAAATCCACGTAGAAGTCGTACCTAAGAAAATAAACATGATTGTGCCCCAAAACTTAAAGCGCATATAAAAAATCGCGAGAAAATTCTCGCGATTTTCTTTTTAATTTATCTCTGTTAAATAGGCAACAATACAAGCAAATTACACGATACTACGATAAGCACCAATGCAAACGGATAGGTTGCCGCATATGCAGAAGAAACGTCGTCCGTACCCGCCACGGAAATGAGCGAACCGAGCGCCGGCGTAGAAGTCATACCGCCCGTGATAGAGCCCAAGTTGTTGAAAATGGAAAGTTTGAAAACGAACTTACCAAGAATAAAACCAACGACCATAGGCACGGTTGCCATTACGATTCCGTACAAAATATACTTCCAATGGAACGCGGAAATGAAGTTCACGCCGCCGGGAATACCTGCGCCGACGAGGAACAAAATCAAACCAAGTTCACGGAAGAAATTCAAACTTTCTTTGGAAACCTTCATATCGATTTTACCAAAGTGTCCGAAATGCCCTACGATAAGACCTGCGATAAGCGTACCGCCCGACGAACCGAAACTGAAATAGTTGCCGCCGCCGATAGGCACTTTGATACAGCCGATAAGCAAGCCCAAAACCGCCGTCGTAATGAACGGGAAGAAACCGAATTCATCAATTTGAATACGTTTTTTGCCGTCGTCCTTGATTTGCAAGGTGTTTGCCGCAACGAAACTCTCTCTTTCCTTTGCAATGTCCACCTTCAAAATTTTAGGCATAATCTGCACGAAAAGCACTACGCCGAGCACGCCGTACAAATAGCCGATACCATAGCCTGCGATAACGTCGTCCGCAAGTTTGCCTGCCGATTCCTTTGCCGCAGAGAACGCGGGCGTAGACGTAAGCGAACCCGAAAGCAAGCCCGTTGCCATACCGATATTCATACTGCCGTCGATAGCCGCAAGCGCAACCGTGATACCAACGCCGATAATAACGATTACCGCGCCCATCGCTACGTAGGACATCATGCTCTTATTGAAAGAACGGAAGAATTTAGGACCTGCGATAAGTCCGACTGCCGTTACGAATAATACCGTACCAAGCTTGGAAATAGTGTCGTATACGCTCTGCGTAGAGAAAGTCGAGAAAGTTTTTTCAACGCCGTCAATCGTTACTTTGAATTTTTCCGCTACGCTCCAAAGGACGATTTCTTTCCCGCCGATTGTAAACGACGGAACGAACGAGAATACCACGCCGACCAAAATAGCGACGAGCAAAACTCCTGCCGTACCGAGCGAAACGCCTTTGATTTCGATTTTGCCGATAAGTAAACCGAATACAATAACAAAAAGCGCGACAAACAAAGGTATCAGCAAGGAATTTAATACCTCATAAAAATACATTTTTGTTAAACCTCCATATTTTGACGGACGAAAACGCACAAAGCGTACTACCTCGTGCGTTTTGTCCAAGTTATTTTATTATTCCCCTATTTTAGTTTGCCTGTCTTCTGTAATCGGGCAAAAGTTTGGGCGAGCATACGTCGGAAGATATACCTGCTTCTTCGAGTTCCTTTTCAAACGCGTCCACGTGAGAAAGGGTAAGCTCTTTAAGCTCAACGCTCTTCCACTTTTCGCCTGCCTGTTGTCCTGCGTTTCTTCCGAATACGATGATATCGAGCAAAGAGTTGCCCATCAAACGGTTCGTGCCGTGGATACCGCCTACCGCTTCGCCTGCTACGTACAAGTTTTCGATGCAGGTCATACCGTTTGCGCCGATGTCGATACCGCCGTTTTGGTAATGAAGCGTGGGGTAAATCAAAATGGGTTCTTTACGGATATCGATGCCGTATTTACCGAACATACGAAGCATTGCGGGAATACGCTTTTCAATCGTGCCTTCGCCGTTTAAAATGTCGATAAGCGGCGTATCCAGCCATACGCCCTCGCCGTCCGTCGTCTTGATACCGTTGCCGCGCGCTTTGCACTCACGAATAATCGAGGATGCCGTTACGTCGCGCGTTTCCAAGGAATACACGAACGCCTCGCCGTCTTTGTTGACGAGTTGTGCGCCGAGCGAACGGACTTTTTCGGTTACGAGCGCGCCGTAGATTTGCGTAGGCTCTGCCGCGCCCGTAGGGTGATATTGAAGCGTTTCGGGATAAAGCAACTTTGCGCCCGCTCTGTATGCGAGAACTAAGCCGTCTGCCGTTGCGCCGTAGTGATTGGACGTAGGGAAGCCTTGATAGTGCAATCTGCCCGCGCCGCCCGTTGCGATAACGACGGTTTTTGCTCTTGCAATCAAAATTTCCTTGGTTTCCATGTTCATCAAGACCGCGCCTGCGATTTTACCGTCCGTATCCTTGATGAGTTCGATTGCGGACGTAAAGTCAACGACGGTGATACCGCGGTTGAATACTTCGTCGCGGAGGGTACGCATAATTTCCGAACCCGAATAGTCGCGGCAAGCGTGCATACGCTTACGGGAAGTACCGCCGCCGTGCGTCGTAACCATCGTACCGTCCTCTTCCTTATCGAACATAACGCCGAGGTTATTGAGCCACAAAATCGCTTCGGGCGCTTCATTTACGAGCTTATACAAAAGCTCCGGCTTATTCATAAAGTGGCCGCCGCCGAGCGCGTCAAGATAGTGCGTAGCAGGGCTGTCGTTGGGTTTATCCGCCGCTTGAATACCGCCCTCTGCCATCGCCGTGTTTGCGTCGCCAAGACGGAGCTTGGTTGCGATCATAACGTTTGCGCCGCGTTCGTGCGCTTCGATAGCCGCGGACGAACCAGCGCCGCCGCCGCCGATAACGAGTACGTCCACGTCGTAGTCGATTTTACTGAGGTCAATATTCATATCCTTGATACGGGAATGACCTTGCAACAAAGCTGCAAGCTCGTGTAAGACCTTACCGCCTTTATTTTTCCCTACTTTCAATTCTTCATACGCGGAAGTGATATAATCAGGGTGAAATTCTGCCAAAACAGCGTCTTTTTCTTCTGCGGTCATTCTCTTGTGCAGATTTTCGATACGGGAGGCACGGCTTGCTTCCACTTTCTTCATAGATTGTAATTGTTCATCTGTGTAGTGATACATGGCTTACCTCCTTATTTTTCGATTTCTCTATTGTTATAGAGATGCTTTTGTTCTTCCAAAGGCGTGTTCATGATCGCTTCCAAAGCCGCCTTGCAATCGCCTGCGTCGATTTCCGCTACGCGATTTATCAAATGCTGACTCTTCGGCGCAAGATATTTACCCGTAAGTCTGCGCGCCAAAACCGCAACCTGCGGGTGGGAAATACCTGCGGGGCAACGGGAAGAACATACGCCGCACATTACGCAGTCGAAGCTCTCTTCCGCCGCTTTTTCATACTCGCCGCGTTGCGCGTATGCAATATATTGCATAACGTTGAGCTCTTGCGTGCAGCTCTTGGTGCAAGCGTTACAACCGATACACGAATAAATTTCGGGGTAAAGCTGCATCATAATTTGCTGCGTAGGCTTGATTTGGTTGATGTCGTAAACCTGCTTTACCAAGGGGAAGAAAGGCAACGTCGCTACGTACATCCCCTCTTCTACCTGTTGCTGACAAGCAAGGCAGGTTTTTAATTCTTGCTGACCTTTAATGCGGTAAATGGTAGCGCAAGCGCCGCAGAACCCGTTTCTGCAACCACAGCCGCGAACGAGTTGATAGCCTGCGTATTCCATCGCCTTCATAATCGTCAAGCTTTCCGGTACTTGATAACGCTTACCGAAAAGAAATACGTTTACCATATTTTCCATGTGTGTTTTCTCCTTAATACTCATCGGGAAGCTCGTCAAGCTCGGTCATACGGAATACGGGACCGTCCTTGCAAACGAACTTGTCGCCTACGTTACATCTGCCGCACTTACCTACGCCGCACTTCATGCGAAGCTCTAACGTCGTGAAGATACGCGATTTGTCAAAACCGAGTTCCAAAAGCCCCTGCAACGTGAATTTGATCATGATGGGAGGCCCGCAAAGCACTGCCGTCATATTCGGGTCGAGTCCCAATTCCTTTACGTAGGAAGGAACGAAGCCAACGTGTCCGTCCCACCCCTCTTGAGGGCGGTCAATGGTGAGGTATACGTCCGTGTTCGGCTCGTTTACCCATTCGTTTTGGATTTCGTCGATGTCTACGAGGTCGTCCTTACTTCTCGCGCCGTAAACGATAACGACTTTGCCGTAATTTGCGCGATAATGACGAACGTAGTTGATAACGCTACGCAAGGGCGCAAGACCGATACCGCCTGCAATAAAGAGCAAGTCCTTGCCCTTGAAATCTTCTTCTACGGGGAAGTTTTTGCCGTAAGGTCCGCGAACGGTGATCTGCTGACCAACCTCTAATGCATGGATAACTTCCGTTACGCAACCGCACTTTTTGATGGAAAATTCCATATATTCTTCGTTTGTGGGCGAAGAGGTAATGGAGAACATACACTCGCCAACGCCGGGAATGGATACCATAGCGCATTGACCGGGCATATGTTGAAACAATTTTTTACCGTCCGTGCCAACGACGCGGAAGGTTTTTACGTCGGGCGTATCCTTGCGGATGTCCGTTACGACGCCGATTTTAGGAATTAGCGTTTCTTCAATCATTTGCTTTACCTCCCAGCTTTTTGATGACCTTAACGATATTAAGATTTTGAGGACACTTGTTTACGCATCTGCCGCAGCCGACGCAGGAATACAAGCCGTCGTTTTGCGAAGGATAATATACGAGCTTGTGCATAAATCTTTGACGGAATCTCTGCATTTGCGTGGTACGGCTGTTGCCGTGCGCCATCAACGTGAAGTCGGAATACATACAGGAATCCCAGCAACGGTAGCGGATAACCCCTTCGTGCGTTTTAAAATCGCGAATGTCGAAGCATTGGCAGGTAGGACATACGAAAGTACACGTACCGCAGCCGAGGCAAGCCTCGCTCATTTCTTCCCATTCTGTCGCGTCGAACAATTCGTTCAAGTTTTCGGGCTTGAATTTGCTTAAATCGAGGTTAGAAAAAGGCAATTGGTCAATAATAGCCTTAGTAGCGGATTGTTGCGCCGCAACCTCCTCTTCGCCGCCGTCTGCAAACAACTCTTTTACAGCCGCAGTAAGCGCTTCGCCCTTTTGGGTGTTTGCCTGCCAATAAAGATTTTCGTCGTCGAGCCAAACGGTTACGTCGCCGTAAGCGCCCGTAGCGTCGATATCGAACACCTTACAAAAGCAGCTTTCTTCGGGCTTGGAGCAAGCGAGCGTAACGATAGTCGTAGCGTCTCTTCTTGCCTTATAATAAGTATCTACGGGGTCGGCGAGGAATACCTTATCCAAAACCTCAATCGCCTTATAATCGCAAGGCTTAACGCCGAAGAGTACGAAAGGTCTTTTTTCGTCACGAACGTCGATAATTTCGATATTCTTCCCTTCCGTCTTGAATTTCATCATATTTTCCGTTTGCGGGAAGAACATGTTTTTAGGGGATTTCACCGTCTTGAGGGTTTCCAAGGAAACTTCTTTCCCCTCGCCCCAAACGTGGTAATTCACCTCGCCTGCCTTTTTGATGGGAATAAAAAGCCCCATCGTTTCGTTGATTTTTGCATATAATGCGTTCAAATTGCTTTTAGAAATTTTCAACATTATTTTGCCTCCCCGTTAAGAACGTCGTTAGGCTCTGCGTCCTCTTCCGTATACGAAGTAAGAGGAGTTTTGCCTTCTGCCGTTTCCCCTGCCTGATATTCGCCGTACAAGCCGTCGATGTCTTTGATGAACTTTCTGTTGAGCAAATGCAAAGGAATATTTTGAGGGCATACACGCGAGCATTCGCCGCAGTCGGTACAACGACCAGCCACGTGGAACGCACGAATGATGTGGAACATCTGTTCTTCAAACGTATCGTCGTTTGCCTTTGCCGCAATGCCCGAAGCGGGATTATCGAATACGCACTTCACGCAAGAGCATGCAGGACATACGTTACGGCAAGCGTTGCAACGGATACACTTGGAAAGCTGTTCACGCCAGAACGCAAAGCGTTCGTCCTCCGTCATCGCTTCCAATTTTGCCACTTCCGCAAAGCGGTCTACGTCGCGTTCGGAGCGTTCGTGAAGGATGATTTCTTCGTCCTTGACTTGGTGCGTTTTGTTGCAGACCGCACACTTAGAAAGCACGACGTCAGGCTTATTAAGCACCACCTCGCCGTAGAGGGAAGAAACCTTTACTTGCTTATCAACAACCTCAACCCCCGTCATCATGGAAACGCCGCTTGCCTTGATTGCCTCTACGTTGAGCTTGCCAAGACATTCTACTGCGATAACGTAAACCTTTTCGCGGTTGATACGGTGTTCTTTTACGAGCTGATTAAAGCTATACGTATCGCAAGGCTTGAGGAAAACTGCCGTTTTGCCTTCTTTCTTGCTGATTTGAATTAAATATTTGGAAAGATTTGCGCCGCAGAACCAATCGTAAACGAAGCCCTTTTCAAGCTCCTCTACGCTTTCAAATACCGCGGGCGTGGGGTCGTAGAAAAATTCCCCTTTCTGCCAGCCGACAACGCGCGCTACCTCGCCGCTTGCAAGCAGTTCTTTTGCGCGTTCTAACATTTTCAATTGTACGTCTTTCATATTATTCGCCCTCCTTTACGCGAAGGTCGGTGAGGCGTTTGTTTTCGCCAAGATCGGCTACTTGCTTCACGAAATCGTTCATGACAGCCGCAAAGCGCGCGCCCTCCGCCGCAGAAACCCATTCTACGCGGGTGCGTTCTTTTTCGATACCCATATAATTAAGGAAGCTATACAAAAGCGCCATTCTTCTTCTGGTGTAATAATTGCCCGTTACGTAATGGCAGTCGCCGGGGTGGCAACCGCAAAGGATCACGCCGTCCGCGCCTTGCTGGAACGCTTTAAGCACGAACATGGGATTCACACGGCAGGAGCAAGGTACGCGAATGATTTTTACGTTTGCGGGATAGGTCAAACGGCTGGAGCCTGCAAGGTCTGCGCCTGCGTACGAGCACCAGTTACAGCAAAACGCCACGATAGTAGGCGTAAATTCTTTCTTTTCCGTCGTTACATCTTGCATATTGCTTCTACCTCCGACATAATTTGCTTGGAGCTAAATCCTTTCAAATCCATAGCTCCGGAAGGACAAGTTACCGTACAAGCGCCGCAACCTTGGCATACCGCGGGATTTACGGACGCTACGCGGCGAATTTCCGTTTTGCCGCCGCCGAGACGGAATTCCTTATCTACGTACGAGATTGCGCCGTATGCACAGACGTTAGCGCATTGACTGCAACCGTTACACATCATTTCGTCGGGCATTGCTACGCAAGGGTTGGTTTTCAGCTTATCTTTTACAAGCAAGCCGATAACCTTTGCCGCACAAGCGGAAGCCTGCGAAACCGTTTCGGGAATGTCCTTAGGGCCTTGGCATACGCCTGCGAGATATACGCCCGCCGTAGGGCTTTCTACGGGACGGAGCTTCGCGTGAGATTCCGTCAAGAAATTGTTGGTGTCTATACTCGTCGTCAAGAGGGTTGCGATCTTTCTTACCGAAGGCTCGGGTTCAATCGCCGCCGCGAGAACGACGAGGTCGGATTCGATGGTGATCTGCTCGTTGTCGATAAGGTTAGAGCCCTGTACCATCAACTTGCCGTTTTCGTTGTATACCTTGCCGACCATACCTTTGATGTAGTCTACGCCGTACTGTTCTACCGCGCGACGGAAGAATTCGTCGTAGTTTTTACCGGGCGTACGCACGTCGATGTAGAATACGTGCACTTCGGTGTCGGGATATTTTTCACGGATAAGCATTGCGTGCTTCGCCGTGTACATACAGCAGATTTTGGAGCAATAAGGTTTACCGCAACCGCTGGTATCACGCGAGCCTACGCATTGAATAAAGGTGATTACCTTCGGGTGCTTGCCGTCGGAGGGACGAAGCAAAACGCCGTTCGTCGGCCCTGCCGCGTTCATCAATCTTTCGAGTTCGAGGGAGGTAACGACGTCCTTATTATCGTGGTAACCGTACTCGTTGAAATTATCCAAATCGATAGGCTTGAAGCCCGTCGCTACGACGATAGCGCCGTACTGACGGTCAATAAACGTATCCTTCTGCTCAAAATCGATTGCGCCAACGTCGCAGAATTTTTGGCAAATACCGCATTTACCCGTTTTCATCTTGATACATTGCGCCGCGTCGATAACCGCTACGTTGGGGATTGCTTGCGCGAACGGAATGTGGATCGCCGTACGGGTATTCAAGTTCATATTGAACTCGTTAAGTCCTTTCTTGGAGGGACATTTTTCCATACAGAGCTTACAGCCCGTGCACTTAGTTTCGTCAACGTATCTTGCCTTGCGACGGATTTTTACGTTGAAATTGCCGACGAAGCCCTTTACCTCTTCGATTTCCGAATAGGAAAGGATGTCGATTTTTTCGTGCTGAGCGCAGTCAACCATTTTCGGCGTCAAGATACAAGCCGAACAGTCGAGCGTGGGGAAGGTTTTGTCGATTTGCGCCATTCTGCCGCCAATCGTTGCGTTCTTTTCCACGATATCTACTTCAAAGCCAGCGTCTGCGATGTCAAGCGCGGCTTGAATACCCGCAATACCGCCGCCGATAACGAGGGCGCGCTTGATTACGGGACTTTCCCCCGCCATGAGGGGGGCGTTAAGCTTTACTTTTGCGATTGCCGTACGGACGAGGATAACCGCTTTTTCAGTGGCTTCCTCCATATCCTTATGTATCCAAGAACAATGTTCGCGGATATTCGCAACCTCTACCATGTACGGATTGAGCCCTGCCGCTTCCGCCGCTTTGCGGAAAGTAGGCTCGTGCATTCTGGGCGAGCAAGCGCCGATGACGATACCCGTCAAATTATGCTCTTTGATTGCCTGTTTGATAAGCTGCTGACCGTTTTCGGAGCACATATATTGGTAGTTGGTGGAAAATACGACGCCTGGCTCGTTTTTGATGACCTCCGCTACTCTTTCCACGTCTACCGTTGCCGCGATGTTACTGCCGCACCAACAAATAAAAACACCTATTCTTTGCATTTTATTCACTCTCTTTATTTAGATTTTTCTTCTTAACCGAATTTGCCGTTCGGGGAGTTACTTGTTATACTTTCTGTACGCGCTGACCAAAAGTTGCTGAGGGATAAATTCGTCCACGATAGGAGGAATATCCTCTGCTTTAAGCCCGTTTGCGCCCTGTGCCCTTACCACCGTATCGCGCACGGCTTCCACGACAGCCGCAGGCGCTACGCCGCGAGGGCAACGTTCTACGCAAGCCATACACGCTAAACAGTTCCAAATCGCTTTGCTTTCTAAAAGCCGGTCAATTTTGCCTTGAGAAAGCATAGACACGAACTGATGGGGTTTAATATCCATATCCTTAAACGCAGGACAGCGCCCCGAACATTTGCCGCACTTCATGCACTTTCTTACGTCCGTGCCGCTTAATCTATTTAAATTTTCAATGCGTTCTTGTTTCGTCATGCCTCTACCCCCAATGCCTCTGCGAGCAATTCCGTAAAGTATTTCACGGGCAGGATATTGCCGCCGTTTACTTGCAGGTTATACAAGCAAAGCGGACACGCGGTGATGACCTCTTCCGCGCCCTTTTCTTTTGCGCTGTTAAGTACTTTGCGGCTCTTTTCTTTGGGCAAGTCGCTATTTTTTAAGGATACGTACGCTCCGCAACATTCGTTACGGAAAGGATAAACGACGGGCGTGCCGCCGATGGCACGGATAAAGTCCTCGATGATCGTCGGATTTTCGGGGTTGTCAAACGCCATAACGCCGCTGGGACGAAGGAGCAGACAGCCGTAGTAGGCGCCGATCTTTCTTCCTAAAGGCTTCACCACCGCTTTCTTGATATTATCAAAGCCGACGACGTTTTTCAGCATTTCGAGATAATGCAGTACCTCCGTTTCCCCTTTGTAGGGCTCGTCAAGTTTTAAATAATTATTTGCGCGGAAGCAAATATCCTCGTTCGTTTTCATATCCTCGTTGGTGCGCTTGATTACGTTATGACACGCAGAGCAGAGCGTCAACAGCTTGCCGCCGTTATGCTTTGCGTGATCGAGCGCGCGTACAGCCGAGAGCTTGGTTGCGATTTCGTCCGTGCCCATTGGATAGACGGCGCCGCAACACTGCCAATTTTCAATTTCCTCCATTTCTACGCCCAAAGCCTTTGCGCAAAGACGAGCCGTTACGTCAAGCTGTTTTGCTTTGGTTTTGAGCGTACAACCGGGATAATAACTGATTTTCATAATACGCTACCTTATTCTTTGCTTATTTTTGGGGATATGCCATTTCCTCAGGACGGAATACTTCGTCGAATTTTTCCGCCGTCAAGAAACCGAGCGCAACGCACGCTTCTTTCAAGGAAATATTTTCTTTATACGCCTTCTTTGCCGTCTTCGCCGCGTTTTCGTAACCGATGTAAGGGTTGAGCGCGGTAACGAGCATTAAGGAGTTATAAAGGTTGTGGTGCATCTTTTCTTTGTTTGCTTTGATACCCGTTACGCAATTCGCCTCGAAGGACGTGATACCGTCTGCAAGCAAACGTACCGATTGCAAGAAATTATAAATAATGACGGGCATAAATACGTTGAGTTCAAAGTTGCCCTGCGAAGCGCCTACGCCTACCGCTACGTCGTTTGCCATAACCTGTACGGCAACCATCGTCATCGATTCGCACTGCGTGGGATTTACCTTACCTGGCATAATGGAAGAACCGGGTTCGTTTTCGGGAATAAAAATTTCGCCAAGACCGTCGCGAGGACCGCTTGCAAGCCAACGAACGTCGTTTGCAATCTTCATCAAATTGCAAGCCAACGCCTTGAGCGCGCCGTGCGCGAATACGAGCTCGTCCTTAGCCGTAAGCGCATGGTATTTGTTCGCCGCCGTAACGAACGCCTTGCCCGTCAATGCGGAAACCTGCGCCGCGACCTCTTCCGCGAAGCCCTTGGGCGCATTCAAGCCCGTGCCGACAGCCGTGCCGCCGAGCGCAAGCTCTTTAAGCCCGGGGAGCGCAAGCTGTAATTGCGCTTTTGCCTTTTCGACCATGTTCGTCCAACCGCTGATTTCCTGCGAGAATGCGATGGGAACTGCGTCTTGAAGGTGGGTTCTGCCGCTCTTAACAATCCCCTCGTTTTCCGTTTCCAACCGTTTAAGCGTTGCGATAAGCTTATCCATCGCGGGGAAGAGCTTATCTTCGATTGCTACGACTGCCGCGATGTGCATAGCCGTAGGGAAAGTATCGTTGGAGCTTTGGCTCTTGTTGATGTCGTCGTTGGGGTGGAGCAGTTTTTTGCCTGCAATTTCGTTACCACGGTTTGCGATAACTTCGTTCGCGTTCATATTCGACTGCGTACCGCTGCCCGTCTGCCATACTACGAGAGGGAAATGCCCGTTGAGCTCGCCCGAAATAACTTCGTCGCAAGCCGCGCAGATGGCGTCTTTTTTTTCTTCGGGGAGTTTGCCGAGCTTGCAGTTTGCAAGCGCCGCCGCCTTTTTCAAAATGCCGAACGCGTGCGTGATTTCACGGGGCATAACTTCCGTACCGATACGGAAATTTTGAAAGCTCCTCTGCGTTTGCGCCGCCCAATATCTGTCGGCGGGGACTTGCATTTCGCCCATCGTATCCTTTTCAATGCGATATTCCATAGTTCTTTCTCCGTATTCGATTAAATTTCGATTTGCGCGATAACGCCTTTCAAAACGTCTGCGCTGTGTCTCATCTTTTCAACTTCCTCGTCGGAAAGTTTGGGGGTAAGCGTCGTTACGATCCCCTCGTTGCCGATTGCGCAAAGGGTGGAAAGCGCTACGTCGGAAATGCCGTATTCACCGTCCAAAACCGTGGATACGGGCAAAATGGTGTACGCGCTGGAATAGATGCAGTTGATAATTTGCGTTACGCAAGCCGCGATACCGTAGAAAGTTGCGCCCTTGCCCGCGATAATTTTACCGCCCGATTTCTTCACGTATTCTTCTACCTCTTCACGGCTATAAGGAGAAACCTTCAACGCGTCCTTTTCCGTAAGCGTATTTTCGTATTCTTCAAGAGGAATACCCGAAATATCCGCCGTAGACCAAGCCACAAAGGAAGAATCGCCGTGTTCGCCGAGTACGTATGCGTGTACTTGTTTTTGATTTACCGAATATAATTCGGAAAGGCGCGTTCTTAAACGAATGCTATCGAGGGTGCAGCCCGTACCTATGATGCGGTTTTTGGGTACGCCCGTGATTTTGTGGAACACGTAGGTGAGTACGTCTACGGGGTTTGCAACGAACAAGTACAATGCGTCGGGCGCGTACTTCACGATTTGAGGAGCGATGCTCTTCAAAATGTTTACGTTTGTCTGTGTGAGGTCGATACGGGACTGACCGGGCTTTCTGCCAACGCCGGAGGTAACGACGATGATATCAGAACCGACTGCGTCTTCATACGTACCGAAGTAGATTTTTGCAGGCGAGAGATAGGGCGTAGCTTGGAGAATATCCATAGCCTCCCCTCTTGCTTTCGCTTCGTTTACGTCAATCAAAACGATTTCCGCAACCGAGCCGGTTGCTACCAACGTGTACGCAACCGTTGCGCCTACCGAACCTGCGCCGATGATTGTAACTTTGTTGTTCATAGTTTATATCTCCATTTTTATTTTTTTCATTTTAAGTACATTACCGCACACTAATACAACTCTATTATACCACAACTCCCTCGCAATCACAAATACTTGGGGGTTATGTTAAAAAGTTTTTAATCGTTAAATCGATAAATTTTTATCTTTTATGTTGGTTTTACCTTTTTTTAATAAATTAAAAAAAGGGCCCGCATAATCGAGCCCTTTTTAGGATAGAACAGGTTATTTTTCCGCAATGGCGTTGAACAATAAGAATCCGCCTTCAATGATCGTCAGTATACCGCAGAAGATAAGAATGATATCGAGCGCCGCCCCCCTATGGAACAAAAGTAAAATGCCGATAAACAAACAAATTGCGGGCATGACGTAATAGCAGACGGTGTAAAAAGGCGCGCACCCCCTCACCTTGCGCTTGATATTGTAATATATGCACAATACGCCGAGCACGAGCAATATTGCCGCGACGACGTAGAGCACTGCGCTGACCACGACCCAACCGCACACGATGACGAACGCGCCGCAAACGAGTTTGATTATTGCGGATGGGATAAGACGCGAAATAATATCCATGATCCCAAGCACGAGCAGCCCCACGCCGAGGATACTCATCAATATACTGATAAAATTCCCCTTCAAAACGAGGAGCAACACGCCCATAGCGAGCGTAAGACAGGCGGCAATGATTTTTTCGGATTTTTTCATAGACCTCTTTTTCATAGCTTACACGCGGAAACGCACGATTGCGATACGCACGCGCTTTTTGGTTGATTTGTGCATAGCGCGCGCACAAGGATAAGTTTCCGTTTTGTCGCATTTAGCGCAAAAATCGTAACTTCCGCAACGGTCATAACCAACGACGATGCTATCGTACCATTTAATTTTGTCAAATTTTTCTTGCTCTGCTTTGTAATTCATAATGATTCCTAACCTTGTTATTTTATTCATTATGATTATACCTGATTTTTTTGAATTTTTCAAGACATTTTTCGAACTTTTTCGACAAAGTGAAAAAATATTACAGAACAATTTTAGGCACGGCTTTGCAACTTGAGCGTTGCAAAGCGCTCGACCCCTTTTTCTTGCGTAGCGTACGGCGAAACTTTTTCCAATTCCGCGACGAGGAAGAAGCACAGTTTCCCCCGCGAATTTCTTCCTTTGCACATACTAACATTATATGCAAAAGGGTTGAAAAACTTTACGCTTTTCAACCCTTCTTTTTTAAATTTCGCGGATAATTAAATTATTAAGTACTTCGACGTATTTTTCTTGGGTGAAAGAGAGCTGTCCAACCGACATCACTCTTGCCGTGCCCGCCGCTACGCCGTGGCGTAAAATATCGTAAAGGTCCGCGTCTTGCTCTAACTGCAAAGCCGCCGCCGCGACCATGCTGTCCCCTGCGCCCACCGTGGAATTGACGGCTACGTTTAAACTCTTGCAATAATAATTGAGTCTGCCGTCCGTAATCACCGCGCCTTGTTTCCCCAAGGAAAGCATGACCCGTTTTGCGCCCCTATCAAGTAACTCGTAACAGCCCGCAAGCATATCCTCCTTGCTTTCCACCCGTCTGCCGATGGCGTTTTCCAGCTCGTCAAGGTTTGGCTTTACCAAATCCACGCCCTCGTTTAAAGCGTAAAACATGCGCTGTCCCACCGCGTCTACGATTTTAAGGGAGTTTTTATCCACCGCCGCGGCAAGATGGCCGTAATAGCCCTCGCCAAGCCCGCGCGGCAAACCGCCCGACAAAACGGTAACGTTGCTCTTTTGGGAAAGCGTTACCACCTGCGCCAATATCGCGTCCGTCGTTTCCTTTTCCACCGGCGCGCCGACGTCGTTGACTTCCGTGAGCATAGCCCGATTGTCGATGAACTTCAAATTTTCACGCGCCCTGCCCTTATTCCAAACAAAGGTAAACGGAATACCCTCGTTGCGCAAAGCGTCCTCGAATAAATACCCGTTTTCTTGATACATAACGCCCGTCGTATACACGTCGCCGCCCAAACGCTTTATGCCTACGGCAACGTTGATACCCTTACCGCCCAAAGAGAAAGTACGGCTTTTTACCACGTTCGTTTTGCCTATATTTAAAGAATCTACCTCTATCGTCAAGTCCGTACAAGGACTCATACATACCGTTAAAATCATTTGTCCGCCCCCTGCGGAAAGAATTGTTTTACCATCCTTTTTTATTATACTATAAACAGACGCAAATTTCAATACCTATTTTAAGAATTTTTCCGAATTTTCACAAAAAAAGAGCCGTCCGTTTGGGACGACCCTTCCATTTTTTGATTACATAGAAATCATTTGCAACGTTTCGTACAGCTCGTAATTGAACGTCTTCTTCATAGAAACCGCTTCGATGATGTCCATATCGATAATTTTATTATCACGAATGCCGACTACGCGGTTGCCAATGCCTGCGTCCAAAAGACGAACGGCTTTGTTGCCGAACTGCGCCGCGAGCATTCTGTCCGCCATCGAAGGCGAGCCGCCGCGCTGTACGTGTCCGATACACGTAGGACGAACGTCGTGTTCCGTACCCGCTTGCAAGCGCTTTGCAAATTCCTCTGCGCCCATAACGCCCTCTGCCACAACGATAATGTTGGAGTGCTTGCCGTGCGCTCTGGAACGGTTGATTCTGGCAATGATTTCGTTCATATCAAAAGCGATTTCAGGAACGACGATGATTTCCGCGCCCGACGCAATACCACTGTAAAGCGCAATGTCGCCGCAATGTCTGCCCATAACTTCCACGACGGAAACGCGCTCGTGCGAGGTCATCGTATCGCGAAGCTTGTTGATGATATCAAGGCAGGTGTTTACCGCCGTATCAAAACCGAGCGTATAATCGGTGTACGCCAAGTCGTTATCAATCGTGCCGGGGATACCGATGGTGGGCACGCCGTAGTCGCGAGAAAGAATTTCCGCGCCGCGGAAAGAGCCGTCGCCGCCGATAACTACAAGACCTTCAATGCCGTATTTTTCAAGGGTATCAACCGCTTTTTTCTGCCCCTCTACCGTCAACATTTCCATACATCTTGCCGAGCGAAGCTTCGTACCGCCGCACTGCACGATATTGGAAACGCTACGCATTTCCATAGGGATTACGTTGCCGTCGATAAGACCTGCATAACCGCGCTCAATCCCGAAAACTTCCATACCGTAATAAATACCTGAACGGACAACCGCGCGGATAGCCGCGTTCATACCAGGTGCGTCGCCGCCGCTCGTCAACAATGCTATTTTTTTCATAACTCACCTCTCATTCGTGTGCTTGCAGGCTTTTTTTCTTACTCGTGCGCCTGCACAAATGTCCACGCAATATATTATTATAGTCAAAGTTTTGAAAAACACAAATATTTTTCAGCACTTTTTTCAATTTTTAGAGAAATTTTATGCAATTTTCGGGAAGGAAGGAGCAAAGCTCTGCCATAAGCGCCTTATTAGGGGTAACTTTTTGCGAGCACACCATCTTTTTCCCGTCCTTCACAAAATAAACCTGCGTTTCGCCTGCATAGAAGGACAACGTATCCAACAACTCCTCGACGTCCTCTTCTTCCAATGCGCTGACGTTGAGCCAAAGTTTTTTATCGCTTTCCTTTTTCTGCGCTTGGGGGGGAGTAGCCGTTTGCGCCGACGCATAATCCGGTTGTAACGGATAACGCTTGGGTTGATTTCCCTCTTCATCTAAGATAAATTCGTCCATTTTATCCAAGATGATGACGGGAAGTTTTTCCTCTTCGATGCTAATTCTGCCCGACAGAGAAACCACTCTGTCCGCTTCCAAGAAGTTACGGACTTTATCGTAAATTTTAGGGAAGCAAACGCACTCTATCGAGCCCGACATATCCTCTACCGTGATGAACGCCATAAACGAGCCGCTACGCGTTTTCAGCTTTTTAAACGCGCCGATCATACCGCCCATGGTAACCTGCATTCCGTCGCTGATTTCCGTATACTTTTTAACGCCGGTTTCCTCGTCCTCTTCATAATCGCTCAGCATCGAGCAATTAAAGGTTTTATCCTTAAAATAAGGCAGGAATTTTTCAAACGGGTGTCCGCTGACGTATACGCCGAGCACCGACTTTTCCTTAGACAGCTTTTCCATCATTTCATATTCGGGAATATTGGGGTAGTTGATTTCAATCGCCTGCTCCTCTAAAATACTTCCAAATAAGGAAATTTGTAAACCGCCCTTTTGCTTATCCATCGCGTTTACACGCGCCAACGCCTCCTCGTAAACCGCCGCAAACTGCGCGCGAGAATATCCGAAGCAATCGAAAGCGCCCGCGTAAATCAAACTTTCTACAATGCGTTTGTTGACGTACTTGGAGCAACGGGAAATAAAGTCGGAAAAGTCCTTAAACAAGCCGTTTTCGTTACGTTCTCTAATAACCGCAGAGATGGCTTCCTGACCGACGCCGCGAAGCGCGCCAAGACCGATACGAAGTCCGTTGCCCTCTACCCAGAAAATATCCTTAGAACGGTTGACGTCAGGGGGAAGAACGGCAATATTTTTCTCTTTCATATACAGAATGTATTTGGAGATTTCTTCGATTTTATCGATACGGTCATTGAGAATGCCCGCCAAGAATTCCTTGGGATAGAAATATTTTAAATATGCCGTGCGGTACGCAACGACGGCATACGCCGCCGCGTGGGATTTGTTGAACGCATAAGAAGCAAAGCTTTCCATATCGCCGAAAATCTTTGCCGCGACTTCGGCGGGAATGCCCTTAGACGCGCACCCCGTGATACCCTCTGCTGGCGCGCCGTAAATAAACTTGTCTTTTTGTTCCATCAACTCTTTTTTCTTCTTTTTCGCCATGGCGCGGCGAACCAAGTCCGCTTGTCCAAGCGAATAGCCCGCGAGTTGCTGGAATATTTGCATAACCTGTTCTTGATAAACGATTACGCCGTAAGAATTTTTTAAAATCGGCTCTAAGTAAGGCGTATCGTATACGATGCTTTCGGGGTTGTGCTTATTTCTGATATACTGCGGAATGAAATCCATGGGACCGGGACGGTACAGGGAAATACCTGCGATCAAGTCTTCCAAACAGCTTGGTTGAAGCTCTTTCATGAACTTCTTCATGCCGCCTTGTTCCAATTGGAATACCGCGTCGGTATCCCCCGACGAGATAAGCTGATATGCCTCGGGAACGTCCAAGCCGATTTCGTTGAAGTCGACGTCGATTCCCTTGCCCTCTTTGATATATTCTAACGTATTTTGGATATCCGTCAGCGTCGTAAGCGCGAGGAAGTCCATCTTTAACATACCGACAGCTTCGACCTCTTTCATGTCGAACTGCGTAACGATGTCGTCGCCGTTCCTTGCCAAAGGTACGTTGTCGGCAAGCACTTTATTACAGATAACGACGCCCGCGGCGTGTTCGGAGGTGTTTTTGGGCATACCCTCCAATTTTAAGCCCATATCGATGACCTGACGAAGCTCTGCGTTCGTTTCGTAAACCTCGATAAATTCAGGATTTCTTTTTTGCTTTTGTTCAGCGAGTTTTTTCTGCAATTCCCCGCGTTTTTCTTCGTTGGTTTCCGCCTCGATTTGCTTTTCGAGCTTGGGGATTTTTCTGCCAAGCAATTCGCCGATGGTCGATTTGCCGTCCATCAGTTTTGCAACCTTGTCCGTTTCCGAATACGGAACGCCCATAACGCGTCCTACGTCCTTGATTACGGCGCGCGAGGCAAGCGTACCGAACGTAACGATTTGCGCTACGTTTTCGGGATGATATTTTTCGCGGACGTATTCAATCGTTTCCGCTCTGCGTTTCGTACAAAAATCGACGTCGAAGTCGGGCATAGATACGCGGTCAGGGTTCAAGAAACGCTCGAAAATCAAATCGTAGCGTAAGGGGTCGACGTCCGTAATACCGATAGAGTACGCGACGATACTGCCTACGCCCGAGCCGCGCCCAGGACCTACGGGAATCCCTTGCAAACGCGACCAGTTGATATAATCCCAAACGATAAGGAAATAGTCGGCAAAGCCCATCTTGATGATAATCGAAAGCTCGTATTCCGCGCGCGCTCTGATCGTGTCGGTAATTTCCGAATAACGCTTCGGCAAGCCCTCCCACGTAAGGCGGGTGAGATAATCGGGCGAAGTAGAGCCGTCCTCCGGCTTATATAAAGGGATAAGCGAGGTGTCGCGGATAGGGTCGCCCTTAGGCGTGATATCGAAAACGGGTTCTTCGATTTTATCCGCAATCACGCGCGTATTGGAAATTGCTTCGGGAACGTAATGGAAAAGCTCCATCATCTCGTCGCCCGATTTCATATAAAATTCGTGCTGTTCAAAGCGCATTTTAGGTTGCGCAAGGGTAGATTTCGTTTGGATACAGAGCAAAATTTCGTGCGCTTCCCAATCCTCTTTTTCAATATAGTGCACGTCGTTTGTCGCTACGAGCTGAATATCCAACTCGCGCGCGATTTTGATGAGGTCGGGCATGATTTGCTTTTGTTCGGCAATGCCGTGGTCTTGCAGCTCGATGTAAAAATCCTCGCCAAACACCCCTTTCATTTCCGCCGCCCAAGCCTTTGCGCCCTCGTAATCACCGCGCAAAAGGAGTTGGGGCATACGTCCCGCCAAGCACGCGGAAAGGCAAATTACCCCCTCGCTGTACTGTTTGATAAGGTCGTAACTGATACGCGGTTTACCACCGTAATAGCCGTCGATAAACGAAAGCGAATCCAATTTAACGATATTTTTATAGCCCGTTTTATTTTTTGCAAGCAAGACGATATGCTCGTTTTTGCCTTGGCGTTTTTCCTTATGGTCGTCTACGGCGTACAACTCGCAACCGATAATATACTTTATTCCTTTTTTAACACATTCCTCTGCGAAATACAAAGAGGCGTACATATTGCCGTGGTCGGTAACGGCACAGGCGTTGATATTGTTTTTAACGAGGTGGTCGATTAGATCGTCCACCTTTGCCGCGCCGTCCAAAAGGCTGTATTCCGTATGCAAATGTAAGTGTACAAAATCCGTCATAATTCTTCCGTTTATCCGTTCGTTTCTTCTTTGGGCGCGGCGATGGCCATCAGCTTGCGCATTCTGTGGTTTAAACAACTTTTACTGACGCAGAGCTTATCCGCGAGCTCTTGCAAGGACATAGAAGGATTGTCCAATCTTGCTTTGGCAAGCTGTTTTAATTCCTCGCTTAATAGGGTAAAGCCGCCGCTTTCTTCCAATTTTTTGAGGGCGACGACCTGTTTTACCGCTGCGATTGCCGCCTTGTCCGCATTGCCCGCCATACAATTGCGCGCGCGGTTGGTGCGATTTGCCTCGTCCCGTCTTTCTACGAGCTGTGAAAGTTTTTTTAAGGCGTTGTGCGCGCCGACGACGGCGAGAAAATCGGAAATCTGTTCTTTGCTTTTGATATATACCACGAAGGTATCTTTCCGTTCGGCAAGTTTGGCGAGGATTTCAAATTCCGAAAGGACCAAACAAAAGTCCTTTGCCGTCTTTTTATCGTTAAAAACAATTTCCAGATGATATCCCGTCGTGCCGTTGTCCATAGGGAGCGTACAGCTTCCGCCGCCCAAAAACGCGCCTCTGATATAAGAGATTTCCTTGTCCTCCGTGGACAAGAGCGCAGCGGAAACGCCTTGGCGCGGCTCGCCGTTTTTCGTTACCAACCGCAAGGTTTTTAACACCTCGGCAGCGACGGAGGGCGGGCATTGCAGCAAAAGTTTATCTCTGCCGCTCATTCTATCGCGCGTGGCGTGCGTAACGAAAAGCTCCGCATTGAAAATTTTGGAAAACTGCGACATAAAATACTCTGCGACGTTTTCCGTTTCGCTGACGAGAAAGAATGTGGGCTGACCGTCCTTGACCCCGAACGTACCGCTCGTACGGATAAACGCGGACATTTCCGATAAGCGCGCCGCGCCGTCCGTTACGCCGTGATTTATCATTTCTTTTTTTACGTCCGAAGTAAAGTTCATAGCCTACCGTTTATAAATGTTTTTTAAATTCCGCAAATCTGAAATTGGGAAAACGCCCGTCGATATTGTCGATTCTGTCCATCGGGAAATCTTGCAAGCGCGCAAGCTGTTCTTCCACGCGTTTGGTGTCCCCCACCCTATCCGCACTGTGGGCGTCGGAGTTGACGATAAAGCGCACGTCCGTTTTGAGGACCATATCCATGATTTGCTCGTCGGTTAAGTGCGTCTTTTTGGAGTTTAACTCGATATACGTACCGTAATCGGCGGCGCATTTTGCCACCTCTAACGTATCGCAAGGGCAGATATAGCTGACGTGCGTTACCGCGTCGATGGGGTTTCTTTTTATCGTGTTGACGTACGCCTGCGTATTCCGTTTTACGAGCCATTTGGGATTGTATTTCAAAAATTTATGGAGCATAACGTTACTCCAACAATAGAGAGGATAATCGGCAAATTTATCGTATTTTATCCAAACGTGATTACCGCACAGATAGACGTCGAAATTTTCGTAATCCTTTTCCGTCAAATCCGCTTTGCCGCTCAAACCGCAGATATTCGCCTCGATACCCACCAGCACGTCGATACCGTATTTTTCCGTCGCCGCCTTACAGTCTGCAATGTAAGATTCCGTCTGCTTGCGACGGATACCGAGCGAAACGTGGGTGTATCCATGGTCGCTGATGGCAAGCTGTTTTAAGCCCAATTCTTTGGCTCTTGCCGCATTTTCGTCCACCGTATTTTTACCGTGGGAATACGGGGTATGCGTATGATAATCTGCCGTTAAAATCACCGTTTTTCTCCTTACAATGGAATGTATCTTATTTCTTCTTCCAACCAAATTGCGTATTGCGCCAACACCGCATTTTTGATGAGCATAATCAGCGTTTTGATATCCTTTTCCGTCGCATTTTTATCGTTGATGATGAAATTTGCGTGTTCGTTTGAAACGTACGCTCCGCCCATGCGTAAGCCTTTTAAGCCGCTCCGTTCTATCAAATCGCCCGCGCTAAAGCCGTCGGGGTTTTTAAACACGCAGCCCATGCTTTTGCCCTTGGGTAAGTGCGCGCGGCGGGCTTTGAAAAAACTTTCCTTTTTTTCGATTTCCTCGTCCGTAGCGTCCGTCAATTTTAGCGCCGCACCGAGTATCACCGCTCCGTTTTTCATAAAAACGCTGTGCTTATACGAATAACCGCAATCTTTACGGGACACGAGCTTGGTTTCCCCTTTATGATAAACGAGCACGCTTTCCACGATTTCGTCGATATACGTGCCGCCCGCGCCTGCGTTCATAAACAACGCGCCGCCGAGCGTGCAAGGAATGCCGTATAAAAATTCCGCGCCGCTTTTTTGGTTACGCTTGCAAATAGAAAGCAACGCGCCGCTTTTTACGCCTGCGTATACGAACGCGCCCTCCCCTACCGTTACGCCGTTTAGATTTGCCGTGCAAACGAGCGGAGTTTCCGTGCCTTCGTCGGGCGGGAGAACGTTGCTCATATTGCCGATGACGTAATAGGGAATTTTATCCCCTTCCAACTTGGAAAGCAAGGCTTTTGCTTCCGCTACGCTCTGCGGATAAAAAACCGTCCGTGCGTTGCCTCCGCAACCTACCGTGCTATGCTTTGACATAGCAAAGTCCGTTTTGTGAGAAAAGGTTTCGTATGCGCTTAAATTAAAACTACGTTTCAAGGGCGTCCCTCCTATTATAACATATTTTTTGGCTTTTTCAAACTATTTAATCGACTTTTTACCGATTTTTTGCACGTGAATTTCCGTTTTCTTATAAATATGTTATTTTTGCGAGAGATATACGATAAAAAGAGCCCGAGCTATGCTCGAACTCTTTTTTAAATGCCGTTTTTTATGCTTTATAAATAATTTCGCCGTCGCGAACGGTAAGCAGGACGTCGTAGTTTTTGTTAAGGACGGTGAAGTCGGCGTTTTTGCCCACTTTGATACTGCCCGTAACGTCGTCGATCTTCAACATCCTTGCAGGGTTGATGGTTGCGTAATCCACCGCCTGCGTGAGGGGCACGCCCACTTTTTCCACCATGTTCTGTACGGCGCGGTTCATACGAAGAACGCTTCCCGCCAACGTGCCGTCCGCCAAACGAGCCTCTCCGTCTTTAACGAATACCTTTTGACCGCCGAGCTCGCTTTCGCCGTCGGGCAAGCCCTTTGCACGCATAGCGTCCGTAATAAGGGAAATTTTATCGAGCGGTTTATTCTTTACGAGCAAACGCATTGCAGGCACGGAAACGTGGATAGTATCGCAGATAAGCTCGCAATTCAATTCGTCCAAAAGCATTGCGCTGCCGACCACGCCGATTTCGCGGTGGTGCAAGGGCGATTGCGCGTTGTAGGTGTGCGTAACGTTGCTTGCGCCGAGGGAAACCGCCTTTTCAACGTCGGGATATTTTGCGCCCGAATGACCGATGGAGCTTACGACGCCTTGCTTCGTCAAATGCGCAACGAATTCTGACGCGCCCTCTACCTCGGGCGCGAGAGTTACGATGGAAATGGAATTACCGCTTGCCGCGTTGTATTCGTCAAACGCCTTGATATCGGGAGCTTTGACGTATTCTAAGGGTTGCGCGCCCTTGTGCTTTGCCGCGATAAACGGACCCTCTAAGTGTACGCCGACAACGCGCGCGCCGTCCGTATGGTTTGCCGCCTTATATTCCTTAACCGCTTGCAAAGCCTTGGTGATATTTTCGGGGCTTTGAGTCATCGTGGTAACAAGGAAGGACGTCGTGCCCTCGGACGCGATTGTATTAGCGATGGTAGCTACGTCTTGCAACGTGCCGTCCATACCGTCCGAACCGCCCGCACCGTGGATATGCTGATCAATAAAACCGGGCAAAACGACGGCGTCGTCGGGGAGTTCGATCACCTCCGCAGTTTTATCTGCGCAACGGGAAATTTTTTGAATTTTGCTATCGAAAGAGAGGTTGCACTTCTTTAAGCCCTCGCCTTCTACGTAAACGGTTACGTTTTTGAAAGTTTTCATTGTTTTACTCCAAAATTTATAAAATGAAAGGAAAAATTGCGGTTGAAGTTTTACGCCGACCTATCCAAAGCGCTAAAACGGCGGAGAAGGGTTGCAAGTCCGCGCAAAACACGGGTTTTGCCCGCAGGGAGTTTACTTTTGCGTAAATGACCCAGGGCAAGTTCCGTTTTTGTGATAAAGACGCGCCCTTATACGTCGTTTGCAAAACGGAGCAAGACGCAAGCAAGACAAGGCGCGTGAGGATAACCCGAGGGCGCATACTGATACGTATGTAACCGAGGGTTGCCACAGCGCAACGTCGTATTGCGTAGCGGTTTCTCCGTTTTATTTAGAAGCGGGTAAGCTTGCAGCCGCTATACTCTGCCCTACGCGACGGCTGTTTTCGTCGGGCAAACCGATGTCCAAGCCCGCGAACTGGGGATATTCTTCCGCCAAAACCTTTTTGCAGGTTGCAAGAATGATATCGCCGCCTTTGCCGCCCATAACTCTGCCAAGCAACAACATATGCTTGATGTCGTAGAATTTTGCATAAAAAGGAATGGTATGCGCAAGATATACGCCGATATCCTCGAAAATCTGCGCCGCCAAAGGATCGTCCTTTGCCATAAGCGCTTGGATAACTTTGAGCTTTTGCGCAGGCGTTAAGCCCTCTTCAAACTTAAAACCACCGTATTCCGCGAGTTTGATAACCGCGTCTTGCGAGAAATATTTACAGCCAACGCCGAAATCGCCGCTCCACTCGTCCTGCATAGCCCCTTCGTTGAAATCTACGGGCGCGAATGCAAGCTCGGAAAGCCAGCCGTTGATACCGCCGTTGTTGTTGATGTAGCCGACGGCTTCGCTCGTACCCATTGCAATACCCAAAACGCCGTTATCGTTCAAATCGATTGCGCCGGCAAGCGCCGTTACGTCGCCGTCGTTTGCAACCTCCAAAGGAATTTCCTTGCCGTAGATTTGGCTCATTTCCTTGGCTACGTTGATGTACATATTCTTCACGTAGTCGCCGTGCTTGGATTTGTCCACTTTGAGGAACAGGGAAGCAACCATGATTTTGTTGTCTACGTAAACGCCCGCAGACGAAACGCCGATGGCGTCGACGGTGGGCATTTTGGACGCCGCCGTCTTCATCGCCGTCAAAATTTCGTTGTAATGATAGGTGGGATCTTCGGTGATTTTCGGATTCCAAACGACCTCCTCGCTGTATACGACCTCGCCGTTGATGACCGCGCTCACCTTTCTGTCCGAGCCGCCCGCGTCAAAACCGATACGGCAACCGTCCAAATAGCCGCCCACGCGAATGGACGCGTTTTTCTGCTGAGGAATTTCGTTTTCTTCCAACCAAACGACCTCAAAGGTCTTTTCGTAAACGCCGCTCATAAAGTCCACGTCGAATGCGCGGATACCGTCGAGGGTGTATGCGTTTTTCAAGTATTCGTAAATAGATTTGCTGCCTGCAACGTAAATTTTAAAGCCGCCAACTACCCAAAGAATGGTTTTGGACAAGCGTTCCGCTACGCGAAAATTAAGCGCGTCGTTTACGCCGTCGGGCAACGCGTTGTATGTATAAACGTAATTATAACCGCCGCTACGTTCCGCAACGAGAGTAACCTTTACGGGGTTGCCGTTTTTGTTTACCTCTGCGTCGAAATCGTTGAGCGCTTTGATCATAGGATAGAAATTTTTGTCTAATACGGGCAATTTCATGGAAAAACATCTCCTCATTATAAATTCTATTACCGTTATTATACAATAACGGGAAAAATTTGCAATAGAAAATCTTTCGGTTTTTTATCGTATTCTTTCACAAGTATAAAAAATGAAAGTTTGCGAAAAGAAAGACGGGATCACCCTCCCGTCTTTCGCATGGATATATTTGATTTTGTTAGGATTTTACGCTTTCAAGCAAGGAGCCTACCGCCGCTTTGAGCTCGACGAGTTTTGCGTTTGCCGCCGCCTCGTCCTTGGCTTTAAGCGAATAATAAATTTTCAGCTTCGGCTCTGTACCGCTGGGACGAACGCAGACGAACGAACCGCCGTCCAACTCGTAATATACGCAGTTACACTTGGGAATATCCATTTCCGTAACCGTGCCGTCCGCCGCCGTGCATTTCGCCGCGCTGTAATCGCGCGTAGCCTTGACTTTGATTCCTGCAAGCTCGTCAACCTTGACCGTCTTTAAACCGTCCACGACGGCATTCATTTCCTTCATCGCGTTCAAGCCCGAATATTGAATGGAAACGTTTAAATCGAGCACGTAACCGTATTTTGCATAGATTTCCTGCAAGCGCGCAAATACCGTTTTGCCGATGGAAACGTAGTAGCAAACCATTTCGGCGCAGAGCATAGACGCAACGACGGCGTCCTTATCCCTTGCGTGCGTACCGCGGAGATAACCGCAGGATTCTTCAAAGCCGAAGATGTAAGTGTGTTTGCCGTCCTTTTCCCACTGCTTGATTTTTTCGCCGATAAACTTAAAGCCGACGGGCGTTTCGTATAAGGTTACGCCGTAATCGTCGCAAAGCGCCTTTGCCATGCCGGTGGTTACGAAGGATTTTACAACCGCCGCATTTTTGGGCATCGTTCCGTCCTCGGAAAGGCGGGTGAGGATATAATCCAACAGCAAAATGCCGACTTGGTTACCGGAAAGGGCTACAAACTCCCCTTTTTCATCCTTTATCGCCACACCGAGGCGGTCAGAGTCGGGGTCTGTGCCAAACACGACGTCCGCGTTGATTTTATTTGCCAGCGCGATCCCCATCGAAAGAGTTTCTTTAAATTCGGGATTGGGCACTTTGACGGTGGAAAACTCGGTATCTTTCACCGCTTGTTCTTCCACGACGGTTACGTTGATACCAAGTTTTTTTAATATAGAGGTAACGGGTACGTAGCCGCTCCCGTGTATGGGGGTATAAACGAGTTTTAAATCCGCGCCGCATTTTTCCACGGCTTTTTTGGAGAGGGTAAGTTTGGAAAGCTCTTCGATATAATCGCCGTCCAAACTTTCGGGTACGGACAAGATAAGAGGGCTGTTTTCGTCCGCTTGTACGCTTAAATAAGGGGTCTTTTGGATATATGCAACGACCTTTGCGGTATCCTCGGGGGACATCTGCGCGCCGTCCTCGCCGTAGACCTTATAACCGTTGTATTCCTTAGGATTGTGGCTTGCCGTGATCATAACGCCTGCAATCGTCTTTAAATAGCGAACGGCGTAAGAGAGCATGGGCACGGGATGTACTTCGGAGAATAAGTACGCCTTAATACCGTTTTTAGCGAGCACTCCCGCCGTTGCTTTTGCAAATTCCTCCGATTTTCTGCGCGTATCATAGGAAACGACTACCCCTCTTTCCATCGCGTCTTTACCGAGCGTTTTTACCCATTCCGCAAGCCCTTGCGTTGCGCGCATAACGGTGTGGACATTCATCACGTTCATACCGTAAGCGATAATGCCGCGCATACCTGCCGTACCGAATTCCATTTCGCCGCCGAAGCGGTATTCGATTTCCTTTTCGTTACCTGCGATGGATTGCAACTCCGCCCTGCCCTCTTCGCCAAGGTTGGGGTTTTGCAACCAAGTTTGGTAATTTTGCATATAGTCCATAGTTCCTGCCTCCCGTCTATTATATTCTTTATCCGTCGTTTTGGTGTTTTTACACCTATAAAATTATAGCACATTTTTTTCGGTATGTAAATACTTTTACAAAAAAAAGAGGGACGGAAAAAGCAAAATTTCTTCTCCGTCCGCGATTTATGCAATTTTTATAAAGCCGCAAGCGTCTGCATTACGTAGTCGCCAAACGCCTCGCAGGTTGCGCCCGTGTTTCTGCCCGTGATGACGAGTTTCTTTTCTTCAAACGAGCAAATATCGAGCGCCCTTTCGAGCTTATCCGCCCTATCCTGTAAACCGATATGCGAAAGGAGCATTACGCAGGCGCGGAGCATAGAACAAGGGTCTGCATATTCCCCTCTGCCCTCGCTGATCATACGGGGCGCGCTACCGTGGATCGCCTCGAACATCGCGTACTTTTTGCCGATATTCGCACAACCCGCCGTACCGACGCCGCCTTGGAATTCCGCCGCCTCGTCTGAGATGATGTCGCCGTAAAGGTTGGGTAAAAGCAGGACTTGGAAATCCTTGCGGCGCTTTTGATCGACAAGTTTTGCCGTCATAATGTCCGCGTACCACTCGTCCGTCGTGATTTCGGGATATAATTCCGCCACCTTATGGCAATCCTCAAGGAAATTGCCGTCCGTCGTTTTGATGACGTTTGCCTTGGTAACCAACGAAACGCGGGTAAAGCCGTTTTTACGCGCGTAATCGTACGCGAGGCGAGCGATACGGTCAGAGCCCTGCTTTGTAGTAACCGTAAAATCCACCGCCAAATCGTCGGTGATATTAAAGCCCGACGCGCCGATGGCGTAGCCACCCTCCGTATTTTCACGGAAAATCGTCCAATTTATCCCCTCGTCAGGCACTTTGACGGGACGGATATTCGCAAACAAATCGAGCGCTTTACGCATGGCTACGTTTGCCGATTCGATATTGGGCATACCGTTCCCCTTTTGGGGAGTGGTGGTAGGACCTTTTAAAATGACGTGGCAGGATTTGAGCTCTGCCATGACGTCGTCGGGGATCGCCTTGCCCTGCGCAATTCTGTTTTCTATCGTCAAGCCCTCGATAGTTTTAAATTCCACCTTGCCCGCATTCACGAGGTCGGCGAGGATAAATTCGAGCACTCGTCTTGCCTGCGCGGAAATGATAGGGCCGATGCCGTCGCCGCCGCATACGCCGATTTTGACGGTTTCAAGCGCGGCATAGTCGACAAAGTCGCCCTGCGCTTTCATATTTTCGACGCGGACGAGCTGTTCCGCCATCAATTTTCTAAATTTTTCACAAGCGACGTCTAACTGCGCCTTGTATTCTGCTTTTTCCATATAAACTCCTTTATTTTTCCTTTACGGTATAATTTAAGCAACCGCCCGCGAGCAGCATTTGGCGCTGTCTTGCCGAGAGGTTAAGATTGAGCTTTGCCGTTTTTCCGTTTGCGTTGTTGACGAGAATCGCCTCGTTTGCACCTACAACCGCTTCCGCAAAGCCCTGAATTTCGATTTGGTCGCCCTCGGCGAAATCGTCGTAATCGTCGGGGTTTTGCAAGGTCATGGGCACGATGCCGAAATTGATGAGGTTTGCCACGTGGATACGCGCAAAACTCTTTGCCACAACCGCCTTTATCCCTAAATACAAGGGTACGAGCGCCGCGTGTTCACGGGAAGAGCCTTGACCGTAGTTTACGCCGCCCAAGATAACGCCGCCCCCCCTTGCTTTTGCGCGCTGGGGGAAGTCTTTATCGCAGACGGTAAAGCAAAATTCCGAGAGCTTAGGCACGTTGGAGCGGTAGGGCAAAACCTTTGTACCTGCGGGCATGATATGGTCGGTGGTAATATCGTCGCCCACCTTTAAAATCAACTCGCATTTCAAGTCTTTTTCAGGCGGTTTCCCTATGGGAATGGGCTTGATATTCGGTCCTCTTTCGACGGTGATCTCGTCCATCTTTTCCGCATCGATAGGCATTTCGATGAGGTTGTCGTTGATTTTAAACGCAGTCGGCATTTCTACCGTAGGCGCATTGCCGAGCGTCGTCGGGTCGGTGAATACGCCCGTGAGCGCGGAAGCCGCCGCCGTTTCGGGGGAAACGAGGTAAACCTGCGCGTCCGCCGTGCCGCTACGCGCCAAGAAATTGCGATTGAACGTACGCAAGCTAACGCCCGCCGATTGCGGAGAAAAGCCCATACCGATACAAGGACCGCACGCGCATTCCAAAATTCTTGCGCCCGCATTGATAAGGTCGGCAAGCGCGCCGCACTCTGCGAGCATGGTATATACCTGCTTTGAGCCGGGGGAAATGGAAAGGCTGACGCTTGGATGCACCGTTTTGCCCTTGAGCATCGCCGCAACCGTAAGCATATCGGAAAGCGAAGAATTGGTACAAGAACCGATACAGACTTGGTTGATTTTCATACCCGAAAGCACCGCGACGGGCTTGACGTTGTCGGGGCTGTGCGGACAAGCAGCCAAAGGCTGTAATTTACTTAAATTCACAGTATATTCCGCGTCGAAAACGGCGTCGTCGTCCGAAGAAAGCTCGATAAAATCTTCCTCTCTGCCCTCCGCCTTTAAAAAAGCCTTGGTTACGTCGTCGGAAGGGAAAATAGAGCTGGTCGCGCCGAGCTCTGCGCCCATATTCGTGATGGTTGCACGCTGGGGAACGGAAAGCGTTTTGCCCCCTTCGCCTCCATATTCCACGATAGCGCCCACGCCGCCTTTTACGCCGAGGATGCGTAAGACCTCCAAAATGACGTCCTTTGCGCCGACGTAGTCCGAAAGTTTGCCGACGAGGTTGATTTTTATCATTTTCGGCATAGTTATGTAATACGTGCCGCCGCCCATTGCCACAGCTACGTCCAAGCCGCCCGCGCCCATACCGAGCATACCGATACCGCCCGCCGTGGGGGTGTGGCTGTCCGAGCCGATAAGCGTTTTGCCGGGCTTGGAAAAACGCTCTAAATGTACTTGATGGCAAATGCCGTTGCCGGGACGGGAAAAGCGAACGCCGTGCTTTTTGGTTACCGTTTGGATATAGCGGTGGTCGTCCGCGTTTTCAAAGCCCGCTTGCAGGGTGTTATGGTCGATATACGCCACGGAAAGTTCCGTTTTTACGCGGTCAATCCCCATCGCCTCGAACTGCAAATACGCCATCGTACCCGTTGCGTCCTGCGTGAGGGTTTGGTCGATTTTTAACCCAATTTCCGCGCCTGCGACCATTTCGCCGCAGACGAGATGATTTTTTATGATTTTTTGCGCTATGGTGTAGCCCATATTTTACCTCTTATAACTCAAACCAATTGACTGAGCAACGCCCGTCTTTACAATATTTGCGGAAAATATTTTCCAACTCGTCCTCGCCCATGACGGTGGTTCTGCCGTCCGCGTAGAGAGCGTCGATCTCCTCTTTCATCGCCTTGACAAGCCAATCCTGCTTATCAAACTGTTTTTCGGGCGGGAGTTTCAAATGCTTGTTCAGCCAATAAGCGATTCCCGCCAAGCCCGAAGTGTTGGAAATGGAGACCTCCGCAGGGCGGTTGAGAATTTTTTCCGTATCGAAAATGTTGTAGATTTCTGCGTCTTTCATAATGCCGTCGGCGTGAATACCCGCCCTCGTCAAATTGAACGCGCTGCCCACGAACGGGGTCATGGGCGGTATGTCGTAGCCGAGCTCCGTTTTGAAATATTCTGCAATGTCGGTGATTGCCGTCGTATCCATGCCGTCGAGCGTACCGCGCAGGGACGCGTATTGCATGACCATCGCCTCCAAAGGCACGTTGCCCGTCCGCTCCCCTATGCCGAGCAGGGAGCAGTTTACGCCGCTCGCGCCGTACAGCCAAGCGCTGACTGCGTTGGCTACGCCCATGTAAAAATCGTTGTGCCCGTGCCATTCGAGCATTTCCGAAGTAACGTCCGAATAATGGTGCAGACCGTAAACGAGCCCGGGCACGCTGCGAGGGGGCGCCGCGCCCGTGAAAGGCACGCCGTAGCCCATCGTATCGCACATACGGATCTTGACGGGAATACCCGCCTCGTGGGAAAGCTCGACAAGCGCGTTGACAAAGGGTACGACGAAGCCGTACAAATCTGCGCGCGTTAAATCCTCCAAGTGGCAACGGGGAGAAATGCCCGCTTCAAACGCCTGCTTAACAACGCCGAGATAATGGTCGTACGCCTGTTTTCTGGTCATATTCAGCTTTTTGAAAATGTGATAGTCCGAACAGCTTACGAGGATACCCGTTTCCTTAATGCCGATATCCCGCACCAGCTCGAAATCCTCTTTTTTGGCGCGAATCCACGTCGTAACCTCGGGGAATTTATACCCAAGCGACATACACTCCTCCAAAGCCGCTCTGTCCTTCTTCGTGTAAACGAAAAACTCGCTTTGACGGATAATCCCCTTTGACCCGCCCAAACGCGCAAGCATTTTATAAACGTCTACAATCTGCTTTGCCGTATACGGCGCGCGCGATTGCTGTCCGTCGCGGAAGGTGGTGTCCGTAATCCAAATTTCTTTGGGCATATTCATCGGCACACGGCGATGGTTAAAGCTCGTTTTAGGCACTTCGTCGTAGGGATAAATATCGCGGAATAAATTGGGGTCGGCAACGTCTTGCAGGCTGTATTTGTATTGGTCCTGCTCCAACAGGTTGCTCATGGGGTTAAATTCTATCATACTCTTTCCTCATTCTTGTTTTTCGATTAAACAACGTCTTTTAATGCAATAAATTGATTATAACGAAAAAAGCTGCGCTTGTCAAGGATTTACACGGCGTTTTTTCTTTCTTTCAAAGAAAAGGGATTTGGTTACATAAAAATACTTACGCACCGCATTGCGCGCAAGTATCTTTTGTACCGCCTTTACTAAAAAGCGTCTTTACTGATTTTACTCCACCGCTTGGCGATAAAACGCAAGCGCCAAGAAGCAGGCAGCCAAGCGGTGAAAACGCGCATCATTTTATTCCAAAAGCCCACGATGATTTTTCGCTTATTTTTCTCAACGGCTTTGATAGAGATTTCCGCCACCGCTTCGGGAGATTTGGCGGCGAGCTTTCCCCAAAGCCCCTGCCCTTTGATTTGTTCTTTCACGTCGTCGCGCGTGGGCATTGCGCCGGGGAGCACAGCCGTTACGGAAACGCCCTTTTTCCGCATTTCTTCGCGCAGGGCGACGGAAAAGGAAGTAAGCGCCCCTTTCGTTGCGCTGTATATTGCAAAATACGGCATAGGATAAATACCCGAAACGGAAGAAACGTTGACTATTTTTAAGCGCTCCGCCTTGTTTTCGATTGCGAAACGGCAGAGCGCGACAGCCGCCTCGAAATTGACTCGGCATTGAAAGGCGATTTTTTCGTCCGTGTATTCCGTCAATCCCTTTTGGATATCCGCGCCCGCAACGTTGGCAAGGAAAGACAAGGTTGCGCCATCCTTTAAAATTTGCTCCATGAGCTGAGCGCGCGATTGTCCGTTAGATAAATCGGCGGCGTAGGTGCGCGTTTCTACCTGCGGAAAAACGTTGGCGAGCTCGTCTTGCAAACCGTGCAATTTTTCTGCGCTTCTGCCCGTGAGCAGAAGTTTATATCCCCGCCTTGCAAGCGCATAGACGAACGCCTTGCCCAAGCCGCCCGTTGCGCCCGTGATCAAAGCAAAACCCTCGTCCTTTTTAGGTTGGGGCTGCGGTTCGAGAAAATCTTCTACGTTGAGCGGTTCTTCTTTGATTGCGTTATCTTGTTGATTTTCGTTCTTTTCCATATTTCCCTCGTTTAGACGGTTGTTTAGACGGTTGCGCCGTAATCCCGACGTCCGAATATCGTAGAACCCAAGCGCACGACGTTACTTCCCTCTTCCACGCACAGCTTATAATCGCCGCTCATGCCCATAGAGAGGTATTCTACGTCGGACGATTGCGCTTTTGCCCATTCGAACAAGCGGCGCATTTTACGCGCCAAGCCGCGCAACAACGCCTCGTCGTCGCTGTCGGGCAGCATTGCCATAAAGCCTTTGATTTTTAAGCCTTGCACGGCGGAAAGACGATGAAAAACCTCCTCGGCGTCTTCGTAGGAAAAACCGCCTTTGGCGCTTTCTTCCCCCACGTTGATTTGGATAAGTACGTTGGAAATCAAACCCTTTGCCGTCGATTGACGGGCGAGTTCGGCGGCGAGTTCTTCCCTGTCGCAGGAATGATAGAGTTCGATTTTTCCAAGCAAATACTTGATTTTATTCGTTTGCAAATGCCCTATGAAATGGCGGGAACAAGGCAGCACGCTCTCGTTTTTATCGCGAAATTCCTGCGGTTTATTTTCCGCAACGGCGTCCACGCCTGCGGCGATTGCCGCGTTTATACTTTCGGGAATTTGCGTCTTCGTTGCCGCGACAAGAAGCACCCTCTCCCCGTATGGATTGCCCTTTTCAAGCTCGGCTTTAATAGCCAGAACGCGCGCCTCGATTTCCGTTCGTTGCATACCTGCCCCCTGTGTTTTTTGTTTTTTTGCTATTATACAACATAATTTTTGCTTTGTCAACATTGCCGAAAAAAATATCCCAAAAATTTCCTAAAAAAATTTTTTCCAACTTTTATCGACTTTTTTTTGAAATCCTCTTGCTTTTTTGTGGGTTTGGGGGTATAATTATAAAAACAAGCAAAAAACGAATGGGAGCTATCGATTTTTTCTATGAATACTGAAGAACTGAAAACATTTATATTTTTGTCGAAGGTAAAGAATTTTACCCTCGCGGCAGAACAGCTGTTTATTGCGCAGTCGACAGTAACCAACCGTATCAGCGAATTGGAAAAGGAAGTCGGCAAAAAGCTTTTTACACGCGGTTCGAAGACGGTGAAACTGACGGAAGCGGGCGAGATTTTCTTGCGGTATGCAGAGCGTATTTTAGAGCTTCAAAGCACCTCGATTGAGGAGATGAACGCCTTGGTCAGCCACAGCCGTAAATTTTCGATTGGCGCAATCAACGCGACTTACGAGGTTTACGTAAAAAAATTGGTAGACGAATGCTTAAAAGACAACGCCGTTACCTCGGTAAAGGTAATGTTAGGCCATTCCCTCGACCTTATCCAGAGCTTGCAGGATAATATGCTTGATATGGTGTTTTCCGCCATTCCCTTAAAGCGCGTGGGATATTGTTGCGACGTGTACGACGTTGACCGCGTAACGCTCGTTTGTAAAAAAGGAAGCAACGAATATCCGAGCGGCGTAACGAAAGCCCAGCTTGCAAAGCTCCCCTATTTGATGTGCGACTTTACTTTGAGCGAAGCGGGCGTGTTTATCCGCTCCCTCTTCCCCAAAAACCACGTATTCCGTTTGGACGTAGACAATTCCTCTAAACTTTTCCCCTATCTTGAAAACGGGATCGGCTATTCTTTCCTGCCTTACAAGTTGGTGGAAGAAAAACTGTCAAGCGGCGAGTTGGAAGAAGTGAAATTGCTGGATTTCTCCGCGCCGAAAGTTACCACTTACCTTATCTATAAACAAGGATATGAGGTGGATAAATTCTTACATAACAAATTTGACGAAACTTAATATCACACAAGAAAGAGCCCTCGGTTGAGGGCTCTTATATTTTACGTTAAATCCTGCGCAAGATATTCGCTTAAACGGCGGATATGCACTTCTTCGTGGCTGGGAAATACGATGACGTGCGCCTTCTTTTTTTCCGCTCCCCCTTCCGCAACGGTAAAGCAAGAGAGTTGGAATTTTTGACAGGTCTGCTCGGACGGGGCGTCTAAAACGAAAATATTCGCCTTGGGCGCGCGGTAGAAAGGAATTCCCTTTTCCGTCAATAATCTCTCAAACAGCTTGACGTTTTTTGAATATAGATCGGGGTCGGGGTCGTTATACTGTTCTAAAATATGGTTATACAGCGCATAGCCCGAAACGGAACGAGAGCCCGAAATGGTAGTATCGTGCTGACCGATATACGAAATCTTTTGCCCGTTGGGTTTTTGCGTGGCTACAAAAACGGATTTTACGGCGGGGAAACCGAGATATTTATGCAAGCTGACGGAGATGGAATTTATACCCCTTACTTTGCCGTCCGTGAAGATGGGCGCGTCCGTTTGGTTGTTGGGGATACCGCCGTAAAGAGCCGCGTCCAAATGGATATAATGGGGAATATTATTTTCCTTTAAAAACGCCGCAATCGCGTCTACGTCGTCGCACGCGCCGTACTGCGTCGTGCCGTGTGTGAGCATTAGATTTGCCGCCGCCCCTTTTCGTTTATAATTATACAAAATACGCTGGAATAAGACGTCTAAATCCATTTCGTCTCCGTGCGTAACGGGAATCTCTTCACAGCCGTAATATCTACCGTGCTTTTGTATGGAGTAATGCGCCGCCTTGGAATAATACAAAATCCCTTTCGGATTTTGCGCAAAAGCGAGGTCGATACCGCAAGAATTGCTTTCCGAGCCGCCGCTTGTGATATAGCCCCAAAACTCGTCGCCCATACCGAATTTATCGGCGAAAATTTTGACGATAAGTTTTTCGACTTCCTTGGAGTCCATCGCGTAGTTGCCGCGCTCGTCCACGTCGCCGCAGTTGTTGGAAAGCGGCGCGGTGTAGTGTAATAAAAGCAAGTATTGCGTGGCGAGTGAAATGGGCGCGTGGTAGGCGGGAAAACCGAACATCCGCTTCGCCGACGTATTTACCCGCTCGTAAAATTCGCTTGCATTTTTTACGATTTCCGATTGAAAAATCGGGTTCAACTCTGACAAATCCTCATTGTTTTTTTGGGTGAGATAATCTAACAACTTTTTCATACGTATCCTTAACCGCTGATTATTAGAGCGCTTGGACGATTCTTTCCGCGATTTGCCGCATTCCCTCGTCGTTGGGGTGCGCGGCTACGCCGCCGTGCCAAAACTTGCCTAACGCCTTATTTTCGTCCTTTTCGCCAAGGTCGTTTAAACGGACGAGGGTATATCCCTTTTCCTCCGCGACCTTACAAATTGCCCCGTCTATCCGTTCGCTCGTCCAAAATAAATCGGTTACGACGACTTTTACGTTGGGGTTTGCGGAGAAAAACTCTACCATCTTTGCATAATGGGGCGCAATGGGATTCGCATCGAATTGCTCCCTTGCGCCGTAAATATTTTCACCTATACGGATAACGAGAATATCCGCGCGGAAATCCCGCGCTTTTTTCCACCTTTGTAAAATGCCGTCGTCGTAGTAGTGAAGTTCCCACTCGCCGCAGTTTGCTATGCAATAATTAATTTTACCGAATTTTTCGTCCAGCAATTTGACCGCGACGTGGACGTAGTCCTTTTGCTTTTCGCTTGCCGCCATACCCCAATCGTGTTCCCAACCGATTTCGGGCTTGGGCTCGTGCCGCGTAATGGAATTGCCGATGAAAAGCACGTTTACCGTTCCGCCTCTATTAAAGACTTCGATGTAATTTTTTTCTTGCACCTGCTTGCTGGCGGGCACGTCGTTTTTTTCAATATCCATAAATGCTCCCTACGCAGTCCCTATTCCCAAAATAAAGTATAACATATATTTGAAACGGTTGCAAGTCTTTTTGCGGAAATATTCCTTTGACCTTCCGCAAAAAAGCAAAAAGCTCTCGACGTGTTGCCGAGGGCTTTTTATGCATCCGTTTATTTCACGTCGCTCTTTTGAATACCCCACTGTTCGTAAGTACGTACCCCCGAGGCGGTAACGTACTGTACCGTAACCGTCAAAGCGTTTCCGTCGATTTGGATATCCGCCCAAGAGCTTTCGTACGATTCTTTGGCGTAGACGTAATAGCTATTGTCGTACGTGGTGAAAGGCTTATTTTCCGTACCGCCCGCAGGGCCGTTCATTACGTAAATAACCCCGGACGGATCGACGGAATATTCAATTCCGTTTACCGTTTGCCAAGTTTCTTGCGTTATCCGTCCCTCTTCGTCGATGGGGTGGGTTCTGGAAACGGTATGGTCGTGTCCCTGCAAAACAAGGTCTACGCCGTAACGCGCAAACAAGCCGCTCAACTGCTGACGGAGCGCAAGACAGATTTGATTGCGTTCAGGGTCAGAGCCCCACTTACCCACGGAATACATAGGGTTGTGCATGGTAACAATCGTCCACGTTGAAGTATTATTTTCCAGTTCGCCGACAAGCCAATCGTACTGTTCGGGAAGCAACTGATCGTCCGTCAAATCGTTGGTGTTCAACATGATAAATTTGGCGTTTCCGTATACGAAACTGTAAAAATAACCGAGCTGCGTGCTCTTTTGCTGAGGAATTTTATTATGGAAATGCTTGTACGTTTCGTACGAGCCGTTTAAGTAAGTCGTTTCGTGATTGCCGGAAATCGCCATCATCGGGATTTTGGATAAATAGCTAAAATTTCCGTGCAACATATCCGACCACTCCGATTCGTATTTGGAATTTTCCACTACGTCGCCCGTATGTACGATAAAATCGTTTTTACCGACGACGTTGGCAAGTACTCGCCCGAATTCAACGCCAGAGCTGGGTACGTTTTGCGAATCGCTGACGTGCGCGAAAGAGAACGCGTCCGCAGTAACGTCCTTGATATCAATCGTAACTTCTTCCGTGCCGAAATCGACGTATTTATCGTAAGCGCGATAAGTGTACGTCCCCGCTTCTGACAAAGGCACTGTCGTTTTTACGATATAATAGGTCATTTCCTCGCCGTTTGTTGTATACGAGCTTGCTTTTTCCACCTTTGCGGGATATTCTTTGCAATCTTCCGTTAAAGAACTGCCCTCGGAAATTTGAATAACGGGGCGCAACGGCTGGCTTTGCGTGTTGTAGGTAAAGCCGTAAACGGCGTTTTCGCTGTCGTATAAAGTAACGGTTAAAGAGGTGGGCGTATGCAAAGCCTTTTCCTCGTCCGTATACGTTCTTAACGGCTCGCCAAAGGAAAAAGTATCTTCTCCTTTTTTGCCGCAAATACAAGATTTAAAGTACACGGCGACGGATTCGCTTGTCGCTTCCGTCTTGATAAACTCGCCATCGGGCACTTCCTGTGTGTAGTCGTGCTTGTCCGTCGGACCCGAATGGAAGGTGGTAAAATCGTAGCCTTTCTTGCCGCAATAAACGCAGGATTTATAATACAATCCGCCCGTCAAGCAATTGCCGGGCTCGATGGCGTATTCGTCCGCCGCCACTTCCGCGCTAAAATCATGCGTCAGTCTTCTACCGTCAAAAAAGATTTCTTCCCCCGTTTCGCCACAGGGACAGCTATAATAATAAAAGGCGGGCGAAACGCAAGTGGCTTCCGTTTTTAAATATTGCGACTGCGTATTCTTTTGGCTAAAATCGTGCGTGTGGGTATTCCCTTGGCACGCCGTTAAAAATACGCAACAGCTCGCAACGAAAAGCGCAACGCGCCGTAAAATTTTGTTTTTCACTTTTATCCCTCCAAAATTGCCTTACTTTTTCTCGCTTGTCAAATCGAGCATCACGACGGACAACGGCTCTACGGTTATCTCATTTACGCCGCGTTCGCAGTTTTGTAAGTTTCCGTCCGTATAGACGTCGTATTTTTTATCAAACGATACGCAAACGGGTTTTTGGTTGTAATTAACAAGAAATTGCGCGCTTTTGCCCTCGCAAGTAAACGCAGAAGAAAGCACGGAATCAAGCGTTAAGTACGCCCCGCTCGCTTCTACGCGGATTTTTTCTTTCGAACAACGGATCGCAACGGGCGGGATCATTTTTCCGTAGTGCAAGAATTTCCCTGCCCCGCCTTTCCGCCAAGCGTTTGCCGCTTTAATGAAAGCAAACGCGCTATTTTTGTCTACGTTCTTTTCCTTGGGCAGTATACCGTCGCACCAAGAATATAAGAACTCGCCCGAGCCATTGGTAACGAGGGTAAGCATATCCCCTGCCGCAAACGAGTACGCCATACGGTAGGTAAAATTATGCTCCGATTTTTCGAGCATTGCGCAGATTTGGTTGCCCATGAAATTGTTTACGTATTCGTGATAAACGTACGCGTACATGGGAATGGGCTCGCCAAGGTAATAATTGAGCTCGTAGCGGTTATCGCTGAACAGAAGCTGACCCAAAAACGGCTCCGCGGCGGCAGATTCACAACCGAAAACCGCCCCGTTTTTATCGATGGACGAAAGCAGGTCGTTCGTTGCGATTTGTTGCCATTTGCCGGGGGCAGGTACGTGATCATGCTTATCGCTGTAACAAAAATAAGAGTTACCGCCGTGGTTTTGGTCGAGCGCTTGCAGATAGTCGATACCGCTTTGACAAATGGTATCGAATTCCGTTTTAAGAATACGTTTCGTACCGTCGCAGGCAGGGCATAAGTCCACTCCGTCCCTCTGCGCCGTGCAAATAACGCTCTTTATTTCGCCGTCCGAATTGGCGCAAGCGCAATCCGCAATTTTTAAATTGCGATACTTATCCTCGCAGCGATAGCTTTTGTCAACGTTGCTCCGTTGTGTCCAACCCATACCGCTACAATAAAGCCCCGCAAGCATATCACGCGCGTGCAGTTCTTTCACGAACGAAGAAAACTCGTCTGCGCCGCCGACGGGAGGCCAATAATAGGGAGGCGCCCAAGGCGCAGTACCCTCCCAATGCATCAAAAGCGCCATCACCTTGCTATCCGTTGCCTTTGCAATTTCTTCCAAATAAGGCATTGCGTTCATATACGGGTATAAGCCGTTGGAGGAAAGGTCGGTGTCGTGCTTGCCTCTAAGCGGATACGCAACGATGAGCGGATATTCGTGATACCAAGAGGGCAAATCGGGATTGTCCTTTATCTTTTTGACGCCTACGGGCAAATTATCTTTAAACCAATCGTAATAAATATCGGCGGCGGAATGCCAACTTCCGTCAAACGCACGAAGCACGACGTCGAAAGGCATTGCGTAATCCTGCCCGTAATTTACGTCGCAGAACGCGCGCATCAGCACCTTTATCCCCTCTTGAAAATAGCAAAAATCGACGTGCTTAGTCGTTCTATCTTTGTCGTGCATACCCAAATACAGACCCGCGCCGTCGTCTAAATAAGCGATAAATTGCCCGAATATCATATTCGGGAAAATAGCGTAAGAACCCTTGCTTGGATACTCGGGTTCCGCATAGCAGAAAGGCATACTCTCTCTAAACGCCATTTTCGTAATTCTACATCCCTCGTTGTAGGGATAGAGAATTTCCCCTCTGCCGCCCTCCTCGTCTTTAAGTTTTTTAGGAACGGTGAAAGGCAGAAGCTCCGTCCATTCCAAAAGGTCTTGCGTTTTATTTTGGATATGGATTTTTGCACGCAAGGCTTCGTCTTGTACGACAAAACGCACCTGCGCGTCAAAGACGTCGCAAGTATACGCCGCTACGTTATTTTGAAAGGAAACGAAAGTACATTCCGTAGCGTTTACAACGTAGGACACACCCGTTTTTTTGCGCAATTTTACTGTGAACAGCGGTGCGCCGCCACAGGTCATTTGCCGTTCGTTGTTGATAATGCTTTTCAATTCGCCGCGCTCAAAATCTATCGTGATAGCGCTCTGCGCCGATAAAATAAATTTTTCCATAATTCTCTTTGAGTGCCACCGCAAGTGGCGATCCGCAAGAGCAACTTGGGACAGATCTTGCCCCAAGCCGCTTTGCCACTATATTCAAGGTGTTTATTCGTTAGAACCGTAGAAGCTGGAAATTTTCCATTCGCCTGCAAGCGAACCCGCGTCGGGTACTTGAAGCATAAGGAAGATTTGACCTGCCTGGTCTGCTTCGAATACGGACATATCCAGCTCGACCTTCGTCCAAGTTTTTGCAGGAAGCATAATTGTCGCCTGCCCCCATGCCCCATAGCCGCCGTGAACGACCAATCTGATTTCTACGTCCGTAGGATTGTATACGTAGAAATATACTTTTGCGTAGTCCGACGTATTGATTGCCGTATGCGTGATGGATTGTTCTACGATATCGTCAATCGTAACGTTCCAAACGTCGCCGTACGTTTCGTCCGTGCCGTTCGTAACGGTGATAGCGTTGCCGTAATCCCACTTGGTAAGCGTTTGCGATTTTGCGTTGAGCAGGACGTTCGTCTTTTCCGTTTGCTCCCATTTTGCAATCAGCGTTAAGTCGCCCGTGATTTCGCTATTAAAATCGAAAGGCGTTTCGTCCGTTTCGTTTAAGAACCAACCGAGGAAATTGTAGTCATAATCCTCGGAATACTTGGTGGGCGTTGCAGGCGCGGTCAATTTTTCGCCTTGAAGCACCGCTACGGGCGCAACCTCACTGCCGCCGTTGGAATTAAAGGTTACGTTGAAGAAAGCGAAATAGCTGACGTTGACCGTTTCGGGAAGCGCGTTGTTCGCATTCTCGTCAATAAGGAAAGGAACGCCTGCGTTTTTGTTCATCAAAACGTTGAATTTTTCAAAAGTGCAACCATTTGCCGAATAAGCAATCGAATACGAGCCGGAATCGAGGCTAAATTCCACCGTTACGTTGGTGAAGATAGAAGCTCTTGCGCAGAATGCAAACGCGTACAAGCCTTCCTTAACGTTAAGATTTTCAAATTTTACGTTTTGAACTTTTGCGTTTTCGCCGAGCGCACCGAACAAGCCTTGCCCGCCCGTGATTTTTAAATTGGAAACGGTGTAGCCGTTGCCGTCGAACGTGCCGACGAAACCGCTTGCTTGCTTCCAGCACGCGTTGGAGTTCGTAATTTCAACGCCGCTCGCATCGATATCCTGACCTAAAACGTAATAATAATTTTCCTTTTCGCCACCCGCGTCATTGGGATCTCCCTCGTATGCAAGAAGCGCCAAATCTTTCGCCTCGGTGATAACCTTATCCACCAGCTTTGCCTCAACGATGACCGCACGTTCGATACCCTCGATTTCGTAGGTAACGGAAAGGGTCAATATGTAAGGCTTAACGTCTGCCGAGGGCTGTTCGTATTTATCAAGCGCAAAGGTGTATACAGAGCCGTCAACCGTGCAATCGATATCCGCAAGCTCGCCTTTGCTTGCCTCCAATTCATATTTGCCATCCTTCATCCGCACGATTTGCTTGACGGACGTGATAGAGAAATCTTCCGTGCCGACAACAAATTTAGAAAGGTCGATTGCTTGGTGCGTTTCGTCCACGTAAGGGGTTTGATACTGCAATAAAGAGAAGCTCTTTTTATCGCCGCAGGTACATTCGTAGCCGAGCTTTTTCCAATCCGCGTCGTCCTCTTTCCATTCATGCGCGTGCGCTACGGTGATATTTGCCGTTGCTTCTGCGCCGAGATAAGCATCCGTGCCCTCGACGGTAAGTTTTGCAACGTACGTTTTATCCGCCACGAAATCGGTAGGCTGTACGAGCGTTTCGCCGTCGTAATATTCTACGACGATTTCGCCGACGTCGGAGGTTGCTTCAATAACGGGCGCGACGCCGCAAACCGTCTGGTAACTTTCTGCCAAGCCTAAAATTTGCGCTTGCTTTTGAGAAACGGTGATTTCCACCTCTTGCGACAAATCTTGATATTTGACGGTTACTTTCGTATCGCCGAGCGAAAACGCCGTCGCACCCTCCGTTTGGTATTCAAATTTCAAAAGCTGATTGTCTAAATTTTTGCCCTCGCAATCGTCGCATTTGGATACGACGACCATACCAGTGGGGTCAAAGGTTTCTCCCGTGTAATATGCCGTTTTAGTAGGCTGGGAAGTAACGCTGATAGACAAATCAGACGAGTGGTTGGCTTCATCCAGACCCGACTCCACCGAAGTGATTTTATTCTTCGCCGCGTCGAATAATCCGTCGCAATCGTCGCAGGTATAGTGCGAAATCACGCCTTTCGTACTGCAAGTGCCCGCTTGGCCTTCATTATATTTATAATTGTGTCCGAGCGCGGGAATTGCAGGAATTTCCGTAATTTCTTGCTTTTCTGCGTTAAATACCTTATCGCAATGATCGCAAGTATAATAAGCGTCGTTACCGGCGGTTTCACAACCAGCCGAGATACCCTCGTGCAACACAAAATTGTGTTCATCTTTCTGCGTTTCGCCGCACGCTGCCAAGGTTGCAAATGCCGCCGTCACAAATAATCCAGCCACGAAAATTTTGTTTTTCATCGTATTCTCCTATTAATAATTTATTGTTAAATATGTTTACGTTTCCGCCGTTCAACGCGGACACGGTTAGTCCTCAGGCAAAAAAGGGGTGCTATATTTACTCTCCTCTTTCCAATGCGCCGTGAGGGTAATATCACTTGTTACCACGCCGTTTTCGAAATCCCACTTTTCTTCGCCGACATACCAACCGAGGAAGGTATATTCACAATCCTGCGTAGTTTTGCTTGGCGTTGGCGGTTCGGAAACCGTTTCACCCGCAAGGACTTGGACGGAAGCAATATCGCCCGCGCCGTCCGTATTGAAGGTAACGGTATAATAAACCTCCTTATCCTCGCCGCTTTCGCTTTCCGTATTACTATCCGTTGCGGAATCGCTATCGCTATCCGTTGCGGAATTGCTTTCGCTACCCGTATCGCTTTCCGTCGCGGTTGCCGTATTGGAGATGGAATCGCTTTGCCGTCCGTCGTCGGGCGCATAGCAAGCCGTCGCACCCATCATCACAAATGCGAAGATTAGGGTTAAAAGAGTATTCTTTTTCATTTTTTTACTCCTTGACGTTGCCTGCTTTATCCTGAATGGTAAAGCTGCCTTCGGGATATGCAACAACGTCGTCGTCCGTACCTTTTGCCGCATTGAACGCGTACACGGGTACGTCGTTAAGGTCTGCCACGATAAGCGTCATGTCCTCGCAAGTAGATTTTTCCTTAGATAAATAAGGCACGTCTGCGCCGTGGAAGGATTCTAACACGTATCTAACGCCCGTAACGTCCGATATATCCAACGTAATATTTTTCAACGTACAATCGAACGTCGTTTCGTAGAACATCAAACCGCTGGTGTGGTATACCGATTCCGAATAGATATATTCGCCAAAGTGGATCTTGACGTTTTCAACCGTCGTATTGAAAGCTCTGCTTGCAAACAAGGCAACGTATAAGCCCTGATCTTCCGCTTTCAATTTTACGTTTTTAAATTCCACGTTTTTAATCGTTGCGTAAGTAAGCGAACCGAATAAGCCGTTTGTGCTGACGGAGAGATTAGAAATCGTATAACCGCGTCCGTCGAACACACCGTTAAAGCCGCGCGAATTTTCCCAATATCTGCCGGTATTTTCAAGCTGTAAGCCCGTACAATCGATATGGTCAATTAACACGAACGTACCGCCGAGAAGTCCGTCGTAGCAACCTTTATTGCCGTAAGATTCTACCGTGTAATCCCTGCGGATATAATGCAAATCGTCCGCCTCGTCGATGACTTTGGTAACGCTAAGATAGTTGAGCTTATAGAATTTTCTTTCGCTAACTGCAAGCAAAGCGCCCGTTTCGCCATCCTTTGCATAAGTAGCCACCGAACCGTCGAGATTGGTATAATATAAAATTTTATCTTCAACCTTTTCCCCCAGTTCAGCCAAATATACTTTGCCGTCGGTAAGGTCGTAGAAAACGCTTTCTTCCGCCGTCAAATCCTCGCTTTGCGCCATATCAAGCGCGATAATCGCGCAGTTGAAGGAAGCGCTCTTCGTTCCGTCGAAAACGGAGGTTGCCGTAATGACTACGGTCTGCGGAGTTGCGGTTTGGCTGACGGTGAGTACGTTGCCCTTTACGCTGACGCCCTCGACGTTGCAGACGATACGCGTATAATCGTTGTTTAAGGAAAGCGCGTAAGAAGTACCCGCCGCAAGATGGGTTATTTCCTCCAAGACCTGCACGTCCTTTGCGCAAACCTTGTCATAAACCGCCTTGGAAATGGGAACGCCCTGTTCTTTCGACCAAAAATCGGACGAGAAATTCGCATAACGCGTCTGCGCGTCTTTACTATCCATAAAGTCTACGTTGGACGCAAACGTAAGGGTAGCGTTGGCGCTATTTTGCAACTCTTTCGTTCCGCCGATCACGAATACGTCCTTTCGGGCAACGTGTTCGCTACCTACGATTTTGATTGCGGTTTTTGCCTCAAAAGCGGTGTTTGTAACGTCGATGACGCAGTTGGACACGTTCGCCGTTACCGTCGGTTCTTTAAACCCAAAGAAAGAAGCGCAGTAGTTGTTGACGGTGATTCCGTCCCCTTCGTAATGTTGCGTACCTTTGCCCATCGAATCGTACTGAATATACACGTTTTTAACCGTGCCGCCGCCCGCGGAGCAAACAAGCGAAGCGTTTGCCGCCACGTTTGCCTTGGTGAAAGACACGTTTTTCACAACGCCCTCGATATGGAGCACGCCGAAAATGCTTGCGGTATTTTTGCCGTTGTCGATACTGACCCCTTCGATAACGTGGTCTTTACCGTCAAACACGCCCTTAAATCCGTATAAACCGCCGTTAGACCAATCGTCGCCGATTGCCGCATACAAGGAGTCTTGATCGGCAAGTTTAGATTTAAATAAGCCGTTGTAGGCGATATCCGCGCCCAGCACGAAATAGCCGTCCCAAATAGCGGCGTGTTCGTTTGCCTCTTTTGCAAGCGCGGCGAAGCCCTCAAAGTCCGCTTTGGTTTTGATAATCTTCGTATATACGTCTACGTTGAGAACGTAGCTTGCGACGTTTGTTTCGATAGAAAGCAAACGATTTTCGCCCAACAAAGCCGAAGCCTTAGGGAAGTTGTCTTTCTCTAAGGTGATTTTCTTTGTCGCGCCGTTATACTGACCGACGGTTACCCCTTCGTACACGACGGCGCAAGGCGTACTGCTCGTTACAGCCGAAGCAATTTCCAAATCGGTAACGTTTTCAATCTCGACCAAAAAATGCTCGTCAAGCATAATCTTCGGGCGGTAAACGTCTACGGAAACGGGAACGGAATACACTACTCCTTCTACGGTGCATTCGCCCACGACAGTCGTTTTGCCTTCTTTGAGAGCAAAGAACCTGTTACCCGTTACCATCACCACGTCGGAGTTTTCGCTCGTCCAACGGATTTCGTCGTAAGAGATGACTTGGTTGTTTTTATAGGCGGTTACGATTGGCGTGATGGAACGCACGTCGCCGTTTTCCGTATCGAGCGTAGACAAACGGACGTGATAGCCGCTTTCGTCAAAGCCAACGTCATCACTCAACACCAAAACAACGTCGTTTTGTGCAACCACGGTAACCTCTACCGTTCTAAAATAAACGCAACCGTCTTGCTCCATAGACGCGACGAGCTTGGTTTCGCCCACGTTGAGCGCGGTGATAACTGCCGTATTGCCCGTTTGCGCAATCGACAGAACGTCCTGAGCCGCCTCGCCGTCTATAGACCAAGTAAACTCTGCGCCCTCTACGGTGGAACTTGCAATTAAGGTAAAGTTTTCTCCCACGCAGAAAGTAACCGAGTCTTGATTGAGGGAAATTATCGTTGTCGTTTCTTGATAGACGGGTTCTTCGGGGGAAGAACTATCGCTGTCCTTGGATTGCGCGCCGCAGGCGCAACCCAAAAGACAGAACAATGAGATTGCCGTCGTCAAAACGAAATTTTTAATTTTCATTTAGACCTCTTTAAAAATGTTTGTTTGAATTGTTTGTAAAATTATACGTCCCAATCGGAATACAAGTCGCTCAACAAACCGTCTGCTTCCTTATAAAGGGTAAGACCAAGCGCCTCTGCGTCCGCCTTGAATTCTTGACGTAACGTCGTCTTTTCGCTGTTGGAATATTTGCTTGCGAAGGACGTGCAGAGTACGAAGCGAGGGAATAAGCTTTCCTTGGTGATTCTGTTAAGAATTACCGCCTTTTGCTCGTTGGTAAGCGTCGTATCCGCATTTACAGCCGCCTTTGCTTCGTCGCAAAGCGTTACCAAGCTATTAATCCATTCCTGCGACCAATACGTTTTTGCGCCAACGCCAAAGACCCCGGTTGTATTTTCAATCTCGTCGTAGATACCTCTGCCCAAGCCGTAAGTTTCTTCGATTTCGTTGCACTTCTTTACGATTTCGTCGAACATAGCGCGCATTTTTTCTGCGCCTTCACCGAAGTAGTTCGTGAAGTAATTGTTCAATACGCCTTCATAGTCCACATTAACGTTACACAAGAATTGGGAATCAATGTAAGCCTTTAAATCGGAGAACGCCGTGCCTTCCGTTTCGTTGCTCTGCGACCAAACGCCCTTGACGCCGAGCTTTGCCAAAATCTTATAGTTTTCAGCGTTTGCCTGCCACGTGTTGTAGGGATACATATAATTTTTGAAGTTTGCGCCGTACATCCAAAGGAATACGTTGCCGGAAAGCGCACGCCACTTCTTGATGGTTGCAAGCGTTGCCGCGTTGTCGTCGTGTTCGAAGTTTTCCGCATATTTGCCGTCGATGGGCGCAAGCCATACCATAACCTCGTCGTCGCACTTCAAATACTCGCTCGTTTGCGTATAGCTGCCGTCGTCGTTGATTTCATAGCGGTATTGCAACGTGAGATCATCGTTTGCGGGCGCTTTTTCCGTAGAGCGGTATGCAAGGAAGGCAACGTTTAACTTTCTCTCGCTGCTCTCGCTGATCTGCGCTTGAATCTTTTCGTTGATTGCGTTCATCAAATCGATCCAAGCCGCCGAGAAGCCGCCTTCGCCGTACAACGTGGTGTACAACGTACAACGCGTACACGTGCACGCGTCGTCGCCCGCGCTATCCATAATAGAGAAAGATATATTCTCTTGTTCGGGATATTTGTTGATTTGGGTCATCATGTTAGCTACGATCACGTCCACCATCGCATTGAACTCCGTCGCCGTGCCGCCTGCCGTAGGGCAGATTTGCGTTTGATCGGAGGTGTACCAATTCGGGTGATCCGTGCCGTAAGTTGCTACAGGCAAGTAATGTAATGCGTTATGCATATCCCAGCCATGATCGGAAGGAATCCAAAGATCGGTGTGCGATTGCAAGCCCATGCCAAGCAATTCATCGTCCGTCATATACGTCTGTTGTTGACGATAAGCGAAAGAAGGCGCGGCTTCTTCATCAACGGGAGTCATTATTTCCGTATCAGGGTTATAAATGACACAGTCTTCCGCAATCATCGAATAGCCGATAGTTTCGCTCAAAAATGCCAAGCCGCCCATGCGGTAGTTGTCCGAACGGTCCGCAACGATACATACCGTTCTGCCAATCAATCTAAGCACGTACCCACTGGCAGGAATATCGCATCCAAGATTGGTATTTAACAAATCGTTGTAACCGATGACGATTGCGTAGCGATACTGCGTGATCGTTTCGGGCTTAGCGCTAACGAGCGGTAATCTTGCGCCTGTAGCTTCTTCGATATGCTTTTGCATGAAGGTTGCAATTTCTTTAAGTCCGGCTTCGTAGTAAATCTTATAATTGCTTGCGCGGTCTACGATGAAGGGCGTTCCGCTCGTACCTTCGCCGTCCGTCCATAATTGATCTTCACAGCTAATCAAATTGTCGACGCCGACCAATTTCTTTTCTGCTTCGGTAAGCGCTTCGTATGCCAAGCGAGCCGCTTGTACGGCTTCCGTACTGCTCGACTGCGAATCCAGTGCGTCGATAAGAGCTTGCACGTCTGCAACCGCGTCGGCAGAAACGCTCTGTGAATTAAAGGAATAGATAGGCGAAATCTGCCAGCCTGACGTACCTGCGCCCGTGGTTACGTTTACGTACCACATACCTTGATTGCCCTGTTCAACGATTTCGGGCGTAAGAACAACCTCCGTCCAAACCTTGGATGGTAAGTTGGTTACGTAGTCGCCTTGAGGAGTCCACTCGTTCATATCGCCGGTAATTTTTAAGTCCACTGCAGCGTCGTTGGGATTATAAATCCAGAAATGCAAGCTGTCGTGACCAGTTGCGAGCGCACCGCTTAATGCGTTTGCGTTAAATACACCCATATCGGTGTCGCTTGACCAGCCTTGCGTAAAGTTGTAAACCGTACCGTATTCGTTGGTTGTTCCCGAATCCTCAAAGGTACCGAACGTCAAACCGCTGTCCGTGCCCAATTCAGACGCCCAACCGACAATATCCGTGATTTCAAAATAAACGTCCGTGGTCTCCGTTCTTAAACCGAGCGCCCAGTTGGAAGAGAAGATACCCGTAGACACCTCAACTTCTTTTTGTATCCAACTGCCATCGTTTGCCCAGAAGCCGCTCAGCGACCACGTATTCTTCCAATTGTCCCCCCAACCGTCGTTGGACGTACCGTCGGACAAATAAATGTCGCAGGACGCGCCTACTACGCGAACGTTAAAATAAAGCTTTGAATACTGACTTACGTCGGGGAAGTTGACAAATTGAACAGCCGCTTTGCCGCCTGCGTCGGGCGTTACCCTCAAGTAATTACCGTAATAAGAATCTTCAGCAATAGAGGCAGAGCCGCCTATTGTAGAAGTGTAATTAGGTACGTGAGAAGGAATTACGCTTGCGCCGTCTAACGACTGTCTATACACGGTTGTATAGCCTTTAATGGAAGCAATCAAGCTCCTCAATTTTGTATAATTGTCTACCTTTTCTTTGTCTTCAGCCTCAAGCGCGAAATATGCGTCTCTTGCCGCCTCGATGCGAGGAACGTATACAAGATGGGCGGGCATCGTAACCGAATCGGGAAGTACTGCAATCATTTCGATTACTTCTGTTACCTTGCTTGCTTTTGCAAGCTCTGCTTCGTAGCTTTCGAGCGTTGAAAGATTGGTTACGAGAGCCTTTGCGCCGTCGGTCAAACCGTCGTAAGCCGTACGCGCTTCGCTTACCATGCTTTCGTCAACGTCGTAGGCATTGATTGCGTCAATCAAAGCGATTACTTCGTTTGCGCTTTCAATGTCGCCAATCGTATTTTCTGCATTTACCAATTTGGTGGCATCTACGAGGGTTTGTTGCTCTGCCGTCAAGTTATCGTATGCCGCGCGAGCCGCTTCCACCGCCGTCTTATCGCTGAGCGTTGCCGTTTCGGGCAAAGCGTTGATAAGCGCGATAACGTCCTTTACGTCTGCGTGGTCGAGGTAGACGATTTCAGCTTTAACAGGCTCAGGGCCCAAATAGATAGGCGACATTTGCCAACCTGCCGTGCTTGCACCTTGATTTACACAGCAAACCACACCGTAGGTCTTGTTGTGTTCGATTGCCTCGGGCGAAATTATAAACTTCGTCCAAGCGCCCGCCTGTAAGGTGGTAGCA
>JAFUJR010000033.1 GCA_017468085.1 Clostridia bacterium | reverse complement strand
ACAAAGCCGTACTCTTTGGGGTCGATAGTCACGCCAACAACGGCGCTGGACTCCTCAATCACGTCTACCACCTTGTAGGTCAGGAGCGGGGTAATAACACCCGCAGTCAGGTTCACACCCGTACCAGCGGGAATGCGGAGGCCCTGCTTCAGGAAAGCGGTATTGAGAGTGCCGCCAACTGCATGAGGAGCAACCGTACCCAGCCAAACGGGAACATGGCTCTGGCCGATTTCGTTAGCCTCGGAGCCAAATGCGTTGAAAGAGCTGAATTTAGGCATGGTGCTTTGAGTTAAAGGTTACTTTGCTTTTTCAGGTTCGGGGAGAAGTCCCTGCTGACGGAGAAAAGCGTTCTTTTTGTCAAGAGCGGTTTTCGCGTCACCGAAAGCGCTACCACCTGCCGCCGGGGGAATCGGGCCGTCGCCAAAGATTGCTTTCACAGAGGCGTTGTAGTCGCCTTTGAGCCTTTCAATCGCGGCATCCTCGGTTTCGTCTTTCTGAAGGGCAACGCCTTTCAGGACTCCAGAGAGGATTCCGGCATTGACGCAACCGGCCTTCTTCAATCCGGCCTCGAGTCGGGCAATAAGTTCCTTTTGGGCTTTGGCCGCATCTTCGTCCTGCTGGCGTTTCAGAAGTATCTCATTCTGCTCGCGCAGCGTTTTGGCCCATTCGGGTTCCTGCTCGTCCTTTTTCGGGGGAGTCGGAGGAGGAGTGGTTTCGGGGTGCTTCTCCTTGTAAGCGTTAAAAGAGTTCTGCAAGTCGGTTCGCGTTTGAATCTCCTTGTCACGCATCTTTTGAAGCTCACTTGCGATAAGGTTCATCGTATCGACTTTTTCCAAAGCCTCTGCGATTTCCTCTTCTTTGGTGACTGTCTTTTCCAATGCAGAGGCAATCCGGTCAATAGCCTCGTTGCTCAATCCAAAGCTCAAATACTTCGTCTTGAACGCATCAATAATTTTTTGTTTCATTTTGCTTTCAATGAACTTGGGTTATACAAAAAACCCGAAGCGGAAACCCACACGGGGTTTCTACTCCGGGCCTATTCGGTTATCATGTAACTCTTGTGGCCTCTATTGTGCGCTCATGGCGCTGGCTATTTTATATCACTCAATGTAAGCTCGCTAATGCGCTTGCAGTGAGGGCATCGGACCGAGAGCCGCAGCTTTCCCGTGAGCTCTTGCACTCGTACCGGAAAAGTCTGCTTGCAAAGCGGGCAGACAATCTGCACACCGGTATTTGCGCTCTTTTCGTCCATACGTGGCAAATATAAGGGGAAAAAATCAATACATTTCAATAAATATTGATTTGTATTGAAAACAAATTACAATCTTTGCAAAAGAATGAGCGAGCCGGTCCTCATAGACGAAAAGAAATACCTCGACCCCGTTTTTGCGCAATACGGACTCGAGGTATATTCCTATGACTTCGCGCAGGAAATCCGGCGAACCAATCTTGAACAAAAACGCCTCGGCAAACGAATTTGGGACTTGATACCGCAAGAGGGGTTCCAGGAAAAGGTGCTCACCAGCAAAGCCGATATTACTATTTGCGGCGGCAAGCGAGGCGCTGGCAAAACGGCCATAAGCCTTATAGGGGCGCTCTACTATGCAGAAAACCCGGACGTTAATATGTATGGCTTTCGTCGCCTTGAAAACGACGTAAAGCGTGGTATTTGGAAATCTTGTAAGCCAATCTTCCGCGGCTTTGCCACGTTTGCCGATACGTCCTTTGAAGCAAAGTTCTTTGGCGGCGGAGGCGCGACAATGAAAATGGAGCATCTTGCGGACCTCAAAGCCGTAAAAGACCGTTTCCGTGGCGCGGAAATGCCCTATATCGTTATCGAAGAGCTGGCCGAGTTCACGCGCGACAACCTGAACGTGATTTTTGACCTCATGGGTTCTAACCGTTCGACCACCGGCCTCCCGGCCCGATTCATCTGCACGTGCAACCCCGTTGGCAAGTCCAACAAACTACGCTGGCTCCTGGATTGGTGGATTGACCCGGAAACGGACGAGGCGATACCGGCCCGCTCGGGGAAGATTCGCTACTTCTGCCGATACGGAGAGGACGTAACCGAAATAGCATGGGGCGACACGCCGGAAGAGGTTTACCGGAATCCGAACGCACGGAACAAAATCAAGTCGCTTACCGACAACCCGGACCGGGACTACAAGGAGTTCATTACCTCTTTGACTTTTATTGACGGCGAATTTGGCGAGAATAAGATTCTACAAGCCTCCGACCCCAAATATATGAACCGAATATCGTCCGGCGGCTCAAAGGCCGTTATAAACGATATTAGGGGTGTTTGGCGGGATATTGACGACACCGGCTCGCTCATAACCGCCGGGGATATGTATAAGTTTTTCCAAAACGCACCGCAGGTGAATGGCCGCAAGGTCGCTGGCGGCGATATTGCCCTTCGCGGCGACTGGCTCGTACTATGGGCTATGGACGGCTGGCATATAATCGACGTAGAGGCGCTGAAATACGTTACCGCAGAGGACGTTGTGCCGCGTATCAAGGCTTTCCTTGAACGTAACGGCGTTGCGGAGGAAGATTTCGCTTACGACGTTAACGGCGTTGGCAACTGGCTCCGCCAGTCCGAGGAATTGCGCCACGCGCACGCATTTGATAATAAGGGACCGGCACGGGATAAAACGGCATACACAAAGCGCAAGTCCGAATGTGCCGGTATTCTCATTGAGAAAATCCAGAACGGCGAAATGTCGATTGAGGAAAACGTACTCCGTAGAATCTTCATGGATAAGCGCGTTCCTTTCTCTATCGAAGAGCGGCTCATGCAGGAGCGCATCGTACTGAAATGGATTGAGAATGAGAGTCCCCGGTCGTTAATTAAAAAGAAGGATATGATTGCCCTTCTGGGCCATTCCCCGGACTTTATCGAGGCTTTGCTCTACGCGGTTGACCGCGCAGACAACGCAAAAGCCACACGGCGAGTCCGAAGGGGTGACTGGAGCTTTTTTAGTTAATACTTTAAACAAGATATACCATGCGACTTACTCCGACTATCGGGGATATGACACCCGAACAAATCTTGCGGAAAAAGCCATTTTCCGTTCCTATTCCTCCCGGGGTTATTGGCACTACTCCGATAATCAACCCGGCCGCACCCTACGTTCAGACTATCGAGAACGTCCAGCATGAGCTCCGGACGCAGGCCGACTTTTACCGCGAGTTCTATCCGACCTCTCACAAGATTAACCACCTTAAATACTATCCGAATACCCTTTACGTCAACAAGGAAACCGGCGCTTATCAGGCAAAGGTCCGGAGCCGTATTGCTATCGGGTTCCAGGAGCGCATCTTGACAAAGCGCAAGGAGGCCCTGCTTGGCAACAATATCGGCATGAAGCTGATTTCCGGGGCCACCAATCAAAAAATGATTGACACTTTGGCCTTCTTCCGCGAGGGCTGGGAGGAGTACGATATGGAGGTTGCCATTAACGAGGCGATTGAGGAGGATTACAAGATTGGCGACGTGGCGGTTTACGTCTATCTCGACAACGGAAAGCCCGGCTGGCGGGTGTTCTCCTACAACCGTGGCGACACCCTTTATCCGCACTACGATACGCTAACCGGAAAGCTGGCGCTTCTCGGCCGCAGGTACTTTCAGGAAGATTGGGACGGCAACACGCGCGAGTACTTGGACGTAATCGACCGTACCAGCTTTGTTACCTATCGCAAGAAGGTTGACGGCGAGGGCTGGGAGATTGAAGGCGAGCCACAGCAGCACGGGTTCCCGGATATTCCCGTGAAATATCATCGGCGCGATACCGGCCCCGTCTGGAGCGCGTCGCAGGGGATTATCGACGGTTACGAAATCGGCATTTCCCAATTCAGCGAAAACAACGCTGCCTATGCCCTTCGAATCCTTTACACGCTGGGCGGCGATATGGAGGTTATGACGAATACGGACGGCACTCCGAACCGAATTGACTCTATCGACCCGAACGCAAAGGTTGGATTCCTGGAGCCCGCGCAGGGCGCTGACGGCGCTTTTGCAAAGCAGCTGGAAATCATGGAAAAGAATATCATGCGAGGCTCGTTCGCGGTGGAAACGCCCGAAATCAAGTCTGGCGCTGATATGTCCTCCCGTACCGTGAAAATGCTCTTTGCGGATTCCTACCTGAAAGCCCTTTCGGATTCTATCGAATACCAGCAGTTCCTCAACGGCGTTGTGGGTTTGTTTAAGTATGCCTATTTCACGTCCGAAAACCGGGCAAACGAGGCCAACTCCTTCAAGGTGAAAGCCTATCTGGACCCGTTCATTTTCCTTTCCGAAAACGACGTTATTTCCGGTATTCAGCAGCTTGTTGCCGCCGGGGCCATGTCCCGCAAGACCGCAACGGAAATCGCCTACAACATTGGCTATTCCTCGCCGGACGAGGTTAACAGGCTCCTGCAGGAGGCCCATGACGACGCGGTTGCCGCCGCGCAAATCAATGCACAGCAAATCAAGAATAACGCCGTAACAGCAAGCCGAAACAATGCTTAACCACCACAAGATAAACGCCTCTCTAAACGAGTTCGCCGGTGCGTCGAAAAAGCGATTTAACGACGCGCTGGCGGCTCTTTTGGAGCTGGCATGGAAATATAAGCACCTCGGGGCGGATTTCTCTTTTGACGCTGACGAAACGCTCTATAAGGAGGCTTTGCTCCTCTGCGTTAAGCTGTCGGACGGCTGCATTGAGGACGCAAGGAAGATTGCCTATACGCTGATTACCGACTCGCTGGACTATGCAGACGAGGAGGTTGCTTTTGAAACGGCCCTTTCCGAAAAGTATGCCGGTATGAGCTTTGACCTCGCTGGGGAGCACCTTTTAGACCTCCTTTCCGTCTGGGTTGGACTCGCGCTCGCAAAGAACTACACAAAGGGCTATTTGCGCGTACTGATTTCCCGGTATATCAACAACCCGTTTCTTTGCCCGCTTTGGCGAGAGGCCGGTATAAAGCGCTTTGGCTGGGGGCCTGGATATAGCTTCAATATCTACAACCAGCTTTCGCTTATCGGTGGGGACTTGATTATCGACGCGGCCAGGTATGCGGAATGGGTGGACGCTATGGCAAAAGGCGCTATGTACTATGTGCGCCACCGTGGCTCCAGCTTTGATTGCCCCGAATGCGATTCGCTTTGCGGAAAGAAAATCCCGATTACTACTCCGTTTGAGCGGCCGCACCCTCGTTGCCAGTGCTACCCAGAGTATTTCTTTGAACCTATGGAAGTATGATACAACGGAGAAAATACGGAAATAAGAAGATTGTAACGCCAGAGGGCGAGTTTGCTTCAAAGCTGGAGTACAATCGCTGGCTGATTCTCAAAGAAGCGGCCCAAAAGGGCGAAATTAGCGACCTTCGTAAGCAGGTTGAGTTCCCGTTACTCCCGGCCCAATATCGGCCCGTAGTCAAGAAATTAAAGACCAAAGAAAAGGTCGTCCAAAAGCTCATTGAGCGGCCGGTGACTTACGTTGCCGATTATGTCTATATGAAAGACGGGGATATTGTTGTTGAGGACTGCAAGGGATTCCCGGACGATAAATACCCAATCAAACGGAAGATGATGCTCTACTTCCACGGAATCCAGCTCCGGGAGGTTAAAAGGGCAACCGAGCCAATTTAGCGCACTTTTTCGCTGTGGGTAAAGAAATTTTTACTACCTTTGCACCGTCAGACGAAAGCCTGGCAAATAACTCAAAGATTTGGCCTCCTGGAAACGGGAGGCTTTTTTCGTAATGATTGAAATAAGAAAAAGCCCTGCGTTTTCACAACGGAGGGCTTGTTAGTACAAGTAGTGTATTGTTACAGCTTTTAAGAAAGTTCACACAAAGATATTAAAACCTATAAAAATCAACAAGTGTTGGAGAAAATTTATAGGTTTTTCTTTGGGGTAATCTGCTCGTAGGAAAGAGTAACGGTCACGTATTCGTATTCCTTATTGCAAAGCAAGGGTAAGGACTCTCGCTTTTTAGCCGAGGTCGGCGAAATAGTAATCGTTGCAGAGCCAATTACGCACGCGCCACCGAGGATAGTTGCAATATCGTCGGCGGCGTAGGCGAGCCTTTCTATTTGGTCTTTCGTAAGTTTCATGTTTTATCTTTTCCCGGTTTTAAGCTCAAACTCGAACAGCGACCACACCTCGTAATGCCACCAGCGTTTGTGCTTTCCGTAGTACTTTACGACCACAAACACCTCGCCGCCGTCCTCAAAGGTCATAACGACGTGGTATTTGTAGTCTTGATAGTGAAACGTGCTATTCGCCTTTGGCAGCATGGGCGGTCTTTCTCTTGCGCTTGGGCTTTTCCTCGGAGGCCGGCTGCTGGGCGAGGCTTTGTTCAAGCTCCGTCATTTCCTTGACTTCCTGGGCGGCCTCGGCGTTTTCCTTTTCATCGTTGCTCGGCTTGTAGCCGTACCAGTCAGGGTGGCGGCCCATAGCGTCTTTGGTGACTTCAAGGATTTCTCCGAGCGCCTCTTGGTCCGGCACAAGGGCGAGGAAAGTCCAGACCGTAGCAGCGTAGGCTTTCAGCGTTTCCTCGCCTTCGGCCCCGCGTTTGAGGGTGTTTTCCAGCCAAATGCCAACGGCCATTTTGCGCCCGACGCGGAACGACATAAGGCTGTTGAGGTCCTGAATCTTGATATGGTCGTTCTCTATCTTGAAAAAGAAGTTACCGGCGCGGTATTCGCCGTGCTCCAGCTTGATTTTGTTGTCTTTAAGTATCTTCATAGCACATGAAACATTTTTGTTACATTTCTGCAAGTTTCGCCTCGACCTCCGCAAGTTCGGCCTCGGCAATCTTGATGATTTCGGGGAGCCATGAGCAATCGACCACGATTGTAGTTGTCCCCACGGAATCCACGTTCACACGGTACTCTTTGATGCGCCGACGGATTGCGGCCGCTTTTTGGTAAAGGGAGCTGACTTCTCCCGCTTTCTCTTTATCCATAGCTCTACTCGTTTCCGTTTTCCCATTCGGGAAGAATAACATTCAAGACCCCCTCCGTGACGGTCACGGCCTCCGGACCAAAGTAATACCAGCAGCCTTTACGAACTTTGACCGTGTTGTTGGTCCCGGTATATGAAAGGGAGTATGCCTTTTCGGTAAAGTTAACCATGTCATTCGGGATAACCTTGATTTTAAGCGGATTGCTCCCGGTCCATTGGCCGTCAAGGAAGATTACGCCGATTTTATCATCACCGCCAACCCTCTCCGGCGGGAAATACGCCTTGCCGCCGCCGTTGAGGAGCTGGATTTCTTTCACCTCCTGCCGGTCATATACGAGCGCGAAAACACTATACTCCGCAGGGAGCGTAACCGCGTCCATTTGCTCAATAATCGTTACGTCGTCGGCCATGATTTCGTACTTTGCCGTATCGTAGGCCTTACCAGTATAGATTGTTTCAAAGCGAGTGCCGCCACATTCCCCGATAGCGTAATAGCTGTCTATCGCCACCGTTGCGGTCTGGCCTCCTACGACCTGATAGACCCTGGCCGAGTTGGTCTTTGAAGTAAGCGTGATAGTCGGAGCCTCGGTCGGCGTGGAGGCCGCGAGAGCATCAGCGACAAAGCCCGGCTCCGGGCACGCTTTGGTATCGGCGAGGTCAAGGAGGCGACCGCTATTATGGTCGGCCACGTTGAACATGATTTCTACCAGCTCCGGCTCTGCTGGCTGGCGGGTACATGCGCAAAGGAGCGCAAGCAAAAGGAGGGTGAGATACTTTTTCATTACTTAATCACGATTTGAACGTTACGCGAATTAGTCCAGTTCTTTGCGGGAATACACACGCCGTCAAGGCGGCCGGGAACGTGCCGACGGACAAACACGCCGTCGCGCTTTTCAACCACGCTGTAACCGTGGAGCATCGTCTGCTGCTCTTTACGGAGCTTGCGGTACACTTCAAACGGCATTTCCTTCGGGCGTGCCGTGATAAGGTTTTTAACCTTTGCAATAGTGATTGTTTCCATGTTAATCTGGTACGTTTTTGGTGAAGTCTATGTTAACAACCGGCGGTCGCCAACCACGGCGGCGCTCCAGTTCCATTCTCATTTCATATAGCTCCGGCGAGTGCTTTCCGGTGCGGACCGCCTCCTCCCGAAGTGCCAGCCAGCGCTTTTCAAGTTCTATTGTGGGAACGTGGCTATACCTTCTCATACACGCGATATTTCATTTCCTTACTACGTTGCGTTTGAATCCCGAAGCCGGTAAGCTCGCGGGTAATCATGTGAGTAGATACCGCCCCGCCGAGGCCGTCGTAGATTTCCTGCCGGGAAATCAGTATCGGGGCCTGGCCGACATAAGACGGATAGACAGAGAGCCCACGGGACTCGAGGTAGGACTTGACCGGGTATTCCGCACCCCCGCGAACCTTTCCACGGAGTATATTCAGGTCCTTTTCCATTTTCTCCGAGTAGCTGAACTCGCCCCCGCTACGAATCAGTCGAAAACGGCCTTGAAGAATCCAGTTCATTATGCCCGGCTTATCGTTCTCACAAATGCGGGAAACGAGCCGTTTGTCCTGCCGGTGGGGTGGAATCTGAACTTCAAAGGAGAAAAGGAGGATTCGACGGAAAAACGCATCGGTAACGTCGCGGAAGCGGGGAAGCTCGTTCATGGCGAAGCAAAGGGGAGGACATTTGATTTTCTCCGCATCGCCGTAGATTTTCCGGCCCGTCACGTCCTGCCCGGAAGCAAGGGCTTTAAGGGCCGAGGAAAAGTCTTTTTGACTCGCCATGTCAGGGGAGAAATTCAGCCTCGCGCCTTTTACATAAGGGAGCATCTTTTCATCAGAGAGCTGGACTGAATCAAGCGTAGTAACGTACTTTTCGCCGATAACCTTTTTCATCACGTCGAAAATGACGCTTTTCCCGTTCGCGCCCTTTCCGACAAAGAGGGCGAATTTCTCAACGGAGAAGCCGGACCGGTCCAGATAGACCATGCCAAAGAACTCCTGAAGGACGAGCCGCTGCTGTTCGTCGGGCATAATCTCGTTTAAGAATTTTTCCCACAGCGGACATTGGGCCGTCGGGTCGTAAGCATACGGGAGGTATTCGGTGACGATACGCCCGGGATTGAACCCCTCGGACCAGTCCATAGTCTTGATATTCAAAACCCCGTTCGAGAACGCCACGTAGGGCGAGCGGGCAAAGGACTTTTCCGAAATCACGGTCAAGATAATATTCCCGATTCGCTTCGCGTCCCAGGGCTGCGTCCCGGAGTCCATGAGAATATCAAAAAGGCAGTTTGTGATGGAAGAGTTGTTGATTTCCGAATATATCCTTCCGTCATAGTGGACGAGCACACCGTCAACATAACATAAGGACGACTCCCGGAGGATTGACCGGCAGAGGAGCGTCAGCGCGTCCACCCTATCCTGCGCACTGCGAATCTCCAGAATACTTTTATATTCCGTCTTATGCTGGCCCAGGAGGAGTTTCAGCTCATTATGAAGGGCGCTTTCTATACCTCGCCCTCCAGCTTAAACCAAACATTCCGACCGTCCATGCGGTCCCATTTTGAGCACTGAATATCCGTGCAGTTCGTTATAAGTTCGTCGCTGACACGGGCTTTTGAAAACCAGCACCCGGAGCAAGCCTCGCACGGGAGGAGTTTGGCGGCCGAAGGACGCAAAACAGCCGTGAGCGTAAACCCATAGCGGCTGATTGTGCCACCAACCGGCACAAAACGGGTGGGGAGTTTCTCCGAAGCCCGGAGCGGCTTATTCGATGGTTCCTTTTCTCTCATGCTGGCAAAGATAAGTGAAAAGTCAACAAAACGCAAGAGTTGTTGCGATTTCTTGAAAATGAAATTTTTTTCGGAAAAATCCCCAAAGTCTTGCAAGAGTCAATTTATCTTTTTACTTTTGCGAAAATTTTTAACTTATGCTGAATTTCAAAGAAAACGTGCTTTTCGTCCTGAAAAAACGAGGACTGAATCAAACCGTAGTTTCACGCAGGCTCGGAGTCACCAAGCAGGCGTTCCAGTATTACCTGCGAGGAAACATCTCGCTGGAAACGCTCGACCGGATAGCGACCGCAATCGACACCACCCCGGCAACACTACTTTCCGAGGTCCCGCTGTCCGAGCTGGAGGCAATCCCGACACGGCAGCACATAACTGCTACAACGCTTGTTTGTCCCTCATGCGGAGCCGAGCTCAAACTCATTGCCAAAGGAGAGCCGAAGAAAGAGAAGAAGGAAGGCGAATAGCCCCATGCCGCCCAGATACCGCCCCGGTTTCACAAACGAGCCGAGGCGGTTTTTATGTCGGTTTTGCCCCCTGAAGGAAATTGGACGTTGCAAGTTTGTGTAAGTTTATTGCAGGTTTTGGAGGGCAAAGTTACACCAAAAAACAGCAATACAAGGGTGCGAGAGGCCGATTATTGCAAGTTTTGTAAGTTTTGCACTACTCTTTTATTCTATTTATAGCTTTTTGCCAATCACACGTAAAGAGTATAGTGAAATCTACAAAAGTTACAATTTTCGGCATTTGAGCACCGTAGAACGGCGATTTTTGGTGTAAGTTTGGCTCAAAAAAGTTGCGTAAAATCTGCAATAATCTGCAAAACCGGAATTTTTGAGCCTTGAAATGTAACAAAGTTGTTACTTTTTTCCACAGCTTGCGCAACGAAATGGCGCAAGGCCGGATTTGAGGTGCTGGGGCAGATGAAAAAAAATTTGAAAAAATAATTTTGGGTCTACACCCCCGGCCCCCGTCGCGCCCCCGTTTACCCCCTCCCCGGGTCCCGGCACGCGCCGAGCGCCCTCGCGCCCCGTAAACGCTTGATTTTGAGGGCTGAAAACGTTAGAATATTTATATATTTTTACGTTTTTCTTCGTATAACGGGCATTGATAGCACAATAGCGGCAAATAAGCCCGTACCTGCCGCCCTTCCCTTGCCGCCTGCCTATCATCTTTTTGGCCTGCTATAATCACTTTGAGCGCGTCGAGCACTTCGCCGGGGTCCTTTGCTGAATTGACGAGCAAATTTAGTTTGCGCAGTTGATTTTTTGGGTCACTATAATCCACCATACTGCCCCCGTTATCATCTGCCCCGGCCCGCTCAATCAATACCCGCTGCCCTTCCTCAAACGCGGCCGTTTTTATGGCATTTTCCCGAGCATCCTGGGCGGCGGTATAGTCCCGTATCAAGTCCCGTATTTTGGCGCTATTTTTCCACGTTGATACACTATTCCGGGGGAAGTCCCTATCATACGCCCCCGGCTGCGCTATGGCATATAATAGCGCCCAATCAGTAACGCCCTGAAAGACATGCAACGCAACTGCCGCCCGCTCTCGGTCCGTCAGTGTTTTATTTATCAATCCTAAACCCGTTTTTGGCATATCTGGAAGATGTTTAAAGATACCCCGCAAAGATAGCTATTTTTCCGGTCCCGGCGTTTATTGTATCAATTTGCCCCGTTTTTGCGCCCGCCTGCATACATACGTGAGCAGTCTATTTTGATATTTACCCGTTTTTGGCCGTTTTTAAGCCCTTGCAGGCATTTTCGCCGCAAAGATATATAATTTATCATTTTACGCCCCTTCCGCCCGCCCTGGGGCAAATAAGATACTTTTTAAATTCTTTTACAATCCTTCGCCCTGGGGGCCGTCCTGACATGATACCCGCCGCCGCCCTTCGTGGGGTCCCGGTGCGGTCCTTTGCACCCGCCTCGCCGGGGTCCTTTGAGGCCCGCCCGGCGTTAAAATATACCCTGCCTCCGTAAAAATACCCCTTCTAAAATAGAATCATTCAAAATTAGACGCTTTTTTGCACCCCTTGCAAAGTATTGATATATAGCGAGTTAAAATTTTCTTTCAAAAAAAGTTAAATTTTTTCTTGTTAGTTAAAATATATTTTGTACCTTTGCATTCGGAAGGTCGTCCGAATCTTTGCAAGTGAGGGCCCTTCCTGGAACGACTGGAAGAAGCCGATGTGCCGGAAACCGCTTATCCGGCGTGGGGTAACGGCCTACATTAACACTTCGAGCCCGACGGCGTGAGCCGGGGGCGTTATAAGAAGCCAATCTTATACGAAGGCACCGTCTTAAAATTTGGCCCGCTTCGGCGGGGGCCTCGTACCCCTGCAACCCGGCGCAAAATTGAAGCCCTTTGTAACGGCTAAAATTGAGCGCCCGCGCGAAAACTCAAAAAATTAGATTTAATTGTTAGTAACTGCCGCCCGGGCTTGCAATCGTGCAGGCCCGGTTATTTTGCCGGGATTGATACCCCGCCGAAGTACTAACTATTAACAATTAAATTTTAATCATTATGAGAAACAATGCTTCTATTCTTAAGTGCTATGTAAACGGCAAAAAAAGCGCTATTATCGTGGAATCTGGATTCATGTTTTTGGGCTCTCATACCCTTGCATGGAATAACACGAAACTCGGTAACATGTACGGCTGGAAGTTTATGTATCGCCTCGGTGAATTTTCCGGGGAGCTTACTGAATCCGCCGCCGCTATGATGCTCGCCGAGTCCGGCCCGGAAAAACTTACAAATGTATGTTTTGAGGGGTCCGAGTCTTATGATAATATCCGCGCAAATATCACCCGTCGCACCCGCAAAGATACGCCCGCACCCGAGCCCGCTCCCGCACCCATGCCGGAGCCCGTCCCGGCCCCTGCGCCCGTCCCCGCACCAAAACCCGCGCAAATATTCCACGCCAAATATAACGACATTTTAACACTCGTTAAATTGGGCATGTGCGTTTATTTACATGGTCCTGCCGGGTCCGGAAAAAACGTAATTTGTGAGCAGGTTGCCGAGGCCCTGGGGCTTGATTTTTACTATACTAATACGGTTTATGACAAAACCGAGCTCACCGGGTACAAAGATGCGATGGGCGTTTATCAAAGTACTGCATTTTATAAAGCGTATAAATACGGCGGCCTCTTCATGTTGGATGAGGTAGACGTATCAATCCCCGAAGCGCTCACGAGCGTAAATGGGGCGCTATCTTGCAAATACTTTGATTTTTGGGGCGAGATGGTCCCCCGCCATGAGAATTTCCGCTGCATTTGCGCCGGGAATACCTGCGGCACCGGGGCGACGGAAGAATACAATACCCGCGCAAAAATGGATGAATCAACCCGTAACAGATTCGCCATTGTACCCGTTGATTATTGCCCCGCTATCGAAACAAAGAGCGCCGGGGGGGATACTGATATAGTTTCATTTGTGCGGGATTTAAGAGAATCCGCCAAAAAGAATAATATTAGTATCATAACTGGATACCGGGTAATGAGGGACCTCGCTGCCGTAAAAAACACGGGCATAACAATCCAAAATGCTCTTGAATATTTGGTATTTAAGGGCATGGATAAAGATGAGCGTAATATCTTATTTTCGGGGCTTAATAACCCCGCAAATAAATACGCCGCTGCCATGTGTTATTAGTACTTCAAATTATCCTGCCGCCCGGGGGACCGGGGGCGGGGTACTAATCTTAAATTTTTGAGTTATGCAGTATTTTATTAAAAACTTTCAAAATCTTAATTCTTTTAGCTCATATTTGAAAGATACCCCGGTAAATACCGCCGTATTTCCGTGGCCGCAGTCTATTAACGAAGGGCCCGATTATCGCAAATGGTCCTCTACCGATAGCATGAGCGCCGCCGATGAGCTATTAAGATACGGAGATAAGAAAAACGCCCGCCGTATTATAGAAGTAAGCGCCCCGGGGCATATATCCGCGCAGGATATAAAGCCCCGCCGGGAGCGGTCCGTCTACGGGGGCGCCGTTAATGTGGGAGCCGCGCTATCTGGAAGGCCGAAGGCCATGTATCGAAATGTTATGAAAAAAACCGATACTAAAGTATTGAATTTTATTTACAATGTTTCAGTATCATGGAAAATTAAACCCGCCCAAATCGCCGAAGTTGCCGCCCGCCTCACGTCTGCAATTTGCGGAATTGAGAAAAAAGGATACCGAGTAAATCTTTATGTTTGCAAAGTATCGAAAGAGGCCTCCGAGGTTGCTGGAATCTTTGTGAAAATTAAAGACTCCGGGACATATATGGACAAAGTAAAAATGGCCTATCCGCTTATCAATCCCTCAATGCTGCGACGTCAAATGTTTGCGGCACTGGAGAGGTCCGAAGTTACCGAGCGCTCCTGGGGCGATGATTACGGATGCTGCGCCGATGATGATACGGAGGCCGAGGCCGCCCGCCGGGCGGGAATCAATGCCCGCCGTATTGTCAATTATAACAAATTATCCGACATGGATACGGCGCAAATTATTGATTATCTTATGAAGGATTAAGACTAAATCCCGGGGGCGCTGATACCGCCCCGGGGGTACAAATTAACAATTAAAAATCTATTGAGCTATGTATGTTTATGTAATTGAAAACGGGACCCAAATCGGGACCCAAAAAGGACAAATCCTCTACATTTACACAAACGAGGAGGCCGCTCGCAAAGCTATGAGCGCCCTGAAATTCCAAGCCGCAAAATTTAATGAGATTAAAGAGGGTATCGCGGATAACGACCACGAGCCCGGCGTGCTGGAGGGATTCTGGTACGGCCCGAAGGGCGGCAACACCTGCGCCCACGGGTATAGGCTCCAAAGAATATGGGCCTATGGTAAATAAAAACGGGCGAGGCCCCTTGACCGGGACCGCGCCTGCCAATGTTCAACAATTAAAATCTTTGAGTTATGAGTACAACTACAACCGCCACCGCCACCAAAACGAGCAACCCCTATGCCCGCGCCATGCGCCCGGGAGTGAAAAAACTTCTCACGCAGGCCCGGAGCAATCCGTTCATCTACGGAGCCACTATGGAGCGTATCTTTGAGCGCGTTATGAGTGAAAATAACGGCTATAAACGCTTTACAACGTTTGTAAACGATTTCGCCCTGGCCGAGCCCTTCGGGGACAACGCGATAAAAGACACCTACAACCGCGCCTCGCGCAGCTGGCTGTCCGATTACAAGTACTTCACCGAGCTTATTATGAGCTTGAATCATCTTTGCTGGTTCTGGCACGCTAACAACGAGCCCGGCCTGCGTGAGCTTTATCGAGTGCTTTACTATCATGCCGTTGACATGTTCGATGATAAGTACGGCCCCGCCGAGGGCGACACCGAAGAGGAAGCCGCGAAAAAACGCGAGGCCTGCGCTTACATGTTCAAATGGACGGACTGAAAAAAGAAAAGCGGGGGGGTAAAACAAAAGGGCGGGGAGGGGTGATACCCTTTCCGCTCTCCAAAAATCTTTAAATCTTTGAGTTATGACTATTTTTATTCCCATGTTTTTGGTCGTTATTTTCGTCAATCTCATGGCCGAGTCTGCTGCAAAAAACCCGCCCCGAAAATAAAAGACGGGGGGGGCTATTGTGTTTCAAAAAAGCAAAGGGCGGGGGCTCCTGACCGGGCCTCCGTCCACCAAATTTTAAATCTAATAATTATGAGTCCTTTTTGGGTAATCCCTATTTCATGCTTATTTGCGCTGCCGTTCGCGCTGATTATGCGCTACGGCAAAAATGACGAAGCCCGGCAAACGGCCCTAAAACTTGCCAAAAACGAAGAAAAAGACCGCGCCGGGGTTCTTATCCGCTCAATCCTATTTCGCGCTTTACGGGCGCTGGAAAAGGCCGGGACGGGGGGATATAGAAGTTATCTCTCCGGGCTGATTGAAAAAGGCCGGACGGGGGAATATATCGAAACCGCCGAGGCCGTTGCCGCCCTGGAGCTGACACGCGCGGAAATCGTGCGCTATATGCCTACCCCGGGCGACTTCCCGGAGCGCACAAGAGAAAACGCCATGAGCCACTATTACAAGCCGCTGGATATAATCGACGATGCGATAGACGAGCTCAACGAAATGGAGGAGGGGGCCTGATACGCGCCCTCCTTCGCTAAATCTTTAAAATCTTTGAGTTATGAGTAAAAAAATCATGGTAACTGCTATCCTCTTCTGCTTTGATGCGGAGAAAAACAACGAGCGCAGTATCGACGTTTGCCTGAACAGCGGCCTCGACCGCGCAATCACAATCACGCGGGGCCTCGGGGAATCGTTGCGGTTTACGACCAACGCCCCGGACGGCAAAATAAGCGACACCGAGCTCGATAGGGCCATGCTCGTTGCAACAGCCTGCGCCACGTTCCTTCTGGGCGGAAAGCAAGAAAGAATGAGCTATGGCGAGTGTATCGCCGCCGATAGCCTTTCACGCGAGTTTTTCGACTGGAAAAGGGCCGGATACGGCGAAGGGAGCAAAGATGAAAAATACATGACACTTTGCGACCACATAGAGCACTTTTATAGCATTGGATAGCGCCACGGGGGCGGCCCCTTGAAACGGACCGCCTCTGCAAATCTTTAAATCTTTGAGTTATGTTAAGAATTATCCACGAGGCACAACAAATCGAAACGCCCGACTTCACCGGGCTTGTCTTTGCTGATTTCTTGCTGGAGGACGAGGACTATATCGCTATGGGAATCGACCTCCGAGCGTACACC
>JAFUJR010000032.1 GCA_017468085.1 Clostridia bacterium | reverse complement strand
CTGTAAGATAAATGATTTTCTCGCATATCCATTATAACAGATATTTTAAATTCTGGCGAGTAAAATTTGTTCTTTGTACCTTTCTTTCTCATAAAAAATATGCACCTCCAAAAGTTTGTCTAACTTTTGGGGTGCATATCAGAGGCGCTCCGTTTTTTTATTTCGTCGTTTGCATATCGGCGCGTATAAAAAACAATCGGCATTGCCAAACTGTCCGTATGGAAAAAATTAAGATTTTCGATGGGGACGGGAAGACGCGCGACGAGCGGGAAACCTGCTTTCCGTCTATGATAAAAAATGGGGAACGGAATACCCATGTACGCGATGAATAAGGAGAAATACGTAAAATGACGGGTAAAAATCGGGAAAATTACAACAAAAATTATATTGCTTACGTCAACTCGTTTGATCCGCCCACGAAGCATTTTAAAAATTGCTTCCGCGCGTTTATCGTCGGGGGGTTGATTTGTTGCATAGGGCAAGCGCTTCGCGAGATATTTGAAAGGGCGTTTGGATTGTACGGCGACGAGCTGTCGGCGGCGGTGAGTATCGCGCTGATTTTCCTCGGCACGCTCCTCACGGGCTTTGGCGTGTATGACCGCATCGGAAGAAACGCGGGCGCGGGCTCTATCGTGCCGATTACGGGCTTTGCCAACAGCGTGGCTTCGCCTGCAATCGAGTTTAAGACGGAGGGGCTTGTGTACGGCTTGGCGGCGAAAATGTTTATCGTGGCAGGGCCGATTATCGTCTACGGTGTGCTTGCGGGTACGGCGGTGGGACTGATTTATCTGTTTTTATAGGAGGCGCAGAGTATGCAAACGGTGTTTTTTGATAAAAAACCGCGAATTGTCGGCACGGGCACGATAGCGGGACCCAAAGAGTGCGCGGGCGTGGTTGGGAAGTACGTGGATAAGAGTTTGACGGACGATACGTTTGGCGAAAGCACGTACGAAAAAGCGGAGTGTAAAATGCTCTCCTACGCCGTTTCTAAGGCGATTGAAAATTCGGGGCGGACGGAAAAGGACGTCGATTTGCTTATTTCGGGGGATTTGTTGAACCAAATTATTTCCGCTTCCTTTACGGCGAGAGATTACGATTTTCCTTTTTTGGGCGTGTACGGCGCGTGCTCGACGATGGCGGAGAGCATGGCGATTGCAGCGGCGTTTATCAATGCGGGCTATTATAAAAATATCGTGGCGGCGACGGGCAGCCATTTCTCGTCGGCGGAGCGGCAATACCGCTATCCGTTGGAACTTGGCAACACCCGTCCTCCGCAAGCCCAATGGACGGTAACGGGGGCGGGAGGCGCGTTCATCTCGTACCTGGGTGGGGAAAACGGCAAAAATATAGCGCAAAAAAATCCGATAAAGGGCGAAAATCCCGCTTACCGGCTTGCGCCCGCTATCACGATGGCGACCTTTGGGAAGGTAGTGGACTTTGGTATTACGGACGTCAATAATATGGGCGCGGCGATGTGTCCGAGTTGTGCCCATACCTTGCTCACCCATTTGGAAGAAACGGGCAGAAACGCCGATTATTACGACCTTATCGTAACGGGGGATTTGGGAGCGCTCGGCAGCCGTATTCTGAAAGATTTGACTTGGGAAAAGGGTGTGGATATTGCCGATAACCACGTCGACTGCGGCGAAATCATCTACAACGTGATAGAAGACGAATTCCAAGGCGGAAGCGGCGCAGGTTGCAGCGCGGTGGTGCTCAATTCTTATATTATGGACAAATTAAAGACGGGGGCGTTGAATAAGGTGCTGTTTATCGCGACGGGCGCTCTGCTGTCGACGGTGTCGAGCGGGCAGGGAGAAAGTATCCCCGGCATTGCGCACGCCGTGGCGATTGAAAACGTGTAAAGTAAGGGGGTAAAGGGTATGTACGAGCCGTATTTGCAAATTTTGTGGGGATTTTTAAAGGCGTTCGTCGTAGGCGGCGCGATTTGTATGGTGGCGCAAATCGTCATCAACTTCACCGACCTGACGGCGGGGAAAATTCTCGTTACGTTCATGCTTGTGGGCGTGGCGTTGCAAGGCTTAGGGCTGTATCAATATTTGGTGGACTTCGCGGGCGCGGGGGCTACCGTGCCGATTTCCGGTTTTGGATATCTGCTTGCAAACGGCGCGATAAGGGGCGCGGAAAAGGGCTTTTTCGGCGCGTTCACGGGCGCGCTGTCGGCGGCGAGCGCAGGCGTTTCCGCGGCGGTGATATTTTCCTTTTTGATGGCGATGCTGTTTAAGTCTAAGACGAAAAGGAATTAAAATTTATAATGAAACGAACGGGGCAGGTATGCGTTGAAACGTATACCTGCCCCTATTTAATACTGAATGCGGAGTGCGAAGTGCGGAATTATTGTGTAAAATTATGGGGTTAAAGGGGATTTGTTGCCGAAAATATCCGATTGCAGATATACGTCGGGAATATTGCCGACGATGACCCACTCGCCCACCAAGACGTCGGTGCGGACGGCGAAATTTTCCGTGCGCGAGGGCATGACGATGCTAATATCCGCAATCACGTTTAAGTAAATGGAGTGTTTGGTTTGGTTTATACCCACGCTTTCGAAGGTAGACGAAAAGCCGCAGGTAACGCTGCTGACGGGAATAATGCGGAAATTGATATTCGGCCCTACGCCCGCAAACGCCTCGATGCCCGTCAGCGCACCCAAGGGAACGGGGATTCCGTTCAAGCTCAAATTCTTTAAATTGGACTGAGAAATGGAGGCGGTATCCCGTGCGATTTTGTTGATTTTTAGCGGATTTGCCGCCACGGCGATGATTTCGCCCGTTTCGTTTTTCGTCAGTTTCACCAAATCCTCGTAACGGATTTCGTCGGATAAGGTATAGTATACGGCGTCGTTGACGGCGACGGTGGTGCTGGCGCGCATCGTCGCTTCGCTTATCGAAATAAGCACCCTCGTTACGTTGCGTTGAAAGTGGACGAATAGAAGGACGATAAGGGCGAGAATTGCCAAAAGAATAGCGATGATTTTGCGCTTTCTCGCTCTTCGGGTTCGGCTCTTTTTATGCTTATCGTAGGGGGAAATCGCGTAGTCGTGAAAGCGGCTCAATTTTGCAGCGCGGCACGGAGCTCGCGCAATATATTTTTGTTTCCGCAGAGGAAATTGCTTTCTTGCAGTTTGGCGCGCATATCCTCGTCGGCGAGCGCTTTTGCGATTGCCTTGGGCAGTTTATCTACCTCGCTTTGCGGCAAAATTCGGCACAGACCTTTACGGCGGAAATATTCTGCGTTTTCCCATTGGTCGCCCCGCGTTTGCCCTTCAAGCGGGATAAAAACGGACGGCTTTTTCAATGCCAAAACCTCAAAAACCGTCCCTGCGCCCGAACGGGCGATAACGAGGTCTGCGCAGGCATAGAGTATACCCATGTCTGCAACGAATTCAAATTGTCGGTAATTTTTTATGTTCGTTTCGATAGCGTTTCCCTTGCCGCAAACGTGCAAAATCACGTAATCCTCCGTCAAGGATTTAAGATGTTTCCGCACCGCCTCGTTGATGGCGGCGCTACCGCTCCCGCCGCCAAAAATCAAAACGACCTTGGTGCGGAAAGGAATTTCCAGCGATTTTCTCGCCTCGGCGCGCGTATAGTGGAAAAGGGAACGGCGCAAGGGCGCGCCGCTGTATTTCCCGTTAGGAAGGGCGTTTGCCGTTTCGGGAAAGGAGGTGAACACCGTCTTGCATTTGCGCGCGGTAAGGCGGTTGGCAAGCCCTGCGGAAAAGTCGCTTTCGTGCGCGTAGCACGGGATTTTTAATTTCCGCGCCGCCAAAATGACGGGCAGAGAAACGTATCCGCCCTTGGAAAAAACAAGGTCGGGCTTATATTTTTTTAAGCCCTCCTCCGCGGCTTTGATTGCGCGGCGAAGTTCGAGGGGGATTTTTAAATTTTTCTTAAAAGCTGAAAAACCGCCCCCGCGGACAAGCTTGGGGCAGTGGATAGTATAGTAGGGGATCTTCCACTCCGCTACGATATTTTTTTCGATGCCGTCCGTACCCATATAGCAAACGTCCGTTTTACCCTCGGACAACAATTCTTCAATAAGCGCGACGTTGGGCACGACGTGTCCTGCGCTTCCGCCGCCCGTAAACAAAATTTTCTTCATTTCCCTACCGTCCTTTCCGTTTTATCCACTATTATTATAGACGGCGAAGGGCGCGGATATTCCTTTTTATATATGCTGAAGTTCTGAATGCAAAACGGGGGCAGAGGCGAAAGCGGCGTAAAAAAGAGGGCGGAAAAAATCCGTCCTCTGATATTACAAAAATTTTACGCTTCGTCTTTTGCGTTTTAAATTTCCTTTATCACGTCCGCGGGTTTGAAAGGACGCTTTCTGAAAGTGCTTTCCGTGCGGAATACCCCTACCATGTCCGCGATGAACAGCGTTTTAAAAGCGCGCTCTTCGTGAAAAAAGGCGTATAAGCGCCAAGCCTTTCCGTCAAAGATAAGGGCGTGCGGCTCAACCGATTCTTCGGCGGTTTTATCCTCTGCTTTAAGACGGACGAGGACGACGGCTCTCTCCAAAATACACTCCTGCAAGGTAATAAGCGTTTGCGAAAGGGCGCTGTTTTCCCCGTCGCAGATAAGAATTTCGCTTGTTCCGCCCACGAGCGCGGCACGGCGTCTGTCCGCCTTATTCTGTGCGGAAAGCTTGCGCTTCGCGTTTAAATACCGCTCGTCCGCCGTTTGGCTGTAAGCGGCGGTGAGGGCTTGGATAGCGGCGGTATATTCGTCCCCCGTTAAAAGTTCGGCGGGGAGCTTGTAGCTGTCGGCAAGGCGCACGCCGCCGTTTCGTCCGCGTTTGATTTGCAAGGGGAGCGTTTGCGCAAGAATTTCGATATAGCGATACGCCGTCCGTGCGGAAAAGCCGTATTTTTCGCAAAGTGCGGTTGCCGTTAGCTTCCGTTCCCTTAAAATTTGAAAAAATATGTCGACTAAAATGGATAATTTCATACGCGTATTGTAGCATAATCGGCATACGGCTGTCAAGTTTTCGCGGCGAAATTCTCGCGTGGCTGCGCGCGTTATATATGCGCAAACGCTTGACAATCGCGTAAAAAGCGTGTAAAATAAAGAATTAACAAACAATTATTTTTTTTTAGCTTACTATCAAGGAGAAAAATCATGGCAAACGTAATGGATACGCTCCGCGCTCGCGGGTTCGTAAAGCAGACGGTTTACGAGGAAGAATTGTACGAAAAGCTCGGCAAGGAAAGCGTGCCTTTCTATATTGGCTTCGACCCCACGGCAGACTCTTTGCACGTAGGGCACTTTATGCAGCTTATCGCAATGCATCATATGCAACAAGCAGGGCACAAGCCCATCATTTTGATCGGCGGCGGCACGGCGATGGTCGGCGATCCCTCGGGCAGAACGGATATGCGTTCGATGATGACCAAGGAAACCATTCGCCATAACGTGGAATGCTTTAAAAAGCAGATGTCCCGTTTCATTGATTTCGAGGGCGAAAACGCGGCGATTGTCGTAGACAACGGAGATTGGCTTTTGGATTTGAACTACATCGATTTCTTGCGCGAGATCGGCGCGCATTTCTCCGTCAACACGATGCTTCGCGCGGAGTGTTTTAAACAGCGTTTGGAACGCGGCTTATCCTTCCTGGAATTCAACTATATGTTGATGCAGGGCTACGATTTCCTCGTTCTGTACAGAAAGTACGGCTGTCAGTTAGAGTTGGGTGGCGACGACCAATGGAGCAATATTTTGGCGGGCGCAAACCTTATTCGCGTTAAGGAACAAAAACCTGCTTACGCGATGACGTTCACCCTTTTGACGACCTCGGACGGCAAGAAAATGGGCAAGACGGCAAAGGGCGCGGTTTGGCTTGACGAAAACAAGACGACCCCTTACGAGTTCTATCAATATTGGCGTAATATCGCGGACGAGGACGTGGAAAAATGTATGAAACTGCTCACGTTCCTGCCCCTTGAACAAATCGAAAGCCTTTGCGCGCACAAGGACGAGCGTATCAACCAAGCGAAGGAAGTGCTTGCGTACGAGCTGACGAAAGAGGTGCACGGCGAAGAAAAGGCAAACCTTGCGCAAAGCCAAGCCAAGGCGGCGTTTGGCGGCGCAGACGCAGAGCTTTTGACCAAGGAAGTTACGGGCGTTGCTACGGTTGTGGACGCTATGGTTGCGGCTGGCGTAGCGAAGTCTAAGGGTGAAGCGCGCAGACTTATCGAACAGGGCGGCGTTTCGGTGGACGATACGAAAGTAACGGACGTGAATATGCCCGTGCCTGCGTCGGAATTCGTTTTGCATAAAGGCAAGAAGGTTCACTTAAAAATCGTTGTAAAATAAGCGAAAAGGACGGGATTACGCCGTCCTTTTTTAGTAGGAAATAGGCAACTTGCGTTGTACGGAACGCCTATGGCGTTAGTGGCGCAAAGCGGCGCTTTGCTTGATGGGACTTGCTTTCGTGGGCTCAGCCCACACCCGCAAGGGACGTCGTCCCTTGAACCTTGACGGAGAGAGGAAAGTATGGAAAAATCGGTGCGGACGGTGTTTAGCCGCCATGAAAGCGAAAAAATTATAGAACGGTCAAAATTTTTGACCTATTCCGCGCACGTTGAAAATGAGGACGAGGCGCGCGCTTTTATTGCGGAAATCCGTTCAATGCACTCGCTCGCAACCCACGTTTGTTATGCATTTATCGCGGATAAAATAGGCAACTTGCAACGTTTTTCCGACGACGGAGAACCGCAGGGCACGGCGGGCGTTCCCATTTTGGAAGTTCTTAAAAACAAAAAACTCTTTGAAACGGCGGTGGCTGTCGTGCGGTATTTCGGGGGGATAAAGCTCGGCGCGGGCGGGTTGGTGCGCGCCTATTCCTCCTCGGCGGCGGAAAATCTCGACGGCGCGGATATCCGCGTTTTGGAAATGTGCCAAGAACAGACCTTGACGGTGGACTATTCGGGCATTGACAGCGTGCAAAAATACATTTCAACGCATACCTGCTCCCTTCTTTCAAGTGATTACGGCGAAAAAGTTTCTTTTAAAGTCGCCGTCAAAAAAGCGTACGCGGACGAGTTTGTTTCGGGGCTCGTCGACTATATGCAAGGAAAAATTCACGTTGAAAACGGTGAGGAGTACTATTCGCCGTTTAAGGAGTAGAAAAACGCATATACTTCGCATTTCGGTGTTGTTGCTCCGCGCCCCTTGCTCATTTACGGAGAGTAAAATGCCGTCGGGGTGTTCACAACGCATTGAACTGCTCGTATCTTCGTTTCTACGGCGTTTCCCGCGTTTACTGTGGTAAAATAAAAAATTCAACTTTTTTTCAAATTTAGTGAGAAAAATGGGATTTTTAACCGTTATATAAGTGAACGGGCGCGGAATTGGCTTCGGCGCACGGAATTTTACCCAAGGGGGAACACTTATGAAAATGAAATGGTTAACGGTATTTTTATCGGCGGTATGCGCGTTTGCTTGCGCGGCGTTTGGCGCGTGTACAAACGGCTCGGATTCGGGCTTGAATATTGGAGATGAGAGCAACCCGGATAGTGACTCGCCCGATATTTACGGGCCGATGAGCGAGATTACCTACGAAACGACGGAATACCTCGCGGACGTTGGCGGACGCTGTAACCTTGACTACGAAAAGGCGGGGGAGACGGTTACGATTGTAACGTATATTCTTATGGACGTGGATTTATGGGTATACGCCAACGGCGAACGCGTAGAACAAGTCCCTTACGACGCCTATTATTGGGCGTATGCGTTTACAATGCCCGACGAACCCGTGCATATCACCTTTGAAGTGAAGTCCTTGGAAGATGTAGAGTACGATATCACTTACGAAACGACGGAATATTTGATGGGGGATTATCCCACGCTTGCCAAAGGGGGCGAGTGGGTGCATATTACGACGCACGTTATTTTGGACGCCGACTTGTGGGTATACGTAAACGGCGAGCGTGTGGAAGCCGCGCCGACGGATTCTACTTTTTGGGAATATAACTTTATCATGCCCCATAAAACCGCATACATCACCTTTGAAGTGGTAAGCCCGTCTTATCTTACCGAATTTGAGCCTTGGCTTGCGGAAATTTCCGCCGAGGATATTGCGGAAATTAAGGAAAGCAATGAAATTGCAGGTATTGCACCCGGGCATTTAATCACCCACTACACCGTAACGGACGGCGAAAGTATTTCTCAGCTTTTACGCCGTTATCAAAGTCTGGGTATGAGGTTGTGCAAAGACGACTGCTACGTAACGGGCGGTTTGAGCCGAACGGTTACCATTACGTTGAAAGGCGAGGTAACGCAGACTATGAACTTTTATCAAGGCTTGTATATGCCGACGTCGTTCAGTTCGTTGACGCATTACCACGTGGAAAATATGCCGAGCGTTGCCGAATGTACTAATGCGGCGACGAGCTATTCCTTTATTACGATTTCGGGAAATTGCGATATTTTTGAATTGGATTACGAAAACGGAGGCGAGGCGCACCAAGTAGGGGAAGGGAATTTCCTTGCCGATTTGGAATTTGCGGAATACCACGGCGCAGTGCCCGAAAATCTGCCCCCGTACTATATCCTCGGTGAATATTTTGAGCAAGAATATAAAATTTACGTGCAGGACAATTCTCTGTTCTTCATGTGGAGCGGAAACGGCTACGGCGATAGTCAAGTAACCTATTATCAGGTGCTTAACGGCATGGATCTGTTCGCGCTTATTCGGCAATCCCTGTGGGTTGACGGCGGGGAATCGGTCTAAAACGTATTCCATACTTCCGCATTCTGCAATCCGCACTCAGCATTTAAGTAAATAATACCAAGCGGCGGCTGTATAATTTTACCGCGCTTGGTTGGGAGGGAAACCTTATGAAATATTGCAATCTCGGCGGCATCCGCGCTTCGTCCATCGTGATGGGCTGTATGCGTATTGCGGACAAGAGCTTGGAGAACACGGAAAAAACCATCGTTGCGGCGATGAGCTCGGGTGTGAACACGTTTGACCTTGCCGACGTGTACGCGGGCGGCGACAGCGAAAGGATTTTCGGCGTGGCGATGCGCGACTTGGAAATTCCGCGCAAGGAATTTATCTTGCAGACCAAGTGCGGTATTCGCAAGGACGGCGAGGGGAAGATCGTCCGCTTCGATTTTTCCAAGGACTATATTTTGTCGAGCGTAGAGGGGAGCTTGAAGCGTTTAAATACCGAATACATCGACATTCTCTTATTGCACCGTCCCGATACCTTGGTGGAAACGGAGGAGGTCGTCGAGGCGTTCGGTCAGCTTCGCGCGCAAGGCAAAGTCCGCGCGTTCGGCGTAAGCAATTTTTCCGCGTCGCAAATGCGGTTATTTAAGGCGAGCGGCATTGAAATGGTGGCAAACCAAATCCAATTTTCGCTTGGACACACCGCGCCCGTGGACGCAGGCTTTAACGTGAATATGTACAAGGACGAATCGGTAAGCCGCGCAGGCGACGCGATGGAATACGCCCGTGCAATCGGCGTGCCTTTGCAGGCTTGGTCGCCCTTGCAGTACGGATTTTTCGAGGGCGTATTCGTGGGTAACGAAAAATTCCCCGTTTTGAACGCAGAGCTTGACAGACTTGCTTTAAAATACGGCGTTTCGCCCACGGCAATCGCGTTTGCGTGGATTTTGCGCCATCCTGCTTTTAAGCAAGCCGTTACGGGCACGACCTCGCCCGAACGCATGAAAGAAATTTGCGCGGCGGGGGATATCGTGCTGACCCACGAGGAGTGGTATTCGTTGTATATGGCAACGGGCAAAACTTTACCGTAAAAACGACGTATATACTTCGCATTTCAGCGTTGTTGCTCCGCGCCCCTTGCTCATTTACGCATAGTAAATTCCCTTCGGGGTACTCGCAACGCCTTGAACTGCTTGCATCTACGCCGTTTTACCTGTTGTAACGGGTGGCGTAAATCCGAGTCGTAATTCCCGCGCCCCTTACTCATTTACGCATAGTAAATTCCCTTCGGGGTACTCGCAACGCCTTGAACTGCTTGCATCTACGCCGTTTTACCTGTTGTAACGGGTGGCGAAAATCCGAGCCGTAATTCCCGCGCCCCTTGCTCATTTACGCATAGTAAATTCCCTTCGGGGTGCTCGCAACGCCTTGAACGGCTCGTAACGCCTTGAGTTTTACCTGTTTGGACGAGGCTAAGTAAAATCCAACCGCCTTTCAGTTTGCGAAAATGTCAAAATTTTCAAAAATATGTGCAAAATATACAATAGCAGTGTGTAAATTTGTCAATTTTGCCCATTGTATTTTTGACAAAAATATAGTAAAATAGTAATGATAAAAAATGGTTAATCCATTAGGAGGAAAAAATTATGTCAGGTCTTTTGCTGAAAGGCATCAACAAAGTATATCCCTCGGGTGTACAAGCTGTTTTCAATTTCTGTCTTGATATCAGAGATAAGGAATTCATCGTATTGGTAGGTCCTTCCGGTTGCGGTAAGTCCACCACCCTTCGTATGATTGCAGGTCTTGAAGAAATTTCGTCCGGCGAACTTTACATCGACGGTAAGCTCGTAAACGACGTAGTTCCCAAAGACAGAGATATCGCGATGGTATTCCAGAACTACGCTTTGTATCCCCATATGTCCGTTTACGACAACATGGCGTTCGGTTTAAAACTTCGTAAAGTGCCTAAGGAAGTTATCGACCAGAAAGTTAAAGCGGCGGCTGAAATCCTCGGCATCACCGATTACCTTTCCAGAAAACCCAAGGCATTGTCCGGCGGTCAAAGACAGCGTGTTGCGCTTGGCCGTACCATCGTTCGTGAACCCAAAGTATTCCTTTTGGACGAACCTTTGTCCAACCTCGACGCGAAGCTCCGTGCTTCCATGAGAACGGAAATTTCCAAACTTCACGCTCGTCTTGCTACGACGTTCATCTACGTTACGCACGACCAAATCGAAGCTATGACCATGGGTACGCGTATCGTCGTTATGAAAGACGGTTTCATGCAGCAGGTAGATACCCCTCAAAACTTGTACGATTATCCCGTAAATCTTTTCGTTGCAAGCTTCATCGGTACGCCTCAGATGAACTTCTTCAAAGAAGCTACCTTGACGGGCTCGCCCGACAAAGTTTGCGTAAACATCGTTGGCGGTAACTCTATCGCGTTGCCCGCGCACGTATCTGCAAGAATTAAGAATATCGACGAATATTTGAACACGGACAAGAAAGTAACGCTTGGCGTTCGTCCCGAAGATATTCACCAAGACCAAATGTTCATTGCAAACTCGCCCGAAACGGTTGTTAAGGCGCGTATTGAAGTTATCGAAAAGCTCGGTGCTGAAACGCAGATTTACTGCGAACTTGACTACGAGGGAAAAGAGGCTTCCATCATCGACAACTCCACGCAGATGATCGCAAAGATTTCCAGCCGTGCCGTTGTTGCGCTTAACGATACCATCGACCTTGCATTCGACGCAAACCATATTCATCTCTTTGACGGCGAAACGGAGGCTTCCTTGTTGGAAAGAGACGCAGGCTACGAAGTTATCGAAGAAAACGCAGAGGGTTCTGCATTCGTACCTCCTACACCTCAGGAAATGCGCGCTAAGATCGACGCGGCTCGTATCGTAACCAAGGAAATGAAGGCGCAAGCAAGAAAGGACGCAAGAATGGCAAGAGCGCAGGCAAGAAAGGACGCGAAAGCTGCGGCTGCTGAAGCTCCCGTAGAAACGCCTGCAGAAGCTCCCGTAGAAGCACCTGCTGAAGCGCCTACTGATGACAATCAAGCTGAATAATTTTTTGTAAACGTAGCCGCCCTTTGCTTGTCGTGAGGGGCGGTTGCTTTTCTAAAACGGAGTAAAAAAAATGAAAAAGACCTTAAAAACCTTTTTGGCGTTGATTTTATGCGCTATGTTCTGCGTAGGCGTTTGCGCCTGCGGCGACAAGTCCGACGATAAGGGTTCGTCGGAGAATAATTCCGTCGGCGACGAGATTGCGGACGATATTTTTGATTAAGCAATAAGCCGAAAGGACGGTGAAAAAACGGAGTGGATTTTCCCACTCCGTTTTTTGTATGAGAAAGCCGCGTCAAAGGGCGCTGCTTTGCTTGTTAATCGTACAATAAATAATGTTTAAGATTGTGCGTCAAATATACGTCAGCCAAATCGTACGCAGAAAGATAGCCGTTTTCATACGCTTCTGGTAAGGTGAAAAATTCTTTTTGATATAAGACGATGATGCGGTTGCTGTCAGGATATATAAATTCAATGTCGCCAACCGTTTCATGCCTTACGACGGCGGGATGATCAAAGCAAGTTGCGCTCATCAAAGCGACGATTGCGCCGCTGTTAAATTTTCCGTAATATTCTATGATATACGCATAGTCCCCGTTTGCCGTGTCGACGTTATACCGCTCCTCATAAGCGCGGATAATTGTTTGCCGTTCGTTTTCAAGCGTCGTTTCTTGCAACGAGTCTTTGCTGTTGCTATTGCTTGAATTTCCGTCGGCGCAAGCGGTGAAACCTAAGCCTGCAAAAAGTATAATTACGGACAAGAAAAGACGAATCCATTTTTTCATAAGTAGTCTCCTTTTTTTTGCTTCCTATATATATAACGGAGCAAAAGGGGATTTTTCTCACTGTTTTTTTAAAGTTTTTTGAATTTTTTTAGTATAACACAAAAAATATGCGGATTATCAATACATATTTACGCCACGGATTTAAACAAGCGGACGGCGACGGCGGTCATATCGTCTTTTGCCGTGCCGCCGCTTGCGCGCAATGCGCCTTCCAAAAGGGAGTCGGTAAGGAGCTGCGGATTGTGCGCGGGGATAGAACGCAAGCACTCGTACATATCCGCGGCTGTGCCAAAGGCGTCGCTTACGCCGTCGCTGATAAAGAGCAGAACGTCGTTTTCCGCCAACTGATAGCTTGCCGCGTCTGGGTGCAAGGAATCCAAAATGCCAAGAGGCAGAGAGGAGCTTTCTAAAATTTTCACCGTATTGCCCGACAAAATAAAGGCGAGGGGAGAGCCGATTTTGACGACGTCGGTAAGCCCGCTGTCCAAATCGACGATGGCGATGTCCACGCACGCAAAGCTCTCTTCCTTATTAAAGGTGAGTAGCTTATTGACGGAGGAAAGAATAAGCGGGGAGGGCATTTTGGCACGGTAAAAACTTTCCAGTAAAGTGATCGTGCTTTCCGAAACCCGCCGTGCGTATTCGCCGCTTCCCATACCGTCCGAAAGGGCGACCATAAACCGTCGTTCGTCAATTTTGATGACGGAGTGGGTGTCGCCGCTTACCCGTTCTCCCTTTTTATGGACGGTTGCCACCCCGTACGCCGCGTCGAAGAAAGGCTTTTTTCGAAGTACGCAACAAAATTTATCGTCGCTTAAAGGGAGCCGTTCGGAAATCATCATCGGCGCGCCCAAAAGCTGGGTGGCAATTTCGGCAATGATTTTTACGTCCGCCTTGCCAAAGGTAACGAGGGATAGGGTGAGGTTTTCCTCATCGCCGTAAACGAGTACCTCGCTACACACGATACCCACGCGGAGTAGAGCGATATTCAGCGCCCGTTCCTTATCGGTATAGACGCGCAGAGGCTCGCTCTGTTCCAAAGCGAGCGTGCGCAAAATTTCGCTTACGCCCTGCGCCTGACCTGCGAGCAAAGCCCTGCCCGTGGCGGCGTTTTCCGTTTCCGTTACGTAATTTTTATATTCGCCAAGCTGACGGTTGAGGGCGTAAAGTAGGGCGGTTTGGTTGTTGCAAGCGTCTGCCAACGCGCGCGGGATATCAATGAGCGTAACCTTGCCTTTCATGCACCCTACGCTGACAAGCGCGTTGAGGGAGGGGGCTAAATGCCGCTTTTGACAGAGAGGGTATTGCGGGCACGCTTTGCAAGCCTCGTCCACTACGCGATCCCGTATGTATTCCTTTGCGCCCGTTTCCGCTTCGGACGCGCCAAGCGCGGTGAAGGTGGACTGTATTTCGCGAAAGACCGCTGAAATTTCAAACAGCTTTTCTCCGACGGCGGCGCGGTTTCGGTTGATTGCCACGCGCGATAAATGTTTTTCGCGATAATACACGAGCTTGTTTTCCAAAAACCGAACGACGGGGGTGGGGATGAGTACGAACAAGAGGGTGGGGATAACCGCCGAGAGCATCGCCGCAACGAGCTGAGGGGCGGCGTATTCGTACAGTCCGTCGAAATAACCGTAGAGGAAAAAGGATATTAAAAGGGCGCACGACGTGGCGATCCTTCCCGCCTTAATAAAGGCGCACACCACCGCGCCGTATAGAAAAAATTTGACGGGCGAAATACCCGCCGTAAGCAACGGGGGGAGGGAAAGGAAGAACGCGCACAGCATGCCGCTGGCGTCCTTGGTGGCGCAAGTAAAGAGGAGTAAAAAGAAAAATGCCATACCCATGTACGCGTTCACGCCTAAAAATCTACAAATTCCCACGCCGATAAGCACGAGGAAGGTGATGACGAATATCCCCTCGTCAGCGCGCAGTCTGCATTTTAAAAATTTGCGTAAAAGCGCCTTCAAAGCGACGGTAAAAACGGCGGAGAGGATAAAAATCACAGCCGAAAGCAATACCTTTTGCGTTAAGGCGTCGTTGGGAACGGGAATAGGCAGATGATAGGGGTCAAACGGGGCGAGCCACACAAATAGCGCAAGGGAAACGGAAAGGGACAAAAGGGAAAACAGCCCCGATTTTTTTAAGCCCTGCCGCTTGATTTTGCTTTGGAAAAATTGCCCGAACGCCACCAACAAGGTCTGTCCTAAAAGGAGTAAAATTTTAAAAATATCAAAGCTGAGTACGGCGGGTAGCGCGCAGAGCAGGGCGGACGGGATAGGCAAAAATCCCACGCTGACCATAGCGTACACCAATGCGAGGGCGATAGGCTCTCCGTTGTCTAAAACAAAGTATAAAAAGAATGCCGCGCCTCCGAAAAGTAAGTATAAAAATAGCCGAAAGAAGTCGATTTTTTTAGGGAAAAGCATAAAACAAAAAACCTCCGCAACGCGATTGTATTTATTATACGATACATACCGTTGCGGAAATTTGTTTTTTATGCCGATTTAGGAAAAGATTTGTAAGTATTTTGTTTTGCTGTCAGCCGTAAAACCCGTATCCGTCAGTTGTTGACGGGGAAGCCAAGGCTGATCAAAATGGCGCGGTTGACGCGGAGCATGGTGGCGGGCGGCAGTTCGCCTATCCGTTCCTTTAAACGCCGTTTGTCGAGGGTGCGTATCTGCTCCAATAAAATCACGCTGTCTTTGGCAAGCCCGTAGGCGGACGGCAATTCGATGTGGGTGGGTAGCTTAGCTTTGTTGATTTTGCTTGTAACGGCGGCGGCAATAATGGTGGGGGAATATTTATTTCCGACGTCGTTTTGCACGACGAGTACGGGGCGAATCCCGCCCTGTTCGCTGCCCACGACGGGGGATAAATCCGCATAATACAATTCACCGCGTTTTACGTTCATACCATACCTCTTTTGAAAAACCGAACAAACTCCTTACCATAGTATATGTACTATTGCGGCGTTCGTGTTCTTCGACCTTGATTTCGTATAAAAAGTATAGCCTTTTTTTGGCGCAAATATACGCAAAAAAAGAACGGCTTTCTTTACGAAAGCCGTTCCGTTTATTTTGATAAGGAAATCAGATAATGCAGTTTGCGTCCTTTTCGGGCAAGGAGTCAAGCTCTGCCTTTTTCGCCGCATAGCCTGCCTTGCCAAGCAATGCAAAGGTCGCTTTTTTGCCTTCTTCCACGCCGGGCTGATTGAAGGTGTCGATATTGAGCATTGCGCCTGCGTAAGCGGTCTGCAATTCAAATAAGAACAAAAGCTGACCGAGGGTGAATGCGTTGAGTTCGGGAATCCAAAGGGTATAATTCATTCTGCCTGCCTTGGTGAGCGCGTAAGCCGTCGCCGCGTTTTCCGCTTGGATAAGCTCTTCCATGGTATGCCCGCCGAGGAAAGCAACGTCGGGAATACTTTCGCAACCGTGAGGAATGGGCATTTCACAGCCGTATTTTTTAAGGGAAAGGAAGGTAACGACCTTGTCGTAAGGGCCTTCGGTGTAAAGCTGTACCTGCGAGTGCTGGTCGGTTACGCCGAGCGACTTAACGGGCGTTTGACCTACGTTGCAGGGCGTACCGTCGAGGGTTACGTTCTTACCGAGGGATTCCGCCCAAAGCTGACAATACCAATCCGCAAGGAATTTCAAGTTGTCGGAATAGGGCATCATAACGCCGATATTCTTGCCCTCGTCCATTGCCGCAACCTGCAAAACTGCGGACATCAACGCAGGGTTGTGGCGCATGGCGGGTTTGTTGCAGATGGAATCCATATACGCCGCGCCTGCAAGTAAGCCGACGATATCGATACCGAGCACCGCCGCGGGCAAAAGCCCTACGGGGCAAAGCTGAGAGAATCTGCCGCCCACGCCGTCGGGGAGGATATAGCTCTTAATGCCGCCGCACTCGTCGGAAATCTTTTTGAGGTTGCCTTTCTTTTCGTCCGTCGTGAAAATGACGTTGTCCTTCACGTTGACGCCCGCCTTGGTTAAAAGGTCGAGAATGATAAGATATTGCGTCATCGTCTCGCTGGTTGCGCCCGACTTGGAAATGACGTTAAAGCAGGTTTTTTCAGGCTCGATAACGTCCAATAAATCGCGCATACGCACGGGGTCTACGTTGTCTTCTACGTAAAATTTAGGGCCCTTTCTCTTGGATTTGGGCAGGTCGTTATAATGCAAATGACAGAGGGCGTTGAACGCCATGATAGGACCAAGCGCGCTGCCGCCGATACCGAGTACAACGAAATATTGGAACTTTCTTCTTACGTCCTTCGCCGTCTGCAAAATGTCGGCGACGATTTCTTTTTGGTTGTAAGGGAGTTCCGTCCAACCCATAAACAATTCGTCCTTGCCGCGGTTTTCCTTTACGAAACGGAACGCCGCGTTTGCTTTGGCCGCATAGGAGGAAAGCTTTCTGTCGGTAAAACCTTTATCGCCCAAAAACTTTTCCGTCATATTGTTGTAATCCAACGTTACGCGCATGGAATTGCGCCACTCTCTTGTCTTGTACCCCATAAAAATCTCCTTATTTTTGCGTGCCTATTGGGGCGCGCTTAATTTCTATTCTATTGTACTCTTTCTAAGGGGAATTGTCAAGACGGGTTAAGAAAAAAGTTGGGTAAAAAAAGGCGAAAAATCAATTTTTCCCGTGAGAAGTCCGTTTTTTGGACTTAAAAAGGTCAAAAATACCTTTAAAAGAAATCGCACCCGTAACGAGATATACCAAAATGCTTTCGATAAGCACGGCAAGCCCTGTGAAGATCATCGACAGTACTGCGCCCGTAAAATATTGAAAAAAGTTGCGTAAAAGAAGGGCGGAAAGGGAAAGAAAAGCGGTGGCAATTAAGGTAGGTAAATATTCGTGAACGCATACCTGCCTCCCCCGTTTTGCATAAATTGGACATTTTTTCAGCAAAAAAACGAGGTTGCAGACGGCGGTGGCGACGTAGCATGCGCCGAGTCCGATTAAATAGGCGTAGCCGCCGCAGAATTTTGGCAAAATCAAAATGCCCGCAAACGTAAATGCCGCGCCGACGAAGTAAAAGATAAAGGTCTGCTTTTCAAACCCCAAGGAGTTGAGCATTGCCGTAGAAATCATGGCGATACTCATCGGCAACAAAATCCAACAGCTTCGCTTGATCATCTCGCCCGCCAAAGGGTTGCTAAAAAGTATCGCGCCGAAATCCTCGCCCAACGCAAAAAAGAAAGGAGTGATGGCGCAAGCGGTGAGGAAAGCAAATTTTAATCCGCGCGCAATATTCGTGTAAAGCCGCTTGAAGTTTTTGCGGTAAAAATCTTCGGAAAGCTCGGGGACGAGCACGAGCGCAAGCGAGCCGATGAGCGTGGACGGAATAAATAAAATAGGGATAACCATACCCGAAACTACGCCGAAAATTTGCAAAGCTTCCGTTTCGTTAAAGCCTGCGCGGATGAGCATGGCGGGCAATAAAACGGCGATGGCGGAATTGACCAAAGAGGAGCAGGCGCGGACGGAGGTGATGGGCAGGGATGAGGTGAACAGCGGTTTTAGCTGTTTTTTGGGGGAGGAAATCCTGCCGCCCTTGATAAAAAACCAAGCGGTGGAAACGGCAAAAGAAAAGAAGTAAGAAATGACGACTGCCCACGCCGCAAGTTTTGCGCCCGACAAGGGCGAGGATACCTTTCTGAGCAGTAAAACGCCTGCAATCACCATCACCGTTTCTTCCAAAAGCTCCATGACGGACGGCGCTAAAAATTGCTTATTTCCCCAAAAATGTCCGCGGATAACGGCGTAAATGCAGGTGCAGGTCAGTCCCAAAAGCAGGATACGGAAGACGGAGAAAGTCCGTTCGTCCGTAAATAAAAAGGTCATTTTCTCCCCAAAAATCCAAAAAATAATGCAGAAAGGGAGGGTGAGGAGCAGACTTGCCGTTACTCCCGCGCTCACACTGCTTCTTTCGCCCAGCGTATTGTTTTCCGCTTTGTATTTGCTGATGAGGCGAGAGACGGTGATAGGTACGCCGCCCGAGCCGATGGTGAGAAAGAGCGCAAAAAAAGAGAGGGCGACTTGGTACAAGCCCAGCCCCTCCGCGCCGATAAGCCGTGAAAGCACGATGCGGTATAAAAAACCGAGACCGCGTTCCGCGACGGACAGCCCCGTAACGATGGTTGCGTTTGCATACACTTTATTTTTCATACTTTATTGTACGAAGCAAGCGCCTGAAATAGAACGACGACTACGTAAAGACCGTCGGTATATTTTCCTGGCTTGTTTGCATATAATAGAGCAAATGTTAAAAGCGGTAAACTGTAAATATTATAAAGTGAAGGAGGGGCAGACGGTGCAAACCATCGCGGCGTTTTTTTGCGTTTCGCCCCGACTTTTGGTAAAGGAAAACAGCCTCACGGCGCAACCGTACGCAGGGCAGATTTTGCGTATTCCGTCTGCGAAAGGCAATGCGTACACCGTCCGCGAGGGAGATACCAAAGCTTTGCTTTGCGGCAGTGAAGGACGGTTTGAACGGCTGAACGGCACGCAAGATTTTTACGTGGGTATGTCCGTACGGATTTAAAATAACGCGGCGGTTTATGTATGGAGTACAAACGTTAAGCGCGGGGCGCGTTCCGTTTTCCAAAGGAAAAGACTTTTCCTGCACAAAAGAGGGGGATAGGGACATAGGATATAATAAGAACAAATAACGCGAACAACCGAAAAACGGGCAAACCGCCTTTTCGGATTTCTTCGTAACAGGAGGTAGATTATGTCCTTTTATTCTAATTTTCAATCGGATAAATGCCCGTGCGCAATTACGGGTAATCCTTTAAACGGCTTGACGGAAAAGGTATGTATTCAAGCGGAAAAAATCTTCGACGCGGGTATTCGCCAAACGCAGGTGGAAAATTACGCGCTTACGCTTACCGACCTCACTCCCGAAAATCCTACATATCCCTTGACCTTTGTTTCCGCGCGCTCGACGAGTAGTGTTGCGACGGTAACCAATTTGAATATCGAACGGCAACATGACAAACAATGCGCCCGCGTGCAAGCGACGGTGAGCGTGCCGGTAGAGGTTTTATATACGGACGCGAACGGCGTAGACGGGAGCGCGACGGCAACCGTTTCCTTGCCCGTTGACGTGCTTCTTTACGTACCTGCCCCCTCCATTATGCCTTTTACGGTGAGCGCGGTGATGAGCGTGGTTGCGCCCGACGCGACCTTTGTTTCCGCAACGGAAGGCTTTTCGGCAAGTCTGTGCGTAACGATCATTTTGCGCGTTTCGATGACGGTGGAAATGCTTGTGCCCAGCTACGGCTATTGCGCGATTCCGCCCGCACAAGAATACTCGCAAGAGGTCTGCGCAGGGTTCTTTGAGTTGCCTTTGTATCCGCAGGGGCGGACTTGTAAAAAGTAAAGCGAAGGTATAGACTTGGCTTCTCCGTCGTTTTACCGTCCTTGGACGGGCGCGTGAAATTCCCTGACGATACTTTATTTCCCTAATGCTTAAGCGGCGGCGAAAGTCGCCGTTTTTCTTTGCCGTTTGCCTTTGGAAAATCTTGACAAAGTATGAAAAACCGTCTATAATAAAAGTATGAATATTTATGCAATCAGCGATTTGCATCTTTCCTTTTCCTCGGATAAGCCGATGGATATTTTCGGCGGAAATTGGGAAGGACATTTCGAAAAAATAAAATCCGATTGGCTGGCGACGGTAAAAGAGGACGACGTCGTGCTTATCGCAGGCGATATCAGTTGGGCAATGAAGCTGGAAGACGCGCTTGTCGATTTGCGCGCGCTTGCCGATTTGCCGGGCAAAAAGGTGTTTATCCGCGGCAATCACGATTATTGGTGGAACGGCATTACCAAGCTCCGCGACAGCGCGCCCAACGACAGCTTCTTTTTCTTACAGACGGACGCAGTACGGATAGAAAATTTCGTCATCGTCGGCTCGCGCGGGTGGACTTGCCCCGGCAGCGCCGACTATACGGAGCAGGACAATAAGCTATACCTTCGCGAAGCGGAGAGGTTTCGTCTTGCCTTTGCGGACGCGGAAAAGCTCAAGCAAGAAGGGGATAGACTGATTGCGATGATACATTATCCGCCTTTTGGGTTAAAGAACGAAAGCACTCTCTTCACCGAGTTGTTTGAAAGTAACGGCGTGGAAAAGGCGGTGTTCGGGCATATCCACGGCGCGGCGTACTTTCCCCTCAAAACTTGGCGCGGAGAAGTGGAATACGTGCTCACCTCTTGCGACAAGGTGGGTTTCCGTTTGGTAAAAATCTATTGATTTTTAATAAAAAGGGTTCAAATGCTAAAAAAACGGCGTTTGAACCCTTTACTTTGTAAAGAAATCGTGTTATAATAGACGATGGAATAAAACGGTGTTAAACTTTTGTTTAACAATCTTTAAATCACAAGGAGAAGGTTATGCTCAAAAGAAAAGACCTGTTGGGGCTGATCGACGCGTCCGAAGCGGAAATTACGGAAATCCTCGATTTGGCGCAGGATTTCAAAAACCGTATCAAGCGCGGCGAAAAGAAAATGAACTATTTAGACGGTAAAACGGTAACGGTGCTCTTCTATGAAAACAGCACGAGAACGCGTACGAGCTTTGAACAAGCGGCGAAATATCTCGGCGCGACAACCGTGAATATCCAAGCGGGCACTTCTTCGGTTGCCAAAGGGGAAACGCTCGTCGACACCGGCAAGACCCTCGACGCGCAAAGAAACGATTTTATCGTAATGCGCCATCCCATGGGCGGCGCTCCCTATCTTCTCGCCAAGACGGTGAAGGCGGGCGTACTCAATGCGGGCGACGGCATCAACGAACACCCCACGCAGGCGCTTTTGGATATGTTGACGATGCGTGAAACGTTCGGTTCGCTCAAAGGCTTAAAGGTTGCTATTTTGGGGGATATCAAGCACTCGCGCGTGGCAAAATCCAACCTCTTCGGTTTAAAGACGATGGGCGCGGAGGTTGCGATGTTCGCGCCTCAAACCCTTATCCCCACGGGGCTGGATAAGCTCGGCGCAAAAATTTGCGCCTCTCGCGAGGAAGCGTTGGACGGCGCGGACGTGGTGATGGGCTTGCGCATTCAGCTCGAACGCCAAAAGGCGGGCAATTTCCCTTCGCTTGGCGAATACGCGGCGAATTACGGCGTAAACGAAAGCCATCTTGCCTTGGCAAAACCCCATGCAATTATCCTGCACCCCGGGCCTGTAAACCGCGGCGTAGAGCTGACGAGCGGCGTAATCGACCACGATAGAAGTCGCATTGAGGACCAAGTACTTTCGGGCGTAGCGGTGCGTATGGCGGCGCTCACCCTCTTGAACGAATACAGAAAGGAGCAAGGCTTATGATTATCCGCGGCGGAAACGTAGTATTAAAGAACACGGTTGAAAAGAAAGATATTCTTGTCGAAAACGGAAAAATCCTCAAAATTGCCGATTATATCCCTGCAAACGGCGGCGAAGAAATCAACGCGGAGGGCTTGCACGTCTTTCCCGGCTTGATCGATATGCACGTTCACCTTCGCGAACCCGGCTTCGAGAAAAAAGAGGATATCGAAAGCGGCGCAAGGGCGGCGGTCAAGGGCGGCTTTACGCAAGTATGCTGTATGCCCAACACCAACCCCGTTGCCGATAATAAAGTCGTCGTTACCTATATCAAAACGAGAGCAAAAGAGGTAAACCTTTGCAAAATCCACCCCGTCGGCGCAATTACCAAGGGCTTAAAAGGGGAGGAAATGGCAGGCATTGCAAGCATGAAAAAAGCGGGCGCAGTCGCCATCTCCGACGACGGCGTAGCCGTCAAAAACGCTCGTCTTATGCGCCTTGCCATGGAATACGCAAAAGGCTTTGATATGCTCTGTCTGTGCCATTGCGAGGACAAAGACCTTGTAGACGGCGGCTCGGTACACGAGGGGTTAAGCGCAACGATAGCGGGCATTCGCGGGATTCCCAGAAGCGCGGAGGACGTCATTATCGCGCGTGAAATTTCCCTTGCGGAAACTTTAAACTGCCCCGTGCATATCTGCCACGTATCCACGTACAGCGGCGTGCGCATGATCCGCGACGCAAAGAGGGCAGGTATCAAAGTAACGGCGGAAACCTGCCCGCACTACTATTCCTTTACGGACGAAATCATCAAGACCTACGACACGAACACGAAGGTCAATCCGCCCATTCGCGAAGAAGTGGACAAGCAGGCGATTTTAGAGGGCTTGAAGGACGGCACGATTGATTGTATCGTAACCGATCACGCCCCGCACCATATCGACGACAAGAACGTGGAATACGACGTCGCGGCGTTCGGTATCAGCGGCATCGAAACTTCGTTTGGCTTTGCTATCACCAACCTCTATAAAGCAGGAGTGCTTACCTTGAACGAAATCGCGGACAAAATGTCCGCCGCGCCCGCGCGCATTTTGGGGCTTGACGGCGGCGAAATTGCAGAGGGCAAGGTTGCCGATTTCACGATTGCGAACTTGGACGAAAAGTGGGTCGTTGACCCCGAAAAATTTGTCAGCAAGGGCAAAAATAATCCCTTCGGCGGCACGGAATTGTACGGCGCGATAGCATACACTATCGTAGACGGTGAAGTAAAGTACTTTGATAAGGAAGGATGCTAATGAAGAATTATTTTGCGGAAAACTTAAAGAGGTTAAGAAAGCAAAAAAAGCTCACACAAGAAGAGTTGGCGATTCAGACCAACTTAACAAGAAACACAATCGCTTTATACGAAACCAATAAACGCCATTGTGATTTTGATACCTTGCTTTTATTGTCAGAGTTTTTTGATTGTACTACGGATGAGTTGTTGAAAAATCCAAACGATATCGAAAGAACAAAAGGATATATTTATATATTAACAAATCCGTCGTTTCCTGCGTATGTCAAAATTGGTTATGCAGACGATGTAAAAGAAAGATTACAACATTTTAATCGCAGTGTTTGTGTGCCTTTCTCTTTTAGAGTATATGCAACCTATGCTGTAAATTCGAGGCTTTCCGATAAACAACTCCATGCAATCATTGACAAATTAAATCCCGAGCTTCGAGCGATTGAGGTTGAGAATGGGAAGAAAAAGAGAGAGCGAGAATTTTATGCTATGGCGCCCGAGGATGCCTATGAGCTTTTAGAGGCAATAGCAGAAATTCATAATTATTCTCATAGATTATGTAAAGTTCCGCTTAATGAGACGGAAAAAAAAGAAGAGAAAGAGGCAAAGAAAATAGAAACCGAGAATAAAACTCGTTCAAGTAATTTCACTTTTTCTGAATGGAAAATTCCTGTGGGTGCAATTTTAACTTATAAAAAAGATGAATCAGTGGTTTGTAAAGTTGTTGATGATCGAAAAGTCGAATACAATGGTCAAATAATGTCGCTTACAGGAGTCGCAAAACAGCTACTTGGTAAACAGCGAGGAGTATGTGGACCGCATTTCTTTACATACAAGAAAGCGAAACTTTGGGATATTGAGAACAGAGTTGAATAAATATTTTAATTTATCAGGAGTATGAAACTATGATTACGGATAAACTTATCGACGGTATTATCGCAACCCAAAATCCTACCTGTGTGGGTTTGGATACCCTCTTTGACTATCTTCCCGACGATATGAAAGCGGGCGCAAAGACCTTTGAGGACGTTGCGGAACGCGTTTTGGAATTTAATAAAAAACTCGTGGATAACATCGCGGATATCGTGCCTTCTGTAAAGGTGCAAATCGCCTATTACGAAATGTACGGCGCGGCAGGGATGAAAACCTACCTCGAAACCTTGAAATACGCGAAAGCCAAGGGCTTGTACGTCATCGCGGACGCAAAGCGCAACGACATCGGCTCTACGGCTTCCTGCTATGCAAAGGCGTTCCTTGGCGAAACGCAGGTGAACGACGGCGCGCTGAAAGCCTTCCCGTCCGACTACGTTACCGTCAACGGCTATCTCGGCTCGGACGGTATTTTGCCTTTCGTGGAAGAGTGCGAAAAGCACGATAAAGGTATTTTCGTTTTGGTAAAGACCTCTAACCCCTCGGGCGCGGAAATCCAAAACGTGATTTTGGAAAACGGAGTACCCATGTACGAGTACGTGGGCGGTTTGGTGGAAAAATGGGGGGAGAGTACCGTCGGTAAATACGGCTATTCCGCAGTCGGCGCGGTGGTCGGCGCGACGCACCCTGCGGAGGCGGCTCGTCTTCGCGAAGCGTTGCCCCACACCTTCTTCCTTATCCCCGGCTACGGCGCGCAGGGCGGCAAAGCGGAAATGTTGAAAAGTTGCTTTAAAGAAAACGGACTCGGCGGCGTAGTCAACAATTCGCGCGGCATTCTGTGCGCTTATAAAAAGAACGGCGGCACGTATTACGAAGCGGCGCGCGAGGCGTGCATTGCGATGCAAAAGGATTTGGCGTCCGTAATCGGAGTTATGGGTTAAAACGGCGTATATGCGTCGCATTTCAGCGTTCAGCATTCCGCATTCAGCATTTGCGGAACGCATTTACATTTAAAAACAGGTGCTTTTATGAAAGACTATATCGCAACCATTATCAAAAACGAACAAATTGCGGACAACATTTTTGCAGTAACCTTTGACCTCGGTGAAGAGCCTTGCGTGCGTGCGGGGCAATTTGGGAATATTTCCATCGACGGCACTCACCTTTTGCGCCGTCCTATCGCCGTTTGCAAAACGGAGGGTAACGAAGTTACTTTCTGTTACCAAATCAAGGGGCAAGGAACGCAAAAGCTCAAAAACATGGGGGCAGGTACGCGTTTAAACGTATTGATGCCGCTGGGTAACGGGTTTTACGTTGAGGAAACGGAACAAAAAGTCGCCCTTGTCGGCGGCGGTGTGGGCGTGTTTCCGCTCATTTCCGTGCTTCGCGCTTATAAAGACAAAAAGGATATTGCAGCGTACATCGGTTATCGCAACCAAGGCGCAGTGTGCGGCGTGGAAGAATTTGCAAAAGCGCAAAAATTTATCGCCGTTACGGACGACGGAAGCTACGGCGCGCAAATGAACGCCGTGCAGGCGTTTGCGGCAGACCTTGAAAAGGGCAACCGTCCCGACGTGGTGCTTGCGTGCGGACCGACGCCTATGCTCCGTGCATTGAAAGCGCTTGCAGAAAAAGAGGATTTGCCTTGCTACGTTTCCTTAGAGGAAAGAATGGGTTGCGGCATCGGCGCGTGTCTTGTTTGCGTTTGCGATCAGACGAACGGACAGCGTGCGCGCGTATGCAAAGACGGCCCTGTGTTCAATGCCAAGGAGGTCGTTTTATAAACCATGGAAGTGATTGCGCGTAAACAAGAAGGGCTTATGCCCTTGTTCGTCGTTTCCCTCGCAGTCGGCGTGTTGCTTATCGGCGGCGGCGTAGTGTGTTTCGTGTTGGGCGGCTATTCGCTTATCCCTGCCATTATATTGACGGTGCTGGGCGTAGCGGTGGACGCGTTGATGGCGTTCTGTTTTTGGAAATGGAAAAAAACACCCGAAAAAATCGTGTGTATTAAAGACGGGAAATTGCAATTACCCGAGGGCATGTACGCGTTTAACGAAATTTTGAACGTTTCTTACCGTTGCCCGCTTGGCGCGTTAAAAATAAATTGGGGCAAGATTTATATCGAGCTTCGAGATAAAAAAGTTTTGGCTTACGGTTTTGTAGAGGACGTAGCGGAAACGCAAAAAATCCTCTTGTCCCTGTGTTTGAGCGGTTGCAACGCACCCATTGATAGATAAAGCGAAGAGGAGAAAGTTATGGCGAATTTATCAGTTGATCTTTGCGGAATTACCTTAAAAAACCCCGTCATTGCGGCTTCGGGTACGTACGGCTTTGGCCGCGAGTTTAACGAGCTCTACGACGTAGGGCAAATCGGCGGCGTATCGACGAAAGGCATGACCTTAGAGCCCCGTTTGGGCAATCCCGTTCCGCGCATTGCGGAATCGCGCGGCGTTATTTTGAACGCAGTCGGTTTGCAAAATCCGGGTGTGGAGCACTTTATTGCGGAGGATTTGGAGTGGTTGAAATCGACGGGCACGTGCGTGATTGCCAACGTAGCGGGCAAGACCTTGGAGGATTACGAAAAAATCTGCGCGCGCTTGGACGGGCTTGTGGATATGATCGAGCTCAACATTTCCTGCCCCAACGTAAAAAGCGGAGGTATGGCGTTCGGTATCAAGCCCGAAAGCGTGGAAGCGGTAACGCGCGCGGCGAAAAATTCTCTCAAAACCACGCCGCTTATCGTTAAACTTTCCCCCAACGTAGAGAGCATTGCCGAAAACGCGAGGGCGGCGGAACGCGGCGGCGCGGACTGTATTTCGCTTATCAACACCTTGACGGGGATGGCAATCGATATCGAGCGAAGAAAACCGATCATCGCCAACAACACGGGCGGCGTTTCGGGCGCGGGAGTAAAACCGATTGCGGTGCGCATGGTATACGAGGCGGCGCAGGCGGTGAAAATTCCCGTCATCGGTATGGGCGGTATCACTTGTGCGGAGGACGCCATCGAATTTTTGATGGCAGGCGCGGTAGCGGTGCAGGTCGGCACGGCAAACTTTACCGACCCTTACGCAATGCCCAAAATCATCAAAGGCTTAAACGACTGGTGCGATAAGCACGGCGTGGCAAACGTTTCCGAATTGACGGGCGTTTTGCAATTAAATGGAAAATAAAAAGGAGTAAAAATTATGTCCTATACTTATAAAGAAGAATTTATCCGTTTCATGGTCAACAACGGCGTATTGCGCTTTGGCGAATTTACCTTAAAAAGCGGCAGACTTGCCCCTTACTTTATCAACACGGGCAACTACAAAACGGGCAAGCAGCTTGCAAAGCTCGGCGAATATTACGCGGCGTGTATTCACGACAACGGCTTGGAGGCGGAAACCCTCGTCGGGCCTGCGTATAAGGGTATCCCTCTTTCCGTAGCCACCGCAATCGCGCTTGCGCAAAAATACGAAAAAGACCTCAATTACTGCTTTGACAGAAAAGAGGTCAAGGACCACGGCGAGGGCGGTTTGTTCGTTGGCAAACAGCTCGTCGACGGCGAAAAAGTAATTATTATCGAGGACGTAATGACGTCGGGCAAAGCTCTTCGCGAAATCTTGCCCAAATTAGAGGCGGCGGCAAAGGTGCAGGTCGTGGGTATGATTATCTCCGTTGACCGCAAGGAAAAGGCGCTCAACAGCGATTTGTCCGCGGTAAGCGAGGCGAAAAAGGAATTCGGTATCGACGTATATTCCGTCGTAACGATGGACGACATTATCGCGGCAATCGAAAAGGGGGTTATCGACGGCAAAGAGCATTTGCCTGCGATGTATAAATACCGCGAGGTTTACGGCGCAAAGTAAGTTTTTTTAAGTAACGGAACGCCTACGGCTTGATACGAGGACGGGGCGTGAAAATGCGTTCGATATTCCGCGTTTTCGTAACGGAGGACGGGGATTGTTTTTGCAGTGCGTATACGCTGACGAACACGAGCGTAACGGCGGTAAGGAACAAAACGGCGACGAGCGCAAGACGGTTTCTTTTCATACCCCAAGTATGCGCAAAAACGTGAGGAATATTCGATGGATATTAGCGAAAAGGTAAAAATGGAATTGCGTGCAAAAATTCAAGAAGAAATTGCAAAAATTTCCGTTCAACCCGTACCTGCCTGCCCCAAAACAAAAGCATTGACGATTTTTAAAAAATCGGAAGCGTTGTTTGGAACGCCAAAATTCGACGAGCTTTTATTACAAGCAGTTCCCTTGATTTCAGCAGGGTTTGTCCGCGAAAAAGAGGAAAGACTTCCCCATCAAGAAATGCTAAAAAAGGCAAAGAATTTATTTGCACAAGCGGACGAAAAAACGCTTGCGGACGGTTTTATTTACGGCGTTACGCATAAGGATTGCCGAGAATATATTTTGCCTTTCGTTGCTTACCACTTTTTCAAAAATTTCCCCGACCATGAAAAAACGGCGTGTTATTGCGGCGCTGGCGGCGAGGAGGGCTTTATTCCGTTTTGTTGCGGCGTATGTGATTATCATGATGATACGCCGTCTAAAAAGCCCACAAGGAATAATGTATATTACAATTTTTTAGACGCTTTCATCGACGCGGAGTTTTTATATCTTGGTAAGTCGTATGCGACCTATTCGGTAAACCATGCGTTGTATTGTTTGGAAGAAGGGATAAAATTCCCCAAGATCACGCCGACAAAAGAGGACTTTTCAAGCTTTATGGCGGCGGCGCGGCTTGCGGAAACTATTCCGTCCAACAAGAAAGTTGGCGCGTATAAGCAAGCCTTGCACAAAAGCAAAATTTTGCCCTTGACGGGCGACGAAGCGCAAGAATTTATCAACGTGCTTTCGTATCTCAATATTTTGCATCCCAAAGATATGTTTGGGTATGCGGAAAAATACACGCCGCCGAGCGAACAAAAAGAGGCGGACGAATACAAAAACGATTACGCTTATCCCGTATGCCATTGGCGCGGTGCGGACGGCGTAGATTATAAAATGATAGAAAAGTTGTTTGGAAACTTGGACTGTTATCAAGCCTAATTTTCAACAACGTAAGGAGTATATATGAAAAACATTATTTTAACGGGCGACAGACCTACGGGCAAATTGCATATCGGGCATTACGTGGGCTCGCTTCGCCGCCGCGTGGAAATGCAAAACAGCGGCAAGTACGACAAAATTTATATTATGATTGCAGACGCGCAGGCGCTCACCGACAATTTCGACAACCCCGACAAGGTTCGCGCGAACATCACCGAAGTCGCGCTTGATTATCTCGCTTGCGGTCTTGACCCTCAAAAATCGACGATTTTCGTGCAGTCGCACGTGGAACAGCTTACCGAACTCACCTTCTATTATATGAACCTCGTTACCCTTTCCCGTTTGGAACGCAATCCGACGGTAAAGACGGAGTTAAAGCTCCGCAACTTCGAGGCTTCTATCCCCATGGGCTTTTTGACCTATCCCGTTTCGCAGACGGCAGACATTACGGCGTTTAAGGCGAACACCGTACCCGTAGGAGAGGACCAGCTTCCTATGCTTGAACAAGCGCGCGAAATCGTGCGTAGTTTCAACGGTTTGTACGGCGAAACGCTGATCGAGCCTAAGGCAGTCTTGCCCGAAAATAAGTCCTGCCTGCGTTTGCCCGGCACGGACGGTATGGCAAAAATGAGCAAGTCGCTCGGCAACTGCATTTACCTTTCCGACAGCGCGGACGAAATCAAGCGCAAGGTCATGGGTATGTACACCGACCCCAACCACATTAAGGTAACCGACCCCGGCGACACGAAAAACAACCCCACGTTCATTTATTTGGACGCTTTTTCGGCGGCGGAGCACTTCCAAAAATATCTGCCCGAATACGCGGGCTTGGACGAACTCAAAGCGCATTACGAACGGGGCGGTTTGGGGGATATGAAGGTGAAGAAATTCCTCAACGCCGTTATGCAAGAGGTGCTTGAACCTATCCGCACCCGCAGAGAGGAGCTCGCTAAGGATATTCCCGCTATTTGGGATATGCTTTATAAAGGGAGCGAGGCGGCGCGCGAGGCGGCGGCAGAAACGCTTGCCGAGGTCAAGAAATCAATGAAAATCGACTATTTCGCCGACAGAAAATAAGATAGAAAAAACGAACCCGCCCCGCGCGTTTTGCGCAGGGCGGGTTTTATATAAAAGCATAGACACAGGGGGAGAAATAAAAAAGCCGAGGCGAGCGCCTCGGCTTTTCGTATAGTTTAAAATTAGTTAAGTTCTGCTTTGAAAGCCTTACCGAATTTCATAACGGGTTTCTTGCAAGCGGGAATTTCAACGGGTTCTTTCGTCTTAGGATTTCTGCCCGTCTTAGCTGCAACTTCCTTCACTTCGATGCTACCGAAGCCGATAAGCTGAACTTTTTCACCTGCTTTCAACGTTTCCGTAACTGCCTCGATAAATGCATCGTAAGCCGCCGTTGCGTCCTTCTGCGTAAAACCTGCTTTGTCTGCAATTGCCTTAATCAATTCGCCTTTGTTCATAAAAAAATCCCCTTTAAATTTATTTTATAAAAACATTTTCGTTTTTAAGTAAACATATTATACCCCAAAATATTCCACTTGTCAATAGTTATACGAAAAAAAATCGCGAAAAACCTCGAAAAATCAAGGAATTTACGCGATTTTTTGATTATACCTCGCCGTTGAAAAATCCCAAGCCCAAAACCTGCGTCGCTTTGGAGGTTACCGCAAAGGAATCGGGGTCTACCGTTTGCATGATTCTTTGCAGGGTCGCCACCTGTCTGCGGCTGACTACGCAAACGAGCATCGTGTGCGCAATTTTCGTATACATACCCGTTGCGGGGATAGCGGTAACGCCGCGGCTCAGCTCTTTCATGATAGCGGTTGCCATCTCTTCCGATTTGTCGGTGATGATACGGAATTCTATTGCCGATTGGAAACCGTTTAAAATGGATTCGTTCGTTCTGCTTTCAATAAAAGCTTCAAATGCGGCAAGCGCGATGGGCATCATTCTCAAACCTATTTCCGTTGCGACGTCGTCGGTCTCGGTGGGATCGATTACGAAGAAGGAAGCGGAAATAATGATAACGTTGATAATAAAGAGCATCCACGAAATGGAGGTCGCTTTCACCTTCTTTTGTATCATAACTGCAAGGATATCCGTGCCGCCCGTACTGCCCCCGACTTTAAAGGCAAGCGCAATGGCAAGCCCAATCAAAAGCCCTGCGCCCAATGCGGCAAACAATTTAGAGGGCTCGCCGCCGGGGAAGATGATAGAAATTTTCGAGATGAACGCGCCGTCTTCCGTTTTGATATTCGCGGGGAAAAGCTGCTCTAATAAGAGAAGCCAAAGGGATTGTAAGCCGATGTTCATTGCCGATAAAACGGCAAATTTCTTCTTGACGAAGAAAAAGGAAAGCACGATCAAGGGCAAGTTGATTGCAAACAGTATAATACTTTGCGGAATTTTATCTTGCGTGGCAATATTTACCAAAATGGCAATACCGCTTGCGCCGCCAATCGTGAATTTGTTGGGAGTGATCAGCGTGTATGCGGAAAAGGCGATAAGAAAGGACGAAAGCAACGTAAGCAACACTGATTTTATCCAAAGCCAAGCCTTATCCCGTTTTCTTTTTGAGGGAGCAAAATGCTCCTTCGTAATTTTAGGGGGCAGAGCGGCGTGTGTCCTTTCCGTCGTTTGCGTAGCAGGTGCCGTTTCTTCGGCTTGCACTTGTATTTCTTCCATAATTTCTATCCTCGTATCTGATTTATTATTCCACAGCATATTGTAGCACATTTTTTTGCTAAGTGCAAGGGATTTTTCAAAAATGTTAATGCAATTTACATAAAAACCGCTCTGCACGGATTTTACGCGCAGAACGGTATTTATTATATGCAATAAGATTAAAGCGCTTCCACCATGCAACGGATTTTTGCAGTTACGCCTTCCATCAAACGGATTTCCGCCTCAAACGCGCCCAGCGTTTTTACGTTCTCCATTTTAATCTTCTTTTTATCCACGTCGTAGCCCGCTTCTGCAAGCGCCGCCGCGACGTTCGCGCTCGTTACGCTACCGAACAGCTTTCCGTTTTCCCCCGTTTTGATTTTCACGGAAACGGTTTTGCCGTTAAGCTCTGCCGCCAACGCCTTCAAAGCCTTTATTTCTTCCGCTCTATGGAAATCTTGCGCCGCTTTTTTCTGCGCCGCTTCGTGTACGACGCTCGCCGTTGCGATACTCGCCAAACCTTTCTTTACCAAAAAGTTTCTGCCGTATCCGTCCGCAACCTCAACGACGTCTCCTTTTTTGCCTACGTTTTTTACGTCCGCCAACAATAAAACTTTCATATACATATCCTCCTTCGTAAGACGACGCGCGCCCCGAATTTTTCTCTACGCCTATATTGTACAGGAAAAATTTGCAAATGTCAATATCTTTTTGAAATTTGCGCATACTCTTTTTATACCTTTAAAGGAGGATTTGATTATGATGAACAAAGAAAACACGCACGAAGTGAATACTGCCATCGGCTGTGGCGTAACCGAATGTAAGTACAACCGCGCGGGCGATTTTTGCACCTTGCGCAAAATCCACGTCGGCAATACTTGCAGCTGCGACGCCGAAAGCTGCACTTGCTGCGACAGCTTTGAAAGAAAATAAGCTGTTTTAACCTTAAAAGCCGTCCTCGCCCCAAACGCGTAGGACGGTTTTTACGTTTTCGCTGCTAAATTCGTTAAAATTTATCTAATCAATAATTTTTTATCGATACCTTTAAATCGCTTGCGTTTTATCGAATAACGGAGTATAATAAAGAAAAAGACCTTAAAGGAGGTTTTGTTTTGAGTGAGAAAAAGGCAGAATTAAAGCGCATGACGGCGAAGGAGTATTTCAAGACCCTTCCTAAGCGGTATTTCATCACCGCCTTTTCGGGCATGGCGCAGGGGTTGTTCGTTACGTTGATTGCGGGTACGATTTTGGCGCAAATCGCGGGCTGGATCAACCTGATAGGCGGCGGGAATTACGTCGGAAAGACGCTTTTATACATAGCGAATATCGCCAAGTCCTTGATGGGCGTAGGCATCGGCGTCGGCATAGCGCACGCATTAGAGAAAAACAAGCTGGTCGTTTTTTCGGCGGCGGTGGCGGGTTTCGTCGGTGCGTTCGCGGGGAATTTGGTGTACGGCGCAGGGGGGCTCGCCTCGCTTACGCTCGGTGCGCCCGGCAATCCCATCGGCGCGTACGTGGTAACGATGCTCGCCGTAGAGGTCGTGGGCTTGTATGCGGGCAGGACGAAGCTGGATATTTTGCTGGTTCCGCTCGGCGTGCTGGCGCTTTCGTTTGCGGGCGTTTACCTTGCCTATCCGTTTATTTTACTCGTCAATTTGTTGGGGGACGGAATTGCAATCGCAACGCAAGCCGTACCTTTCGTGATGGGTATCGTCGTTTCCGTGTCGATGGGTATTTTACTTACCATGCCTACTTCGTCCGCGGCGATTTGGGTGGCGGTTTCCAGCCCCGTATTGGCGCTTGGCGCTGAGAGCGGAAATTACGAAGCTATGCTTTTAGCGGGTGGTGCGGCGACGGTTGGCTGCGCTTGTCATATGGTTGGGTTTGCCGTGGCAAGTTTCCGTGAAAATAAGTTTAGCGGACTTATTTCGCAGGGGATAGGGACGAGTATGTTACAGATACCCAACGTAATGAAAAAACCGATAATCATGGCACCCATGGTCTTATCGAGCGCAATTTTAGGCCCTTTGTCCACCTGCGTTTTCAAGCTCAAATGCGGCGCGTCGGGCGGCGGTATGGGCACGAGCGGTTTGGTCGGCGTGTTCGATTTATTCAATTACACAAGCGGTTGGCTTGGGTACGTGGGCATCGTGTTGTTGATGTTTATTTTGCCTGCGGCGTTAAACTTGTTATTTTCCGAGCTTATGCGGAAATGGGGTTGGATTAAAGCAGGCGATTATAAATTACCTGAATAAAAACGGAGAAAGGGAGATTTGACTAAATTTTCATAAATAGGGGAGAAATAATTAAGAAATAGTAAAAAAATTTAAAAAAGTTGTCAGATTGCTATTGACAAATTAAAAATAATGGCATATAATAATACTACAAGGTAGAACCTTGGCTCGGGAACAAGATTCCCGCGCTATCGAAGACGCATGGGGTTTGGTTAGGGAAGTCCTATGTTGAGATGCATATCGGTTCTCGTTTACCCAAAGCCTAAATAGACGTTTGTTGAAAGAAAAGCGAAAATTTATGAAAGTAGCCTTCCTCGGAAGGCTTTTTTCATAGAGAGGATTACGATGGAAGAAGATTTACTTTATAAAGACGCGTTATTTTATAAAACAAATTTTGAGGGTAAAAAATTTCACTTAAAAGCTGGTAGAAAATGTGTTTTACTTGAGTTTGATATTCTGTTTTCTTCTGACCATTTTAAACATATGATTGGATTACATAAACTCAAGGACATTTCACAGTTAAGATACTCAAGCTCAAAGATATATCGGCAAATTTTAAACAAAGAATTAGCTTTTACAGATATATCTTTCAGTATATATTACTACCTCATTGAAAACAGAATAATGTTTTTTGAAGAGTTGAAAAATATATTAGCCTCTAAAGAATTGATGGTGAAATCGTTGCATGGAAATTTTAATACAATAGAGGCAGATTACATGCTTTCTTACAAGAATGAAGAATACGGGTATGTTCATCTATTTTTAAAACAGAAAAATGAGGGTACGGTAGAGCCGATTACATTTATAATACACGATAATAACGATTATCTTAAAAATAACCCTAATAAATGGACGGTTTTATCTATAGAAGAAATTGTGCGAAGCGAATAAATATATCTTCATCATGCTATACGCCTCCAAAGTTATAACTTTGGAGGCGTATAGCATATTCAAATAAACGTGCAGTTGTTCGAGTTGCATTGCAAAGCAAAGATTTGTACTTTAAAAATCGTTTTTCCTTTATAATTCCTCGTTTATCAACACCCGCCTTTGCGGTTCGCAGGTTACGTGGATACCAAGCGCCTTTAAGGTCTTTTCGTCCACGTGCGCAAGCATGACGGTGGAGTGCAATTCGCAGTTTTTCAGCTTATCCAACTGTGCAATCGCCTTTTTCGCCTTGGGGTCGGTTACGGCGCAGATGGAAAGCGCCATCAATACCTCGTCCGTGTGTAAACGGGGATTTACCGAGCCCATATGTTTTACCTTCAATTTTTGGATAGGCTCGATGATGGTGGGGGAGATAAGCTCCTTTTTATCGTCGATGCCGCCGAGCAGCTTTAACGCGTTGAGGAGCGCCGCCGCCGAAGGGCCGAGCAAATCGCCCGTTTTGCCCGTTACGATACGTCCGTCGTTGAGTTCGATTGCTACGGACGGTTTGCCCGTCAGTTCCGCTTTTTCAAGCGCGGGCGCAACTGCTTTTCTGTCGTCCACGGAAATATTCGCTTTGCTCATCAAAAGCTCTAACTTGCCCACGACTTCTTTTGCGATTCTGCCCTTTTTCGCGTCGCAGAGCGCGGAATAATAACGGCGAATGACTTCGTTTTTGGACGCCTCGCGGCAAGCCTCGTCGTCTATAATACAAAAGCCTGCCATATTTACGCCCATATCCGTGGGGGATTTATAGGGCGAATAGCCGAGGATTTTTTCGAGCATAGCCGAAACGACGGGGAAAATTTCCACGTCGCGGTTGTAATTGACCGCCAATTTTTCGTACGTTTCAAAATGGTAGGGGTCGATCATGTTGACGTCGTTCAAATCCGCCGTCGCCGCCTCGTAGGCGAGGTTGACGGGGTGGGAAAGGGGCAAATTCCAAATAGGGAAGGTTTCAAACTTCGCATACCCTGCTTTTACGCCCCGCAAGTTTTCGTGATAGAGCTGAGAAAGGCAAGTCGCCATTTTTCCGCTTCCGGGACCGGGCGCGGTAACGATGACCAAACGGCGCTTGGTGGGGATATATTCGTTTTTGCCGTATCCGTCCTCGCTGACGATTTTTTGCACGTCGGAGGGGTAGCCCTCAATCGCGTAATGCTTATACACCGCCACGCCGAGGTTTTCCAACCGTTTGATGAATCCGTCTACAGCGGGCTGAGATTGGTACATATTCACGACCACGCTCCCCACGTATAAGCCTTTGCTCTTAAAAATATCAAGCAAGCGGATCACGTCGGCATCGTAGGTGATGCCCAAATCGCTACGGTATTTATTTTTAATGATATCGTTCGCGCTGATGACCACGAGGATTTCCGCAATCGCGCGAAGCTTTAACAGCATTTTGATTTTACTGTCGGGCTCAAAGCCGGGCAAAACGCGCGCCGCGTGATAATCGTCGAAAAGTTTGCCGCCGAATTCAAGGTACAACTTATCGCCGAAAGCGTCAATGCGCTCTTGTATCTTTTCCGATTGCAAGGAAAGGTATTGCTTGTTGTCGAAACCAAGTTTGTTCATCTGCCTTTTTCTCCTTTGTTTTCGGCTTTTTGCGCCGCGGTAACTCCTTTTTACCATATTATTTATATTTTAGCAAAAAAATATAAAAAAGTCAACGGCGTGAACGGAAAAACTCAGCCGCCTATAAAAATTTTTCGGTGAAAAAAGAACGCCCCCCAAGGACGTTCTTTTCTTTGTCTTAATTTGTGCAATCGTTTCTCATTTATCCAAACGCAAATTTTCCGTTTGGACATACCATGTACGCGTTGAAACAGAAAATTATATCTTTTTCTTCAATTCGCGCACGGCGTTGTTTAAGAAAAATTCTGCCGTCGTACCCTTGCGGATAAGCTGCACGGCCTCCTCGGGCGAGCACCAACGCGCCTCTGCAATCTCGTTTGCGTTGGGTTTTACAGGTCTGTCTTCCACAACGACGATAAAGTTGAGCATTAAAATATCTTTTTTCGCGTGGTAGCGAGAGAACATATATTTGGCTTTGACGACGTCAAGCCCGATTTCCTCCTTGATTTCGCGCGGAATGGTTTTTTCCGCATTTTCGCCTTTCTTAATGTACCCTGCAAATAAAATAAAATCCTCGTCCTCGACGTGTTTTGCAAGCAATATCTTATCCTGCGCGCGGTTGGTTACGACCATGGATACCGCGACGGGGAACTGAGGAAACATATACGCCTGACATTTTTCACAGTAGGGGATAAGCCCTTCGTTTTCACAAAAGCGAAGGGTAAGTTTTTGACCGCATTCTCTACAATACATAAAATTGACCCTCCTTATTCTACGGTTATATTTTTTTGCTCTTTTAGAGCTTTCTGTTTTATTATAATATACCTTTTTGTCTATCTTGTCAATACAAAGTGAAAAATTTCGCAAAAAATTTATCGAATTAGCGAAAAGAAAGGGTGAAAAACTTTGTTTTGCATAAGCGTTTGGCTTGACACGGGGTAAAAAATGCGGTATAATAGGTTGCACAATGAAATGCGAGGGAAGGCAGTTTTTGAAGTTGTGCTTTAAAGACGGGCCTTTTTTCTTTTCTTTTTTGCGCTACGATAGGGAAAAAATCAAAGGAGTGTATATAATTATGCTTACATCCATTTGCGGTATCAATTGGGGCGATGAAGGCAAGGGCAGAATGGTCGACTTGCTCAGCGAGAAATTCGACGTCGTTTGCCGTTATCAAGGCGGTAACAACGCAGGCCACACCGTCATCAACGAGCGAGGAAAGTTTGTCCTCAATCTTTTACCTTCGGGCATTTTGCGCGAGGACGTCGTCAACGTGATGGGTCCCGGTATGGTCATCGACATCAAGCACCTCTGCGGCGAAATTGCAAAATTGCGCGAGGGCGGCATTAAAATCACGCCTGAGAATTTGAAAATTTCTGACCGCGCGGTTATCACCATGCCTTACCACGTTCTTTTAGACTGCTTGGAAGAAGACCGTTTGGCAGGCAAGAAATTTGGCTCTACCCGCCGCGGTATCAGCCCCGTCTACGCGGATAAATTTTATAAAAAGGCTTTCCGTATGGGCGAGCTTTTGAACACCGAACGCCTCTATGCGCGCATTGCGGACATCGTAGAATGGAAAAACCTCACCGTTGTGGGCGGTTATAAATCCGAGCCTATCAAAACGGAGGATATGATTGCGTACTTCGAAGAATTCGGCAAAGTGCTTGCGCCTTTCGTTTGCGATACGGGCTTGTATTTGACTCAGGCGCACGCGCAGGGCAAGAATATTATGTTCGAGGCGCAGCTTGGCGCTATGCGCGATATCGATTTCGGTATCCACCCCTATACGTCGGCGTCTTCGACGATTGCGGCATATGCACCCATTGGCGCGGGCGTGCCTCAGCTTCAACTCACCAATTCTATCGGTATCATGAAAGCGTATTCCACCTGCGTGGGTGAAGGACCTTTCACGGCGGAATATTTCGGCGAAAAGGCGGAAAAGCTCCGTCAGCTCGGCGGCGAATACGGCGCGGCTACGGGCAGACCCAGAAGGGTTGGACCTTTCGACATCGTAGCCTCCCGTTACGGTATCCGTTGCCAGGGCGCAACCGAAATCGCGCTCACCAAAATGGATATTTTGTCCGGCTATGAGGAAATTGAAGTCTGCGTGGCTTACGAACTCAACGGCGAAATTATTCACGAATTCCCCTTCGTGGACGTTTTGGACGATTGTAAGCCTGTTTTCAAGACGGTCAAGGGCTGGAATTGCGATATTTCCCACTGCCGTAAGGTAGAAGATTTGCCCAAGGAAGCCTTGGACTATATCAAATACTTAGAAGACGCTTGCGGCTGTAAGATCAAGTACGTGTCTGTGGGGGCGGAACGCGAAGCGTATATTGAAATGTACTAAAAACGGAGGATCTGCGGCACGATACGGCGTCAAGATTACGTCTTGCACCGTTTAAAAGCAAAGAATATGCGGCGCTATCTCGATAGCGCCGCTTTTTTTATTTCAACGCGTACATGGGTGGGGGATTTACTCGTTTTTATTGACTTTTTTTTAAAAATTTTTTATGTTTGCCGCACGAAAAAATTGCAATTTTTTATAATGAACGCTTGAAAAACGTGCGCGTAAGTGCTATAATAAAAACAATCGAGTATAGAGGTGCAAAGATATGAGTATTCGCATCGGTATCTACGGCTATGGTAATCTTGGAAAAGGCGTAGAACTGGCAATCAAACAAAACCCAGATATGGCGGCTGTGGGCGTATTCACCCGCCGTCCGCCCGAAGCGGTAAAAACGTTGACGGGAATACCCGTCTATTCGGTTTCCGACGCGGAAAAGATGAAGAACGAAATCGACGTAATGATTATTTGCGGCGGGAGCGCAACCGACCTGCCTACGCAGACCCCCACGCTTGCCGAGCTGTTCAACGTTGTGGACAGTTTTGACACCCACGCAAAAATCCCGCAACACGCCGCAAACGTACAAGCGGCGGCGGAACGGGCAAAGACCACGGCGATTATTTCCGCAGGTTGGGACCCCGGTATGTTTTCCTTAACGAGGTTGTATTCGTCTGCCGTTTTGCCTGACGGAAAAGACTATACTTTCTGGGGTAAAGGAGTAAGCCAAGGTCATTCGGACGCGGTACGCCGCATTGACGGCGTTTTGGACGCAAGGCAGTATACCGTCCCCATCGAAAGCGCGGTAAACGCCGTACGGGCGGGGCAAACGCCCGACCTTTCCACTTCGGAAAAGCACGAAAGAGTATGTTTCGTCGTTGCGGACGAGAGCGCGGATAAAGCGCGTATCGAACGAGAAATCAAAACGATGCCCAACTACTTTGCCGACTATAAGACGACGGTGCATTTTATTTCCGCGGAGGAAATGGCGCGCGAGCATAAGGGGCTGCCCCACGGCGGCGAGGTGCTCCGTATCGGCAAAACGGGCGTAAACGGCGAACACACGCACGTGGTCGGGTATTCGTTAAAACTCGATTCCAATCCCGAATTTACGGCGTCCGTTTTGGTGGCGTGCGCAAGGGCGGCGGCGCGTTTAAATCAAGAGGGCGTATACGGCTGTAAGACCTTGTTTGATATTCCGCCTATTTATCTTTCCGCACAAAACAGAGAGGATCTTTTGGGGAAATTACTTTAATGAAATATGAATAGGACAAAGAGCGTGGCGTTTTGCCGCGCTCTTTCTCTGTTTATACAGAGAAAATTTTCCAACGTTACCATTAAAAACAGTAAAAAAATAATGAAAAAATTTATAATTTTTTATATTTATACACGCAAACGGTTGAAAAAAATTTTTCTACATTATATAATAATGTCAGAATTGGGATAAATCGGGGTTGCGGACGATGGCCGCAATGCAATGGTTTGTCCGTATTCACGTTCAAGAAAAACAAAAGCAAGGAGATGAAAGGACTTGAAAAAGAAAACTTTTTCACAAAATACAACCGTGGTGTTGTGGAATACGGCGCGTTTGGCGGCGTATTTATTGGCGATCTTTTTAACTCCGCTCCTCGCCAAGCCCATAGGTATGTTGTTCGACCCCGTCGTATCCGATTGGTGGCAGCACGGCGACCTCCGCGTCTTTTACACCGAGATGGCTACGGCGTTCCTTTGGTTAGGCGAAATCATCGGTTTTTATTTTTTGGACAAGCATTTGCAGAAGAAATTCAAAGTGCAAATGGATCCCGTTAAACAGCAGGAAGTAAAGGAACAATCGAAGACAACGGAAACGCAAGCGTCCCCGCAATCCGCGCGATCCGAACGGGAACAGGAGGCTGCGGCAACGGCGGCAGAGCCGACCAAGGCGGACGGGGGAAATTCCGTTCAAAAATCCGCCTCGACGGCGAAAGCCAAAACGCAGTTGCTCGGCTGGGACAGAATGATTCCCATTTTCCTTATCTGCGTGGCGTGCGTGTTGATTATCAGCGCACAAATCGGTTTCCAGGTAAAGGTATTTTACGAGCTCGGCGAAAGGGTCGTCCTCATTGAAATCGTCAATTTTAGCGGTACGGCGGGAAGAGATATTGCCAAGTGCGGTTGGATCGTGCTTTTAATCAAAGCCGCTTTCGGTATATTCGAAGGGATATTTAAGGAAGTACCTGCGAAGCCCAAAGCGAAACGGGCGTACGTTTATTTATGCGTAACCGCGCTCATACTATTGTTTGGCGTATACGACGTACTTTCTACGCAAAACCCGTTCGCTTGGACGTATCTCTTATTCTACGTGGCGTTCGTGGCGCTTTATGCGTTGGTCAACGGAGCGCCCGTCAAATCCTATCTTTTAATTTTGTTTATTTACTTTTTCTAAAATAGGGAACATCCAATGAAAAACGTTTTGAAAAACATATGGGAATGGATAAAGATCAACCGCTTGGTTGTCATATATTTTTTCTTGGCAATTCTCATCGAAATGTCCGTTGTTTTTTCGGTTGAGGGGACGCCGTTTATGACGAGGCCGCTTTTGGCGTTCGGCTTTTTAATCATGCTCGCGGGCGCTTTGTTGCTTTTGCCCAATAACATGGTCAAGCTCATCGTCGGCACGCTCCTCCTTTTCATACAGACGGTGCTCGACTTGATTTTTGCCGCCATTTACGATATGACGGGTCAGTATTTCGACTTGGATATGTTCAGCCTGCGTAACGACGCGGTGTCCGCATTGGAAAAAATTCCCGTCAATTTCGTCGCCTTTTATATCGGCGTTTTGGCGTGCGTTTTGTTCATTATTTACGGCCTCCGCAGTTTGCATATGGAGGCGGAACAGACCGGAAAGAAACCCAAAAAATACAAGCACGGCGTCTGGTTTTATATCGGGGTCGTGCTCGTCGGCGTTTCTACGCTGTTCGGCTCGTTTATGATTTATTATCCTGCCAAGGGGGATAAATACAACGAAATGGTGAACAGTAAGGAAAACGGCGTGTATTCTTCCTACGGCTTGATAGGAAATTTAATTGGCGAAATCGGCAATGCCTTCAAGGGGGACAAAACCACCCTCAAACCGGAACAAGCCAACGAATTTCTTTATGCACAGCTGTCGCAGCCGCAGTATAGCCCCGCTTTCGGCTTGGCGAAGGATAAAAACGTCGTGGTGATTTTAAGCGAATCTTTAGAATGGTTTGCGTTTATGCGCAACAAGGAACATCCCTACGGGCTGGATATTTCCTCAAAAGAGTTGGAAGAATTTTACCCCAACCTCACCAGATTTTATAAGGGCAGCGTAGCGGCAACCAATTTCCACTCCCGTGAAAAGACGGACATTGCCGAAACGACCAGTATCATCGGCGCTTACCCGACGGGTAAGTACGTCAACACCTCCTATTATCAAAACACCTTGCCCAACACCCTGCCCAATATTATGCGAGCGTTGGACGAGGATATCCAAACGATGTATTTCCATAACGGTGAAAAGGTCTTCTATAACCGCGACGAGGCGACGCTCGCTTTCGGCTTTGAAGATATTCTTGACCGCTACGATATGGAAGAAATGGCAAATCAGGCGGTGAAAGACGGAAAAACGCAAACGCCCACGTTCATCAACTATAAAGAAAATCCTGTAAATAGCGAGCTTTGCCTCGATTCGGAAATGATAGAAACCTGCAAGGACCTTATGTTCCCTACGGATAAGCGGTTTTTCAGCTATATCACGACGATTACGATGCACGGCACGTATTACGCCCGCGAAAATTTGACGGCGGAACGCGAAGCGTTCGAGGCGTTGCTCGGCGAAGAGAGAATGGAAGAAATCCTCGAAGATTCTTTTGCGGAGGTTCTGTTCTACTATATGGTTACCGCCAAGGAATTGGACGACGCGCTCGGCGTTATGTTCAAGGATTTGGAAGAAAAAGGCTTGTTGGACGACACCTTGATTTTGATGTTCGGCGACCACAACGCTTACTATAATCAGCTGAGCAACTACGTCAAGGATATCGTCGGCTACAATACCCCCCGTAAATTCACCAATCTTTACAAAGTGCCTTTGATGATTTACGGTAGCGGTTTAGAACCTCAAAAAATCGATAAATTTATGTGCACGGCAGACATCGTGCCCACCCTCTTAGATTTGCTCGGTATCCGTTATTACAGCAATTTCTATTACGGAAATTCGCTGTTTGCGCAGCAGCAATCGATTATGTATTCGCGCGCCTACGGTATTTTCTTGCGGAGCGGTATCGTGGGAACGAGCGCGACGAACGTCGTTTTCCGTTATGAGGGAGAAAAGAGTTCGCTCGGCATTATCGACAAGACGGGTGCGATAACGGACGAGGACGTTGCGGCGTTCGCGGCGGACGGCGCGGCGCTTGTCGAAAAAATAAAGTACTGCGATTATTGGTTTAAGACGGACTATTTCGCGCAGGACGACAACGAGCAAACGTATATAGACAAAATGAAAGCGCTTAACGCAGGATAAAGGGGTTGCGGAAATGAAAGCAATGGAAATCATTATTATGATATGCGGCGTCATTGGCATGGTCTACACCGTTTTGATGGCGTATAAAGCGATTTTTACCATCATCGGCGTATTCACTTACCGCAAATTCCCCAAGGCCAAGCGCGAGCATAAATACGGCGTCTGTATCGCGGCGAGAAACGAGGATAAGGTAATCGGTAATTTGTTGGAAAGTATTGCAAACTCCGATTATAATTTGGAGCAAATCACCGTGTTCGTGGTGGCGGACAACTGCACGGACGATACGGCGCAGGTCGCAAGAAACTTCCAAAAGAACGGCTTAAAAGTCGTGGTGTACGAACACAACGACCCCGAGGAGCGCACCAAGGGCTTCGCCCTTCGGTATCTCTTTAACAGAATTGAGGAGGATTACGGACGGGAGTCTTTCGAAGGATATTTCATCTTTGACGCGGACAACGTAATCCGTCGGAATTACCTCTCGAAAATGAACGACGCGTTTGACGCGGGCAATAAAATTATCACCTCGTACAGAAACTCCAAAAATATGAACCAAAATTGGATTTCTTTCAGCTATGCAATGCATTGGATGCGTACCTGCCTTACCGAAAACCGCGCAAAGGGCGTTTTGAATCAGGCTTGCCGTATTCAAGGCACGGGCTTTTTGTTCAGCAACGAACTCGTAAAAGACGGCTGGAATTACACCACCCTCACCGAGGATAGAAGTTTTTGTACGGACGCGGTGGTGCAGGGTTATCGTATTACATACTGCGACGAAGCGGTGTTCTACGACGAACAGCCCTACAAACTCCGCGTGGCGTTGCGCCAGCGTTTGCGTTGGTCGAAAGGACACTTGCAATCCGCGGTGGAAAATTGTCCTAAATTGCTCCGCAATATGTTCAAAAAGGACAAGTGTTTTACCACCACTTACGACTGCTTTTTCTTAAATTTCCCTCGCCATATCGAAAGCGTTTGCCGCAAGATTATCGTGCAGATTTTAGAGGTGATCATGGCGGTGATGGGGGGTACGGCACTCGCCTATTTCTTCAATATTCATTTGGGGATAAATCTTAAAATTTTCAACTTTGAGATATTCTCGTTTGAGTTGTTGAATTTGTTTGCGGAATATACGGCGCAGGGCGTGCTGTTTGGTTGGTTGCTTGGCAAAATCGGCTCTTGGTTCGGCTCGATGTTTATCGAGCTTTTGGTACTCGTCGTCTATCGCAAAAAGATGGAAAAAGCCGTGGGATTTGGCGGTGTTTGCCGCAGGATTTTCCACGTGTTGATGTTCCCGTTCTTCGATATCATCGGCAAGTGGACTACGTATATTGCAGTCTTTAAAAAGATTGAGTGGAAGCCTATCCCGCACGATACCGTTATGGATATGTCGCAATTGCAAGACGGAGAGGAAACGTCTGAAACCCAGGCGCAGGACGAAAGCGCAAGCGTATAAAAAACCGAATAAAAACAAAAAATCTCGCTTGGCTTCAAGCGAGATTTTTTTATCGTTAAAAGGGTATTTATGCGCCATTTTCCTAAAAAGAGCCACCCATGTCCGCGTTGAAACAGAATTTTGGGGCTATCCGTGCATTTCCTTTAAAAATTGCATCAGCGCAAATTTTTGCGTTTCCGTCAATTCCCGTATAGATTTTAAAATTGCGTAATCTAAACCAACTGGGTACTGTCGTTCCGTAGCAGAATATTCCTTCCCAAACAATTCGTCTATAGAAACGTCAAAAACTTCGGCAAGTTTTAAAATGGTTTCGCAGTCGGGCTCACTCGCCCCGCTCTCCCAATTGCTTACGTTTCGTTGTACGTTCCCAATTTTTTCGGCAAGCTCCTTTTGCGTTAGCTGCAACTCTTCGCGGAATTCTTTGATTTTTAATTTCATAGTAATCTCCTTGATATTATAATACCAAAAAAATTACTTAATATACTTGACAAAGTAAAAATAATACTATATAATATATGTTAATAAGTAATAAAATTACTAAGGAGTGCTTACTATGAAAAAGAAAATTGTAACCTTTTTGGCTGTACTTTCTTGTTTGCTTTTGGGTGTAGGCTGTGCAGCGACGGACTCTTGTAAGGGCGAGCAAGGAATCCAAGGCGAAACGGGGGCGGACGGTAAATCCGCATATGAAATCGCCGTAGAAAACGGGTTCGTCGGCACGGAAGAGGAGTGGCTTGCTTCGTTGGTCGGTCAAGACGGCATAAACGGTCAAGACGGTAAAGACGGTGTCGACGGTATAGATGGTAAAGACGGCGCAAACGGTCAAGACGGCATGGACGGCATGGATGGCATGGATGGCGTGGACGGTAAATCCGCTTATGAAATCGCCGTAGAAAACGGGTTCGTCGGTACGGAAGAGGAGTGGCTTGCTTCGTTGGAAGGTATCCAAGGCGAGCAAGGTATTCAAGGCGAGCAAGGTATTCAAGGCGAGCAGGGTATTCAAGGCGAGCAGGGTCCTCAAGGTGAGCAAGGTATTCAAGGCGAGCAAGGTATTCAAGGCGAGCAGGGTCCTCAAGGTGAACAAGGTATTCAAGGCGAGCAGGGTCCTCAAGGTGAGCAAGGTCCTCAGGGCGAGCAAGGTATCCAAGGCGAAACGGGGGCGGACGGTAAATCCGCTTATGAAATCGCCGTAGAAAACGGGTTCGTCGGCACAGAAGAGGAGTGGCTTGCTTCGTTGGAAGGTATCCAAGGCGAGCAAGGTATCCAAGGCGAAACGGGGGCGGACGGTAAATCCGCTTATGAAATCGCCGTAGAAAACGGATTTGAAGGTTCGGAAGCAGAATTTGCGCAAATCCTTTTGAATAATAAAGGGGATACGGGCGTAGGTATTCAGAATATTTCTACGACTTTAGAGGGATACCTTGTTATTACTATGACGGACGGCACGGTATATAATGTTGGTGTGTCAGCGTGTGAGCACAGTTATGAAACGGAAAAATTTTTCCCTACGTGCGTGACGCAAGGGTATACCGAATATACTTGCACTCTGTGCGGATTGCATTATGAAAATGACTATGTCCCTGCTTCGGGTCACCACTTCGCGGACGGATATTGCGTATTTTGTGAGGTTGAAGAGCCGTTTGGGGAAATCGAACACGATATTTCTTGGTATGATAGCTCTTTATCAACTTTTGCGCTGACTACGCGTGGACAATTGGCGGGCTTGGCATACCTCGTCAACAACGGTACAGATTTTTCGGGCAAAACGGTAACGCTTGGCAACCATATCGATTTGGAACATAACGAGTGGACGCCTATCGGTACGAATTCAAAACCTTTTGCAGGTACGTTTAACGGTAAAAATTTCACTATTTATAATTTGAAAATTACCAAAGCGGCTTCGTACGTGGGTTTGTTTGGTTACGTTACGGGCAATATTTACGGATTTAGCGTAAGTAATGCAAGCGTGACGGTTTCCAATACGCAAAGTCACGTGGCAATTGCCTGCGGATACAGCGCAAAAGAAATTAAAAATATATTCGTAAGTGGGGAAGTCAACGCTCCCGACGCGTCTTATGTTGCGGGTATTGTTGCGGAAACAAAAGGTGCGGTGAATAATTGTGCAAATCATGCAACCGTTGTTGGTTATAATTATGTCGGCGGTGTAATTGCGAACTTTAATTGTGGCGGTAGTTTTGTATTTGAAGATTTAAGCAATACGGGCAAGATTAAAGGCAATAATAATGTAGGCGGTGTGGCAGGATACATATATGACTACCGCGGTTATTCGACTTCGAATAATACGAATAAAAAAATAAATATAAGAAGATTGTATAATAGCGCTGAGATTTCAGGCGAAGAAAATACGGGCGGTATTATTGGATATCTATATGGGAATTTTGACTATGCTTCCCAAGTGGTAGCAATTTATATGGAAGAGCTGCATAATACAGGCAACGTAAAAGGTAAAACATACGTGGGTGGCTTAATTGGGTTTGCTTCTTCGGATTCAACGGATTCTTCGGTTATCAATTCGTCAAGTTCAGCCGAAATTGTAGGTGAGGCGTATGTTGGAGGTCTTGCAGGCACGTTGAGTACGATTACTATGGATAATTGTAGTAATGAGGGTTCTAGTATAAGTGCAAGCTCCTATAAAAATTGGGGTTCACTCAATTATGTTTGTTTAGGTGGTTACGTTGGCGACGGCTATAAAATTTCAAACTGCATAAACAACGTGGACTTAACCTACAACGGAATTGGGGAAAATATCGGCGGTATTGCAGGGTATACCTACAATAATATAACAGATTGTATAAATAACGGTAACATTTCTTCTACGAGTAACAATGTTGGCGGCATAGTTGGTGCCAAAAATAATGCGAATAGTTTTGAATTCACCAATTTAACCAACACAGGTAATATTACTGCTAAAGATAAGGTAGGCGGTATTGCCGGTTGGGTTAATGGTAAGTATGGGGATTATGGTGTGTCTACGTTTACGGCACGAAGCTTGAAGAACAGTGGAAAAATTCAAGGTGAAAAGCAAGTTGGTGGTTTGATTGGGCATGTCAAATTAAACAATAGCTATTATGCTGATGATAATTATATCCTTGCTATGGGCGATGTAGTAAATACTGGAAATGTAATTGGGGTCAATGAAGTCGGCGGTTTTATCGGTTATGCAAACTCGGATACTAACGCATCCTATCTCGCTGGATACACGATGACGGGTACGGTAACGGCACCTGAGGGCGCGACCAAGGACGACTTGATTGCAAGCAACACCAATATTACAATTCAATAATAACGTTATAAACGGAAAAACGGCTCTGACAAAAGGTCAAAGCCGTTTTTCTGTTGTTTTCCTAAAAAGAGCCACCCATGTCCGCGTTGAATCGCGAATATGAATGGCTTATTGTTTGTAATATAAAGTTTAACTTTCCGTTTTTTCGCCAAAGGTAGGGGGCGTATTTGCGTTTCGTAAATTCAACGATTTGATCATCTGCCCCACGTACTGTACGGGCACGAGCTTGATTTTGTCTTTATACTTTTCGCAGACCTTCATATTTTTGGCAGGCAAAACCACCTGCTTAAAGCCCGTTTTGATACACTCGACCACCCGTTTTTCGGCAAAGTTGACGGCGCGTATTTCGCCCGTCAAGCCTACCTCGCCAAAGATAGCGGTGTATTTATCGATAGGCACGTCGTTCGCCGCGCTGGCAAGCGCCGCGCAAATAGCAAGGTCGACGGACGGCTCGTCCAATTTAATGCCGCCCATTGCGTTGATATACACGTCGGAGGAATAAAAGGGGATTCCGCACCGCTTTTCCAAGACGGCGATAAGCACCACTAGCTTGTTATAATCCACGCCGAGGCTCATACGCCGAGGCATACCGTAGGCAGTTTTGGAAATGAGGGTTTGAATTTCCACGTTCATGCACCGATTGCCGCTTTCGGAAGGAGTAACCGCCGAGCCCGCCGCCACGCCGCGCGTTTCGGAAAGAAAAATCTCGGCGTAATCGTTTACGCTTTTAATGCCGCAGTCCGTCATCTCGAACACGCCCACCTCTTGCGCCGACCCGAAACGGTTTTTTACGGCGCGGAGGAGTTTAAAATTGTCCTCGGGCTGTCCCTCAAAGTAGAGGACGGTGTCCATAATATGCTCTAAAACCTTCGGACCTGCAAGCGAGCCTTCCTTGGTTACGTGGCCAATGATAAAAAAGGTGATATTGCGCGATTTGGCGATACGCATCAGCTTGGCGGCGCATTCCCGCACCTGTCCGACGGACCCTGCCGCCGAAGACAGCGTTTCCGTATACACGGCTTGAATCGAGTCGATGACGACGAAGCGGCTTTCGCCCAGCGCCCCCTCAATGTCTTCTAAACACGTTTCGTTTAAAAGGAGCAGATTATCCGAATTCAACCCCAACCGCTCGCAACGCATTTTCACCTGCGAACAGCTTTCCTCTGCGGAAACGTAGAGGGTGGGGGAGGCTTGCGTTTTTGCAAGGTGTGCGGAAACCTGCGTTAAAAGGGTGGATTTGCCGATGCCGGGGTCGCCGCCGAGCAGCACTAACGAGCCCGGTACGATACCGCCGCCGAGTACGGTGTCGAATTCGGAAATCCCGCTTTTGATACGCTGAAATTTTTCATACCCGACCTTAGACAAGGGCAGGGCACGCGTTTTCATCACGGACATGCCCCCTCGTAATTCGTTTTTTTGCGGTTCTGCGACGCGTACGATTTCTTCCTGCATCGTGTTAAAATTTCCGCAATCGGGGCATTTGCCCAGCCATTTCGGCGCGGCAAATCCGCAGTTAGAACAGACGAATTGAGTTGTGGGGTTTTTGGTTTTAGGGGGCATAAAAACAGCTCCTTTTTCATTTTTCGTTATTGATAAGTTCTATGTAATCTTTTCCGTGTCGCATTCAGCACTTCGCATTCAGCGTTTTATTGACGCGCCGCCAATAAGACGTACGCGCTTACGGTAATACCCTTACCTTCGCCGACGTAGCCCAATCCCTCGTTCGTGCCTGCCGAAATGCCTACGCAATTTTCGCCCACGCCCAAAGCAACCGCCAACGCCTTTTTCATTTCGTCAATATACTTGGCAAGGCGGGGTCTTTCCGCTTGTATCGCCACGGAAATATTCTGCGCGCGATAGCCTTGCTCGCCAACCAGCGCAACCACCTGCGAAAGCATTTTTATCGAGCTTGCGCCCTTCCATTTTTCATCCGTATCGGGGAAGTAGTGTCCAATGTCTTTCAAGCCCGCCGCCGAAAGGAGAGCGTCCATCACGGCGTGCGCCAAAACGTCGCCGTCGCTGTGCGCGATAAGTCCGCTTGCGGAGGGAATTTTTACGCCTGCCAACACGATATAATTTTGCGGTTTGCCAAACGCGTGCGTGTCAATGCCGAACCCGCACCTCGCCGCACCGTTTACGTTGCGAAGTCGTGCAAAATCCGCTTTGTAGGTGAGCTTGATATTTTCTTCCGCGCCCTCGCAAAGGTGGGGGAATTTCACAAAATCGTTATACACGGACGAATCGTCGGTGTATTGCGCGGCTGTGCGCGTTTGAACGGTTTGTTGGCGTTCGTTTCCGTCTTTATCCGTATAAGAAACGTTGTAAAGTTTGCCTTTTTTAACCGCTTTTTCGTACGCGCCTAAAATTTCCTGCGTGTAAAAGCCCTGCGGCGTTTGAATACGGACGAGTAAATTTCTGTCGGGTACGCGGATAAGCTCGCCCGTCGTCCCTTTTACGCCCATCGTATCCACGCATGGGATAGCGCAAATTCCACTCCCGAAAGCCAAAACGGATTGTACGCAGCCCTCGATGACCTTACGCGAAACGAAGGGGCGGGCGCCGTCGTGGATAAGTACGATTTCGCTTTCCACAGCTTGTAAGGCGTTGTATACGGAGGCGGTGCGCGTGTCGCCGCCTTGGATAAATTTCACGTTGTCAAAACCCGAAAGCGCGGCTTGCATTTCCTTTAAATCATCGGGAGAATAGGTAACGATAATTTCGTCTATACCGTCAAAATAAAAGGCTTGTACCGTCCGCTCTAAAACGGAAATCCCGTCCGCGCGGATAAGCAATTTATTTTTCTCAAAGCCCGCGCGCAAGCCCTTACCCGCCGCGCAAATGACGGCGCAAACGCTCTTTCTCATACCATTACCTCGTAAAGAGAAGCAGCCTCTTCCTTTTTCACCGTTTCCTTGATATTTAAAATGCGGAATTTTAAAACGCCCGTCGCATACAAAATTTCAACGACGTCGCCGATTTTAATTTTCGTGGAGGGCTTCGCGGGCTTTCCGTTGACCACCACTTTTTCTTCCGTGCACGCCTCTTGCGCTACGGTGCGTCGCTTTAAGATGCGCGAAACCTTCAAAAATTTGTCGATTCGCATAAAAAATCTCCTTTCCGTGGATAACTTTTAAAAAAAATTTTATAGATAGAACAAAAAATGCTTGACAAGAATTTTTTCGTTAGATATAATTAGATAATGTATCATTATGCTTAGAATGGTGTAATGCCGCTCCAAAACGGAAAAATTGAGGGAAAATTCCGAAAAATTCGCCCTAAAAAGGGGGTAAAAAGAGGGAACGTTCCTTTCAATATATAATATTATACCGCAAACGGGCGCAAAAGTAAAGCATAAGACGCAATAAATTTCAAACCAAGACAAAATTTCGATTTTTATCGATGAAAAGATATACTCGGTAGATCGCCTAAAAAAATTTTTAAGGAGCAATTTTAACTGTGGATTTACCTATTTCAAAGTACGGCAAAACCGAAAGAAGAAAATTCGGTTCGATCAACGAAGTAATCGACATTCCCGATCTCGTTGAAATCCAGAAGGACAGCTACAATACCTTCATTGAAGAGGGTATTAGCGAGGTGTTTGAGGATTTTTCTCCCATCACCGACTACTCTGACCGTTTCGAACTCTATTTCTTGGAGCACAGATTTGGCGATAAACCCAAGTACGACGAAAAAGAATGTCGTACCCGCGACGCAAACTACGAGTTGCCTTTGCGCGTTAAGGTGCGCCTCGTTAACAAAGTAACGGGTCAGCTCATCGACCAAGAAGTCTTTATGGGCAACATTCCCTTGATGACGGAAAACGGTTCGTTCATCATCAACGGCGCAGAGCGCGTTATCGTTTCTCAGCTCGTTCGTTCCCCCGGCGTATACAATGCGTCGAGCAAGGATAAAACGGGTAAAGAAATGTTCAAAACGACGGTTATGCCCAACCGCGGCGCATGGCTCGAACTCGAACAAGACGCGCAAGACGCGTTGTACGTCCGTGTAGACAGAAAGAAAAAGCTGCCTGTTACGGCGCTTTTGCGCGCGCTCGGCTACGGCTCTAACCGTTCCATCGACGACCTCTTTGCGGGCGATAAGATGATTGCGACTACGATCACGAAAGACACCGCGAAATCCGAATCGGACGGCTTGTACGAGCTTTACCGCCGTCTTCGTCCCGGCGAAGCGCCCACCGAAGAATCGGTAAGAGCGCACCTTTTCAATTTGTTCTTTGAAAGCCGCCGTTACGACATTGCAAAGGTCGGCAGATATAAGTACAATAAAAAGCTTTGCCTTTCCTTCCGTTTGGAGGGCTGCCGCGTAGCGGACAACGTAATCAACCCCGAAACGGGCGAAGTTATCGCAGAGGCAGGCGAAAAAATTTCCGAAATTAAGGCAAAGGAAATCCAAAACTGCGGTATCGGCGAACTCTTCGTGCTTGTAGACGATCCCGAAGACGGCGAAATCCGCCACAAGATGATTTCCAACAACACCGTTGACTTTACGGCGATTTCCGACGTGCCCGTTCAGGCGCGCGCAAAGGACTTCGGTTTGTTGCCTACCGTTCACTATCCCACCTTCCGTTTCTCCCAGCTCATTGCAAAGGAATGTGCAGAGCTCACGGTAGAAGAAGTTGCGGAAAAGTACACCGACGACATCAACGAGCTTTTTAAGGCAATCGAAAAGGCGGAAGAACCCGACGAAAAGCCCGAAGAAAAGAAGAATAGAGAAAAGAGAAGAGAAAACCGTCGCAAATTCGTTGCGGCTTGTCAAGTATTCCATGCAGTATTGGCGAGCGAGCATCCCGTTCCCACCAAGGAACAGAGGAAAGAAATGCGTCCTTTGATCGACAAGCTCTGCCATAAACACGTTACGGTAGACGATATCGTTGCGTCCATTTCCTCCAACCTCGATTTGAGATACGGCATCGGCACGACGGACAACATCGACCACCTCGGCAACCGCCGCGTTCGTTCGGTAGGGGAATTACTCCAAAACAACCTCCGTATCGGTATCGCGCGTTTGGAAAGACTTATCAAGGAAAGAATGGGTACGCAAGACCCGATGGAAATCACTCCCTCGGCGCTTATCAATATTCGTCCCGTTTCCGCAGTCATTCGCGAATTCTTCGGTTCGTCCCAGCTCTCGCAGTTCATGGACCAAACCAACCCCATCGCAGAACTTACCCACAAGCGTAAGCTCTCCGCGCTCGGCCCCGGCGGTTTGAACCGTGATCGCGCAACCTTCGACGTTCGTGATATTCACCACACGCACTATGGTCGTATGTGTCCTATCGAAACGCCCGAAGGTCAAAACATCGGTCTTATCACCTCGCTTGCAACCTTTGCAAGAGTAAACGAATACGGCTTTATTATGAGCCCTTATCGCAGAGTGGACAAGGCGACGGGCATCGTTACCACGCAGGTAGATTACCTCACCGCAGACGAAGAAGATAAATATATCGTCGCACAGGCAAACGAACCCCTCGACGAAGAAAGCAAGTTCATCAACGAACGCGTAGGCTGCCGCCATCAAAACGACATCACGGAAATGCCTCGCGAAAAGATGGACTATATGGACGTATCGCCCAAGCAGCTCGTTTCCGTTGCTGCGGCGCTGATTCCTTTCCTTGAAAACGACGATACCAACCGTGCCCTCATGGGCTCGAACATGCAACGTCAGGCAGTTCCTCTTTTGAAGACGGAATCCGCTATCGTCGCAACGGGTATCGAAAGCTCCATCGCGCAATATTCGGGCGTTATCGTAACCGCAAGAGAAGCGGGCGTCGTCGTATCTTGCGCGTCCAACATGATCAAAATCCGTGAAGAAGACGGTACGATTGCGGAATATCCCTTGAAGAAATTCGAGCGTTCCAACGCAGGTACCTGTTTGAACCAGCGTCCCATCGTTTCCACGGGCGACAGAGTATTCAAAGGCGAAATCATCGCAGACGGTCCTTCGACCAACAACGGTGAGCTTGCGCTCGGTAAAAATATCCTCGTCGGCTACATGGAATGGGAAGGCTATAACTACGAAGACGCTATCTTGCTTTCCGAAAAATTGGTGCAAGACGACGTGTTCACCTCTATCCACATCGAAAAGCACGAAATCGAAGCGAGAGACACCAAGCTCGGTCCTGAAGAAATCACGCGCGATATTCCCAACGTTGGCGACGACGCGCTCAAGGATTTGGACGAAGACGGTATCATTCGTATCGGTGCGGAAGTGCAGAGCGGCGATATTCTCGTCGGTAAGGTTTCCCCGAAGGGCGAAGCAGAACCTACCCCCGAGGAAAGATTGCTCCGCGCAATTTTCGGTGAAAAATCCAGAGAAGTGCGCGATACCTCTTTGAAAGTACCGCACGGCGAAGGCGGCGTTGTCGTTGACGTTAAGGTATTCACGAGAGAGAATAAGGACGAACTCGACCCCGGCGTCAATAAGCTCGTTCGCGTATATATCGCGCAAAAACGTAAAATCCAAGTCGGCGACAAGATGGCAGGCCGCCACGGTAACAAAGGCGTTATCTCCCGCGTGCTTTCGCAGGCGGATATGCCCTTCCTTGCAGACGGTACGCCTCTTCAAATCTTGCTCAACCCCCTTGGCGTTCCTTCGCGTATGAACATCGGTCAGGTACTTGAAGTGCATCTTGGCTACGTATGTAAACAGCTCGGTTGGAAGATTGCGACGCCCGTATTCGACGGCGCAACCGAAAAAGACCTTGAAGTTATGTTCCGCGAAAACAACCTCTTGAACCCCGACGGCAAAGTAGACGGTAAGTTCCAAGTGTTCGACGGCAGAACGGGCGAACCCTTCGAAAACCGCGTAACCATCGGCGTTCAGTATATGATCAAACTTATCCACCTCGTAGACGATAAGATCCACGCGCGTGCAATCGGTCCTTACTCCCTCGTTACGCAACAACCCCTCGGCGGTAAAGCGCAGTTCGGCGGTCAGCGTTTCGGTGAAATGGAAGTTTGGGCGCTTGAAGCATACGGCGCGGCGCACATCTTGCAGGAAATCCTCACCGTTAAGTCGGACGACGTTGTGGGCCGTGTAAAGACCTACGAATCCATCGTCCGCGGTGAAAATATCTCCGAGCCCGGCATCCCCGAAGCGTTCAAGGTATTGCTTAAAGAATTACAGTCCTTGGCTTTGGACGTAAAGGTGCTTACGGAATCGGGCGACGAACTCGTGATCCGCGAAGTAGAGGAAGAAGAGAACGAACGCGACAACGTGGCAAGCCGCAGAGAAGCGTTTAAAGACGAAGACCTTGAAGAAATCGACTTCAACGTGGACGACGATGAAGACTTCGACGACGAAGACGACGACGTTAAGTCCATCTTTGACGAAGACGGCGACGACGAGGACGGCTTCAATATCGCGGAATCCGACGACGAAGATTTTGACGACGACGAGGACGATGATTCGTTCGACTTCAGCAAGCTCTTTGAAGCAGTGGAAGATTTGGGCGACGAGGACGACGAATAAGGAGAGAAGAATATGTACGAATTAAACGATTTCAATTCCATTCAAATCAGCATTGCATCTCCCGAAAAAATCAGAGAATGGTCTTACGGCGAAGTAACCAAGCCCGAAACCATCAACTACCGTACCCAAAAGCCCGAAAAAGACGGTCTTTTCTGCGAAAAGATCTTCGGGCCGATGAAGGATTGGGAATGCTGTTGCGGTAAATACAAAAGAGTAAAATATAAGGGGCACGTCTGCGAAAAGTGCGGCGTTGAAATTACGCGCGCTAAGGTAAGACGTGAAAGAATGGGGCATATCGAGCTTGCAGCTCCCGTTTCCCATATCTGGTATTTCAAGGGCGTTCCCTCCAAAATCGGTTTGCTCTTGAATATGGGTCCCAAACAGCTTGAGCAGGTCATCTATTTTGCGCACTACGTCGTGCTTGACCCCGGTCAGGTAAGCGAGCTTAGCTACAAAGAAGTCATCACCGAAAAGCAACTCCGTGAAATTGAAGAACGCTACGGCGATTCTTCCGTAACCGGCTTGAAGGTCGGTATGGGCGCGGAGGCGATTCGCGAGCTTTTGATGGCAGTAAACCTCGAGCAAGAGAGCGAAGGATGCAAAAAGGCGCTTGCGGATTCCCAAAACAATCCCAAGGGCCCCGGTCAAAAGGCGCTTAAAGCAATTAAGCGTTTGGAAGTTATCGAATCGTTCAGAAAGAGCGGCAACCGCCCCGAATGGATGATTTTGACGGTGCTTCCCGTTATCCCTCCCGAAATCAGACCTATGGTACAGCTTGACGGCGGCAGATTTGCTACCTCCGACTTGAACGATTTGTACCGCCGCGTTATCAACCGTAACAACCGTTTAAAGAGAATGATGGAAATCGGCGCGCCCGATATGATCATCAAGAACGAAAAGCGTATGTTGCAAGAAGCGGTTGACGCGCTCATCGACAACGGACGTCGCGGTAAGGCGCTTTCCGGCCCTTCCAACCGTGATTTGAAGTCCTTGTCCGCAATGCTTCGCGGTAAGCAAGGCCGTTTCCGTCAAAACTTGCTCGGTAAACGTGTTGACTACTCCGGACGTTCGGTTATCGTCGTAGGCCCCGAGTTGAAAATTTATCAATGCGGTTTGCCTAAGGAAATGGCTATCGAGCTCTTCAAGCCTTTCATTATGAAGCGTTTGATCGAAAGCGGTCAATGCCATAACATCAAAACGGCAAAGCGCGCGGTTGAAAAGGCAAAGGATATGGTTTGGAACGTCCTCGAGGACGTCATTAAAGACCACCCCGTTCTTTTGAACCGTGCTCCCACGCTGCACCGTCTGTCTATTCAGGCGTTCGAGCCCGTTCTCATCGAGGGCAGAGCAATTAAAATCTCTCCCCTCGTCTGCGGACCTTTCAACGCCGACTTCGACGGCGACCAAATGGCTGTGCACCTTCCTTTGAGCGTAGAAGCGCAAGCGGAAGCTCGTTTCTTGATGCTTTCTGCAAACAATATCTTGAAACTTGCTGACGGTAAGTCCGTCATGTCGCCTACGCAAGATATGATCATCGGCGCGTACTGCTTGACCATCAAGCGCCGCGAAGAGGGGAAAACCTACGACGAACAGGGCAGACCTGACGAAAACGGCGAAGTATATATTCCTCCCGTATACGCGTCCGAAAACGAAGCGATCCTTGCTTATCAAAACAAAATCGCGCACGAGCAAGATGAAATGTATCTTAAGAGGGTGGTCGAACTTCCCGAGGGCAAGTTTGAAGATTTGCCTTTCGACGAATACGGCTATTACAGATGCGTTGCAGAAAACAAACCCGGCGAAACGCCCGTTAAGTATGCGGAAGTTCACCGCAATCCCAAGACGGGCAAGTTGGAAGTTTCGGGCGTTATCAAGACGACCATCGGCAGACTTATCTACAACGACGGTTTGCCTCAGGACCTTGGCTTTGTCAAGAGAGATACCCCCGAAGCATACCTTCGTTTGGAACTTGACGCCGAATTCATCGGCAACGCGCGCGCAATCGGCAAAAAGCACCTTTCGCGCATCGTAGAGGCTTCGTTCAGAACGGGCAAAGCGCCCAGAGCTTCCTACGTCCTCGACGCAATGAAGGAAAGAGGTTATAAATACTCTACGCTTGCCGCGCTTACCACCTCCGTATTCGATATGAAGATTCCCGAAGAAAAGGAAGAAATTATCGAAACGGCAGAAAAAGAAGTTTCCAAAATTGCAAAGAAATACGCACGCGGTTTGCTCAACGAAGACGAACGTTACAGCGCAGTTATCGCGCAGTGGGACGCGGCAACCGATCAAGTGGCGGCGCTCCTTAAAAGACAGGGCGAAGAAGACAAGTTCAATCCTATTTGGATGATGGCTGATTCCGGTGCCCGCGGTTCCATCGACCAGATTAAACAGCTTGCAGGTATGCGTGGTCTAATGGTTAACCCTCAAGGTAAAAAGATCGAAGTTCCTGTAAAATCCTGTTTCCGTAACGGTCTTTCCGTTCTCGAATACTTTATTTCCTCCCACGGTGGCCGTAAAGGTTTGACCGACACGGCGTTAAAGACGGCTGACTCCGGTTACCTTACCCGTCGTCTTGTAGACGTCTCGCACGAAATTATCGTTCGTGAAGACGACTGCTGCGCAGGCAGAAAACCCCAAGGTCAGGTCGTAAAAGCAATTTACGATACCGTCGGCAAAGAAATTGAAAGCCTGAAATCGAGAATTTTGGGTAGATTTGCGGCAGAGGACGTTATTCACCCCGAAACGGGCGAAGTTATCGTTGCCACCAACCAATTCATCGACGAAAAGGAAGCGGCGGCGATTGTAGAAGCAGGCTTTGATGCAATTTCTATCAGAAGCATCTTCAGCTGTTCGTCCAGATACGGCGTCTGCGCGAAGTGCTACGGTAAGAATATGGCAACCACCCTTCCCGTACAGGTCGGCGAAGCAGTCGGTACGATTGCGGCGCAGTCCATCGGTGAACCCGGTACTCAGCTTACCATGCGTACCTTCCATACGGGCGGTATCGCGGCGACGGGCGACATCACGCAAGGTCTTCCCCGTGTTGAAGAATTGTTCGAAGTTAGAAAGCCGAAAGGTTGCGCTACCATCTGCGAAGTGGAAGGTATCGTAAACATCGACGATTCCGACGGTTCTAAGCACATCAAGATTTGCGACGAAGCTACGGGCGAAGCGAAGAAGGAATACACCCTTCCTTTCAACGCGGAAATCAAGGTTAAGAACGGTGAAAAGGTTGCGCCCGGCGTACTCCTTAACGCAGGTAGCGTATACCCTCAAGACATCTTGCACGTGCAAGGCGTGAAGGGCGTTCAGGACTACATCCTCGAACAGGTACAGTCCGTTTACCGCTCGCAAGGCGTTGAAATCAACGACAAACACGTTGAAATCATCGTTCGTCAGATGCTTAAAAAGGTACGCGTAGAAAACGCAGGCGACACCAACTTGCTCCCCGGCGAACTCGTGGATATGGTTACTTTCCAAGACGAAAGCGCAAAGGCGATGGCAAACGGCGGCAGACCCGCGCTTGCTAAGCGTGTGCTCCTCGGTATCACCAAGGCGGCGCTCGCAACCGACAGCTTCTTGTCTGCGGCGTCCTTCCAAGAAACGTCTAAGGTTCTCACCGAAGCGGCTATCCGCACCAAGAGAGATTACCTTGTCGGCTTGAAAGAAAACGTTATCATCGGTAAACTTATTCCCGCAGGTACGGGTACAAAAGCGTATAAAAACGTTACCCCTCAGTACATCGGCAGTTATGCGGCAGCTCCCGTAGAGGAAGAGGCTGAAATGGTCGAAAGTGCAGAATAATCCTTAAAAACGAAGCGCCTTTCGGGTTTTCCGAAAGGCGCTTTTGCATAAAATGAAGCACCCATGTACGCGTTGAATTAAAAATCAAGTACCCATGTACGCGTTGAAAATAAACGCTTGCATATTTTTCTCGTTTTTCATTGACATTCTTATTTTAGAGTAGTATAATGGTTGCAGGTGAAAGCTATGGAAGAACAAATGAAAGACGAAAAAATAAAACAGACGAAAAAGGAGCTCTTTTGGGAAGTGTTCCGTTTTTTGCTTGTCGGCGGTTTGGCGACGGTGGCGGACTATCTCGTAGCGACGCTTTTTTATGCCGTATTGCTTTCGCCTCAGCGCATCGGTCAAACGTGGGCGCTTATCATTTCCACGGCGCTCGGATTTGGCGTAGGGCTTGTCATCAATTGGTTTTTGTCCTTGATTTTCGTGTTTAAGGCAATTCGCGACAAAAAGCAAGCTTCGTCCAAAAAATCTTTTCTCATTTATTTAATTATTTGCGTAATCGGTTTAGCGATTTCCATTTTGGGTATGCAGCTCGTTAAAATCATCCCCGCCTTTCCCTTGTTTGGCGTAGCGGAATTTTTAGGCTCGCCGTGGAAATGGTGGCTAATGAAAGCCGTTATGACGCTCATAGTTCTCGTGTGGAATTATATCGGGCGTAAGCTATTCGTATTTAAATCTTAGCTTATCTTGCCTCCCTTTGATGAGGGAGGTGTTTTTTGTTTGCAAACAACGGGGGCGCAAAACGCGTCAGAAACGCTCGCTTGCACAAGTATAACGTCCCTATATTGGGAACGTGCGCTAAGTAGTAAGATTAGGTCAAGGATTATCCTTGAAAAAATTTTTTTAAGAAATTTTCAAAAAGGTATTGAAAAATGCAAAAAAGTGTAGTATAATGTATACATAGGTAAGGGGACGAGTTTTCCCGTCTATCAATTTTGTGTGGACTATTAGATGTGTTAAACTCCTTTTTTGATGTGGAAAAGGCCGTGGCATTGCGCCGCGGTCTTTTTCCTTGTTTTGAACGGAATTTTTTTTCAAAAAACAACAGCGGAAAAGCCATCCAAAAACGCCAATCTTTCCCACTTCATAGAAGTGGGGAAAAAGATTAAAAAAAATTTCGTAAAGGCTTGACAAAACGATGTTCGTTATAGTATAATGGAAATCGCGGAAATAAGGGTGGGTTCTGCCCTTTATCCAAAATCGCCCTAAACGGCGGTTTTTCAGCAAAAAAGGGAGGCAAAATGACGGGACGCATTCATTCTTTCGAGTCTTTCGGCACAGTTGACGGGCCGGGTATCCGTTACGTCATCTTTTTTCAAGGCTGTCCTTTGCGCTGTCAATATTGCCACAACCCGGATACGTGGGCAAACGTCGGCAAAGAATATACGGCGGAGCAAATCGTTGTGCAAGCGCTCCGTTATAAAAACTATTTTGGCGATAAGGGCGGCGTAACCGCAACCGGCGGCGAGCCTCTCGTCCAAATCGATTTCTTGACCGAGCTGTTTACGCAGTTTAAGGCAAAAGGGATTCACACCTGCGTCGATACGTCGGGTATCACCTTTAACGCAAATTCTGCGCAGAGCGTGGACAAGCATAAAAAATTATTGGAAGTAACCGACCTTGTTCTGCTCGATATCAAGCACATCGACGACGAAGCCTGTAAAAAGCTGACGGGGCATAGCAACGCAAACACCCTCGCCTTTGCTAAGTTTTTAAGCGATATGGGCAAGCCGACGTGGATTCGTCAAGTGCTTGTTCCCGGTATCACCGACGGGGCGGAAACGCTGCGACAGACCCGCGCGTTTATCGACGGCTTGCAATCGGTAGAAAAGGTGGAGGTTTTGCCCTACCACACGATGGGCGAAGTCAAGTACGAAAAACTGGGCTTGGAGTATCCCTTGAAAGGCTTAGCCGCGCCTACGAAAGAAAGGGTGGCGCAAGCCAAGCGTATCTTAACGGAGTAAAATATGATTAACGAAAAGAATTACAAAGAGCATTTGCAAGGGCTTTGCTGCGTTGAAATCAGCGGCGAATCCTGCGCAAACTGCCTTACGCTTATGCCTATTTTAAAAGAGCTTATCGACGCGCGCGACGATATTCGTTTGGTGCACGTCGAGGCGGACTATTCTACCCTGCCCCTTATGGAAGCATGGGAAGTGGAAAAAGTACCCACCATTTTGCTTGTAGAGGACGGCGAAATTTTTGCCCGTTGCACGGGTTATCAGCCCGAAGAAATCCTCGAAATTTGGTTGGACGCGAAGATAGAAGCGCAAAAAGCGAAAAAATAAATACGAAAACAACGGCAAGTAATTTTTTAAACTCTGTTTAAAAGGTGAAAACCGCGTTGATAAATAATAGAACAAAAAATTATTATAGGAGTTATTGATATGATGCAATACAAAGGTTGGGAAGGATTTGTTCCCGGTAAATGGTGCAACGACGAAGTAGACGTACGCGATTTCATTCAGCGCAACTACACGCCGTATGAAGGCGACGCTACGTTCCTTGCTCCCGCAACGGAGGCAACGAAGAAACTTTGGGAAATCGTATGCGATCTGTCCAAAAAAGAACGCGACGCGGGCGGCGTACTCAACGCGGATACGAAAATCGTTTCCACGCTTACCTCGCACGGCGCAGGTTATCTTGATAAAGATTTAGAAAAAATTGTCGGTTTGCAAACGGACGAACCTTTCAAGCGTTCCTTGCAACCCTTCGGCGGTCTTCGTATTTCCGAAAGCGCGCTTAACCTCTACGGTTACGAGCTTGACCCCGAAGTTAAAGATATTTTCACCAAATACCGTAAAACGCACAACGAAGGCGTATTCGACGCATATACCCCCGAAATGCGTGCGGCTCGTTCCGCGCACATCTTGACCGGTTTGCCCGACGGTTACGGCAGAGGCCGTATCGTTGGCGACTACCGTCGCGTAGCGCTTTACGGCGTTGACTATCTTATCAAAAAGAAAGAAGAAGATAAGCTCGCTATGAGCGGCGCTATGACCCCCGAAAAGGTACGTGATCGTGAAGAAGTTTCCGAACAGATCAAAGCCCTTAAGGGTCTTAAGGAAATGGCGGCTTCTTACGGCTGCGATATTTCCAAGCCCGCTGAAACGGCGCAACAAGCGATCCAAGCGTTGTACTTTGGCTACCTTGGCGCAGTTAAGGACCAGAACGGCGCGGCTATGTCCATCGGTAGAAACAGCACCTTCCTCGATATCTATATCGAACGCGACCTTCAAAAGGGTATCATCACCGAAGAACAGGCGCAGGAATTGATGGATCACTTCATCATGAAGCTTCGTATCGTGAAATTCATGAGAACGAAGGAATACAACGAGCTCTTCTCGGGCGACCCTACGTGGGTAACCGAAGTTATCGGTGGTATGGGCGTAGACGGCAGATCCTTGGTAACCAAGAACTCCTTCCGCGTTCTTCACACCCTCGACAATCTCGGCCCTGCACCCGAGCCTAACCTCACCGTGCTTTGGTCTAAGAGATTGCCCATCGCATTCAAGAGATACTGTGCTGAAATTTCCATTCGTACCTCTTCCATTCAGTACGAAAGCGACGATTTGATGCGTCCTGAAATGGGCGACGACTACTGTATCGCTTGCTGCGTAAGCTGTATGAAGGTCGGTAAGGATATGCAGTTCTTCGGCGCAAGAGCAAACCTTGCTAAGTGCTTGCTTTACGCAATCAACGGCGGTAAGGACGAGCTTATGAAAGACAAAAAGACGGGCAAACCCATGCAGGTTTCCCCCGAATTTATGCCTATCACGAGCGACGACGCGCTTGACTTTGAAGAGGTTCGCGCGAAGTTCGAAAACATGATGACTTGGCTTGCTGAACTCTACGTTAACACCCTTAACGTAATCCACTATATGCACGACAAATATTGCTACGAAGCAATCGAAATGGCATTGCACGACACGAAAGTTCGCCGCTTCTTTGCGACGGGTATCGCAGGTCTTTCCTGCGCGGCTGACTCCTTGTCTGCAATCAAGTACGCGAAGGTTTACCCCATCCGTAACGAAGACGGCATCGTAGTGGATTTCCGTATCGAAGGCGACTTCCCTAAATACGGCAACAACGACGACAGAGCAGACGAGCTTGCAGTATGGCTTTTGAAGACGTTTATGAGCAAGGTTAAGAGCCACTATACCTACCGTGAAAGCGTTCCTACGACGTCCATCTTGACGATCACGTCCAACGTCGTATACGGTAAGAAGACGGGTAACACTCCCGACGGCAGAAGAGGAGGTACTCCTCTCGCTCCCGGCGCGAACCCGATGCACGGCAGAGACAGCAACGGCGCGTTGGCGTCCTTGGAATCTGTTGCAAAATTGCCTTACGAATATTCTCGTGACGGTATTTCCAACACCTTCTCCATCATGCCCGCATCGCTTGGTAAAGAAGACTAATTTTTAAAGCATACGGCTATTTCGGCGCGTTTCGGCAAAGGAACTCGCCGTAAGCCGCTCGGAATATAATAAAAAAGAAAAGGAGATAATATTATGTCGCAAAGAGTAGATAACTTAGTTGCTATGTTGGACGGCTACGTTGGCGACGGTGGACATCACCTCAACGTAAACGTATTTGACCGCGAAACCCTTTTGGATGCGCAGGCACACCCTGAAAAGTATCCTCAGCTCACCATTCGCGTTTCCGGTTACGCTGTAAACTTCATCAAACTCACGAAGGAACAGCAGGACGACGTTATTTCCAGAACCATTCACGAATCCATGTAATTTGGACTCGTCAATCTTTGGAAGTATAATGTAACCAAAACTGCCGTCGCGTATAAACGACGGCAGTTTTTTAAAAAATAAAAAGTTAAATTTTCTATGAAAAACACCATTAAAAAACTGCTTACCCTTTTTATCGCCGCGGCGTTTGTTCTTTCGGGCGCGGGTTGCGATTTAAACGGTTTTATCAATTCCCTGCAAAGCGATATCGAAAGCGCCATTCAGTCGGGTTTAGAGCAGGAAACGGGTGCGGACGGCGATAGCTCCGCAACCGACGGCGATAGCTCGGATACTTCGGGGGTCGGCGATATCGTTACGGACGGGTTGAGCATTCACTTTTTACAGCTTGGCAATCAGTATACGGGCGACTGCACGTTGATTGACGTAGGGGATACCGAAGTGCTCATTGACGCGGGCTCGCGTAAAAATTCGGCGGCGACGATTAAAAATTACGTCGATAAGTATTGCGAGGACGGCGTGTTGGAGTACGTAATTGCCACCCATGCCGATCAAGACCATATCGCGGCGTTTGTGGGGAATAGCGGATCGCCCTTACGCACGGGTATTTTATATCAGTATCAGGTTGGTACGCTGATTCAGTTTAACAAAACGAACAAAACCGAGCTTACGGACAAGGGCAACCAAACGGTTTACGGCGAGTATTTAAGCGCGGTGGAATACGTCAAAGGGAAAGGCACGGCGGTGTATACGGCGCTTGAATGTTGGAACAACGAAAACGGCGCAAGCCGCAGCTATACGCTCGGCGACGGCGTAACCATGCAGATTTTGTATCAGAAATTTTACGAAGAAAGCACGAGCGACGAAAACGATTATTCCGTTTGTATGCTGTTAAAGCAGGGCGAAAATAATTATCTTTTCACGGGCGATTTGGAAAAGAAAGGGGAAGCGTCCCTTGTCGAGAAAAACGACTTGCCCAAGTGTAAGCTTTATAAGGGCGGACACCACGGCAGTCCCACTTCCAGCACGGACGCGTTGCTTTCGGTTATAAAACCTGAGATTGTTTGCGTTTGCTGTTGCGCAGGGAGCGCGGAGTATACAAGTACGAAAGAAAATCAGTTCCCGTCCCAAGCGTTTATCGACAGAATTTCGTTATATACGGACAAAGTGTACGTTACAACGATGATTTCAGAGGACGGCAAGAGCGGTATACCCATGAACGGCGACGTTGTCGTTTCCTGCCCCGACGGAAAAAATATCACGGTGGAAGGCACAAACAATAGCGTTGTTTTAAAGGATACGGAGTGGTTTAAGGCAAACCGTACAACGCCTACCGATTGGCAATAAAAACGGAGAATCTGCGGTACAATATTTGGTTGCGCTGTGGCTACTTGCGGTTACGTACGTATTAGTACGCTCCTTTAAGTTGTCCTCACGCTCCTTCTCTTGCTTGCATTTTGCTCCGTTTTTACGGATTTTATAGGGACGATATCAAACTCTAAAAAAGGACGAAGATTATGCAATTTTCACGCACCGAACTCTTGCTCGGGCAAGAGGGAATGGAAAAACTGAAAAACGCGCGCGTCGCGGTGTTCGGCGTGGGCGGCGTGGGCGGCTACGTGGTCGAGGCTTTGGCGCGTAGCGGCGTGGGCGCGCTCGACCTTATCGATAAGGATAGGGTCAGTCTGTCCAATATCAACCGCCAAATCATCGCCCTGCACTCCACGGTGGGGGAATTAAAAACGGAGGTCGCGGCAGAGCGTGCAAGGGATATCAACCCCCAAATCCGCGTGATCACGCATAACCTTTTTTACTTGCCCGAAACGGCGGCGCAGTTCGACTTTACAAAGTACGATTATATCGTTGACGCCATCGATACGGTCAGCGGTAAAATTGCGCTTGTCGAGCAAGCGAACACGGCAGGCACACCGATTATTTCTTCTATGGGTGCAGGGAATAAGCTGAACGCCACGGCGTTTAAGGTTGCGGATATTTCCAAAACCAACGTTTGTCCCTTGGCAAGAGTAATGCGTAGAGAGCTTAAAAAGAGGGGGATAAATCACTTAAAGGTGGTGTATTCCGAAGAAGAACCCCTGCCTGCAAAAACGGTAGATGAGGAAACGGGCAAGCCTATCCCCGCAAGTATTGCGTTCGTTCCGTCGGTAGTCGGCTTGATTATCGCCGGCGAAGTGATTAAAGATTTGGCAAGATAAAAGAAAACACCGTTGCTGTTGCAACGGTGTTTTTAAAATTAAAGTTGATAATAGACACTTTTAAAGTTTGAGGTTTCAACAGAGAATAAATATGTGCTTGTTGTGTATTCCGAATAGACAATATAAAAGCTTATCGTTCCGGATTTTTTAAGCGCATTGATAACTGCGGACTTATCGGAAGAGTCAAGATATATGCGGCTATCGCCTGCATACATTGTGCCATTCAAGTAGTGTTTTTTCTTTTCTGTATCAAGCATAGTAATTGAATATTCATCATAACTATATGAACATTTTACAAGATTTTTAGAATATTCCCACAGCATAAATGCGACCTCGGTTGAAGTGATTTGTAGTGCCGCAATAAGACTAGAATTTGTAGTTGCGCTATTGCTAAAAGTGCCATTAACCATAGTAGCTATGTATTTTTTTCCTGTTGCTTGTCCAAACTCATCTTCAAACTCTCCTAATTCCCACGCACCGAACGATTCTTTACATCTTGTACAAGTCCCACTATCGGTTGTGTGTCCTAATGCGGATATGGTTTCAGTTTCAACTTTTCCACAAACAGTACATGTGCGAGTTTTTTCTCCCGCTGTTGTACAAGTGGCTTTTTTGGTCGTTTCCCAACTACCATAGGAGCAAATTGCGTGCGATGTGTTTGAAATAGTATTATTGCATGCAACACAAGCAAACAATAGGATAATAGCTGTCAATAGAGATATTATTTTTCTCATAAAATCCTCCATATTTTTTGACTAATACCTACAAAAAACACGACTATTTGTCGTTTTTCTATATTATATACGACAAATAGTCGTATGTCAAGCAATTTACGACAAAAAGTCGTAACATTTTGTAGAAAAAATGGAGGCGACATAACGACAATGTGTCGTGCAATATGTGCGAGTATATCAAATGAAAACGACAATGTGTCGTAACCGTACCTAAAATACGACAGATTGTAGTAAACTGTTGGTATGAATAAGATAGGGAAAACAATTAGAGATTTACGTAGAGAAATGGATTGCACGCAAGATACGCTTGCGGATATTCTTGGCGTAACGCAAGACAGTATTTCGCTTTGGGAAAATGATAAGCGTATTCCCGATACGCAATACGTTGTTGCTATGGCAAATTTCTTTGACGTAACGACGGATTTTCTTTTGGGGATATCCGACGATTGCACGGGTGTAAAATTTGGACACGAGGGTAAAGTGCACGCGTGGCTTACGCCCGAAGAAGATAAGTTGCTTACTGAATATAGAGAAGCAAAAACCGAAACAAGAAGACAACAGTTAGGTATAATCGTAGTGGATAATAACGATTAACACCCCACCCAGGTACGAGTTGAATATAAAAATCCCTGCCATTGCACAAGCAACGGCAGGGATTTTTTATGGCGTTGTATTATACTTCGTACAAATGAATAATCGCTTCTTTTTGTTTCTCGGAAAGGGAAGAGAAAAAATCTAAAAGTTTTTTATCATTTGCATATTGTTCCATATTATGGTAAAAAAATTCTTCCACAGAAACGTTGCAAACCGCCAAAATATCCAAAAGAGTGCTTAAACTTGGCTCAAAACTGGCTGTGTTTTCCAGTTGGCTGATATATGCGGGATTTTTTCCAATAATCAAACTTAATTCTCTGGCGCTTAAATTTGCGTTCGCTCTTATTAGACTGATTCGCTCGATAATTTCTTTAATGGTCATTAGGCTCTTTTCTCCCCACCTTACTCTCTATAAAATTATACACCCAACGTGTTTAAAAAACGCTATTTGACACTTAATAAATGTATTTGACACATAGTAAAATATTATGTGTTAAATAATAATCTTGCAAAAAACGACAAATTTTGCTTGACTTATTATTTTTCACATAATATAATATTAGTATAAAATTGCAAGGTTAAGCGTCCATTTGCAATTTTAAAAATTATTAAATAAAAATGGAGAGTAAAGTTATGGGAATTATCATTGCTATTGTAGTAATCGTTGCGGCTGTGGGTTGTTTTATGATATATCGTTTTATCATGAATAGAAATAAAAATTGTCCTGCTTGTAAGCAAAAATATGATTCAAGCTGCATCGTTGACGCGAAGGTTGTTCGTACGGTAAAGGCGGCGATGGGCAAGGATTACAGCGACGTAAACGTTACGTTGCACTGTAAGAAGTGTGGTAAAGAGCATAAAACGCAAGTAACCTTACAAGGTAATATTGGCGATAGATATCTTGATGAAGAATTAAAGAAGCATTTCGACAAATAACGAGGGAAATGCCTTAGAGATGGACGAAAAATTTGGAAATAATAAAGTAAGTAACCAAAATAAGATAAGCAGTTCAATTGCCAGCAAAAACTTCAAGGCTGACGTCAAAGTTGAAAAAATTTTTACCAAAGGTCATTATTTATGGGCATTGGCGGCTTTTCTTGTTTACACCCTTTTATCCATTCTTATTCGTAAAGAATTTAATTTGGAAAGTGCGTACGACGTATCCGTAGAAAAAAATCCTATTTTAGGGGTAGGCGTTACTCTGCTCCTGAATTATGGGGTGATCCCGTTGTTGTTAATGGCGTATTTTTATCGAAAAAACAACGGAAAGCACAACGTTTTTTTGGTGATAGCCTATATTTTGATTTTAATTGGATGCTTTTTGGATGGGATATTACCGTACATAAAAACGGATACGCTTAAAGGAGAAAATTGGATAAACGCATTGGTATATCCTACGGTTTATCTCGTTGGACATAGACTCGTTTCTTTGTTAGCTTATGCTATATTAAAGAAGAAGGAAGGAGAGTCGGATTATCGGATTTATTTTGCTTTCGTATTATTAGCGCCCTTTACCGCAGGGGTGTTGTTAATAGGCGCTATCGGTTATTTGTTTATTACTGGGCAGTATAAGGGCAATAGCAGTAATAACGGTCAACAGGGTCAACAATCTGCGTTTTTGTATAGTTTGGAAGTAAAACAACAGGTGCGTCGCGAACTGACGCAAAATAGCGGCGGTTGTAACGTTGCCATCTATTACGAGGACGGCTGGAAATTGGTCGATTATTGGGATCACGGATGTAAGTTGGAAGAAATTTTTGGACCGGATAGAGGGTGTACGTATCTCAAAACCCCGGAAGGAAAAATTTATATACTAACAACAAACCGCCCCGATAAAGAGAAGATTTATTTTTTCAGATAAAGAGCCTCCGTTTTCGTTAGTTGGAAAAAAGAAAGACGGAGTTGAAAAAGTAACGTTATAGGCATACTTTTGGCGGAGAGTAACGATTAAAATATCCCCCCACCATGTACGAGTTGAATATAAAAATGAACCCCGTTGGCATGTCGCCAACGGGGGTGTTTACGCTATTATATATCCGATAATCCAAGCAAATAATCGGCGCTGACCTCCAAAACTTGCGCCAATGCTTTAACGTAGGAGGCTTTGGGTTCGTTGATATTGTTTTCCCAAATAGAAACCATACCCGACGATACGCCTACAAGCCTCGCTAATTGCGGTTGCGTCAATTTTTTTTCTAATCGCAACGTTTTAATTGTTTCGCCTAAATTCTTCATGCACTTATTTTATCAGAAAACTAAGAAATATGCTTGACATCTTAGAAAACTAAGATTATAATATAAGTAATATATTACCAAAACATAAAAAATAGGAGAAAAGGTATGATTAGCGAACAAGAATTAAAAAAGCGCGCGTTGGAAAAATTAAAAGAAGCGTTAGAGGACAAGTGCAAAGTGTGCAGAAAGGCTGCAAAAAAGAATAAACTTATAGCCAAACAATGGAAAGTGGCAACAGAAGACGATATTGAAATTGTTTATATGCCCAGATTGCAAAAGGTTTCTAAATTTTCTTGTCGTGTTGACCGTTATTACAAAATGAGGGTAGAAGGAAAAGAATTTAAAAACAGTCCTGTTGAAATAGATAATATTAGTATAGGTTATCCAATAAAATTGTATAACGTGGTTTCTGACGATATAACGGAAATGATGAAAGATTTATTTCAATATAAATTTTATAATCGCTCAAAAAATGAGACCAAAGACGTTTTTGTTACGTATAACGGTCATTGGGATACGTTGCAGTTTCTTGATTTACAAAAAGAGATGATGCCTCTGTTTGAGAAAAAATATCAAAGAGAAAACGAAACGAAACTCTTTAATTCCCCCGAATATATGACGAGAATTACGTTCACGGATATTGCTTTTACACAGTGCGAAGATTTGGAATACGGCACAATGGCGGCGATATTTTTGAGAATAAAGGATAAAAAGGGGAAACCGTTAAAAATGTATATTGGTAAATACATATATGAGGATAATTCTTTACAAGATTTTACTACGCTAAATATTGAGTTTCCTTGGATTTATGACGAACAAGGAAATGAGGTGAAAATTAAATAATCCCCCACCATGTACGAGTTGAATATAAAAATGAACCCCGTTGGCAGTATGCCACGGGGTTTTAGCTTGTCCGCTTACTTTACCTTTTTAACCTTCTTAATATCGTAAGGGGTGCTTTGATATACGAAATAGTTCAGCCAATTTGAGAATAAGAGGTGCGCATGCCCACGCCAAGATACAAGCGGAGGCATATTCGGATCGTTATTCGGGAAATAATTTTCGGGGATAGAAATGGGTTTGCCCTGCGATAAATCGCGGAAATATTCGTTTTTCAAGGTGTCGGGGTCGTATTCGGAATGTCCCGTGATGAAAATTTGTCTGCCGCCCTTGGTGGAAACCGCATACACGCCCGTTCTATCCGACGAAGCCAAAATACGCAATTCCTTCACCTTTTCGATATCCCCACGAAGCACCGTTGTGTGTCTTGATTGCGGCACCATAAACATATCGTCAAAACCACGGAATAAAATAGATTGCTTATATTCCACGATATGCGGGAACACGCCAAACAACTTTTCACGGACTTCCTGTTTTTGGATGCCGTAATGATAATAAAGCCCCGCCTGTGCGCCCCAACAGATGTGCAAGGTACTGTGCACGTGCGTTTTGCTCCATTCCATAATCTCGCAAAGTTCGTCCCAATACTCCACTTCCTCAAAGGGCATATGCTCCACGGGCGCGCCCGTGATAATCATACCGTCGAAGTTTTGCGATTTTACGTCGTCGAAGGTTTTATAAAAAGCGAGCAAATGCTCCTGCGCCACGTTTTTGGATTGATGCGACTTCATATGCACCAGTTCCATTTCTACCTGCAAAGGCGAGTTGCCGAGAAGGCGCGCAAACTGCGTTTCCGTTTCAATTTTCTTCGGCATTAAATTGACGATAAGAATGCGGAGTGGGCGAATATCCTGCGTGATGGCGCGATTTTCCGTCATCACGAAAATATTTTCACTCTCCAGCGTTTTTACCGCAGGTAAATTGTCGGGAATTTTAATGGGCATATGCTCTACCTTTTTTCTCGTGTTTTTAATAAATCAAGCCACCATGTACGCAATGAAACGGAATAATCTGCAAAAACGTAAAATTAGATGGCGTCAAGCGCCTGCTGAATATCTTCAATCAGGTCTTCGTAATTTTCTAAGCCGCAGGAAAGACGAATCAAATCGCCGGGCACGCCTGCCGCGATCAGTTCCTCTTCGTTCATTTGACGGTGGGTTGCGTTTGCAGGGTGCAAACAACAGCTCCGCGCGTCCGCTACGTGCGTTTCAATGGCAATCAGCTTCAAACCTTTCATCAGTTTTTCCGCCGCAGCTCTGCCGCCTTTCACGCCAAAGCTTACCACGCCGCAAGTGCCTTTCGGCATATATTTTTTCGCCAAACCGTAATATTTGTTGCCGGGCAAATCGGGATAATTCACCCACGAAATTTTTTCGTTCGATTGCAAGAACTCCGCCACTTTCAAGCCGTTCAAACAATGTCTTTCCATGCGTACGTGCAAGCTTTCTAAGCCGAGGTTGATATAAAACGCGCTCTGCGGCGATTGCGTGCAACCAAAGTCGCGCATAAGCTGCGCCGTTGCTTTGGTGATAAACGCGCCTTCTTTTCCGAATTTTTCCGCGTAGGTGATGCCGTGATAGCTATCGTCGGGGGTACACAGACCGGGAAATTTGTCCGCGTGCGCAAGCCAATCAAACTTGCCGCTGTCCACGATGCAGCCGCCAACGGAAACGCCGTGTCCGTCGATATACTTGGTGGTGGAATGGGTTACGATATCCGCGCCAAACTCAAACGGACGGCAGTTTATAGGCGTTGCAAAGGTATTATCGATAATCAGCGGAACGCCGTGCGCGTGCGCCGCCTTTGCAAACGTTTCGATGTCCAAAACGGTCAATGCGGGATTGGCAATCGTTTCGCCAAACACCGCCTTGGTGTTGGGACGGAACGCCGCGTTCAGTTCCTCTTCCGTGCAATCGGGGGAGAGGAAGGTAAACTCCACGCCCATCTTCTTCATTGTAACGGCAAACAAATTATACGTGCCGCCGTAAATCGCCGAGGAGGAAATCACGTGGTCGCCGCTCGTTGCAATATTGAACACGGAAAAGAAATTCGCCGCTTGTCCTGAGGACGTCAACATCGCCGCGCTGCCACCTTCAAGTGCGCAAATTTTTGCCGCAACCATGTCGCAGGTCGGGTTTTGCAGGCGGGAATAGAAATACCCGCTCGCCTCTAAGTCGAACAGCTTGCCCATATCCTCGCTCGTTGCATACTTAAACGTCGTGCTTTGAATGATGGGAATTTGACGGGGTTCGCCGTTGCCGGGCGTATAGCCGCCCTGTACGCATACCGTTTCAATACGTGCTTTTTTACTCATAATATCTCCTTGACCGCCGCAACAAAGAATGTTCCTCTCGCGCGCGACCTTAAAAAATGTCTGTACAAATATCTTTTATAGTATAGCACGCCTCGTTCATGCTGTCAAGCTATTTTACACTTTTTGTTCAGTCGAGCGGATAAAAAACGCAAGAAAGAGAGAGAATAACAATATGAAAATTCAACGGAAGCTCTGTCTTGCTCTTATCTTAAATACGCTTATTTTTACGACGATCCTCACCGCTCCCGCTTGCTCGGGCTGTGGACAGAACGTCGATCACGCCGTGTTGGAGGACGTAGTCCGCCGCGAAGATTTTACGTCCGTTTACCAAAAAATCGGCGCGAACGTTACCCTCGACGACGTAGAGGAAAAAGAGGACGGCAGAGCCTACCTCGTCCACGACGGCACGGAATACGAGCTCGGCATGGATTTTTTATCGATGGCGATGGTTTATAACGTAACGCCCACGGCAAAATTCCCCACGCCTACCGCCGCCTATAACGAGTGGTGGCGGTTATTTATGCAACGCTGGAATTTTCTCGTGCCCGAAGTTCCGCTCTATTCCAACCAATATTACGACGTCTACAACGCAAAGATTGCGCAGTTAAAAACCAATCCGTATTGGAGCGTTACGGACGCCATTGTCGGCGCAACGCTGACGGGCGGAAATTCCGTCATTTTAGGCAGTCATACCGAGCTTTCGGGCGCGTTTAGAAACGCCTCGTTCGGCAAGTCGTCGCCGGGCTCTGCCGACCTCGCCATTCAAAATCTAACGAGCGGTTATTCCACCGTCATCACGGACATGGGTGGCTCTTATGCATGGGCGGATGACAAAATTCTCCGCGTTCACACAGACGAGCTCAACCCCGACGGGACGCGCACCTTCACTTTAAAAATTGCCGATGACCTCGCCTTTTCGGACGGCTCGCCTATCCGCGCGGAAAACTATCTCGTCGCTACCCTCGTGGGTAGTAGTAAGCCCATGCGCGAAGCGGGCGGCGGGGAAGCGGCGGGCGTTACTTTGCAAGGGTATGAGGCGTTCAACGCCTACGAGGGGGAGGGCGAACCCGTCCCCTTTTCGGGCGTTCGGCTGCTTGACGACTACACCTTCTCCGTTACGGTCAAAGAGGAGTACGCCAACTATTATTACGCGATTGCCTATGGTGCGTTTACGCCCCTTCCCATGCCGCTTTACGCCGCAAGCTACAAAATTAAAGACGACGGGCAGGGCGCGTATTTGGAACAAGATTTTTATAAAAAGACGGAAAAGGGGGGCGTATCCTCGTACGCAATGGCAGACGTCATCAAACGCAACGTTGCCAATTACGCCGCAACGGATTTCCCCTATTCGGGCCCGTATATCGTCGAAAATTACGACCCTGCCATTCGCGTGGCAACCTTAAAACGCAATCCGCTCTACAAGGGCGACCACCGCGGTACGCCGTCGATTGAGCGCATTTCTTACGTGAAAATTATTGCAGAAACGCAATTCGACCAACTAAAAAAAGGACAGGTGGACGTCTTGGCGGGCGTAACGGGCGGAGAGGAAACCCGCGCCGCGCTCGCGCTCGTGGACGGCGTAAACTTCAAGGAAAGCCACTACGATAGGGCGGGCTACGGTAAGCTTGCGTTCCGTTCGGATTTCGGGCCTACGCAATTTGCCGAGGTGCGCCGCGCCGTTATGCATACGATTGATAGGGACGAATTTGCGCAGACCTTCACGGGCGGGTACGGCACGGTAGTCCACGCGCCCTACCACGCGGGCTCGGAGGCGTATCTCGCCACCAAGGATACCTTAAAACTCAACCGCTATTCTTACAGTACGGAACGCGCCAAAGAGGAGCTCCGCGCGGGCGGTTGGGTGTATAATGAAAAGGGGGAAGCGTACGACGAGGCAAAGGGCGGCGTGCGGTATAAGCGCTTGCAAGGCTATGAAAAAAGTTATGAAAATCTCACTTTTGCCGCCACGGACAACCGATATAGGACGAAAAAAATCGACGGCGAATATTATATGCCCCTCGTCATCAATTGGATGGGCACGCAACCCAACCTCGTTACCGACCAGCTTATCACCGCTTGGCAAAACAATCCCAACGCAAGTGCGAAGATCGGCGCGTATATCACCTATTCTTCGGGAGATATGAACACGGCGCTCTACGGCGAATATAGCCAAATGCCCGCCTACGGTTTTACGCGCGCGAAATACGGAGCGGTCAATTTTGCCACGGGTTTTACGGGCGCAACGTACGACCAGTCTTTTTCGTGGACGATTGACCCGAATAAATATGATAATTACAGCGTGAACTATCTTCGCGACGAAGCGGATTTTTACGCCAATTACAATAAAACGGACGGGGCAGGTATGCGTTGAATATGGGGAAATATCTTTTACGTCGCTTGATATACCTGCTTGCCGTGCTCCTCGTTTTGTCATTCCTCGTCTTTGCGGTTTACAATATGTTGCCCGTCGATAAGGCGGCGGATATGGCAATGCAAGAGATTGCCGCAAACAAGAATTTGATTTATGCGGAGCGTTATTTATATTGGCAGAGAAGGCTTGGGCTTGACGGCAACATTTTTACGCGATATCTGCGTTGGATGGGGCTTGCACCCTTTTACAGCGGCGCTTTTCAAGGCTTATTGCAAGGCAATTTGGGCAACTCCGTCGCTTACGGAAAGCCCGTCGCAGAGGTGGTGAAAGAGCCGCTGCGCAACACCGTCCTTTTAAATTTATGCACCACAGCCGCCGCGCTTAGCATCACCGTTCCGCTCGGCATTTTTTGTGCGGAAAAGCGGGGGAGCAAGCGTGATTTCGCCGTGCAAGTAGGGACGATTGTGGGATACAGCCTACCCGTTTTCATCATTTCAATATTGTTCATTTGGCTTTTTGCCGTGAAGCTGGGGATTTTTCCCGTGTCGGGCATGAGCTCCGTCGGCAAGGATTATACGGGCTTTCGCGCGGTGTTGGATAAGCTCTATCATTTTGCCCTGCCGCTTATCGTAATGACCTTTTGTTCGCTTGGCGGAATGACGAGGTACGTCCGCGCGTCCATGCTCGACGCCCTCTCGCTCGATTGTATACGGACGGCGCGGGCAAAGGGCTTGCCCCTCAAAAAAATCGTTCGTTCTCACGCGTGGCGCAACGCGCTTATCCCTATCGTCGCGCTTGTCGTCGGATGGTTGCTCGGCATATTTTCGGGCTCGATCATGATAGAAAATATATTCGGACTTAACGGAATCGGCAAGGTGTATTTCGACGCCCTCACCGCCAACGACAACGAAATCGTTTTGGCGATGCAGATGTTCTATATTTTACTTGCGCTCGTGGGGAATCTCGTCGTGGATTTGGTTTACGGACTTGTCGACCCGCGTATTCGCGTTCATCAATAAAAGGGGGTATCCACGTGCAAAAAAATTGGCTAAAACGAGTGTTTGGACGTACCGTGTCCGCATTGAAACGGATTTGGCGGTGGATAAAGCGCGCCGTTTTCGGCTGCGGGAAGGAACTGCTTTCCCTCGATAAAGAGAGCTTAGAAACCCCATCAAGAAGGCTTCGAGCGGTATTTTTTTCCAAAAAGGGGGCGGTTGTTGCGCTCGTAACCCTCGCCGCGCTCGTTCTGTTTACCTTCATCGCGCCGTTGTTCGTTCGCCTCGACGTTAATTACACCGACCCGTTGCAGCAAAACCTCGCGCCAGGCTATTCCTTACGCGCCGTACCGCGTAAATTAAAAAAAAGCGTGGCGTTTATCGACGGATTTTCGGGCTTTACCCTCGGCGTGGATAAAAACGGAAAACTTTACGTTTGGGGGGAAACGAAAGACCGACTTACCAAAACCAACCTTAAAAAAATCCCCGACGCCGTCCAAAAAGAGGGGGTTGCCTTTGCCGCGGCGGGCAAAGACCATATCCTCGCCATCACCAAAACGGGAAAAATTATCGGTTGGGGGGATGACAGCCGCGGACAATTCGGCACGCAAACTATCCTCAACGCTCTACCTATGCCAAGCGAGCTTGTCGGCGGCGTGAACCCCGACGAGGTGGCGTGCCTTTCGTGCGGTTATCAGGCAAGCGCGCTCGTTTTAAAAAGCGGAAGAGCCTACGTCTGGGGAAACGTCAACGCCGTCAAAAATCTTGCTGATTTCCAAAACGCGGAGGGTATAGAAAAAATCGTTTTTACGGGATCTGCGGCGGTTGCCCTCACGAAAGAGGGGAAAATCAGTACGGGAAAAGAGGATATCTTCCATGCCGCCGTCAGTTCTCAAAACGGCAGACAAAACAGCTTTAACTCGTACATGGTAGGCAGAAAAGCTCTCGAAATCGCCACGGATAATAAATGCGTCGCCCTCGTTTGCGACGGGGGAGAGCTCGTCGTTGCGGGCGCGTTTGAAAACGGAGAGGATATCCTGCCAACCTTAAAAGAGGGAGAAAGATTGGTGAAACTCGACGGCGGTACGCGCCATTTCGTCGGCATTACGGACGAGGGCAGAGCGTATGCTTGGGGACATAACGCCTACGGTCAATGCACGCTTAAAAATGGGAAGTGTGCAAGCGTGTTTGCAGGCGCTATGCAAACGTACACCCTAAATACCGCGGGAAACCTGCAAGAAAGCGCGGGTCTGAAGGGATATTTATTCGGCACGGACGGCAGAGGTCGCGACGTGTTCGCGCGGATTATCCACGGCGGAAAAATGACCCTCACCATCGGCGGGGTCGCCGTCGTCGTTTCGTCCGCTATCGCCATACTTGTCGGGTGTATAGCGGGCTATTTCGGCGGCGCGGTGGATACCCTTTTGATGCGCGTAACGGAAATATTTTCGTCCATGCCCTTCTTACCCTTTGCCATGCTTCTTTCCCAAATCATCAAAAATTATAATATCGGCGAAACGGCGCGTATCTTCATTATCATGCTCATTTTGGGCGCGCTTTCGTGGACGGGCTTGGCGCGTATGATCCGCGGTCAAGTGCTTGCCGAGCGGGAAAAAGAGTTTGTGCTTGCCGCGCGCGCGATGGGAATTTCGGAGGGAAAAATCGCCTTTCGCCACGTCCTGCCCAACGTCCTTTCCGTCATTCTCGTGAGTATGACGTTGGATTTTGCAAGCTGTTTGCTCACGGAAAGCTCTCTTTCCTACCTCGGCTTCGGCGTCCAACCTCCCCGTCCGACGTGGGGGAATATGCTCTCGGGCAGCAACAACAGCACGGTCATACAAAATTATTGGTGGCAATGGCTTTTTCCCGCCCTATTTTTGTCCCTCGCCGTCATTTGTATCAACGTCATCGGCGACGCCTTGCGCGATTGCTTTGACGCCAAACGCGAATAAATTATTTGAAACAAATTGGGGGGAACTTATGCCTTTATTGCAAGTCAACCAACTGCATACCTGCTTCAAAACGCGGAGGGGGACCATCCGCGCCGTCAACGACGTAACCTTTTCTCTCGAAAGGGCAAAAACGCTTGCGCTCGTGGGGGAAAGCGGCTCGGGAAAAAGCGTTTCGGCAATGAGCGTCCTCCGTCTGCTCGACGAAAACGGCTATATCGAAAAGGGGGAAATTTTGTTTGAAGACGGGGAAAAAATCACCGACCTCACCAAGCTTAACGAAAAGCAGATGAACGCCGTCCGCGGCGACAGAATCTCCGTTATTTTTCAAGAACCGATGACCGCCCTCAACCCCGTTTTTACCATTGGCAGACAGGTAGGCGAACCCTACCAAATCCACCGCGGAATGTCCAAAAAAGAGGCGTGGCAAGCAGGAGTAAAAATGCTGGAAAAGGTACGCATACCCAACCCCGAACGGGTTGCCAAACAATACGCGCATCAGCTTTCGGGCGGTATGCGCCAACGGGTGGTGATCGCTATGGCGCTTGCTTGTAAGCCGGACGTTCTGATCGCGGACGAACCGACGACGGCGCTCGACGTTACGATACAGGCGCAGATTTTACAGCTCATGCGCGAATTGCAACGGGAAAATCAAACGGCAATTTTGTTTATCACGCACGACTTAGGCGTAGTCAACGAAATGGCGGACGACGTCGCCGTAATGTACTGCGGACAAATCGTTGAACGCGTACCTGCCCCCGTCCTTTTTTCAAATTCTGCCTATTCCCACCCGTACACGGAGGGGTTGATGAACTCTGCCCCCAGCGCGCAAAATCCCCAAAAACGGTTGGAAACGATAGCGGGCAACGTGCCGCACCCTCTCGATTTGCCCAAGGGCTGTAAATTTTCACCCCGCTGCAAATACTGTACCAAGCGTTGCCAAGAGGAAGAGCCGTCTCTCGCCCAAGTCCCCGACGGAGAAAATCATTTTATCCGCTGTTTTTATCCCAAAAAGGAGGAAAGAAAAAGTGCCGAGCACGCAAACCTTGCTCTCCATAAAATCCCTTAAAAAGCATTTTCCGCTCCCTAAAAAATCCTTGTTTAGCCGCCATCGCCCTTACCTTCGCGCCGTCGAGGAAGTCAGTCTGGATATAAAGAAGGGGGAAACCTTCGGGCTCGTCGGGGAAAGCGGCTGCGGAAAATCTACCTTTGGCAGGACGATTTTGCAACTATATAAACCCACCTCGGGGAGCGTCGTCTACCACGGCAGAGAGGGGGAAGAAATTGATATTACCGCGTTGAAAGGCAAGGATTTGCGCGCTCTGCGCCGAGAATTGCAAATTATTTTTCAGGACCCCTATTCCTCCCTCAATCCGCGTATGACGGTGGGGCAGATCATCGAGGAGGGGGTTGCCGCGCATAAATTTTACAAAAAGGGCTCGCCGCAAATGCAGGCTTACCTTGCGGAAATCATGCAAAAATGCGGTTTGCAACCGTATATGCTCAATCGCTATCCTCACCAATTTTCGGGCGGTCAGCGCCAACGCGTTTGCATTGCGCGCGCCCTCGCGGTCAAGCCGAAATTCGTCGTCTGCGACGAGTGCGTTTCCGCCCTCGATCTGTCCGTTCAGTCGCAGATTTTAAACCTATTAAACGATTTAAAGGAAAAGGAGGGGCTCACCTACCTTTTCATCTCGCACGATTTGTCCGTCGTCCGCTATATTTCTCAGCGCTTGGCGGTGATGTATCTTGGTAAAATTGTCGAAATGGGGGAAGCGGAAGAAGTATTTTCCCGTCCTCTTCACCCCTACACCGTCGCGCTTATCAGCGCAATTCCCTCTATGGAAACGGAAAAGGGGGAACAACCGCCGCAAAAAATTCTGCTTTCGGGCAATATGCCAAGCGCGGCAAATCCGCCGACGGGCTGTCCTTTCCACACCCGCTGTTTTATGGCGCAAGAATGCTGTCAACGCGTACCTGTACCCCTCAAAGAGGTAGAACCGGGCCGTTTTGTCGCTTGCCATTTCGCCGAAATCTCTACCGAGGAAAAACGCAAAATCGCCCTGAAAAACGGAAACGTAAAAACGGAATGATTTGTCCCACGCAAGCGCCGCGGAAAGCCGCGGCGCTCCTTTCTGCTTTTCCAAAGGAAAAGAAAAGTGAAAAAATCGCGTAAAAACTTTGAAAATTTATTAAAAAAGTGCGCGCATACGCTAAGTTGTGTTGACAAACGCTTGAAAAAAGTATTATAATGATAAATGTGAGAATATGCGCAAAAGCTCGGCGCGCCTATTCCGCAAAAAATTTTTTTACATATCGGAGGATATTCAACAACTACTATGGACCCAAGTCTATCCCTGCTGGCGACTAGCGTCGACACAACGAAAGTTACGTGGCTCACCGTCGCCATCATCGTATTGGTACTTCTTTCCGGCTTCTTTTCAAGCACGGAAACCGCGTTTTCCTGCGCGAACAAAATCAAGCTGAAATCGCTTGTTACTACGGGTAAAAAGAATGCGAAAGCCGTATTCAAATTTGCGGATTCGCACTACGATAAGCTCGTTACTTCGATTCTCGTGGGGAATAACATCGTAAACCTGTCCGCGTCTGCGCTCGGTGCAAATCTGTTTGTGGAGCTCTTGATGGGCAACGCTTATTCCGACGTTATTTCTACGGCGGTTATGACGGTTGCCGTGCTGTTATGCGGCGAAATCACGCCCAAATATATTGCCAGCGTGTATCCCGAAAAAATGTGTTTCTTCGTTTACCCGTTGATGCAACTTTTTTATTGGTTGCTCTGGCCGATTTGCAAAATTTTCGACGGCTACAAGTTTGTTTTGAGTAAGATTTTTAAGCTGAAAAAGGACGAAACGGTTACCGACGAAGAACTCATGACCCTCGTGGACGAAGCGGAAGAGAGCGGCACGCTCAAAGAGGAAGAATCCGAACTTCTCCGTTCCGCGCTTGAATTTGACGATTTGAAGGTGGAGGACATTCTCGTGCCTCGCGTAGACGTATTTGCCGTCGCGGAGGATTCTACGATGGACGAGATCCGCGCCGTGTTTGAAAATTGCGGATATTCCCGTTTGCCCGTATATAAAGATACTATCGATAACGTAATCGGTTTGGTGCACGAGCGCGACTTTTTCCTTGCCTACCTTCGTGGCGAAAAGAATATTTCTCACGTCGTACAGGACGTCGTATTTACGTCCGAATACACCCGCATTTCCACGCTGTTAAAACAGCTCCAAAAACAGAAGATCCACATGGCGGCGGTCTCCGACGAATACGGCGGCTTGGTGGGTATCGTTACCTTGGAGGATATCTTGGAAGAGCTCGTCGGCGAAATTTGGGACGAACACGACGAGGAGGAGGTGCTTTTCGGCAAGATAGCCGAAGGCGAATTCTGGGTGGACGGCAAGTGCGAATTAGAGCCTTTCTTTGAATTGTACGAAAAAGAGGTGGATTACGAGCAATTTGAGTCCAATACCGTCGGCGGCTGGGTTACCGAGCAATTCGGTATCATACCCTCCATCGGCGAGGTCTTTCGCTTTGAAGATTTGGAGATCCGTATCGTAAAAGCAAGCAAACAAAAAGTCCTTAAAGTCCGCACCCGCATCGTCGGCGAAAAGGAAGACGAGGACGAAAAAGAGGATAAATAATCTAAATCATTAAAAAATCATAAACGAGGTGTAATTATGGTTACGATTTTAGTAACGGGTGGTTGCGGTTATATTGGTTCGCACACGGTCTTAGAACTTTTAAACAAAAATTACGACGTCGTCGTGGTGGACAATTTCAGCAATTCCAACCCCGAAAGTTTGCGCCGCGTCCAAAAAATCACGGGCAAAGAGGTAACTTTCTACGAGGCGGACATTCGCGACGCGAAGGCGATGGACGAAATTTTCTCTGCGCATAACTTCGATGCCGTTATCCACTTTGCGGCGTTCAAGGCGGTTGGCGAAAGCTGTAAATTGCCTTTGAAATATTACGAAAATAACATCAGCGGCACGGTATCTTTGTTGCAGATTATGGAAAAACATAACGTGAAGAAAATCATCTTCTCCTCGTCCGCAACCGTTTACGGCGACCCCGAACGTCTGCCCTTAGACGAAACCTGCCGCCTTTCCACCACCAACCCCTACGGCAGTACCAAGCTGATGATGGAAATGATCATGCAGGATCTGTACAAAGCGGATAAGGCTTGGAATATCATTCTGCTCCGTTATTTCAATCCCGTCGGCGCGCACGAAAGCGGCTTGATCGGCGAAGACCCGAAGGGTATTCCCAACAACTTAATGCCTTTCGTTGCGCAGGTTGCAAGCGGTAAGCTCGCTTGTATCAACGTATTCGGCAACGATTACGACACCCCTGACGGCACGGGCGTACGCGATTACATTCACGTAGTCGATTTGGCGCTTGGTCATATCGCGGCAATCGAGGCTTGCAACGAGAGCGGCGTGCATATCTACAACCTCGGCACGGGCAGAGGGTACAGCGTTTTGGAAATGATTCACGCCTTCGAAAAGGCTTGCGGAAAGACCCTGCCCTACAAAATCGGTCCTCGCCGCGACGGCGATATCGCTTCCTGCTACGCCGCGCCCGATAAAGCGAAAAACGAGCTGGGCTGGGAGGCAAAATTCGGCATTGAGGAAATGTGCGCTTCGCAATGGAAATGGCAGAGCGGCAATCCCAACGGCTACGAAAACTGATCCGTCGTCAACGATGATCAAACCTGACGAAATTATCCGTTCCAACCGCAAAACCTTGTCGCTGTCAATCGATTTTTTCGGAAGATTAATCGTCCGCGCGCCGAGGCGGTACAGTGAGGAACGGATTTTTGCTTTCATACGCGAAAAAGAAACTTGGATATTGCGCAAAAAAGCGCAAATGCAGGGGGCAGGTATGCGTTTACCGCCCGAAAATTTGGACGGCTATACCCTGCTTTTGCTCGGCAAAGATTGCCGTATTTCTTTGACGGACGAGAAATTCGTACGGTACGATACGCAAAATCACCGTCTGTATTTGCCTCAAGCGAATGCAAAAACGCGGCTGGTGAAATGGCTGAAAGAAAACGCAAAAAGAATTTTGACGGGCGTTACCCAAACCAAGGCGCAGGAAATGGGGGTAAGTTTTAAAAGCGTTACCGTTACCTCCGCAAAAACGAGATGGGGGAGCTGTTCGGCGGAGAATGCCGTTCGTTATAGCTTCCGCTTACTTTACGCCCCCAAAGAGGTGATAGAGTACGTGGTCGTGCACGAGCTTTCGCACGTCCGCCACAAAAATCACTCTCCCCGTTTTTGGGCGGAGGTGGCAACCTATTGCCCCGCTTGGAAAACGCATAGGGATTGGCTGAAACGGCACGGCATTTTAATGGAAATTTTTTAAAAAGGCGTATATGCGTCGCAATACGGCATAAGTCGCTACGCATAAAAGCACGTTTTCACGCCTTAGCGGTATTCGCCCTGTCGAACCGAGCGAAGTCGAGCATATCTCAAAAAAATTCCGGCAATAATTCACCCTTTCGCACGCGGCATTCCGCATTAAAAAAGGCTACGCCTTCCGTTTAATCGGTTGTAAATTGCGTTATAAATAATTAAGAAGAAAAACAAACGAAAAGGAAACTATGTTAGAACTTAAAAACGTAAGCTATGCCGTTGAGAATGAAAACGGCGCGAAGCAAATCCTCAAAAATATAAATCTCGCCTTGGACGAGCGTTTCGTTGCGTTCACGGGCCCCAACGGCGGCGGCAAATCCACCCTCGCCAAAGTTATCGCGGGTATTTATCAACCTACGGAGGGTAGAATTTACTTCGACGGCGAGGACATCACCGACCTTTCGATCACCGAGCGCGCGCAAAGGGGTATTTCTTACGCCTTCCAGCAACCCGTCCGCTTCAAGGGTATCACCGTCCGCGATCTTATCAACATCGCGGCGGGCAAGCCCATCAAAATTTCGGAGGCTTGCGCATATTTATCCGAGGTGGGTATGTGCGCGAGGGATTATATCGACAGAGAAGTAAACGCTTCCCTTTCGGGCGGCGAGTTAAAGCGTATCGAAATCGCAACGATTTTGGCGCGCGGCACAAAGCTCTCCGTATTCGACGAGCCCGAGGCGGGTATCGACCTTTGGAGCTTTGGCAGTCTTATCAAAGTCTTTGAAAAAATGCACGAAAAAACGCAGGGCAGTATTCTTATAATCTCCCACCAAGAACGCATTTTAAATATCGCGGACAAAATCGTCGTCATTGCCGACGGACAAATCCAAAACCAAGGCAAAAAAGAGGAAATTTTACCTCGTCTTTTGCGCAGTGAAACCTGCAAAACTTTGACGGACAAACTTTAAAAGGAGGGGGCAGGTATGGATTCAATTCAAAAAGACTTACTTTTACAGATAGCAGATCTGCACGGCGTACCCGAGGGTGCGTACAACCTCCGCGCCAACGGTGAAACGCAGGGCAGAAGCAGTACGGCAAACGTCGATATCCTCACCAAAACGGACGGTAAATCGGGTATTGATATCATCATTAAACCGGGTACGAAAAAGGAAAGCGTGCATATTCCCGTCATCATCAGCAAGGCGGGATTGCAAGAGGTCGTTTACAACGATTTTTATATCGGGGACGAAGCGGACGTCGTTATCGTTGCGGGCTGTGGCATACACAACCACGGCGGCGACGGCGCAACCTCTCGACACGACGGCGAACACACCTTCTACGTCGGTAAAAACGCGCGTGTGAAATACGTGGAAAAGCATTACGGCGACGGCGACGGAAACGGCAAAAACGTGATGAACCCCACGACGGTGGTACACCTTGCCGAAGGCGCTTATATGGAAATGGAAACCACGCAAATCAAGGGCGTAGACTCCACCAAACGCCTCACCAAAGCGACGATGGCGGCGGGCGCAAACTTTATCGTCAAGGAAAAATTGTACACCCACGGACAGCAGACCGCCGATACCGATTTCGTGATTGATATGAACGGAGAGGGCTGTCGCGCCGACGTCGTTTCCCGTTCGGTTGCGGCGGAAAATTCCCGCCAAAATTTTGTTTCGACGATGAACGGAAACGCGGCTTGCCACGGTCATACTGAGTGCGACGCTATCATTATGGACAACGCCTCCGTTACAGCCGCGCCTTGTTTGACGGCGAACAACGTCGACGCAGAGCTTATCCACGAAGCGGCAATCGGTAAAATTGCAGGCGAACAGCTTATCAAGCTGATGACCTTAGGGATGACGGAGCAGGAGGCGGAGGAGCAAATTATTAAAGGCTTCCTTCATTAAAACGACGTATATACGTCGCAATACTTTGTCAGGCTTACGTTTTGCCTCGCTTACGTACTACTTGTACGCTCCCGTCGGCAAAGCCGCGCCTTTCGCGTCTTGCTCGCATCTCCGCCGTTTTACCAGCTTCGACGGGCGAGCAAAATCTACAACCCTTCGCCGTTTTATCGGCTTCGACGGGTGGGCGCGAATCTGCAACCCTTCCCCGCTTTACCCGTTGTAACGGCGAGCGTATAAATTCAAGCCGTAATACGGCGCAAATTTCAACAAACGAAAAAAATCAAAGGAGAATATAAAAAATGAGTCAATTATCCTACAAGAGAACCAACGTGTACGAGGTAGCAGACGAAAAGCTCATGAAAGAGATTTTCGACTATGCCGAGGGTTATAAGACCTTCCTCGACGAAGGCAAAACCGAACGCGAAGCATGCGCGTACGCAGTAGAAGCGGCAAAAAAAGCAGGCTATAAGCCTTTTGAGTTTGGCATGAAGCTCAAAGCGGGCGACAAGGTTTACTACAACAACCGCGGCAAAAATCTTTACCTTCTCAAAATCGGTACGGCTGACGTGGCGAAAGACGGCGTGCGTATCATCGCGTCCCACATCGACAGCCCCAGATTGGACTTGAAGCAAGTGCCCATCTACGAATCGGAGGGTATCGCGTTTGGCAAAACGCACTACTACGGCGGCGTTCGTAAATATCAATGGACGGCTATCCCTCTCGCCTTGCACGGCGTAGTTGCCCTTAAAGACGGTTCCGTTCTCAACGTAAAGGTGGGCGAGGACGAAAACGATCCCATCTTCTACGTAAGCGACTTGCTCCCGCACTTGGCGGCGAAACAGAACGTGCGTCCCCTTGGCGAAGCAATCGGCGGCGAAGACCTTAACATTTGGTTTGGCAACGTCCCTTACACGGCGGCAGAGGACGACAAGGACAAGACGGTCAAAGAGAATCTTCTTCGTATCCTCAACGAAAAATACGGCATGGACGAAGCGGATTTCCTCTCCGCAGAGCTTTCCCTCGTGCCTGCGTTTAAGGCAAAGGACGTCGGCTTTGACCGTGGTCTTATCGGCGCTTACGGCCACGACGACAGAGTTTGCTCCTACCCTGCATACACCGCGCTTTTCGACGAACCCTCCAACGAACATACCGTTATGGTCATTTTGGCGGACAAGGAAGAAATCGGCAGCGAGGGTACGACGGGCTTGCAATGCGCGTTGTTTGCCGACTTGATTGACGAAATCGCAACCTCTTTCGGCGTAAGCTCCGCGGCGATCCGCGCGAAGTCCATGTGCCTTTCCGCGGACGTTAACGCAGGCTTCGACCCCAACTTCCCCGACGTTTGCGAAAAACATAACTCCGCGTATATCTCCCACGGCGCAGGCGTAACCAAATTCACGGGTTCGAGAGGTAAGAGCGGTTCTAACGACGCAGACGCAGAATTCATCGGCTACCTCCGCAAGCTGTTCGACGACAACGGCGTGATTTGGCAGACGGGCGAGCTTGGCAAAGTGGACCAAGGCGGCGGCGGTACGGTTGCAAAGTACATCGCAAACATGAACGTCAGCACCATCGACATCGGCGTGCCCGTAATTTCCATGCACGCGCCTTACGAAGTCGTTTCCAAGGCGGACTTGTACGAAAATTATCTTGCTTTCCGCGCGTTCATTAAATAAGATTTTTATAGTAAACGGAAAAAGCGTTCCGCACGAAGCGGAACGCTTTTCATGTATTTTAGCCGTAATTAAGGCATTTTGCACGCAGTATTTTTGTCATACAGACCAAGCGAAGTGCGCGGCGCATATTTAAAAATTATTCTACGTACACGTTTTCGTCGTTAAATTTCAACGTCGTCGCAAAGAACGCCGACAGACCCTTCGTCATAACCTCGTAATCGGCAATCGCAATACTTTCACACGCGGAATGCATCGCAAGCTGCGCAATACCAACGTCCGCGCCCGGCATACTTACGTGCCGCGTTACCAACGCGCCGAGCGTACTGCCGCTTCTTGCGTCCGAACGGTTGAAAAAACTTTGATGAGGCACGTCCGCGTTTTCAAAAACCGTCTTTAACACAGCGGACGAAAGGGCGTCCGTTACGTACGCCTTACCCGCATGCGATTTAATGACGATCCCGCCGCCAAGTTTGGGCGCGTTCGTCGGATCGGCTTTTTCGGGATGGTTGGGATGTGCGGCGTGCGCGTTATCCGCCGAAAGGAGGAAAGAACCGGCAATCGCCTTATAAAATTCGTTGTCGTCAAAACGGAGGGCATACGCTATGCGGCGGAGGGTCGTTTCCAAAAAGTCCCCGTCCGCGCCCTGCGGCGAAAGACTGCCGATCTCTTCGTTGTCCATCACGGCAAGCGTGCAGATACCGCTCGTTTCCGTTGCGGAAAGCAAAGCCTGCAAGCCGGCAAAAGTGCAAGCCAAATTGTCGATGCGCGGCGCGGCTAAAAACTCGTTATTTACCCCAAACCGATAGGGCATGTCTGCGTTGACGAGGAATAAATCGTAAGAAAGCGCCTTTTCGCCAACCACCTTTTTTATCACGTCCTCGGCGGTAAACTGCTCGTTCAACAACGCGCAGAGGGGCTGTAAATCTACCTGCGCATTGACGGCAAATTTTTCGTTTACCTCACGGTTTTGATGTACGGCAACGGAGGGAATTTGCACGTTGAAAGGGGAAACCACGGTTTCCGCGTGCAGGCTTCTGCCGCCCCCGCGGACGACCCGCCCCGCAATTTTCAGCGGACGGTCAAAGAAGGAATACCAAATCCCGCCGCCGTATTTTTCCACGTTTAGCGTCGCGCAATCACCCGCCTTTTTCACGACGGGATTTTCCTTTAATTTAAGCGCAGGCGAATCGGTATGCGTCGCAACGATTTTGTAGGCAAATTCGTCCAACGCGCCGACGGTAAACGCAATCAGGCTGCTACCGCCCCGCATAACGAAATATTTCCCGCCCTCGCCAAGCGACCAATCACGGTTTTCAAAAAGCTGAACGAACCCGTTTTCTTCCAATGCCTGTTTTACGTTTTCACAGGCGTGGTAAGCGGTGTAAGACTGTTCTAAAAAGTTTATCAAATTTTCAGGCATAGACGAACCTCACTCACAAATTTTCACTCATTATTGTATCATCTTTCCCTTTATTTGACAAGTCTTTCCACAAAAAAAACGATATTTTCACCGTCTACAACTAAAAAAAGTTAAATAAATTAGAAAAAATTTGCATGCTTGTCAAATTTTTTAACAAAAATTTAATATACTTTTCACAATCTAATGTTATAATATAAACAAAATCAGTATATGAGGTAAAATATGGAAACGAAAAAGAGTGTAAAAAAACTTAGCGCGGACGAAAAACATTTGCAAATGCTTTACGAGTTGAGCAAAAGAAGGGAGGTTCTTACAATTGGAACGAAAAACAACCACTTTAAAGACACAGAGCTCCGTCTTCTCGCCGAAATCGTGCAAGCAAACAACAAGGGCGAACGTTTGATTTCCACACAGCTTGCCGACAGACTTGGTATTACGCGCTCCGCTATTTCCCAAATCGTCAACCGCTTGGAAGAAAACGGGATCGTAAACCGCGTTCCCGACGCCGTCGACAGAAAAATCGCGTACATAGAGCTCACAGACGAAACCTTCGCGCTCTATAAAAAGGATTGGGCTTACTGCCAGAAATTCTTCGGCAAACTCATCAAAAAATTTGGGAGAGATAGATTTTATGAAATGTGCGCTTTGACCAACGAGTTTATCGATTTGGTACAAGAAGAGAAAACCGCGCTTTCTAAAAAATAAGAATATACAAAACGGAGAAAAACAGTCGCTATGCGGCTGTTTTTTGTATAAAAGCGGAATATTCGCGCATAATGGGAGTAGGAGGAACGAATTTTATGCGTATTGTAAACATTATTGCTTATATTTTGGTGATTGTCGGCGCGGTAAATTGGGGTTTGTTCGGCTTGTTCGATTTCAACCTCGTATCCACGATTTTTTCGGGCGCGCGTGCCGTCGGTTCGATTATCGTTTACACCATTATCGCAATCGCGGCGCTTTGGCTCATTCTTTCGCCCTTCATCACGGGCGGCGTGCTTTTGTTTAGAAAGAAGCGCGCAGATTGATCCGCATTATAAGCAACGAAAAAATAAAAACGCGTACTTGCGTAGGCAAGCGCGCGTTTTTTATTTGGCTAAATTGCATTTTTAGTTTTTCTTTATCTTTTCACTCGTCAACACGGGCGAACTAAACGCAAACCGCTTCACCGATTCTACGGCGTTTTGGCAACGTTTTCTCGTCTGATAATGCTCCCCAAGGCACAAAAGCTGCCCGTTTCCGTTCAAAAGTTTGTAAATATAATCGCCGCGTTTGGTCAATACGATACGGAAATTCCCCGCCGAGATATTTTTCTTGTGCGTTTCAATGCCGTTCACCGCGCCGATATAAGAGGAATATTCCTCACTCGAAAGCAACTTTTCTCCGTTGTTTGCAAGCAAATCGAAATAATACACCGTTTCTCCGTCCGCGTCCGTATTGCCGGAAATAATCCATTTTCCCATACAACCGTCGGGTAACGCCGCGACGGGCGTATCTTCTTCGGGAGGCAATTTGATGAATAACTCTCTCGTGTTTTCGTCCAAAACAGCCGTTTCCGCAAACCGTTTTGCAGATTCAAGCGCCTTTTCGCAACGCGCTTTGCTCGGATAATTTTCGCCCGTGCAAAGCAAGGTGTTTTTGCCGTTCAAAAGTTTGAAGATATAATGTCCTTTTTTCGAGAGGGTGATACGGAAATTGCCCGCCAAAATATTCTTTTTATGCGTTTCAATGCCGCGTACCGCACCTGCGTAGGAGGTGTATTCTTCACTCGAAAGCAGCTTCTCGCCGTTGGAGGCGTGCAACTCGAAGAAGTACAGATCTTCATTTTTATTCTCGTCGTTTTCCTCGTCGGTAACGACGTGGAAAATCACCCATTTTCCCGTGTATTTCTTTTGCTTAGCTTCTCCGTTTTTGGGCTCTGCCACAACCGAACGCTCCGCGGGTTCCGCCTCTGCTTGCACAGCCGAATTTTTCAATTCGACGGGGGCAGGTGCGGGTTGAATAGGCGTTTCGCTTATCTTTTCTTCCGTTTTAGTCGTCGCTTCCACGACGGGCGCAGGCTCTGCAACGGGTACGCTTTCCGTGGGTTGCGTTTCCGCAACGGGCGCTGTTTCTTCCACGACGGGCGCAGGCTCTGCAACGAGCGCGCTTTCCGTGGGTTGCGTAGCTTCCGTAGTAGGCTGAGCGGGTTCTTCCTGAATGGGAGCGGATTCCGCTACGGGCGCGGGCGTTTCTGCCGCTTGTTCCGCTTCTTTTGCTTCTGCTTCTGCCTTCGCTTTTGCTTCTTCTTCCGCTTTTAATCTTGCTTGCTCCGCTTCCCAAGCCGCCTTTTTCTTCTTTCGATGGGCGGCTACGCAGGGGATCGCAATCGCCAACCCGATCAGGGCAAGGCAAAGCGCGGCGGCAATCACCGCCAAGGCGGGGTTTTCCACGCAATAATCCCAACATACGCGGACAGCCTTTTGTATAAAAGAAGTTACGCTCAACAAATTATACAGCACAATTCTCTCCTTTTTCACGCGCTGTGGCGCAACGCCACTTTAAACGCAAGTTACGTGTATATTTTAATACAAAAAGCCGAAAAAGTCAAGTTAAAGCAAAAAAAATTCCCCCACTTTTCTAAAAAAATTGACAATGCGTGTAAAATCGTTTACAATAGTAACGTAGGAGGTAAGGAAATGTCTAAAATTGCAATTATCGGCGGCGGCGCAGCGGGCTTGATGCTTGCCGCAAACTTATGCTTAGATCGCGTAGACCACGAAATCGTCGTTTTTGAACGCGGCGAACGGGTGGGACGCAAACTTTCCGCTACGGGCAACGGACAAGGGAATATCACTAACCTCCACGTGAAAGACGGGGGATATTTTTCCTCCGAGCCTGCCGCCGCGGCGCGTGCAAAAGAGATAGTTCGCGCCTATGACAATACCAAACTCCAAGCCTTTTTCGAAAAACTGGGAATTATTCTAACGGCAGACGATAGGGGCAGAGTATATCCTGCTAGCCGACAAGCCTCCTCCCTCACCGACGGATTGCGTTATTATATCCAGCACAAAGGGATAAAAACGTGTACGGGCAGTCTTGTTACGGGCATAGAAAAGAGGAACGAAGGTTTTTCTATCCGTTACAAAAAGGACGGCGATTCGAATGACTGTTACGACTACGCCGATATCGTCGTATTATGCACGGGAGGCAACGCGGCAAAGAATTTCGGCACGGACGGCTCGGGTTATCCTTTGGCAAAGTCGTTCGGACACACCGTTACTCCGTTGCAGCCCTCCCTCGTCCAACTCAAAACGAACGCCGACCACATTAAAACGCTGAAAGGTATACGCGTAAACGACGGCGTTTTGACGGCGCGTACGCCCCGCGGCGAACACGCGTTGCAGGGGGATATTATCTTCACCGACTACGGCGTTTCGGGGGACGCGGTTTTCCGTATGTCCGCGTTTATCGTCGACCAAATTCCAAGCGGTAAGGTGGAGCTTTGTATCGACTTTTTGCGGAGCACGGACGAAAAAACGGTGCTTTCCCTTTTAAAAGCCAAGCAAAACACCTATCCGAACATGGAGAAAACGGAGTTGCTGTTCGGCGTTGTCAACAATCAAATCGGCAGGGCGGTTATGCGCCGCGCGGGAGGAGATTTGACGAAGGCGGCAAGTCTTGTAAAGCGTTTTACCCTGACGGTTACGGGTAGCTTGGGCTTTGATTACGCGCAGGTTACCAAAGGGGGGATACCTCTTTCCGAAACGGACGAAGATCTGCAAAGCCGCTTGGCGGAAGGCTTGTATTTTACGGGCGAAATTCTGGACGTAGACGGGGAATGCGGCGGCTATAATTTGCAGTGGGCGTTTTCGTCCGCTTGCACCGTCGCGGCGGCGATTGACAAAAAATATACAAAATAACGGGGGCAGGTATGCGTTTACTCACCATTTCCGACGTAAAATTACCCGTCGGCACAAACGAAAAACAGCTCCTTGCCATCGCGCGGAAAAAACTTGGCGCGCAACCCGTGCATTTCGTTATTAAGAAAAAATCTTTGGACGCGCGCGATAAAAACAATATCCGCTATATCTATACGATAGAATGCGCCGACGCGCCCCAACCCAAAACGGAAACGGCTTACGCTCAACTCCCCAAGGCGAAACAGCCCGGGGAAAGGGTGCTTATCGTGGGCGGCGGCCCTGCGGGCTTGTTCTGCGCCATTCGCTTGATTGACCGCGGTATCCAACCTATCCTTATCGAACGGGGCGGCAGCGTAGAGGAGCGCGAGGCGAAAATCAACGCCTTTTTCACCGCCAAGCTATTGGATACGCAGACGAATATCCAATTCGGTGAGGGAGGTGCGGGCACGTTTTCGGACGGAAAGCTCAACACCCAAACGCACAGCCCTTTGAACAAAGAGGTACTTAGCGTCTTCGTCCGCTTTGGCGCGCCAGAGGAAATATTGTATTTATCTAAGCCGCATATCGGCAGCGATAACTTAAAAAAGGTCGTCAAAAACATGCGCGAATATATCTTAGCGCAGGGCGGCGAGGTGCATTTTAACACCCGTTTGGAGGATATCGTCGTCCAAGACGGAAAACTCACGCACGCCGTCGTTCGTAAACTCAACGCATACATGGGTGGGGGTAATCCCGAAAAAATACCCGTTTCCGCGCTCATTCTTGCCATTGGGCATAGCGCAAGGGATACTTTTGAAAAATTGCTTAGCAAAGGGGTGACAATGCACGCCAAAAACTTTGCAGTCGGCGTGCGTATCGAGCATTTGCAAAGCAAAATCGGCATGGCGCAGTACGGAAAGGCGTACACCCGGCTTCCCCCTGCGGATTACAAGCTCGTTTCCCACGCAAAGGACAGGGCGGCGTTCACCTTTTGTATGTGTCCGGGCGGGTACGTCATGCCCTCGGCAAGCGAGGAGGGCGGCGTTGTTACCAACGGTATGAGCAATTACGCGCGCGACGGTGAAAACGCCAACAGCGCCCTTATCGTGCAGGTTACGCAAGCGGATTTCGGCACGGACGCGCCCCTTGGCGGCGTGGAATTTCAGCGCAAATTAGAGCGTGCGGCTTACCGTGCGGGCGGCGAAACGTACGCCGCGCCCACCCAACTTGTCGGCGATTTTATGCAGAACAGAACGAGTACCCGTTTCGGCGAAGTGCAACCCACCTATGCGGCGGGTACGGCGTTTGCCAACCTCCGCGAAGTCCTTCCGCAGGCGGTTACCGAAACTCTGCAATTTGCGTTGACGGATATGGATAAAAAGCTCCGCGGCTTTGCGGCAAGCGAGGCAATTTTGACGGCGGTGGAAAGCCGAACCAGTTCCCCCGTCCGTATCGAGCGAGACGAAACCTTGCAATCGGTCAGTATAAAAGGCTTGTATCCCTGCGGCGAGGGAGCGGGTTATGCGGGCGGTATCACGTCCTCTGCGGCAGACGGACTTCGCGTTGCCGAGGCGATATTTGCCCGCTTCAGTGAAAGCGGCGATAATAATTAACATTTTTTGTTAGTAATTATAATATTCACAAAACTATCACATAGTTTTCACAATATTATCACAAACTAAAATTAAAATTAAAGGTGCGAAAGAAGAAAAAAGCTTTTGTGTAAGGGAGATAACCGCTCGTATTTGGGCGGCAATGGAAGGGCGGAAAAGTTTTTCCAATTGCAATAAGGTTATCGCTACAATTTAATCCAACTATACTAACTTTTTTCATATTCTCTCACTAAATGGTATGCGGCACGCGTGTTTACGCGTGCCGCATATCATTTATACCGTTATCGTTTAACGTTATCAGTTGCTTTTTCTCGTGATGGAGCAAAGCTTGATTTTTTTGTTCGTTTCTTCTTCGACGGGCGCGGGTCGAGCGTCAACGTATCTATGTGTGATCACGGCAACGCGCGTCGTTTGCCCCGCGGGGGTAGCCGCTTCGCATACCCTTTCCGCGTCGTTTTCCGTCGTGGAAACGGATTGCTCGCACGTTGTATCCCTTTCGTTTTCCGTACACGCGCCGCAGCTTTCCGTCGGGCGTTCTACGTGCGTATCGCACACCGCCGCCGTTTCTTGCGTTTGGCTTGCGGCGTTAGGCGCGCAAACCGCCTTGATCGCTTTATAATAAATTTCGCTCATGCGTTCAATCTGCTTAAAGGTTACGTATTCGTTGGCTTGGTGAATGGTTGCCTCGTCGCCCATCATTTCAGGACCGAATGCGCAACCGCACTTCAAAGCTCTTGCATACGTACCGCCGCCGATGGCGATGGGCTTTGCGTTCTCGCCCGTTACTTCGTTGTATACGGCGGTCAACGTAGAAATCAACTTGCCGTTCGGGTCGTTGTAAAGGGGAGCTTGGTAGTTTTCGACGACGTATTCCAACCCGAAGCTATCCAATTTTTCCTTTACCGTTTCCAAGGGGAGGGTGGCGGGGAACCGAATGTCCGTCGTGATTTTCAAAACGCCGTTTTTAAATTCCGCTACGTCGGGCGACATGGTCAGCTTGCCCGTTTCGTCTACGAGCGTCTTTAAACCCGTTACGTCGTCGAATAAGCATTCGTAAACGCGCTGAATATCCTCGTTGTTTTTGGATAAGAAAAGGAGCAACGCCTGCAAAGCGTTCGCGCCCATCTGCGGCGTAGAACCGTGCGCCGACTTGCCTTCCGCGCGTAAAATATTCGTCGTATTGTCGTAGGAAAGGCGAGTGCCTGCCACGGGATTTTCATACCCAACCAAGCCTTCGGCTGCCTTTCTCGTCAAAATCGCGGCGGCGCTGTCGCACACCATATTCACCCTTTCGCCTGCGTTCAACGCGGACATGGGCGCCTCGTTTATAGGGCAAAGTACGGAAAAATGCAAAATGCCCTTCTCTGCGTAGATGACGGGGAAATCTGCGTCGGGCGTAAAACCTTCTTCGGGCATTTGCGCGACCTCGTTGTAATGCTCGATGCATTTCCAACCCGCTTCTTCGTTGCAACCGACGATCAACTTGATTTTTCTCGACGGGGTAATACCCTCGTCCTTCAAAGCCTTTAAGGCGTACAGGCAAACGACGGCGGGCGTCTTGTCGTCCATCGCGCCTCTGCCCCAAATTTTTCTGCCGCCTACGCCACCGTCGGATACGTCGTCGTTGATAACGCCGCCGAAGGGGGGATATTTCCAACCGCTTCCCGCGGGGACGACGTCCAAATGCGCCAAAATAGCAAATTCCTTGCCCTCGCCAAAAACGACTTCGCCAACGTAGTTGTCATAATTGCGGGTTTCAAATCCCATCTCCGAGGCGAGGTTTAAAAAGAATTGCAGACAATCAGCCGCTTCTTTCCCAAACGGGCAATCTGCAACCGCCTCTTTCAAAGAGGAATCAAACTTTAAAATTTCCACGGTGGAAGCAACGATATCGTTGAAATATTTTTCCATACCAATCTCCATACGCATAAATTCCGTCGCCTTGGGCAAACGCCCCAAAAGCATGGTTACACTATATATTATACACATTTTTTCGGCTTAGGTAAACAAAATAAGGGGGTATGTGTAAAAAAATAATTTTTTAACAAGCTCCGCTTTGACATTTTTACAAAAGTATGCTACAATTATCAAGACAGTATTTTATAATTAACGGAATGCCCTTACGGGTGCGCCTACCGCGTTAAAGGATGAAGGATTATGAAGGAACAGCAAAACACGGAAAAAGCGAAAAAGCCCTCCCACGCAGGTCATCGCGCCCGTATATTTGAAAAAGCGAAAAACGAGCGTCTTTGCGACAGCGAACTTTTGGAGCTCTTGCTTTTTTACGCCGTTCCCCGCCGCGACACCCGCGACGTGGCGCACGATTTGCTTTCCGCCTACGGCTCTCTGCGCAACGTGCTCCAAGCCGGCCCTACCGCGCTTGCGAGAGTAAAAGGGGTGGGAGAAAACGTAACGGCTTTCTTTTCTGCATTGAACGAACTTTTCCTCCGTTGCCGCGAGGACGCGCCAAAGCCTACGCCCTTGATGGTCAAAACGAAATACGACGAATTTTGGAAGTACCTCGACGGCATTTACGCAACCGTAGATTACGAGGTCGTAGACGCGTATTTCCTCGATTCCGAATCCCGTATCTACAGCAGTTGCCGTTTGGCGAAGGGGGATAATTGCAGTGTGCAATTCCATCCGCCCGCACTCTCTAAAATTCTTGTTGAAACGCCGCCCGCTGGGCTTGTGATCGTCCACAACCACCCGCAAAGCACGGCGGAACCGTCGGTTGCGGATAAGGAAATGACGGAGAAATGCCAAGTGCTTTGCAGCTTGCACAACGTAATGTTCTGCGACCACGTTATTTACGCGAAGGGGCATAGATACAGCTATTACGATTCGGGCAATTTGCAATCGATAAGCAAACGTTATTCCATCGAGAATATCGTCGGCGGAGGTGGGAAAACGCATGGCGAAGAATAAGCAAGAACCAACCAAAACGGACGACGCTACCTCAAAACGGGTAGAGCGGCGGGAAGAAAATCCCATTCGCAACTATTTCGTTCGTTTGTTCGGTAAAATCAATTTCAAAAACGAGGCGCAATTCCTCTATTTTGGGAAGTGGCTGGTTTTTCTTGCCCTACTGGCTGTAGAAATCTTGATGATTTTACAACACGTGGGCGATTTTAAGGGGGAAAAGGGCTGGATAAACGCAGTCGTTTTGATATCCCTCGTCGTGATATTGGCGGCGTCGGAGGCGATACAACTCTTTGCCGTACGAGGCAAAGCAAAGTTCGTCTTTTATGCCATTGACACCGTCGCAGCGTGCGGCTGTCTGTTCTTTGCCTACGGTGTTTATCCCTTGGTTTTGTATATCCTCGTCTTGACGCAGTTTTATATCGGCGCGGAAAAATTCCGCTTTTCCGGTATCGTGTTTGGCGTGAGTATGCCCCTGTATGCCGTCATTTACGGTATGCGCGGCGATTTTACAAAAATCGGCAACGGATTTTTGGAAGTGCTTTGGTACGGACTTGGCTCGGTGATCGCCATCACCTTCCATTTCCTTGCCGTCCAAATCGCATTGGCGTTCTACCGTCAATACCTCAAACTCGATAAAGCGGTGCGCGACCTTAACGAAAGTCAGCAAAAGCTGCAAAAAGCCTACGAGGCGGTTGCCGAGGTTACGGCGTTGGAAGAAAGACAGCGTATCGCCAAAGAAATTCACGACACGGCGGGGCATTCTATCACCACCGTCATTATGCAGACGGAGGCGGCAAAGCGCATCGTCGACAGCAACCCCGACGAAGCGAAAAACAAGCTCGTCGCGGCAAATTTACAAGCCAAACACGCCTTGGAAGAGCTTCGCGACAGCGTGCATTTGTTATCGGGCAGAACGGAAAATCAAACCCTGCGATCCGCCCTGCAAAATATCGTCAACGAATCGACGGACGGCACGGGCATCGTCATTCGCTCGTCCATTCAAGACGTCTGTGTTTCCGCGGCGAAATTCCGCTTTCTTTGCAACAGCTTAAAGGAGGGGATATCCAACGGACTGCGCCACGGCGGCGCGACGGCGTTTTGGTTTGAACTCTCCGTAGGCGAAGAAATTTCCTTCCTGCTTTCGGATAACGGCAGGGGCATGTACGAGGTGAACCTCAAAAAAGGCTTTGGCTTGACGACGATGCAAGACCGTGCAAAAGCGTTGGGCGGCGGCGTAGAATTTAAAACGGAGGAGGGCGAGGGCTTTGAAATTCGCCTTACTTTACCCTTAGATAAGGAGGAAGATTGAGTGTGGAAAAAATTAAGGTGTTGGTCGTGGACGACCAAGCGGAGCTTGCGGAAGAAATTGCTCAAATTTTAAAAACGGACGAGGGATTAGAGGTCGTCGGTACGGCGGCGGACGGCTTTGACGCGCTCGAAAAAACGGCGTTGAAACACCCCGACGTCGTCTTGCTCGATATCCGCATGCCGAACATGAACGGCGTAGTCGCCACACAGCGTATCAAGGCGGACTATCCGCAGGTCAAGGTGCTCATTTTGACGACCTTTGACGACAGCGATTATATCCTCAACGCCATCAACAACGGCGCGAGCGGTTATCTTTTGAAAGATATCGGCGGCGACGCGCTGATCGACGCGGTGAAAAACGCCCACGCAGGCGACACCATTCTGCCCGCTAAAATTGCCCGCAGAATAGCGGACGCGGCAAAGCACGTGGCGGCGGATAGAGAAATCCGTTTAATGCGCGCTTTCAATTTGTCCGAGCGTGAAATAGAAATTGCCTTGATGATGTACGAGGGCTTTACCAACCGTCAAATTTCCGCCGCGCTCAAACTTTCCGAGGGCACGACGAGGAATTACGTTTCCGCCATTTACATTAAGACCAAATGCGAAAACCGCGCCCAAGCTATCGCGGCGATCAAAGACGCGTTACATTAAACGCGGAGCGTGCATAAAATGTATAAGACGGTCATTTTTGATTTAGACGGAACACTTTTAGATACCTTAGCGGATTTACACGCGTCCGTAAACGCCGCCCTTGCCGCCTACGGTTTGCCCAGCCGCAGCGTGGAGGAGGTGCGCGCCTTTGTCGGGAACGGAATCGCCAAACTTATCGAGCGGGCGATAGGGGATAAGAACTGTCCCGACTTCGAGGGAGTGCTTTCAGCGTTTAAAGAACATTACGGCGCGCATTGCAAGGACAAAACCAAACCCTACGGCGGTATTTTAGAGTTGCTGAAAAAATTGCAGGCGGCGGGCGTGAAAACGGCAGTCGTTTCCAATAAAGCCGATTTTGCCGTAAAGTTGCTGGCGGAGGAATATTTTTCGGGCTTGCTTCTATACGCAGTGGGCGAAAACGAGGCGGCGGGCGTGCGTAAAAAGCCTGCGCCCGATTCTCTCTTTGCCGTAATGGAAAAATTGAACGCGAAAAAGGAGGACGCCGTGTACGTCGGGGATTCCGAAGTGGATATTCAAACGGCGCAAAATGCGGGCGTGGCTTGTATCAGCGTTACTTGGGGCTTTAAAGACAGAAAGTTTTTGCTTACCCACGGTGCAAAAGTTTTAATCGATACCCCCGACGCGATTTTAAAATATTGCAAGATTATTTAAAAAAGGAAGGGGCAGGTACGCGTTGAATATAAAATAGGTAATTGGGGTAAGCGCAAACCATATTACAAGCAAAAAGAGAGGACGAATCGGTTTTATAGCCGAAACGTCCTCTCTTTTATTGGTATAAAGCGAGTGATATTTCCCTTACGGGAAGTGCGCTTGCAAAGCAAAGCCTTGCAGTTCTATTCTATTCGTCCTTAACTTGCGAGGCAATAAAACTCGCCGAAGGCGAATAGAGTTGCGTGATACTCCGTTAAGAGTATCACGCTGATTTCAACGCTCTTTTGGGATTATAAGCCTAAAATTGCGACGGATAAACCGCAGAATAAGATGACCGAAACAGCGTCGACAATCGTCGTGATAAACGGATTTGCAACGACGGCGGGGTCAAGTCTGCAAAGTTTTGCCAAGAGGGGTAAGAGTGCGCCCACCAATTTCGCTACGATCACCGTGCAGAAAAGGGCGAGGGAAACGACGGCGCAAACGTCCCAAGTGTAGCCTTCCATTTGCAACAGCATTCCGTCTAAAAATCTGAGTTTTAAGAAGCACGCCGCCGCCAAGGTCAAACCAAGTAAAATCGCCGTGCGGAATTCCTTCCAAAGCACCTTCCACACGTCGCGGATTTCCACTTCGCCAAGGGAGAGGGCGCGGATGACGGTAACGGACGCCTGTGAGCCAGAATTACCGCCCGTACCCATGATCATGGGTACGCAAGCGACGAGGCAAGCCACCAAAATCTGTTCGAAATGGTTTAAGATAAGCCCCGTAAACGTCGAGCCGAGCATCAAGATCAACAGCCACAAAACGCGCGTTTTCCAAAGAGTGAACACCCCCGTTTTTAAGTAGGGTCTATCCGTCGGCGTGATAGCCGCCATTTTGGCGATATCCTCGGTGTTTTCTTCTTGCAGGACGTCGATAGCGTCGTCGATGGTAACGATACCGACAAGCCGCATTTCTCTATCTACGATAGGCAGAGCCAAAAAGCCGTAATCGGAAATCTTGTTTGCGACCTCTTCCTTATCGTCCTCGGTGTAGGCGTAAATGACGTTTTCTTCCATGATGTCGGAAACGAGCGCCGTCTTTTGCGCCAACATCAAATCCTTTGCCGTTACAAGGCCGAGGATTTTGTTTTTCTCGTCTACGACGTAGCAGGTATAGATGGTTTCCTTGTCGATGGCGGTGCGGCGAATACGCTCAAACGCGTCGTCTACCGTCATGGTGGGGCGCAGGGAAACGAATTCTATCGTCATAATACTGCCCGCGCTATCCTTGGGGTATTTCAAAATTTGGTTGATGTATGCACGGGTTTCGGCGTCGCTTTGCGCCAAGACGCGCTTGACCACGCTTGCCGGCATTTCTTCGATGAGGTCAACCGTATCGTCCAAAAACAGTTCGTCAAGGACGTCCTTCAATTCTCTGTCGTTTAATTTATGGATGAGTTTTTGCTGTACGTCGCTATCCATTTCGACAAAGGTTTCCGCCGCCAGATCCTTAGGGAGTATGCGGAACAAAATCAGCAAATCGGCGTCTTTTTCCGTCCCCTCGAAAACCTCGGCAAGGTCGATGGCGTTCATATCGGCGAGCAGGGGCTTTAATACGGCGTAGTTGCGTTCTTCAAGCAGCTTTAAAATGTCGTCTACTTCGGCGATACGTCTGACGATTTCCTGCGGCATATCTTCGATGATTTCTACGGTGTCGTCGACGGAAATCTCGTCCATCACCTTTTCCAGCTCTTCGTCGCGAAGCCCGCCGATAATTTTTTCTTGTAGGTCGCTGTCTAAAAGCAAAAGCGCGTCGGCAAGCTGTTCGCTGTCGAGCGCATGACAAAAAGGAAGAAGATAGGCTTCTTCTACCTCGTTGATGAGCGCGGCAAGCCGTTCGTTTTCATACTTTTCTACGAACTCTGCCGCGGCTTGATAATTTTGAGCTTCTAAAAGCTCTGATAATTCCTTTTGCATAATACTCTACCTCTTATTTTTTTTGACTGAAACTGCGGGTAGCGTATCCTCGTGGAGCAATTACCGTTTACGTCGTAAGAAGAAACGGCGCAAAGACGGCGCGTTGCTTAGCGGGTCTACGCTTGGGTGATAGTCTGCTGTCATAATAAAAACCGTTCCTCCTTTTATTTTTTTTTTTAGAAATACGTATATACTTCGCAATACTTCGTTGTCGCTCCGCGCCCCTTGCTCACGTACGGCAAGGCTGAGCCTTGACCCAGTTTTACCGCTTGCCGCCCGTTCTTTTACGGGGCGAGCGGGCGGTATGGGCGGTTGGTTTCAAACAAGTTTTATGTGGCTGAGGTTTGACCCAGTTTTACCGCGCTTTTTTCGCCCTATAATTATTATAAGCAAAAATCAGTTTTGCGTTTCGTCGTTCTTGCGCTTTTTCAAAATCAATATATCGACGAGGATGCAAATGACCGCCGTACCCAAAATGAGGTAAACAAGGCGGAAAATACTGTCGTTGTTCGAGGTGAGGCTACCATAGGTGAGCTGCTCGGGAATGGGCGTCGTTGCGCTGAAATCGGTTACGTACGCCTTGGGGATAAAGCCCGTTTGGCGCACGCCGTTTTCGTCCACGTAAGCGACGTGGTAATAGGGGTGGTCGAGCTTATCGATTTCGCCGAGCAAGGTGATTTGCATATCCGCATTCAACCTCGACGCGGTGAGCAGGGAATTTAAATAAGGGAACTTATAAAGGAAAACCGCGTTAGTGAGATAGCCCGTTTTTTCGCTGTCGTAGTCAGAGCGGTATTCTTCGGCGGGAAGCTCGTTACACTGCGTTTTGAGGACGAGGCAGGTTTGATATTCGTGCGTTTCCTCGTTGAAAATCGCAAGGGCGTTGTGCTTTTCCGTTTCCCCGATTTTTAAGGCGGTGAAGGGCATTGCTCTGCGTTCAAAGGAAAGGTAAGGGAATTCCGTTGCGCCCTCTAAGGCGTTAATATCGAAGTAGACGGTCAACGCGTCGGGTTGGGTCTGCACGACGGAGAAAGTCGCGCTCTCTTTGGCGAAAATACTTTCGTCCGCGCCGTTTACCGCTATCGTTTTTACGGTGGGCAGATTTAAAAGCGCGGTCTGCGCCATATAATTTTCGGCGTACAAAACGTAGGTTTTGTTTTCTTCAATGCCGAAAGTGAAAGCGGTTACCGTCGTTTGGGCGGAAGCCGTATAAACGAGGGGGTCGTTCAGCCCGTACTGCGTGGGCGTTTCCCCGTCAAGTTTATAAAGTTTTCCCTCTATCAAAGCGTAGAGGTTGCCCTCGTAATCGACGGAAATTTTCTTTGCGTTTTGGGGCAGATTGCCGTACACCTCCACGCCGTCCTCGTTTTCGGAAAGAAACTGCGCCTCGGTGTAACGATGGATTTTTGCGCCGCTTGCGACGTACAGATTTCCGTAAGCGTCAGCGGTCAAAAGTGAGGGGATACGGGTGGCGGCGCGCTTGGTTTCCGCATATTGCCATTCGCCGTTTTCGTCCGTGCCGATAAGGTAGTGCGAGTAATTGTCCAAAGCCAAATAATACTTACCGTACACGCTTGCCGCGCCGACGATATTGCCGATAAAATCGTCAAATTCCGCAAGTTTTTCGCCGTACGTTTCCGATTGCAGACTGTACAAAATCGCTTGGTCTTGGTTGGCAACGAGTAAAGTGTTGCCGTCGGAAACGAGCCTTTCGGCAATCAATTCGTTTTCGATAGGGGTTTGGAAATTGTCCGTAGCGGTGTCGAGGACGGAAATGCGCTTGTTTCCGTTGTCGGCAATGAGCAACAGATTATCTGCAAGGCAGACGTCCGCCGCGTCGTTTATACGGTTAACGGAAGAGGAGCGGTTGCCGATTTCACGGTCAGTGAAATCGCAGTCGGTTAAGTTGAATTCACGCACCGAATTGCCGTCCACGGCGTATACGGCGCCGTCAAATACGGTGAGGGCGGAAAATTTGCCGTCCGTTTTGTTGAGCGGCGCGAGGGAATTTTCGTTGATGATGCTTGTCGTCGCAAGCTCGGTCAAATCGTAGGCGTAGAAGGTTGCAGGGTCGTTCGTGCTCGTGCAACAGAATACGCCGTTTACGATACGGATAGAGGAAAAAGCGGAGAAGTTGTCGAATACGGCGACGGTGGACGACGCGTCTTGGGCGGATTGCGCTTGTAAATCGATTTTCCGCAAATTATTGCCGGACGTATAGTACAACTCGTTTTCGTATACGGCGATGGTGGGTTTGCCCGAAAGGTCGCTCTTTAAGGTTTTGGCGTGGGTTACGTCAATATCGTAAGCGAGTAAATCTAACTGCGAAAGCTGAGTGGTGGAGGCTTTCGTGTCCGTGAAATACAGCATATCGCCGTGCAGGTAGAAGGTCGTGCAAGGGAAACTTGTGTTCTTCACCGTCGGGGTAGGCTCGTCCAAGGTATTCGGCGCGAGGATATAAAGATAAGTCGCGTCGAGGAAATATAAATTTCCCGTTTCGTCAAATTGTAATTTGGTAACGTTGTTTTTTAAGGGGTCGGAGTTTACGTTGTGGACGTATTCGCGATATACCCCGTCTGCTTGGTCGTAGACGTAGATGACGTTTCCGTCTGCAATCGCCGTGTAGTCCTCGTTAACGGCAACGTCGGTGGGGGCGTTGAGGTCGAGGTACTGCTTGTAGGAATCAGGCAAAAACAGAGAGGCGGCGGGGATAGGCTCGAACGCGTTTGCCGTTAGATTTTTTTGGACAAGCGAAAGCGCCGCGCCCGAAATGGAGCACGCTGCCAAAGAAAGTATACAAATCATCGTCGTCTTAAAATTCTTCATACGGTTTTATTATAACATGCTTTTTGTAAAAAAGCAAGGAATGAAGATAAGTTTTTTTTAATTTCAAAATCCCAAAATAAGAAAGACGAAATACATTGTAAATGCGGAATGCGGAAGGTTGCATGCGGAATGCGGAAGGTTGCATGCGGAGTGCGGGATCGTGGAAAATAAGGCTGTTCGTGTTTTTCTTGCAAAAGTGAGGAAAATGAGTTGCTTTTTAGCGAAAATACACTTTAACAGGCATACATTTGGCAAGTTTTACCATTCAAATCACCTGCAAAAACGAACAAATGTTCGGATTTTAACCAAAAAAGTGGCAGTAGATACTTGATAAAAACAAAATAAATGGCATAATAGCCCCGTCGCAACTTGGCGGCAAGGAGGTGAAAAGTTTTTGGAAAATTACGCGAAAGTAATGTTATACGTTTATCCGTTTTTAAAGACGGTGCAAAAGGATTATGAGGGACATATCCGCAACAGGGCGATACTCTCGCACGGCAGCGGCATGACGGCAGAGCGCTTGGCGGAATACATAGCAAGTGAAATTATCGTAAAGAGAAGTTTGGAGGGGCTGAAAGAGGATTTGGAAAAGGTTTTCGGGCGGTTGCAAGAGCGGGAAAACCGGCTTTTGTCCTTTCGGTATTTTGGGAAACGAAAACAACTTCGCGAATTTTTGAAAAACGAAAGCGCGAAGTCGGGTTGGAGCGAACGAAAGTATTTTCGGGAACAGAAACGGTTGGGCGAAAAGGTGAGCGCGATGATGCGCTCCGTCGGTTTGACCGAGGAACGGTACGAGGCGGAGTTTGCGCACTTGGATATTTTTCGGCGGATTGCCCGCTTCGTAGCGGAAGGACGGGACGAGAAAGTGTGCTTAGAAGAAGGACGGTTGGCTTGCGCGGCGAAGTGAGGCGAGATATACAAGCCTTGCGGCGTGATGGGGAGAACGTTACTCAGGGTCGTGGGTGGATTTTGGTTTTAAAATGAGGGCGGCGAGTAGGGGGACGAGCAGACAAAGAGCAATCAAAATGGCGATTTGCGCCGGGGTGTTGTTTTTTGCCTTAGGGGTTGCGCTGTCCGTTGACGGCGAGGTGAGGGAGGATAAGTATTCGGCGTATTCCGTATTCTCGTCAAAGTATAGGTCGTCGGGCTTAGGAATATAGCCGAATTCCCCCTCGCGGAGGACGTAGCAATAGGTGTTCGAGCCGACGTTATAGTCGCCGTAGTAGGCGCAGGTCATAATAATTTGCGTTAAAAATCCGTCGGACGTTTTGGCGTCGTCGTCGATTTTGTATTCGACGTCGAATATGTAAGTTAAGTAAGGGCGTTTTGGAACGTAGGGTACGAAGGTGAGCTGTTCCGTTTTGACGTAGCCGACGAGGCGCTGGGTGTGCGTGCCGTCCGTTTGGTATTCCACTCTGCAAAAGGTGGGGGTGTAATCGAGCAATCGGACGTAATAGGTGGGCGGAAGCCGAAATAAGCCGTTCTGTGCGTTGGCGGTGGCGTAGAAAAAAACGTCGTCCGTTTGCACGTAGGCGTAATCCCCGTTTTGCGGGAGGGAAGTTTCCGCTTTTGCCCAAAACACCCCACCCATGTACGAGGTGAAGGACATACAAAGGAATATGAAGATGAGGAGGGGCGAGAGCGCCTTCGTGAGGATTTTTCGCATAAAAGACCTATATCGTCGCCGTTTGTTGCGCGCGGTGCTTGCAAAGTATACTGTAATAGGATAAAACGCACTCGATTTTCAGACGAGGCTATTTTATAGTATATTAGGGAGAGCGCAGTCGGGTTTTGAGAGTTTTTTAGGGATTATGGAAGAGATTGTAGAAAAGCTGATTAAGATTGAAAGGGAATTAAAAAACCGTAGGTCGCGCGATCATTTGGCGGCGTACAACGCGGGGGAGAAAAAGCACGAGAAGCAGATTGCCTTTCACAAGTGTTTAAAACGGAATAGGTGGGTGTTTGGCGGCAATCGGTCAGGAAAGACGGAGTGCGGCGCGGTGGAGTGCGTATACCTTGCAAGAGGGATTCACCCTTACCGTCAAAATCGGGCGGAGGTGCAAGGGTGGGTGGTTTCCGTTTCGGCACAGGTACAGAGAGACGTCGCGCAAAAGAAGATATTGCATTATTTGCGCAAGGATTGGATAGAGGACGTTGTGATGCTGAGCGGGCGGAAGGACTCGCCTGAAAACGGGATCATCGATTTTATCCGCGTCAAAAACGTGTTGGGCGGGGTTTCCGTGATCGGATTTAAGAGTTGCGATCAAGGCAGGGAAAAATTCCAAGGGGCGTCCCTCGATTTCGTTTGGTTTGACGAAGAACCGCCGCAGGATATTTATATGGAATGCAAGATGCGGCTTTTAGACAGGCGCGGGGAGATGTTTGGGACGATGACGCCGCTCAAGGGCTTGACGTTCGTGTACAAAGATATTTATTTGAACGAGCGCGCCGACCCCGAGGTTTGGTATGAATTTGTCGAGTGGAGCGACAATCCGTATTTGGATAAGGACGAGGTGGCGGCGCTTGAAGCGAGCTTGGACGAACGCACTTTGCAGTCGAGGCGGTACGGGCGGTTTATCTCGGACGGGGCGGGGCTTGTCTATCCCGAATTCGACGAGAACGTACACGTCATCGAGCCCTTTTCCGTGCCGAAAGAGTGGCAGGATAATATTTCTATCGACCCCGGTTTGAACAATCCGCTTTCGGCGCATTGGTACGCGGTGGATTTTGACGATAACGTTTACGTTATGGCAGAGCATTACGAGGCGGGGCGGGATATCGATTATCACGCCGAGCAGATAAAACGCATTTGCCGCGAGCTGGGCTGGCATACGGACGGCAAGGGGAGGATATGTTCGCTGATCGACAGCGCGGCGAAGCAACGAACCTTGGGCGGGGTAAAGAGCGTGGTGGAGCTCTTTTACGAGCGGGGGATTTTGGTCAATCCGAACGTGGAAAAAGATATGTTTTCGGGCATAGCGAGGGTGAAGAGCTATTTGAGCCGAAAAAACGGGTTGCCGAATATTTACATCTTTAAAAACTGCGTTCGACTGATCAGCGAGTTGAAAGGGTATTATTGGGGGAGCGGGGACTTGCCGAGAAAGACAGCCGACCACGCCTTGGACGAGATGCGGTATTATTTGATGTCGAGACCGCAAAAAAGCGCGCCCAAGACTGCGCTCACTTCCATTCAAAAGGATAAGGAAAGGCGGATAAGGGCGTTGAAGAATAAGCGAAGCTTTTTGTAAATGCGGAGTGTGTTCCGCAAGCGCTGAATGCCGAGCGCGAAATTGTGGATTGCGATGGGAAATGGGAAGATCGAAAAGGTGGATCGTAAGGAGAGAGAAGTGGAAAAGAAGATAGAGGAAACTGTGGAAAATAACGTCGTGGAAGCGGGCGGCACGGGGGAAAGCGAGCCCAAGAAAACGGTGAAAAAAACGACGAAGAAAAAGGAAGAAAAGATTGGGGACGCGCTGATGAAGGTGGCGCTCGGATATCAAATTGCCGAAGTAACGGAAGAATACGCGGAGGTGAACGGCGAGCTTAAGCTGACCAAGCGAAAAAAGACGAAGAAGGACGTGCCGCCCGATTTGAAGGCGGTGCAGCTCTTGCTTACCTCGGGGGAGAGCGCCGATTACGGCGGTTGGACGGACGAGGCGTTGCAGGCGGAAAAGGCGAAACTGCTTGCCGAATTGAAAGAGCAGGCGGCTATCGTTGCGGGGCAAGTCGAGGAGGGAAAAGAGCAAGCGCAGACGAGCGCGAAGCGTTCCGTGGCGAAAAAAAGCGGCGCGAAGAAAAAGGGGGCTGCGAAGAAAACGGCTGCGAAGAAAACGGCTGTGGCGAAAAAGTCTGCCGTGAAGAAGTCGGCAAAATAAGAAATTGCATACACGGTTTGCGGCTTTCTTGAAGGAAGGCGAGGGGTGTAAAACTAAAAAAGTAAAAAGGAGGAATAAAGATAGATGGAGCAAAAAACGTTTGATAAACAAGCGGAGGAAAGGGCGAAGGAGTTGGAGGCGGAGCGTTTGGCCGCCGAAATTACGGCGGACTTTGAAAAACGCAGAGAGGCAAGGCGGAGCATTGAAAACGGTTGGCGTTTGAATATGAATTTTTTCAGCGGAAATCAGTATTGCGACGTGTCCCCGCTCGGCGGATTGGTAGAGGAGGACAAGCAGTATTATTGGCAGTCTCGCCGCGTATTCAACCACATTGCGCCTGCGGTGGATTCGCGTGTGGCAAAGCTGGAAAAGTTGAAACCCGTGTTGCGAGTACGCGCTTTTTCGGACGAGGACGGAGATTTGAAGGCGGCGCAGTTGGCGACGGGGATTTTACAGTACGTGCAGGAACGTATCGGCTTGGAGGAGAGCTTGTCCAAAGCGACGGCTTGGTCGGAAGTGTGCGGAAGCGTCTTTTATAAAGTGCTTTGGAACGAGGAAGGAGGCAGGCAGGTAGCCGTTGACGGGGAAAACAGACCCGTTTACGAGGGGGAAGTGCAGGTGTCTATCGTGCCTCCGTTTGAGATTTTTCCTAACCGTTTGGACGCGGAGGATCTTGACGGCGTGCAGAGCGTTATCCATGCGCAAGCGGTTTCGGCGGGGTATATTTTAGAGAAATTCGGCGTGGCTGTTTCGGGTACGGAGATGACCGACTTGTTTGGATACTCGGAGGCGTCGGCGGCAAAATTGCCGAAAAACACTTTGGGTATGCAAGCGGCGAAGTTGGAGGACGGAGTGTTGCTTTTGGAGCGATACACCAAGCCGACGGCAGAAAGACCGGACGGCGCTTTGGAAATCGTGGCGGCGGGGAAACTTTTATACGAGGGGCCTTTGCCCTATAAAAACGGCGAGCGCGGCGAGAGAACCTTTCCGTTTATCAAGCAGGACAGCTTGCGCTTGCCCGGAGCGTTTTTTGCGACGAGCATCGTAGACAGACTTATCCCCGTTCAGCGCGCTTACAACGCCGTTCGCAACCGCAAACACGAATTTTTGAACAGACTTTCGATGGGCGTTTTGACGGTGGAGGACGGGTCTGTGGATACGGACGAGCTTGCGGAAGAAGGGTTGCTGCCCGGAAAAGTGCTCGTTTACCGTCAAGGCGGGAAAGCGCCGGAAATGCTGGATTGCGGGAAAGTGCCAAGCGAGTTCAAGGACGAAGAAGAATGGTTGGAAAAGGAATTTTCCGTGATTGGGGGCGTAAGCGACGTGGCGCAGAGCTCGACGGCGGTGCGCGTAACGTCCGCGACGGGGTTGCAGTTGCTCATTTCGCAGGACGAATCGCGCTTGGCGGCGTCGGTGGCGTGTATACATAAGGCGATGAAAGGGATCGGCAGGCAGATTTTGCGGTTGTACCGCCAATTTGCGGGGAACGCGCGCTTGATGACCCTAACGGGCGAGAATAAAAAAACGCAGGTTTATTATTTCAACGCTTCCAAGCTGGACGTGAGCGACATTCGTTTTGAATCGCAGGACGTAACGACGCCTGAGGAGAAAAAAGCGACCCTTTTGAAGCTGTACGAGGCGGGGCTTTTGACGGATAAGGACGGCAATTTGACGCAGGAAAATAAACAGCGTATTTTGGACGCGTTTGGGTTTGGCGGTTATGAGAATGCGAGGGATATATCCTCTTTGCATATTGCAAAGGCGGGAGAAGAAAATTTGACCTTAAAAACGGAGGCGACAGAGGTGGATTTCTACGACGACCACGAGCTGCATATCACCGAGCATATCCGTTTCCTTTTGTCGGCAGAATTTAAACGTGCTGCGGACGGGGGCGAGATGAAGAAGAGGTTCGAGGCGCATATTGAGGCGCATAAGGCGAAGCGGGGGACGGAGGCGAGAAAGTAAAAGTGAAAAGTGAAAAGTGAAGAGTGAATAAATTTTTAACGGAGGAAAGGAGATAGATGGAAAAGAAAGAGGATAACGTTTACGAAGAAACGACTAAAGCGGAGGCAATCGCAACGGCGAGCGGCGCGGTGGCGCAAGAGAGTGAAAACGCCTCGGCGGTTTTGGGGAAGTTTAAGGACGTAAACGCCCTTGCGAGGGCTTACGGGGCGTTGGAGGCGGAATTTACAAGACGTAGCCAACGCTTGAAAGAGTTGGAAAGGTTGGCGGATAATTTGCAGGGCGACGGCGCGGCGGCGGTTGGGGCGGAAAAGCTCCGTAAACACGCTAAGGCGAGAAGGGAGGAGGCGAGAGCGTTTGACGATTTTCTTGCCTTGGTTGGTAAAGCGCATACCGACGACCTTGACGGACGCGGCGAACCCGCAGACACGGACGACGAAGGGAAAACCGTAGAGGACTCGGTTGCCGCAGGGAGTACTGCGGCGCTCCAAACGCAGGAGCTCTGCCTTGAAAATGGGGCAAAGGAAGGGGGCGTGTACGCGTTGAAGGAGGAAAACACCCTTGCGGTGAAGCCTGACGGCGAGGGGAATGCGGCGGAATATGACGTAGAGCCTGCGCGTAGCGAAGCTCCGTTTTTGAAAGAGAACGGGGACGTGCACGAGGAAGGAGTTAAGGGGGAAAAGGCGTTTCCTGCCGTCGCGGAACACGGAAATACGGCGTTTTCGTCGGAGGAGCTTTACCGACAGGCGAGCCGTAACGAGGGTGTGAGATTAAAGATTATTGGGGAATATCTCGCCTCGATTGGAAAAACGGGCGCGCCGTTGACGGCGAACGGCGCGGGGACGCCCGTTACGCCGCCCTTAAAAGCAAAAAATATCGGGGACGCGGGCGTGATGGCGTTGCAATATTTTAAGCAGCCGTAAAAAATGCGGGCTGTCGCGACGGTCCGTTGCGGCGAAGCCCTTAAAAAATCAAGTAAGGAGAATTATATATGGTAACATTGAGTAGCGCAGATAGCGCATTGAAGAGCTTTTATTTGGACGCGATGACGGAGTCTTTGAATTTGAAGATAAACCCTTTCTTAGCGAAAATCGAACGTACCAGCAATTACGTTACGGGTAAGGAAGTGTGCAAGACGGTACGCGTGGGTATTAACGGCGGCATCGGCGCGGGCGAGGAAACGGGGGATTTGCCCGTCGCGAGAGATCCTAAATATATCCAAATGCGAACGGGACTTAAAAATTTATACGGCACGATTGAAATTTCGGATAAAGCCATTCGCGCGTCCGCAAATAACGAAGGCGCGTTTGTCAACCTTGTCAACGAAGAAATGCAGTCTCTTATCAAGAGCGCGTCCTTCAATTTTGGCAGAATGCTTTACGGCACGGGTTACGGCTCCCTTAGCTGCGTTGACGACGTTGAAGGCTATTGGGTTTACGTGGACAACGTTCAGAATTTTGCAATCGGTATGTACGTAGACGTGGTAGACGGCGATGCCGAGTGGGTAAATATGAGAGTTATCGAGGTGGATTACCCCAATAAGCGTATTCGTATCGAGGGGAAGATATTTGACGAAAATATCATGGGGTTGGAAATTGCGCTTCACGGTTCGTCGCAAAGTGAGATTACCGGCTTGGGCGCGATTTTCGGCTCGGAACCTCTTTACGGCTTAACCAGAGACGAGATGGGAATGAAACCCTATCTTGACCAGGATTTCGGGAATTTTAGCGAAGAAGCGTTGGAGCAGGCTATCGACAACATCGAGGCGACTTCGGGGGACCGTGTAAACTTTATCATCTGTTCTTGGGGGGTACGCCGTGCGATCAGGGAATATTACAAAGTGCATAGTATTCCCGTCAAGACCATCCAAATCGAAGGCGGTTTTACGGCGATTGAGGTGTTGGGTATTCCCGTTGTCGTGGATAAATTCTGCCCCGCGAATACGATGTATTTGCTCAACACCGATTACTTCAAACTTTGCCAGCTTTGCGATTGGCAGTGGTTGGAAGCGGAGGACGGCAAAATTTTAAAGCAAGTACCCGGCAAGCCCGTGTACACGGCTACGCTTGTAAAATACGCAGAGTTGCTTTGCGAAAAGCCCTCGGCGCAGGGTATGCTGACGGGGGTTAGCGAACTTTAAGCCGTTACGTAAAGAAATTGGCGTAAAATAGCCGTTTGGAGCACCCGTGTACGCGTTGAACGTAATTTCACGGGTGCTTTTAAAAGGTTTTTACGGGTCGGATACCCGAAAAAGGAGGAGAAATGAAAGTTAAAGAGGTCGTTTTGGCGGCGGCGAAGCTGTTGGAGATCGACGAAGAGGTAAGCGCGTACGTAAACGAGGGAGCAGGGCGAGGGAAAGAAGATGCAGAGAAGCTGGTTTCTTGCTTTAATTTAATAGAGAACGATTTGGCGCTTAATTACGTGTCCCTGTTTGAAAAGACGCTTTTTTCCGTTGAGGACGGGAAGATTTTTTACGAGAATTTTCCGCAAAATCCCCTGCGCGTGATTTCGGTAACGGACAAGAAAGGGGAGCGATTGCCCTTTCAGTTATTTCCCACGGAAATTCACGTCGATACGGGGGAGCAAGAGGTTTGGGTGAACTACGCTTATCTGCCCGAAGAGAAGGGGTTGTTGAGCGATTCGGATTATCAAGCCTGCGTAAGCGTTGCGTTGATGGCGTACGGCGTAGCGGCGGAATATTGCGCGACGCGAGGGCTGTATACGGAGGCGGCGTTTTGGGGGAATAAATATAAGGAGAGTATTGCAAAGTCGCACGCGTTGAAACGGGGCGGCAGAATGCAATCGCGGAAATGGGTATGACGGATTTTGACAAGACGGAAGGGAAGGGCAAAACGGAGAAGGCGAGCTACGATACCTTTTGCCTGTTTCCGACGGAAGAAAAGGGGAAATTGGCGGCGGCGTACAGCTTGAATTGCAGTTTTGCGGACGGGAAGTTGCAGTGCGGGATCGGGTATGAACGCTATCATGACCGCAACGGAGAAGAGGTTGCGACGGGGGCTGCGGAAGGGATACGCGCCGTCTACGTGATGGAGGCTTGGTCGGACGGAGGCGGGACGGAATTGCAGCCTTATTATTTTATCCGTACCGACAAGGGCGAGGCGATGCAGTACGTAAGTTTGTCCGATGGGTATATCACGAAAGCGAATTTGGGGAAGAACGCGAATATGGCCGCGGTGAGCGCGCCTGACGGTACGACGCGCATCGTAATTTGCGGGGACGGCGGGGCGTATTGCGTGGACGGCGAGGATTGGACGAAGATTGAGGACGTGGACGAGGCGCAGGGGACGGCGGCGATTTGTTTTAGTAAAAACCGCGTATTCCTCGGTGAAAAGCCGTGTAAACTTTTATACAGCAACCCCGAACTGCCGTGGGATTTTACGCATAGCTACGACGAGGGCGGATACGTATATCTGCCTTTGAATAAAGGGAATATCGTAGATATGTTGGAGTACGGCGAATGGGTTTACGTGTTTTTTCAACGCGGTATCATGCGCGTTAAGCCCGATGGGCTGGCTAGGAATTTTCAAGTGGAAGAAGTGTCCTATTTCGGCGGCGAGATTTTCGGCGGGTCGGTAGGTATTTGCGAGAATTGGATATTCTTTTTGTCCGAAAACGGGATTTGTCGGTTTGACGGCAGGAACGTAGAACGCGTGGGCAAGCAATACGGGGTGACGCCCTCGAAAGAGGGCGGCGTGTGTACGCATGCGACGGTTGGGGATTATTACGTGCTGAAATATCCTGAAAATTCGTTTGGGACGGAGCGGACGATAGCGCTCCGTGCGGACGGCAAGGACGGATATTTTTTGAGCGATTACGTGGGCTTGAACGAGTGTAACCGTATGCCGATCTGTTCGGTAGATAACGCGCTTGCGACCTTGCGGTTGGGTGGAAAATTGCCGACGGGGGAAGAATTTGTGTTTGAAAGCGGATTTTTAGAGCTTGGCGGCGTGGGACGGAAGCATTTAAAATCCGTTACTTTATACGGCGAGGGGTGCATGACCTTTTCCGTGCTTTGCGACGAGGACGAGGAGCACTTTGAGGTGGAAGATTTGCCTTATAAGCTAAAACTGCGCGTGGGTATGCGCGGCGAGGATTTCAGTTTACGCTTTGTATTGGAGCAAGGAGCGAAGGTACGGCGCGTGGTATTGGAATACGAGCGGCTGGATTGAGCGGTCTGTTGGTAAGGAGGAAGAAATATGGAAATTGACGTAATTGATTACACGGAGATGCAGTTGGCGCAGTTGACGGAGGCGCAGCTGTTGGAGGTGAAGTCTGCGCAGATAAAGAAAAACAGGCTGTTGCGCGAGCTTGCAGAGAAATTGCAGCAAGAAAAACGCAGGCTTATCAATAACGGGCTGTTTTTGTCGTATACGTGGGATTGGACGAAGGCGTATTGGACGCGTGTGTTTGAGGAGGAAATCGGTTGGGTGCGCGACGGGGTGCTCTTTCAGTTGCAATATACGCCGATTGATTTTGAGGGCGTGCCTTACGAACTGGATTTTTCGTTGTCGCTTGCGGATAGACGGGATGCCGTAGAGGGATATTATATGAGCGCGTATTCCACTTATACGGAGAGGGCTTACGAGCTGAAAAAGGACGAGGCGGCGGCGCATTATTTATGCGAGGGATATAAATCGCTGTTGGATTACTTTTTGGAGCAGGCAAAAAAAGAGGTTTGACTTTCCGTTTACGGCAAAATGCGGGAGTTTGACCTTTCGCGTATAGGGAAATATGGGGGGCGGAGCTTTGCGGAAAGGCTTCGCCTTTTTTATTTTATGCGCGCGACGGCTTGACAAAGGGGCGGAAAATGGGTTATAATACAAGCGAAAAGACGAATAGAGGTGCTTTATGCCGAAAATTGCTGTAAAAAAATTGGACGAAAGAGCGGTTTTGCCTACGTATGGCTCGGAATTTTCCGCGGGAGCGGATCTGTACGCCGTTTGCGACGGCGAGGTTACGTTTGCGCCCGGGGAAACCAAGCTTATCAAAACGGGCTTGGCGATGGAAATCCCCGAAGGGTATGCAGGACTTATTTACGCGCGGAGCGGCTTGGCGAGCAAGCGCGGGCTTGCGCCTGCAAATAAAGTGGGCGTGGTGGACGCGGACTATCGCGGGGAAGTGATGGTGGCGTTGCATAACCATTCCGCCGTAGAACAAAAAATCTCCGCGGGCGAACGCATTGCGCAGTTGGTGGTTGCGCCTTTTTTGAAAGTGAGTTTTGAAGAAGCGGAGGCGCTCAGCGATACCGTACGCGGCGCGGGCGGATTTGGGAGCACCGGCAAGAATTGAGGTAGTAAATTATGTCGATGAGAATGAGGAAAAAGAGGAATTTTGAGGCGCGTATGGAGGCGTGCGGGGATTTGCTCCTTGCGCAGGGCGCGAACGGAATTTTGAATATGAAAGAGGCGGCGGAGCATTACCGCGCGCTGATCGATTTTAAAACGGCGTTCGGCGAGGAGCGCGCAAATTTTCCCGTGGCGCTGGAAATCGGGTGCGGAAAGGGCGGTTTCGTTATCGAATTGGCGAAGCGCGAGCCGTCCGTCAATTATATCGCGTTGGAAAAGATGAGCAACGTTATTTTGACTCCTTTAGAAGAGGTGAAAAAGCAGGGGATGACGAATATTCGGTTTTTGAATATCCGCGCGGAGTGCTTGCCTTGTTATATCCCCGAGGGGAGTTTGGACGTTATTTATTTGAATTTTTCCACGCCCTTGCCCAAACTTGGATACGCGACGCAGCGTTTGACCCACCGCAACTTTTTAACGACGTATAAAAAACTTTTAAAAAAGGGCGGAAAAATCATTCAAAAGACGGACGATAGGGACTTTTTTGAGTTTTCGTTAGAGGAATACGAGGTGTGTGGGTTTACGCTTGAAAACAAGACGTATGATTTGCACGAAAACGGAAATCCCGATTGGAACGTGGTTACGGAATACGAGGCGAAGTGGGTGGAGCGCGGTTTGCCCATACATAGGGTGGAAGCCAAACTTGAGTAAGTGCGTTTCGTAAATGCGAAATGCGAAATTGCGGGCGGATTTTGCGAGATACGCTCCGCGCAGTCGCTTTGCTCCTTTGGTCGGTATGACAAGTGAGTTAGGTGCGAAATGGGGAATTAAGCGTTACATTATTTTAATATAAACAACGAATTTGAGCCGAAAGAAATTTCTAACGGTGAAAAGAGATAAAAAAGGACGTCCGAAGGGGTCGGCTACGCCTACCTCAACGCGCGGAACTTTGCGTTTTTGCATTTTTGTTTTGTGAGAACAGCAGCGCTCTTTTGCCGTGCGGCGAGAGGGCGTTTTTGTTTTTCCGCTCTGCGGAAAAATAAATACTGAGCGCGGAGCGCTGAATGCGAAGTTCCAAAGAAAAGTATAGGAGTATTTTATGGACAAGGGAAATTTAGAGAAAAACAACAATCGAATTGCGGTGGTGAGCGTGCTCGTTTCCGATAGGTCGGAAGCAGAAAAGCTCAACGGCATACTCTCGGAATACGGAGATTGGTTTTTGGGGCGTATGGGTATCCCGTACAAGGAAAAAGGGGTGTCCGTTTTATCCGTCGTTTTGGACGCGCCCGTGGAAATTACGAATGCGTTGACGGGGAAAATCGGCAGATTAAGCGGTGTGTCCGTCAAGGCGTTGTTTGGAAAAATGTAAGGTTGAAAAAAGCTCGCCCAAGCGAAAGGGGCGGGGTGGAACAAGCCCGTAGGGCGTTCCGTATATAAAAAAATGATAAAATTTGAAAGAGGTATAATTATGAAAAAGAGTGTAAAAACATTGGCTGTTGGACTTTGCGGCGCGTTGGTTTTCAGCGCGGCGGCGGGATTTTCTGCATGCGGAAAAGAGGATAATTTGAGTGCGGACAAGGTATATTTAAAGGCGATGACGGGACCGCAAGCGGTGGGGACGATGGAAGCGGATTATTTCTTGCTTGCCGAGCCTGCCGTAACGGCGCAAAGTAAAAACGGATTTTTTATTAAGGGGGATCTGCAAGCCTTGTACGGCGGCGAAAACGGCTATCCGCAGGCGGTTCTGGTGGCAAAAACGGAATTATTGACGAGCTATCCCGGTTGGGTGGAACACTATTTTATCAACCAAATTACGAAAAGCGCGGCGTGGTTGGAAACGGCGAGCGGCGCGGAGGTGGTTTCGGCTGTTTCTTCGCACATGGCGGACGAGGATTATGCGACGACCTTGAAGGCGCCCCTTTTGACGGCGGACGTGATGGCGCGGTGCGGCGTTTGGTTTGCGCATGCTTGGACATCCTCTGTGCAGACGGAGGTAAAGACCTTTCTTTCCGAGATGCTTACGGTGAACGATAAGGCGGCGGCTATGCCCACGGACGAATTTTTCTGGGGGGGAGGAGCGTTCGTTTCCTCTGCTTATCCGCCCGAAAACGAGGTAACGGTGTATATGCCCGACGGCGCGCCCGCGCTTGCGCTTGCAAAGATAATGAGCGAGGATACGGCAGAGGACGGCGTAACGTATAAAGTGGTCGACCCGAGCTTGATTTCGTCCGTGTTGACCTACGAGGATGAAAGCAAAAACGCGGATATGTGCGTTTTGCCCGTAACGGCGGCGAGCAAGCTGCTCGGCAAAGGGGACAGATATAAAATGGTGGGCGTGGTAACGCACGGCAATCTGTTCCTTATTTCCAAAGACGGCGAGGCGTTGACGGCGGAAAATTTGGCGAGCTTAAAAGGAAAAACGATTGGCGTTTTGAATATCAGCCAAGTGCCGGGGTTGACGTTAAAAGCGGTTTTGAATAAGTACGATATTCCTTTTGAAGAGGTGAAAGCGGTTTAAGTTTATGAAAAAAGCGTTACTCAAAAACTTAATACAGACGGGGGTGGCGCTTGGCGTATTATTTGCGGCGTGGCTGATTGCCTATTTTTGTATAGGCAATCCGTCCCTTATGCCTGCGCCGTGGGCGAGCGCGAAGGAGTTTGGCGTTCTGTTTTCGAGCGGCGAGTTTTGGCGCGGGTTTGCCACGACGATGGCAAGGGTGTTTTTGGCGTTTGGAATTTCCTTTGTGTTAGCGGTGATTTTTGCCGTCGTCGCATACCTGTACCCCTCGTTTGCGGGAATATTCACGCCAATCGCGTCGGCTTTCCGCTCCTTGCCCGTGCTGGCAATCGTGCTGATTTTGCTCTCTATTTTAGGGGCGGGCGCAACCCCCGTTGCGGTGGCGTTTTTGTCCTTGTTTCCGATGTTGTACACGGGGATATTGACGGCTCTGCTTGCAATCGATAAGCACGTGATCGAGGTAAGTAAGGTATACGGTGCGTCGAGGTGGGTGCGGATCTGGCGGGTGTACTTGCCCTTGTCCGCTCCGTCCGTATTGCGCGAGGCGGGCGGCGCGATTTCCTTTTCGTTAAAGCTCGTCGTTTCGGCAGAGGTCGTGGCGATGACGGCGCAAAGCCTGGGGTATATGATGCAGGACGCGAAAGCGTGGGGGGAAATTCCGCAGCTGTTCGCGTTGGTAACGCTGACCTTTATTTTGGGGCTGGCGTTAGAGCTTATCATGACGGCGTTGGCGGAGAAAGCGCAATATTAAGTGCAAAATACGTTCTGTAAACGCTGAATTGTGTTAACAATAATATATTCTGCGATTAAACGGTTGCTTGCTTTGTACAGGGGCGGTTGGTAGGAATATTTTGTTAAGACGTTGCCATTATCGCTTGATTTTATCGATAATTTGGTGTATAATGATAAGGCGAGTGCGGCGCGGAGCCATTCCGTTCCGATAAAAAGCGCGGGACTTTGCGGAGAAAGGAAGAGAGGGGTTTGGTTATGAGAAACGAATTCGGCGAAAAGGAAACGCAGAAAATTTCTAAGGCGACGCTTGCGCGTATGCCCTTGTATTTGCATTTCTTGCAGGAAGAAAGTTCCAAGGGCGCGCAATACATATCCTCGACGGTTATCGCGCAAAATATTTCCGTATCGTCGGTGCTTGTACGCAAGGATTTGGCGTTCGTGTCCTCGGAGGCGGGCAGACCGCGATTGGGGTTTGCCATCAGCCGCCTTATCGTGGATATTGAAAAATTTTTGGGATACGACAACCTTTCCGACGCCATCATCGTTGGCGCGGGCGGATTGGGCAGAGCCTTCCTTGGATACGAGGGATTTAAGAGCAACGGGCTTAGCATTGTGGCGGCGTTTGATATTTCGGAAAAGCTGATCGGCACGACGGTGGCGGGAAAGAAAATTCTGCCCCTTTCGGAGCTGGAAAGTTTTGTACAGGAGCACAAAATCAGCATTGGGATCATCACCGTGCCCAAAGTAGCGGCGCAAGAGGTTTTGAATAAAATGGTGGGGGCAGGTATCAAAGCAATTTGGAATTTTGCGCCCGCGCCCTTGCGTGTGCCTAAGGATATCGTACTCAAAACCGAGGACTTGGCGGCGTCGCTTGCGATGCTGGCAGGCAAGCTGTACAAGCTGCACGACGAGTAAAAAACCGCTCGTCTTTTTCTGCTTTTCGGCGCGGCGACGCGGTAGAAAAGGAGAGAAGTATGACGGACGGAAAAAAGAAAATGACGACGAAAACAGAGCCTGCGGTGGGTGCCGTGGGCTCTGTTTCTTTGGAAGAAAGGAAAATTTTGGAGTTGGTGAAGGGCGTGCGCGCGGCGCAGGCAGAGTTTGCGACTTACACGCAAGCGCAGGTGGACGAAATTTTCCGCGCGGCGGCGACGGCGGCGAACGGGGCGCGGATAGACTTAGCGCAAATGGCGGTGGAAGAAACGGGCATGGGCGTATTCGAGGACAAGGTCATCAAAAATCATTACGCCGCCGAATATATTTTTAACCGCTATAAGGGGGAGCGGACTTGCGGAGAGCTTTCTCGCGACGAGGCGGGCGGTTACGTGCGGATCGCAGAACCTATCGGCGTGGCGGCGGCGATCATCCCGACCACCAACCCGACCTCTACCGCTATTTTTAAGTGCTTAATTTGTTTAAAAACGAGGAACGGGCTGATTTTATCTCCGCACCCGCGTGCGAAAAAATGTACTATCGAGGCGGCGAAAACCGTCTTGAACGCGGCGGTGGCGGCGGGCGCGCCCAAGGGCATTATCGCTTGGGTGGACGAGCCTTCCGTGGCGGCTTCGGCGGCGGTAATGCGTGCGTGCGATTTGATTTTGGCGACGGGTGGACCGCAAATGGTGAAAGCCGCGTATTCTTCGGGTAAACCCGCCGTCGGGGTAGGGGCAGGGAATACGCCTGCGCTGATTGATGAGAGCGCGGATATCCGTTTGGCGGTTTCGTCTATTATCCACTCCAAAACCTTTGACAACGGCGTGATTTGCGCGTCTGAGCAGGCGGTGATCGCACCCGCCTCTATCTACGGGCAGGTGAAAGCGGAAATGGCGGCGCAGGGCTGTCGGTTTTTAACGAAAGCGGAAGCGGATAAATTGCGGAAACTCACCTTCCCCGAGGGTAAGCTGAACGCGCAAATCGTAGGGCAGTCCGCAACCAAGATTTTAGAGCTTTGCGGCATACAGGTACGAGGTGAATGCAAGGTTTTGGCGGTGGAGGTAACGGATACGAGTGCGAAAGAACCCTTTTCGGGGGAGAAACTTTCGCCTATCCTTGCCGTATATAAAGCCGAGGATTTTGCGGACGGCGTGAACAAAGCGGACGCGCTTGTGCAGGGCGGCGGCTTAGGGCATACGGCGGCGATTTATATCGACGAGCGGAGGGGCGGAGAGCGGCTTACCGCGTTCTGTGAAAAGATGAAAGCCTGCCGTATTTTGGTGAATACGCCCGCGGCGCAGGGCGGTATCGGGGATTTATATAATTTCCGTTTAACGCCGTCGTTGACCCTCGGTTGTGGGTCTTGGGGCGGAAATTCCGTCTGTGAAAACGTGGGGATAGACGCCCTTTTGAACGTAAAAACGGTGGCGAGCCGTCGGGAGAATACTCTTTGGTTCCGCGCACCGCAGAAGGTATATTTCAAGCGCGGCTGTCTTAACACGGCGCTTGAGGAGCTGGGCGAGCGGGAATATAAAAGAAAGCGCGCGTTTGTCGTAACGGACGGCTTTTTGTATAAGAGCGGCGTTTGCAAACAAGTAACGGATATTTTGGACGGGCTTGGGATTTTGCATACGGAATTTTTTGAGGTTACGCCCGACCCGACCTTGGCTTGCGCGAAAGAGGGGGCGCGGCGTATGCAGGATTTTGCGCCCGACGTTATCGTGGCGGTGGGCGGCGGTTCGCCGATGGACGCGGCGAAAATCATGTGGGTGCTGTACGAGCACCCCGAGGCGGCGTTTGAGGATTTGGCGATGCGGTTTATGGACATTCGTAAGCGTGTGTACGGCTTCCCCGAAATGGGGAAAAAGGCGATGTTCGTCGCCGTGCCGACGACGGCGGGGACGGGGAGCGAGGTTACGCCCTTTGCCGTTATCACCGACGAGCGGACGGGGGAGAAGTATCCGCTTGCCGATTACGCGTTGATGCCGACGATGGCAATCTGCGACCCCGATTTGATGACGGATATTCCCCCGAAATTGACCGCGAACGCCGGGTTCGACGCCCTTTCGCACGCGATAGAGGCGGTGGGCTCGTTGCTGGCGTCCGATTTTACAAACGGGCTTGCATATGAGGCGATTTCCTTGCTCATCGCGTACCTGCCCCCTGCATTTTTGCACGGAAGCGCGGATTTGACGGCTCGTGAGAAGGTGGCGAACGCCGCAACGATGGCGGGCATGGCGTTTGCAAACGCGTTTTTGGGCATTTGCCATTCCATGGCGCATAAATTGGGGGCGCGTTGGCATTTGCCGCACGGTATGGCGAACGCTCTGCTCTTAATCGAGGTCATGCGGTTTAACGCAGAGCCCGTGCCGACGAAGATGGGCACGTTTCCGCAATACGCCTACCCCGATTGCTTGGCAAGGTATGCCAAGGTGGCGCGGTACGTGGGTGTGAAAGGGGATACGGACGAGGCGCTTTTTGAGGGCTTGATTGCGAAATTGGAAGAAGTGAAGGAGGTTTTGCAGTTGCCGAAAAGCATCAAAGAGGCGTTGGGGGATAGCGTAACGGAAGCGGAATTTTTGGAGTCCTTGCCGAAGATGAGCCGCGACGCGTTCGACGACCAATGTACGGGCGCAAACCCGAGATATCCGCTCGTGGCAGAGATAGAGGAGCTGTATAAGCGTGCGTATTATGGAAAGGCGTAGCTTTTCCAAATGCGAAATGCGGAGTGCTAAATGCGGAATTGTGCCTTGGATTTATATGAGATACGCTCCGTTCGGGCTATGCCCTCAGTCGGTATGACAGTGGGTTGGAAAAAAAGTGAACTTCTTATTTCACGGAATATGTTTAATGAAAAATTCGTGTGTGCATACGCGCACGCGAATTTTTTTGAGTTATATTTGCCTGACGGCAAGTGAGATTTGCGTTGCAAGTGATATTCGCTTGCGGCGAGTTATATTTGCCTGACGGCAAGTGAGATTTGCGTTGCAAGTGGTAAGACTAAGTCAAGGCTTAGCCAGAAAGAAAAGCTGGTGAAAACCACTTGCCAATACAGTCCGCACAGTGACGCAAAGAACGGGCGGCAGGTGGTAAGACTAAGTCAAGGCTTAGCCAGAAAGAAAAGCTGGTGAAAACCACTTGCCCATACAGTCCGCACAGTGACGCAAAGAACGGACGGCAGGTGGTAAGACTAAGTCAAGGCTTAGCCTTGTTGCCGTTTTATCTATAAAAAAAATAATACAGATAATACAAAAATTTTTTAAAAGTACTTGACAAGGATAAGTATTCGTGTTATACTGCATATAAATAATACAGATAATACACAAACTTGAAGTTTGACACAGTCTTACTACTTGCCGTACGTTCCTTTACTGGACGTACTGATTGTAGGGGGCTTGGCGGTTTCATATATGTTTTTTTAAGTTTTCATAATTGAAAACTTGAAGTTTGACACAGTCTTACTACTTGCCGCACGCTCCTTTACTGGACGTACTGATTGTAGGGGCTTGGCGGTTTGTTATAAGGTTTTCTTTCCCGTCAGGTGGAGGCAGGGTAAGGTAAGAGTGAAAAGTGAATAAGTAATAAAGGAGGAGCGATGGATGGGCTTTGGAAAGGCGAACGTTTATGAAAATATCGTAAACGAAATCAAAAGATTGATAGAGCTCGGCGTGCTGAAGCAGGGCGAAAAGCTGCCGTCCGTGCGTTTATATGCGGTGGAGCACCGCGTGAACCCCAATACCGTGGCGAAAGCCTACACGGCGTTGGAAGCGGACGGGTATTTGCGCGTACAGCCAAAGCAGGGCGCGTTCGTGTGCTACGGCGAGGGCATACAAACGCAAACGGAAGGGCAAGACGAGCTTGAAAGACAGATTTCCGTTTGGAAACAAGCGGGGATAGCGAAGGAAAAAATAGAATGCGTACTCACGCGGGTATACGGAGGTGATAGAGTATGATCGAAATTAAAAATTTACGAAAAAGCTACGACGGCAAAACGGACGTTTTAGAGGAAATGACGGTTACCATTCCCGATTCGTCGGTGTTTGGTTTGGTGGGTATCAACGGCTCGGGTAAGTCTACTCTGCTCCGTTTGATTTCAGGCGTTATGCGCGCCGACCACGGACAAATCCTTATCGACGGCGAGGACGTGTACGAGAACGAGAAAATCAAAAAGCAGATATTTTTCCTGCCTGACGACCCTTATTATACCGCGAACGTGTGCGCGAACGAGCTTGCCGATTTATACCGCGCGACGCACGATTTCAGCGAGGAAATTTTCCGTGAATATTTAGAGCGTTTCCGTTTGGACGCGAAAAAGCCTATCCGCAACTTTTCCAAGGGTATGAAGCGGCAGGTGTTCGTTTCGCTTGCGCTCGCCGTACAGCCCAAATACCTTTTGCTTGACGAGGCGTTTGACGGGCTCGATCCCTTGGCGCGTTTGAGCTTGAAGCGTTCGCTTGCGCGTATGGTGGAGGAAAAGAACGGAACGGTTATTATTTCCAGCCACTCCTTGCGCGAGTTGGAGGATTTTTGCGACAGCTACGGCATTATCGACCACGGCAAGATGACCTGCTCGGGCGATTTGGAAGGGGATATGCAAAAGGTATATAAATTCCAAGCGGCGTTTGACAGAGAAGTGGCGAGAGAGGAGCTTTTGTTCTGTATGTCCGTCGTGCAGACGGGCAGAGTCGTGCAAATGACGGCGCGCGGCGATAAGGAAGAAATTTTGCAAAAAATCCAAGCGCTTCACCCGTTGTTCGTGGAAGAAATTCCGATGGACTTTGAAGAAATGTTCATTGGCGAAGTGCAGGCGAGGGGGTATATGAAATGAAAAAATATTTCCTTTTTGAGTTGAAAAAAGCGCGTTGGCAGCTGATAATCATTACCGCTATTTTTACCATCCTTTTCGGAACGATTGCGGCGGTGATGCAGACGCAGACGAAAATAGAAAGCTACGACGGGACGGTAACCGTGATAACGAACTCGCCCCTCGTTTCCTTGATTGCAGGGGCGATGAGTCTGATGTGTTTCGTTGCGCCCGTGCTGGTATATCAGTTTAAGATGAATAAGCGGAACGTGGACTGTTACTACGCGTTGCCCTTGAAAAAGCGGAAGCTGTATTTTGTGAAAACGTTGATAGGATTGCTGCTCGTACTTATCCCCTTTACGGTGGCGTATTGGGCAACCTTCCTTATCTTTTTAATAAAGCCGGGCAATCCCTATAATATGGGTTGGTTTGTGCCTGCTTATTTCGGGTTGGTTTTCTTTGCCGTATGTCTGTATGGGTATAACGCGTTTGCGTTTACGCGCGGTAACTCCGTGGTGGACGGCGTTGCGTTGATGATGGGCTATCAAGCGGTGATGATTTTAATCGTGCTCGTGCCCTGGATGTGGAGCCGAGGAGAGCTGTTCTCTTGGCGGTATTTATTGGACTTTGTGCCCGAGTGGGGACAGTCGTTCTTTACCTTACATATGGAAACGAAGATTATCGGGTCGACGGTGTTAAACGAGCTTGGGACTTTAGATTTGGGCTTCGATATGAACGTCATGACCTTTTTGATGCCTGCGCTTCGCGGGGCGGCGGGGTACGGCTTGCTGTTCTATCTTTTAAAATACGACAAGGCGGAGGATTCGCAACAAATCAGCGATTCTTGGTTTGCTTACAAAACGCTTATCCCCATTTTTGCGGCGACGATTATCGGCTTGATTGAGGGTATGATTTTAGAGCTTTCCCTTTCCGTTGCACTTGTGGTGTTCGTTATGTTTGCAATTGCGGTGTTCGTGCTGTGCATCGTATGGCGCAGGAAGTTTGCGTTTGGTAAGACGGGCTGGATCGTGTACGGCATCGCTTTGGGCGCGGCGGTAGTGATTGCCATTATCACTTGGCTGGTGTTTAAGAATTGGAGTGCTGTATATTAAGATAGAAAAACGCTCCTTGCGGGTGTTTGGGAGAAAGTATGACGAAATTGACGAGAAATTTTATGCGGATAGGCTTGCTTTTTTCGCTGTGTTTTAGCGTCTTGTTCGGTGCGTGTAAGTGTAGCGTGGTGGTTGGTTTTGAGCCTAACGGCACGTTCTACGTGCGCGAGGTGAATATCGACGAAGAGGGAAACGAGTATAGCGGAAGCAGTTATTACAAGACGTATAAAAAAGAGCATTTATACGATTTTTCGCACTTCACCTTTGATAGTGAGGAAAAGACGGTTGTCGTTTGTAAATCCTACGACGACACGCAAGTGATAGGCGGTATGTTTGAATATACGGCAGGAAAAAGCGTAACGAGCTTTATGGATGAGAGCTATAGGGAATATACGCCGTCCAAGTTGACGGTAACCTTGGAAAACGGCGACGTTTTCGAGGGGGAAACGGAACACGGTGGAATGTGGAAAAGTGAACGGTATATTACGCTTTCGGGGGCGGGCATTTCCTTCCGTCTTGAATCGGGTGAGGATTGGGAAGGATATTTTGCGGAGCTTTACGAAACTACACCGAGGAAAATGGGCGAGCTTTTATTCGGCACGGTTATTGTAAATGATATGAATGCCTACGAGGACAATCGATATCCGCAGGCGTTCCGTGATTTTTATCAAGGCTTCGTGGATAGAGAGCGGTTGTTTATCTATCCCGACGGGGAATACAACGCTAACTATTACAACGTGATATTGTATGTCAAAGATGCGCGCGGGTTGCCGAGCTTTCGCTTCCGTTTTGTCGTAGAGGGGAAGTCTTATTATATTAACTTAACCTACCTTCCTAAAGACTGGGAGGAACTTGACGAGGATTGGGTGGATAAGTACAAAGATGGGAGGCAGGTATGGAACGAAGCGCATACAACGGTAAGTTTTGTTACGGAATACCAAGACCCGAATTTTGCGTACAGTGAAAACTTGCTTGTTGAAATTGTGCACAATAGCGGTGATGAGTCGATTGCGGAAGCGTTTGTTCGTGATTTAAAATTTTCGACGATAGCGGGTGAAAATACCGTAGAAGATTGCTTGACCGCGGACGAAATAATCGCGTTAGATAAACAATACGAGAATTTAAAAGAAACGGACGGTCAATACAACGGCGAAAAAATCGACGGGTACGAGATTTTGGACGATATTATTTATTTCGAGCAAACGCAAGTAGGAAACGAAACGGTGCGGATTTATCGCTTGCTTGCGGATAATCGCGTGATTGCTGAGGAAAGTGTATTTGGCTTGGGACGGTTTTATCATCAAGGAAAGTTTTATACCTTTAACGGCTATCGCGAGATTTCACTTTTGTATCTGCATTTCTATACGTCGGAAAATGAATAGGTAAAAAACGCTCCGAAAGGGGCGTTTTTTAAGTGGTATTTGCGTTGCAAGTGAGATTTGCCTGACGGCAAGTTATATTTGCGTTGCAAGTGAGATTTGCCTGACGGCAAGTTATATTTGCGTTGCAAGTGAGATTTGCCTGACGGCAAGTGGTATTTGCATTGCAAGTGGTATTTGCGTTGCAAGTGAGATGTTTTAACGTGGGTGAAATATATTGACAAACGGGCGCGCGGGTGCTATACTAAAAGTATGGATTTACAAAATTTCGCAGAAAAAAGAATATGCGTGGCAATTAGCGGCGGCGTGGATTCCGTCGTGCTTTTGCACTATTTAAAATCGCAGGCGACGGCTTGCGGTTTTAACCTGCTTGCGGCGCATTGCGAGCACGGTATTCGCGGCGAAAACAGCCTTGCGGATATGCGGTTCGTGCAAGATTTTTGCGAGGAATTGGGCGTGCCTTTGGTTGTGTTCCGTGCCGATTGTCCCGCGCTTGCCAAGGCGAAAAAGTGCAGCCTTGAAACGGCGGCGCGAGAGTTTAGGCGGGAGTGCTTTGCCTCTCTTATCACGGACGGGAAAGCCGATTTCGTTGCGACGGCGCACCACCTTTTGGACGAGGCGGAAACCGTTTTGTTTCGATTAGCGCGCGGCTGTTCTTTGACGGGCGCAAAAGGTATGGGGGAGCAGGACGGCTGTATCATTCGCCCTCTGCTTGGCTGGTCGAAAGAGGAAATTTTGGCGTATGCCGAAAAAAACGGACTTGCTTACCGCGTGGACGAGAGCAATTTAGAAAGGGAATTTACGCGCAACAAATTGCGTTTGGAGGTATTGCCGAGGCTCAACGAAGCCGTTCCGGGCGCAAGCCGTAATTTGGCGGCGTTTGCCCGTCGGGCGGCGGAGGACGACGAGGTTTTATACGATTTGGCAAAAGGAATGCTTTTGCCGTTGCCCGAAATTATAGGCGAGGGATTTTTAATTGCGTTTAGTAAAAAAGCTCCGCTGTTTAACAGGGCTTGTTTGCTTGCTTTAAAGGAGTTGGGGGTAGAGAAGGACTACACCTCTGCCCACCTGAACGCGATATTTGCTTTGCAAAATTCCGAGAAGGGCGCAAAAATCGATTTACCGCGCGGCATTGAGGCGGAGCAAGGAAAACTTGGTATGTTTATACGGCGCAAGCGCGAGAAAATTTCCGTGCAAAAGCCCCAGCCGAAAACCTTTGATTTTTTGGGATTTGACGGGGGCAGGTACGAGGTTATTTTGTCCAACGAGCCGATGGATTGCCCGGATTTGTGGGGGCAGGTATTGCGCGCGGATGGGGATAAGCTGGACGGCGCGCAGTTCCGTTTCCGTCAAGACGGGGACGAAATCAAGCGGTTTGGCGGCGGCACGAAGAGTTTGAAAAAGTTTTTCAACGAGGAAAAAGTGCCCGTCGAGGAGCGGGAGTATATTCCGCTCATTGCCAAAGGAAACGAGGTGCTCGTCGTTTGCGGCGTAGAGATTTCCGAGAAAGTAAAGGTATGCGAAAGCACCAAAAACACGGCGTATATTTATTTGAAGAAAATTCTGTCAAACGCTTGACAACGCTCGTTTTGGGTGCTATACTGTAAATAATTGAATATCCACAAGGAGTTATTGTAAAAGTAAACATGAGCATTATTCGTCTTTGAGAAAAAAAGGAATAGTTGACTTGCCCGACGAGGGCAATTTTGGCTTGCAATTTTTTCAGATTTGACGAATGTTTACTTGAAGCGACGATGGGTGGAGTATTGTTGCGCCTTTTTCGCGTGTATGGACGTTTTTCAAGTCTGTACACGCGTTTTTTATTGAGGTAAACAATGAGAGAAATATTTAAAGGAATTAAAAAATATATACCGCGCTTGATTGCGGCGTATATCTTGGAAGTACTGTCTACGCTCTGCGCGGTGGCGTTGCCTACGCTGATGACGGGCGTCGTGGATAACGGCATCAACGCAGGGGACATGCAATACGTATACAAGGCTTGCGCGATAATGGCGGCGGTTACCGTTTTGGACGTGGCGCTTATCGTTTTTTCGTATAAGCTGGGCAACGAGGCGATAATAGCCTTTAACCACGACTTGCGCGTACGCATTTTTGGAAAAGTGTTAAAAATGCCCGCCAAAGAGGTGAAAAAGTATGGCGTAGGCGGTTTGTTGACCCGTTCGCTTGACGACGCAGACCGCATTTGCGACGTGGCGGGGACGGTACTGTCGGTGATGGCGAGTATTCCCATCACGCTTATTGCAGGCACGGTGCTTGCTTTCCGTAAGTCGCCGCTGCTTGCGGGTATCTTGTTGGCGTTTACGCCCATCGTGGTGTTGGTGGTGTTTTTGTGCGGACGGAATACGCATAAGCATTGGCATATTGCAGACGAGGAAATCGACAGGCAAAATACGCTGATCCGCGCCCGTCTTTCGGGGATACGCGTGGTGCGCGCATTCAATCAAGAACCAACTGAGCAGGCGAAAATCGAGCGTGCGACGCGGCGTATGTCCAAGAGTATCGTGCGCGGAAATATGCGCTCGGAGCTGGTTGCGCCGATATCCATGTTCGTGCTGAACGTGGCAACCGTGCTTATCGTCGCCGTCGGCGCACAGCAAATGACAAAGCCGAATACCTTACTCACCGCGGGCGGCGTGTTGGCGGTCATCGAGTACGTGGGTATGATCACTACGGGAATTTTGAACGTTTCTTACTTTCTGTCGGAAATTCCCCGTTTCCGTACCAACTGCCGACGGGTCAAAGAGCTGTTGACGGCGAAGGACGAAAACGAGGGCTTTGTAAGGGGAGAGGAATTAAAGGCGGACGGGAGTATCCGTTTTGAAAACGTCGGCTTTTCGTATACGGGCGACGGCTTGGCGCTGTCGGGCGTAACGGCGGAGATAGGCGCAGGGGAAACGGCGGCGTTTATCGGCGGTACGGGCTCGGGCAAGAGTACGCTCGTGCGGCTTTTATGCGGGCTGGATACGCCGACGGAGGGGAAAATCTTTTTCGGCGATAAGGATATTTCCGCCTATCCGCCCGTGGAGATCCGTAAGAATATTTCCTGCGTAAGACAGCGCGACGCCGTGTTTTCGGGCACGCTGAAAAATAGCGTGGACGGGGCGGGCGCGCATACGGAGGACGAGGTGCGCTCCGTGCTTGCGGACGGGCAGATGCAGGGCTTTTTGGAGGAAAAAGAAGAGGGGCTGGAATACGCCTTGGGAGAGCGCGGAAGCAATCTTTCGGGCGGACAAAAACAGCGGGTTTGCATTTCGCGCGCGCTGTTAAAGGACGCGCCTATTTACATATTTGACGACAGCTTTTCGGCTTTGGATTTCTTGACGGAATCAAGGTTGCGCGGCGCGCTCAAAAAACGGCTTGCAGGCAAAACGCAGCTCATCGTTACGCAACGGGTGTCTACGGCGCGTACGTGCGATAAGATTTTGGTGTTTGACGGCGGAAAATTGGCGGCGGTGGGCAAGCACGAGGAGCTGGTAAAAAACTGCGCCCTGTACCGTGAAATCCATCTTTCGCAATCGGGCGAGGGATTGACGGAAGCAGAGGAAACGGAGGCGGAATATGAAAGGGAAGAATAAAGAGAAAAATAAGAACAAAAATACGGGCGTGTTTTGGGCGCTCGGGAAGATGACGCGCGATTTATCGGGCATAAAACTTTGGCTTTTGGCAATCGTGCTTTGTGCCGTAGGGGTGATTGCTTGCAACGTGCTCGCGCCGAGCTTTCTCGGCTCGTTGGTGGGTGCAATCAGTGATTTTTCGCTCTTGCAAGGGGATGGAAAGGAGTTTTTGCAGGGGCTGACCAAGCCTATGTTATTTTTATTGCTCACCTACGTGTTTTACGCGGTATTTTCGTTTGGTAAGGCGTTCTTTATCAACAACGCAATGACGAACAAAATCACGGCGGGGAAGCGTATTCAGCTTTCGGATAAAATTTCGCGCTTGCCCCTTTCCTACCTCGATAAGACGACGACGGGGGAGATGCTTTCGCGCGTGCATAGCAACGTCGGAGCGATGGGCGGCAACATTCACGAAACGATAGACGTCGTCGTTATGGGCGGCTTGCAGATGGTCGTTATGATGGTGATGATGCTGTTGGAAAATGCGCTCATCGCAGCCATGGTACTCCTTCTCACGCCGATTTCGGCAATTTTGGCGACGGTCATCGCCAAGAAAAGCGCAAAGGAATACAACAAACTTTGGGAGGAATACGACGCCATTTACGCCTATGCGGAGGAAACCTACGGCGGGATTGAGACGGTAAAGAATTTCGGCATGGAAAGCGGACGGTTGGAGGAATATACGAAGATAAGCGCAAGGCTTACGGAAATTTCCCAAAAGGCGAATTTCCTTTCCTCCTTGGTGCAGCCCGTGGTGGGGTTTGTCAACCACCTGTCCTTTATCGCGGTGTGTCTTGTGGGCGGGTATTTGGCGATTACGGGAAAAATGGACGTGGAAACGGTGGTTACCCTTCTGTTATATTCCAAAAATTTTTCTCAGCCGCTTATGCAAATCGCAAACGGATTTTCGTCCGTGCAGCTTTTGGGTTCGTCCGCGAAAAAGGTATACGAATTTTTGGACGAACGGGAAATGTCGGTGGAAACGCGCGGTTTTTCTGCGCCCGTGCGCGGCGAGGTGCGCTTTGAGGACGTAGAATTTGCATATACGGAAAACAAGCCCGTCATCAAGGGGTTATCCTTGCAGGTGGCGGCAGGGGAAAAGATTGCCATCGTTGGGCCGACGGGCGGCGGGAAGACGACGCTCGTGAACCTATTGATGCGCTTTTACGAGCCGCAAAAAGGGAAGATATACATAGACGGCGAGGATATTTCGCAAATCAACCGCGAACAGTTGCGGGAAAACGTTTCGATGGTGTTGCAGGATACGTGGCTTTTTGAGGGAACGGTGGCGGAAAATATTGCGTACGGCAAGGCGGGCGCGACGCGCGAGGACGTGGTGCGCGCGGCAAAGGCGGCGTATGCGGACGGTTTTATTTCCTTGCTTCCCAACGGCTACGATACCGTGCTTTCGGACGCGACGGCGCTTTCGGGCGGGCAAAAACAGCTTTTGACGATTGCACGCGCTTTTTTATCGGATAAGGCGGTGCTGATTTTGGACGAGGCGACCTCGGACGTAGATACGCGTACGGAAATTTATATCCAAAAGGCAATGAACAGATTGCAAGGAAAAAAGACTTGTTTCGTGATTGCGCACAGACTTTCTACCATCGTACACGCGGATAAGATTTTGGCAATCGACAAGGGTGAAATCGTGGACGTTGGCAAACACGAGGACTTGTTGAAAAAGGGCGGGTTCTACGCCGAGCTTTGGCGCAGCCAATACGCGCCTGTATAAGCGGATAAGCAATATAAAAACGGCGGAGCTTGTGAGCTTCGCCGTTCTGTTTATATATAGCCGTTACGGTTTTTTATAAGAAACGCTTTTGAGTTTGTAATAGATTTCGCCCATGCTGTAAGAGAGGGGAGTGGTCATTTCCAAAATCAAATTGCGGTAGGTGTTGTTGGACGGGCTTTCCGCCTTGACAAATTTCACCGTCTGCGTTACGCCCGGATTTTCTTGGTCGAGGCTGATTTTCGCCGTGCGGCAAAGGTGATTTAACTGCTTAGGCGTTTCGTTTCCGTTTGCGTCGATCAAATTATACGAGAAGGTTTCGGTTGCGTTGTCTTCCGCGTTAGAGAAAGACAATTTTATCTTTTGCGTATTTTTTGCAAACGCGCTGTAACTGCCCAAAGTAGCGGAGCTTGCGTCCTCCGAGAATGCGCGGATGGCGACGAGAAGCTGCTCGTTGTCGATAAAGGTGTGGTCTTTTACAAAGCTGAAAGTGTCGTTTAAAATCGATTCCGTCGTTTTGCCCTCGTTGTTCGTTACGTTGCACTTCGTCGATTGAATCGTGCCTTTGTTTGTGTCCGAGCTGTATTTGGTGGCGTATTCGTAATCGACGGTTGCATAGCACTGCTCCACCGTTTTAAATTCGCCGCTAAGAGGGGTGTGGCAGAGCATTTTCTTGCTTGATTCGATGGGGCGGAGGGCGTTGCCTTTCGCGTCGAATTTTACCCAGCTTTCCGCATAGTCGTCCACGGTTGTGGTCGAGTCGCCAAGCTCGTAGGTCGCCTTGACGTCGAGTTTGGTGGCAAACTCGTAAAACCCTTCCGTGTGGTTATATTCAAACGTGGTTGTAAACGTGCCGTCAAACGATACCTTATAATTTACGTAATTGTTGGTAAAGGATTCGGACGTAACGTCGTAGGTCGCTTCTTCATAAAAATTTTCTACTTTGGTAAGGGAGTCGGTAAACCAATAATGACCGAACGTAACCGACTTATCTCCGCACGCCGTGAGGGTGGTTGCCGCAAGCGCCAAAGCGATGATGGGGAGGAATTTCTTTGCTTTCATATACTGTTCTCCGTGAGGATTTTTTTACTTTTTACCGTATTATTATAGCACATAATTTTAAATTTGTAAAAACAAATTATCGATTTCTTGAAAATTATTGTGAAAAATAGCTAAAATTTGCCGCAAGATGTGCTATAATGAAAGGGTAAAAGAAAAACGGAGGGAAAATTCGTTGAAGGCATTGATCAAAGCGTATACGCTTTCGGAGTGTATGGACGTGATGGCGGAATACGCCGAGGCGTACGAACGCGCGGGCGGGAAAAATATCGTATTCTGCGAGGATAGGCTGACCTTGATTGCCGAACGGGCGCTGCTTAGACGGATGGGCGGTACGTTCGACACGTCCGTTTCCACCTTTGCGCGCTTTTTGAAAACGGACGAAAAGGCGATAAGCAAGCAAGGCTCGGTTATGGCGGTGGGCGAGGTGATGACCCGTCTGCAACGAGAGAACGCTCTGCAATGCTTTACCACCCTTTCGGGGGTGGGCAACAACGCGCTTTGTATTTACGAAACGTTGGCGCAGATGTCGGCGTCCGAGGTTACGCCTGAAATTTTACGGCAGAGTCTTTCCCTGTTGCCCGAGGATAGCTTAAAGCGGAAAATTTCCGATTTGACCTTGATTTACGAGGGGTATTCTGCGTTTTTGCAGGAAAACGGATTTTTAGACGAGAGCAAATATTTGACCCTCCTCCCTCAGCGCATCAGAAAGGAGGGGTGCTTGCGAGGGTGCAACGTCTTTTTCCTTTGCTATAATTCCTTTACGGCGCAAGCGCGGGAGACGATACGCGCGGCGCTTGAAACGGCGGATAACGTGATAGGCATTTTCTGTGCGGGCGAGGAAGAATTGTATACGAACGGCGCGGCGAGCGCGTTTGCGGGCGTGTGCGCGGAATACGGCAGGTACGAGGTGCGCAAGCTTGGCGTGCCCTTGAACGGCGAGGCGGAGATTTTACGCAAGGGCTTGTTTAATCCCATTCGCGCCAGATCCAAGCAAAAAACGGACAAAATTTCTCTTTACGAGGCGCGTAATAAGACGGAGGAGGCGGAGTTTGTCGCCGCGAAAATCCGCAGGGAGGTATCGGAAAATCCGTCCGCGCGCTATCGGGATTTCGCCGTGCTCGTGCCGAGCGTGGAGGAGTATTCTCTGCCCTTGAAAAAGGTGTTGTCGGAATACGCTATTCCCTATTTTATCGACGAGAAAAAGTCGCTTAAACGCCATCCGTTGGCGCGGTTTTTACTCGATTGTTTCCGCGTCGTGCGCGAGCGGTTTTCCCCGTTGTCGGTACAGTCCCTTGCCCAAAATTTCTTCTTTGGCGAGAGCGACGAATATCGAAATTATCTTCTCAAATTCGCCAATTACCGCGGCGGCGCAAAGCGCGCGATCAAGAGCGGGGACGCGGTAAATGGGTACGATTTAAAGGCGCTTGAAAAGTGCCGTGAAAGGCTGCTTTTGGCGACGAAAAATATCAAATCAAGGGGGCAGGGTCGCGATTACTGCGCGGCGGTGCGGAAAATCCTTGAAGATTTTGAGGCGGAAAAAGGATTGGAAACGCTGTCTTTGGCGCTCAACGACCTTTCGCAAAAAGGGTATTTGGCGCAAATCATGCGCGCGCTTGACGGTTTACTTAACGAGGCGGAGCTGCTTACGGCAAACAAGGAATTGACGGTTGCGGAATTTGAAGCAATTTTGGCGGACGGCTTGGACGCGACGGAAATTTCGCTTATCCCTTTGAAATCGGACGCTGTGTTTATCGGCTCGATCAGCGAAAGCCGAATCGAAAAAACGCGCGTTACGTTTGCGATGGGAATGACGGACGCCGTGCCTTCGAGCGCGACGGACACCGCTATTATTTCGGACAAAGAAATCGAGCGGCTTGCCGACGTGCAGGCGCTGTTAGAGCCGACGGTTGCCGAGGTCAATTTACGCGGCAGAGAAAGCGTGTGTTTAAATCTTTGCGCGTTTACGGACAAATTGTCCCTTTCCTACCCCTTGGCGGCGGATGGGAGCGAGCCAGCGGTGAGTGAAATTTTCCGCGACGTCGACGCCCTCTTTATCGGCGAGGACGGGCGGAAGCTGCCGCGCAAAAATAAGGTGGAGGACGAGGATTTTATCTACCGTTGCGCCGCGCCGGCGCCTGCCGTTCGTCAGCTTTTAATCGAGTATGAGGACTACCGCGCGGGGAAGATTTCTACCCGCAGAAAATACGCCTCTTTGTACACTGCTTTGGACAAGCTGGGCGTGCAGGAGGGAAAGGATTATTTGCAGGAAGATGGGGGGCAGGTATGCGTTGAACGCGGCGAAGAGCTGTTTTTTAAGGACGGAAAAATTTCGCCCACGGCTTTGGAAGAATACTTCGGCTGTCCGTTCCGTCATTTTGCGGATAGAGGCTTGCGCTTGCAAGAGCGGGAAGAAGCGGCGGTTATGGCGGTGGATACGGGGAACTTTATCCACGACTTATTACAGCAATCGACGGCGAAAATTGCCGAGATGCCCGACGAGAATGCCATGCGCGAGTTTGCTATGCGGCTTGGGCGGGAGATGCTTCAAAAATCGGTATACGCGATGCAGCAAGAAACGAAATCGGGGGAATATTTCACCGAAAAGCTCCTCAAAGAGGGAGTGGACGTCGTGGCGGCGGCGTATCGGCAGGTGAAAAACTCCAAGTTCGTCATCGAGCAGACGGAAAGCGACGTACAGTCGGATATATTCCGTGGAAAGGTAGACCGCGTGGACGGTACGGAAACCTACGTGCGCGTTATCGATTATAAAACGGGTAAAATCGACGATACGGCGAACGCCTACTATACGGGTCAAAAAATTCAAATGCAGCTATACATGTCCGAGCTGAAAGGGGAGCGCGTGCCTGCGGGCGTGTTCTATTTCCCCGCTTCCGTCGAGTACGTCGAGGAGGACGAGGGACGGTTTAGAATGAAAGGATTTTTGAACGGCGATTCGGACGCGCTGCTCTGCGGCGACGTCAATCTCACCGAGGATAAAAAGAGTGAGTATTTCCCCGCCGCATTGAAGAATACCGGCTCGACCAAGCGTGTGATGGACGAGGAGACCTTCCGCGACTTTTTGGATTATTCCGTGTTGGTGGCAAGGCAGGGCGTGGCGGAATTAAAGGACGGGTTTATTGCGCCCACCCCTTACGCGGGGAATTGTAAATATTGTAAGTACGGCGGTATGTGCGGATTTAGAAAGGACGTACCGAGTGAACGAAAGGAAAGGACCGTCGACCCCAAAACGATTGCGAAAATAGCGAAAAAAGCGCGCGAGGGCGAGGAGGACTAAGGTATAATGGAAGAGAATAAAGTGCCGAATGAAATAAAAAAAGACCCCTTCACCGAAGAACAGCGCGCCGCAATCGACGCGCGGGGAAAAATCATCGTTTCCGCCTCCGCGGGGAGCGGCAAGACGACGGTCATGATCGAGCGGATTATTCAGCTCGTACTCGGCGGCGTGGGGGTGGACGAGATCCTTGCCGTAACTTTCACCAAGAAGGCGGCGGCGCAGATGAAGGAAAAACTCAGCAAAAAGCTGATTGAAAAAATCAACGCGGAGGACACCGACGGGGCGCAACGGGACAGCTTGCGTGCGCAGTTGCCCAAGGTGGGCGGCGCGGATATTTCCACCATTCACTCCTTTTGCGCAAGGCTGATCCGTTCCCATTTCTATTTGGCGGGCGTGGACAGCGCATTCCGCGTTATCGGCGGCGACGACGCGGACGGCAAGGCGTTAAAAAACGAGGCGTTGGACGATTTGTTGGAAGAGGGCTACGAAGCGCAGGACGGGGAATTTTTCCATCTGCTTTCCGTGTATTGGCGCAAAAAGAGCGATAAGGCGTTGCGCGAGATTTTTTTGGACGTTTACGACCCGTTGCGAAGCCGCGCGGACTATTTGGAATATTTGGAAAAATCCTGCGCTTACGACGAGCGGGTTTTTGACGGTATCTGCGCGGATCTGTATGTGCGTATCCGCGAAAAATTCCTTTATTATCGCGAAAAAATAGGCGGGCTGTTGACTTTTTACTTTGAGGAAAACCGTAGGACGAAAAAGACGAAAAAAGTCAAAGGAGAGTTGGTGGAAACGGAGGGCGACTGCCCCAATCAGTTTGCGCTTTGCGACGAGTTAAGCCTCTGGCTTAAAGATTTGTGCGCCGCGCCCGATTACTTTGCAATGCTTGCGGTGGGTAAACGGAAATTTACGGGAAACCGCGGCGGCAAAAAGACGGAAGAACAGACGAAAAACACGGAAATTCTGGGCTTTTTGAAGGATAGGATTCTCGACGCCTACGACGGGGAATTCGGCAAGCGGTTGGATAGAAAAACGGAGCTGGAACGCTTTTTGCAATCGGGCAAAACGGCGGCGGCGCTTGCAAAATATCTTATAAAATTCGACGAAAAGTACGCGCAATTAAAGGCGGAGCGGGGCGTGCTCGATTACAACGATTTAGAGCATAAGGCGTTGGCTCTTTTAAAAAACGAGGACGTGCGCGCGGAAATGCGGAAAAAATACCGTTTCGTATTCGTCGACGAATACCAGGACGTCAACTCCGTGCAAGACGAAATTATGTCTTTGGTCAGCGGGGACGAGCTTTTCCTCGTTGGGGATATGAAGCAGGCGATTTACGGCTTTCGCGGCAGTAATTCTCAGCTTTTCGGCAACAAGGAAAAAGAGTTTGCCGCTATCGGTCATCCTTTGAAAATGTCCAAAAATTTCCGTAGCGCGGATAAGGTACTTGACGCCGTCAACGCGCAGTTTAAACTTGCGATGACGGAAAAGACGTGCGGTATCCGTTATGTGGACGAGCAGATGAATAAGGGGAATAAAAAGTACCCCGCGGGAAGCGGCAAGGTGCGCGTGCATTTTGTCGGCAAAGAAGAAAAGGAAAGGGAGCAAACGGGGCTCGGCGTATATTCCGTACGCGATAACGCGCAGGTTGAAGTAGGCGGAGAAAGCCGTATTGCGACGGCGATTCGCCGTATCATCGAAGAGGAAACGCATTCCGATTTCTTCGACGTAGAGGCAGGGGAATTTCGCAGAGTGGACTATAAGGACATAGCCGTTCTTTCGCGCAATAAGCAAGGGCGGATCGGAGAGACGGTGGCGGCTTTGGCGGCGGCGGGGTTGCCCGTAACGACGGCTTCGTCGGTGAATATTTGCGAGTTTGCGGAAATCAAAACGCTCATCGATATTTTATCCCTTATCGACAATGCAGAGCAGGACGTACCTTTGGCGAGCGCGTTGCTTTCGGCAATGGGAGGGATGAGCGCGGACGAGCTTTCGGTGGTGCGCTTGGCGTATCACGATATGCGCCGCGAGCCTTTCCGCAAGGTATGTAAGCGGTACGCGGAAGAAAAGACGGACGGGCTTGCCGAAAAATTGCGGGCGTTTTTTGCTTATTACGAAAACATCCGCACCCTTTCGCGGGTGGCGGACGCAGGGGAGATACTTTTAAAAATTTTGTCCGAAACGGGTATGGAAGCGCGGATTTTGGCGCGTGAAAACGGGTCCGCAAGTTTACGCAGGGTGCAACGTTTTTTGGAAGAAGCGACCTTGCCGGAGCCCTTGTCCGTCCACGCCTTTTTGGATAGACTTCGGGATTTGGATTACGAGATTTTGTACAGCGAAAGCGGCGGCGAAAACGCGGTCAAGGTGCTTACTATGCACTCGTCCAAGGGATTGGAATATCCCGTGGTCATTTTGGATAATTTGAGCGCGCATTTCCACGCGGCAGACCACGACGAGGTGATCGCGGAGGAAAAATACGGGCTTGCGCCGCGGGCGTTTGATGAAAAGAAGATGTGCAAAAGTCAGACGGTGCTCCGTCGGTTATGTATCGTAAAGCAGACGGAAAGCTCTATCAAGGACGAGCTGAATTTATATTACGTGGCGATGACGAGGGCAAAGCATACCTTGCATATGCTTTTCGAGGAAAAATTGCCGATTGCGGACGTGCAGTGCGCCAAGTCCTTTGCGGAATTTACCGATTTTTCCGTTTGGGAGGAATATTTTGCGCAGGGCGGCGGAGAACTTGACCTCAAGACGCAAGAACGGCAGCCTATTGTTTTCCACCCTGACGAGGAGTTGGCACAGGAAATCATGGGCGCGTTCCGTTGGAAATACGCGCACGAGGGATATGAGAATTTGCCTGTGAAAAGCTCGGCGACGCGACTTATCGAAAACACGGTTGTGGACGAAACGCCGAGGGTAGGATTTGGGGCTGCTGATATGAAAAACGACCTTTTCGACGGGGAGGAATACGTTGCCGACGCGGAAGGGAACGGCGGCGAGCGGCTTTCCGCAAGCGATAAAGAGCTGGGTATCGCCTATCACGCTTTCTTGGAGAATTTTGATTTTTCCTTGTTGTTTGACGAAAATGGAGCACCCATGTCTGCGTTGAACTTAGAAAATGCGATCCAAGAGGAGCTTGCAAAGGGCGTAGACGGATATCGCCTGCTTTCCGTTTCCAAATTGCAAGAAATTCTATCCAACCCGATATTTAAAGAGGTGTACGGGGCGCGGATTTATAAGGAACGGCAATTTTTGGCGTCCTTACCCGTGCTGGATACGTATGCAAAGCGCTCGGATTTTGATAAAAGCAAGCTGTCTTTCGGCAAGGGCGAGGAAATGATTTTCCAAGGCGCAATCGACCTGATGGCAGTTTCGGCGGACGGCGTGCGGATCGTCGATTATAAGTATTCGTCGCGTAGTGCGGCATACTTGCGCGCGCATTATAAGCCGCAACTCGATTTGTACCGCTTGGCGGCGGCGAAAATTTTGGGAATCGACGAGGGAAAAGTGCATTGCGTTATCGTCAATATCCGTCAAGGCTATCAAGTGGATATGGATTAAACGACAAAACAAGTGAAAATGGAATAAAATTCGGCAAAAAACTCCCCTCTTTTTCGGGCATAACCAATGCGCGAAGAAGGGGGGAGCATTATGGAATTTTTTTGGAAGATAAGAGAGTTGGTTGCGCAAAACAGAGAGTTGGTAATTGCGTGCATAGCGGCGCTCGTTTTGTTGAGCGTGGCGGCGCTCTTGACGGTCAAAACGGGCAGATCGGGGATATATTTGGCGTTTTCCGTGGCGATAGGCGGGGGCTTTGCGCTGTTTGCGCTTGCTTTTAAAATTAGGTTTAGGCTCGGCGCGTACGCGGGGGCGGCGCTGTGCGTTTTCGATGGCATTATCTACCTTTTGGCGGTCTGCGGGTTGGTGGCACGGGAAAAGGCGTGGGCGCGTCGCGCACACAGAAGGGAGCAGGTACGTAAATTGCAATATTGCTTGCCCGACAGAGAAAATACCTTCGTACAGGCGCGGCTTAACACCGTTTTAAATACGACTTATGGCGAGGACGGATTGCCCGTAACGGAGCAAATTGATTTTGGGTATGCGCGGCAACTGTTGGCGGCTTTACGGGAAAAGCCTCTTTCCGTCGGCGAAAAATTGCAAGCGGAGGACATTGGCAAAAGTTTTGGCGCATATTTGCAAAAACCGCATTGGAGCGTTGCCGATTTAAAGGCGGTAAACGACGCTTTTTCGGCATTGATGAAGCTATGCGCAAAATATTCGGTTGGCGTTTGAGTTTAATCGAAGATACGAAAAGGGGGCAGGGAAAGGGTGAGCTTTATCAGCGCGCCTTTTGCGATTGCCGCGCGGAGCAAGGGACGGGTAACAAGCCCGTCCGTTTTGTCGTTTATTTGAGAAATGATGGGGGCAGGTACGCGTTGACCAAGGGGATAGGGCAGGCTTTTGCGTAAAATCAGCGCGTCGTTACAAGCGAAAATTGCGGTGGACGGAAAGTACTTATTTCCGTCGGTAAATAGGCGCAAAAGGGCGTTGTTTTGTATTTCCACGTCGATAATTTTGCCGAGATAACCGCCGTCATGGGCGTAGACGGGCGTCCCGATGGTCAAGCGCGCGCAACCCGTGGGCAGGACGGTGCGCAGTCGGTGTAAGACGACGTGTTCCGTTACGGATTTCACGGCGGAAATGCTCACGGCGAAGGTGGGGGATTGGTGGGAAGCAGGTGCGCAGAGTAAGCATTTTAAAGCTTGGTTTTTAAGAGAAAAACCAACGCCGACGCATACGCCGCGTTGCTCCTTACCTACTAAGATGGGTTTGTTAAAGTAATCGGATAAGAACATAAATTTCACCTTTTTTGTTTTGTGGGAATATTATAATGGAAGAGCGGAAGAGAAAAAGGGGGATAGTCGCCTTTTTTTGGCGAATTTTGAAAAAAGTTTAGAAAAGGGTATAAAAACGCTTGCCAAATACAGAAAAGTTTGATAAAATAACGCAAGTACAAGGAACGAGAGTTCTCATATAATTGGGGCGTCGCCAAGCGGTAAGGCAACGGACTCTGACTCCGTCATTCGGGTGTTCGAATCACTTCGCCCCAGCCAAAATACGGCATTTATGCATAAAAAAATGCATATTTGCCGTATTTTTTTGCATTTTTTGTATAAAAAAATGCGCGTATTTTTTAAAACGCTCTATCT
>JAFUJR010000004.1 GCA_017468085.1 Clostridia bacterium | reverse complement strand
CTTCTTTATTTTCTTACCACCGCATTCTACCTTCATATCAAATTCTTTCCGCGAAAGCACAAAATAGCTCAAATCGTTAAACGAATCTTTGCGACAAAGTATTACGTCTTCCCCCGTAATTAAATCGGGAACAACGCGAATGACGTAAAAATGCAATCCTCCGTCATAGCGTTTATAATATCCCGCAAATATCCTGCGTTTTTTCTCTTTAGATTCTTCCATAATTTACATTCTCCGTCCATATTATATAACATTTCGCAAGAAAACGAAAACATTTGTTTATGCATTTTTCAACTCACAAGGGTTATATTCTTCGTTTTGATATTCTATTTTATATTGTTTACCATTTTTTTCATAATCGTACTTATGACTTGATAATGTATCAGAATATGCATTGGGGAGTTCGTTTACCTTAATTAAGCTAGGATTTTTTATAAATTTTACATAGGAAATATACTCGGGCATATTTTGATGATATCTGCCTTTGATTAGATAAATCTTCTCACCATACTTGAAGAAACGCCCCTGCTCGCAAAATTCAATCAACTCGGGACAATAAATCAAGTGTCTCACAAACACTTCTAACGGTGAACCACCCAAGGACAGTTGCGAAGTATCCAATTCCCCTTTTGCATAATCTTCGGGATTGTTAGCATAGCTTGCTTTCATCTCATCTAACGCCGATTTTAATGCCGCAACACCTTTCTCTTCGCGCAATAATCCCCTTACGTCGTAATTATTGTGCCTTTCCACGTTTACGTAAAATCTTGATTCTTCATAAAAACAATCCTCTGCCGTTTTCATATTCGCATAAAGCAAGCGTAAGAGGGTACATTCTTTTGTTTTCTCTATCCAAGCCTCGACAGCTTTTACGACATTGTCAAAGTTGTTTTCTTGGTTGCTAATTTTGTGCTCATCTGTAATATCCAGCGCATTGAAAATAAAACGAATTTCACCCGAAAAGAAAGAAATTTTCTCCGCTTTTTCAATACGGGTTTTCCATTTACCGTCTGTATCTATGATTTTTTGCTTAAAAATTTCCTCTTCGACGATATGTTTTTTGAACGTAGGAATATCTTTAAGCTGCTTTTCTGCCGCTGCAATTTGACTTACGTCCAATACGATACTATTAGAAATCTCCTTAATCCCTTCAAGGACTTTTTGCATATCACCCACATTGTTGATTTCCGCATTGGAAATCAAATTATTCATAATCCGATACCACGCCTTAAATTTATTTCTGTCGAAACATTGTTTTTCATCCGACAGCGCACGACCAAATTTCGCCACAGCAAACAGGCGCGCTCTTCCTGGATAGGTATTAATGGGGGTACTATATTTATTTCTCTTATCATCCATATACCTAAAAAATACATTTTTAAGTTCCTTAAAATATGGAGGATCCTTGCTTACCTCCGATAAAACGTTCAACGTATAATGCATATCCCTAAATGCATCCATAAGAGTCGCTTCGTCAAATTTTTTATACTCCTCAAAATAAATTTGGTCGATATCTTTCCCCTTTTCCAACCAATCAAGCAAAACTTTTAGATCTTTATCAGCCGTAAAACGGTTAACGATTATCCAATGCAACAATTCACGATAAAAAACGTCGCAATATTTCTCGGCTAAATCAGGCTCAAGATTCCAAAGCAAATCTAGCCAATCACCGTCCATATTGCCCACAAGACACTGTTTGATATTTCTATCTTTTTCATCTAAATAACTATACATATCCGCTTTGAAATTCTCCAAAGCGGTAAGCTGCTTACCACGCGCATTCATACGGATATAAAGCTGGTTGGGTTTATCTACGCCGTCCGAAATATCGCACAACATAAAGGTAATGGGGCATTCCGTCTCACTTGTTAACATCCTAAAATACTGCTCGTAAACGTCGCTCGTCTTTCCTTTCATTTGCTGATGAATTTCCTGCAACATACTGCAACAAGAATGAATAGATTGGTCGTTATCCCAATCAGCGGAATACCAAGACATATCCTTAATGGTTTCCACATTCCATTCGTTTTGATCCCAACCAATTAATTTCTCAAAAAAAGTTTTGGTTGTATAACGGGTGTCGTAAATAAAGTTTTGATCCTTTAATTGGTCGCTCTTTCCGCTCACTTTCGCGAGATAAATATGCAACAGATATAACGTGGTTAAACGCTGCTGCCCATCGATAGGCACAAATCTGTTTTCGTCGTTATATCCGTATATGAAATTTAACATTAAAGGCGTTTCGTTTTCCAGCGCATTTATCAACTGCGTCACAAATTCACCACGATTGGATATTACTTGCACGCTTTTACGCCCCTGCACGTAATCGCGCTGAATTTTAGGAATATAAATAGCTTTTTCGTTATACAAGCGCCAAAACGTGCTTATTCTTCCCTTCATTGTCTGCATAATATTCGACATTTATTTATTCCCCCACTCCCGTATCATTTCAAACATATTTGTTAATTCCGCGTTGTAGTTATCCTTATCACTTTGCGTCCACCAAATAAGGTTGGCATCTTTATCTTGGTTTCCGTAATACTTCAAAAATGCGTTTTTCGTGCAAATAGGAATATATACACCACTCTTATCTTCCTCAATAATCCTTTTTCTCTTCTCGTTAAAAAATGCATTATGATAGGATCGGTTGATATCACTGTTTAGAAGCACCAAGTTGGACAACTCATTATCGGGAGCGTCATTGTGCTTTTGGGCGTATTCATTCCATATTCTTTTACAAGCCTTCTTTGCGTCCATATCGTTTTTGTTGCGAACATAAGCATCTATCTCGTTGATATTCTCTTGCAACGTATTAAGATCCAATTCTTTATCTGGAGACTTTTTCGCCTCGTTCAAATCGCATTCCAACTCTGCTTTCAACGCTTTGACTGCTGCTAAAAACTCACCCTCGTTTCCATCCAGCATAGCAATCGTTTGCGGTTTTATATGTTCAATGTCAAAATTAAAATGTTCGTTGTCGCCAACATTTTCCGCCCTATTCGCCTTATAAATATGGAACGGAAATCTTAGCACACGCTTTTCCTTATCAACAGCATAATACGTCGCGTAAATATTACTCATCAAAAGGATGGCGCGCAAATGTGCTTTGGGCAACTTATCATAACCACAATCAGCAATAGTCAAATCCATTGTTTTCTTATTTTCCAACGTCTTTTGAAAATAAGTCTCGTAGATTTTCCGTTGTACAACACCTACAAGGACGGATTTTTGCTCAGTGGCGTGGTTTTTATATAACTCTAAAATTACTTCGCTTGCCGTTGCTTTCGAGCCGACTTTTTTGTTTTTGCTTGCCACTAAAAAGCCGATAGCGTGATATAAATCATCGTTTTTATACCACGAATAAAGGGTATTATACGTTTCTACAACCCCCTGCCAAATATCCTGCGCCGATTTGACTTTATTTTGCATATATTTTTGAATTGCCAAAAACGAGAATCTTTCTTTATCTATATCAAGGTTATCTTTTTCAGGCTTTTCTAGGTTTTCTAAGATTCTGTTTGCATAAACCTCTAAAACATAGTCTATCCGCGTTTTCTCATCCGAGGTATCGTTGCTGATAAAATACCAAAAATCATCGTTCCGCAAACTTTTCTCGATGGCATCCCACTCAAATGCAATTCTCTCGTATACGCTAGAATTTTGTTTGTCGTCGTCCTCGTTCAAAAGCATCGCCTTAAAAAGTTCGGCATTTGTAAGCGGGATTTTACCCGCGTTTAAGCTCTTAAAAACCGCGTTTTGATTGCTATCAACCTCGTACCAAATAAAGAAGAGTTTTTCAAGATTCTTGACAAATCGCTCAATCTTCTTTTGGTCAATTTGAGCATTAGTTCTGCTGCTTGTTTTGAAAAATTCATCAATGTACGTCACCGCGTTATTCAAATAATATTCATCTACGCCTCTATTCAACTCGTAATAAACTTCGTAATTGTCTAACTTCGCCCCATATTGCGACAAACATTGACGAATAATCCAAATGGTGGTTAAGCGTTGCTGACCATCGATAAGCTCATAACTTTGTTCGTGTTTTTCATCAGAAGCAAGCAATACCTTTTTTTCGGAATCAATATCCTTTAAACGTTTTTTATTGCTTAAATCCTCATCACATTCAGCCACAACGATAGGCTGCATACAGTAATGCTCCGAATCAATGGCATATACATCTTTAAGAAGTTCCGTGATTTCCGTTTTTGACCAACGATAGCCTCGTTGGTAGTTTTTTATGTAAAAAGGTCTATCGCTATTTACGATGTCTCCTAAGGTTTTTGTTTGCAGCAAAATCCCCTGCCCTTTTTTATCCAGGTTAATTTTTTCGATTATTTTTTGGATTTGCTCTAAATCGTGTTCGTTTTCCACTTCATACGAAATATCGCCAACTATAATCTTCGTATCCACTTTCTTTTACCTCACTCGTATTTCTTAACACCGCTATCAAGCGTTTCTTTTATGCGTTCGCGCAAGGATTTAGGCGCGATTACTTCCACTGATTTCACATACTGCAACGCCCAATATTCCATCGCCGTAGGGCTTGCAAGCAAACTAATCTTGTATCTGCCCCCTACTTCTTCGATTTTTATATCCTTTCCAAACCAATCGACGACTTGATCTAACACGCTTTCGTCCGCTAAAAATTCCACGTATTCAAGCTTGTCTGCAAACATATACGGAAGCCCCGACGAAATCTTTTTATAATCGATACCGCCCTCATATCCTGCTACACTACGAATATTAGTAAGCGGTTTATCTTCCACAATTTCCATATTCGTAATTCTATCCAAACGGTAAAAATGCATTTGCTCAAAACGTTCGTGGCGCGCCATCAAATAATAGCGTTGATTATGCAAAATAAGCTGATACGGGCTAACTCTCGGATTGCTCGTTTTATGCAGCTTTTTATCCACGCCGTATTTATTATAAACAAACTTAATTTGTTTACCGCTTTCAATCGCTTCGTCAATGAGTTCGATATTTAGAAAGACCGACATATTATCCGTCTTGTTCCAATCATTGACGGAATAAATATTCTTCACGCGCGGACGGAAATATTGATTGCTTTGCGCGCACAGCTTTTCAATCAAATCCTTGGAATGTCTTGCCGTAATATGGCGACTGGACAACACGCCGTCTATAAGTAAACGCAATTCACTATCTTCAAATTCTCTTTGCTCGATATACGTTCCCTTTCTTGGATCGGATATTAAAACAATGGGTGAATTTAAAGAATCGTATGCCTCGCGCAAAAGCGCAAGCTGGCGACCGACCACCTTTCGTTCCACTTCAATACCATAATCCTTTTTCAGATATTTCAAAATATCCTCTTGTATCAAGGGATGCGCCTCGTCGCTATATTTTTGCAAAATATGCAATATGCGCAGCAACGCTAATTTTTTACTTTCTGCCATATTTGTCTCCAAACGCTTTTCTTCCATTATATCATAACTCCTCCTATTTCGCAAGTGTTTGCATATATTTTTCAAAATGGGCGTACCGTTTTTGGTACGCCCACTACTTTATTTTCTCGACAATGGAAAAATTGCATCGAAATATTTTTCCAACTCCTCATTTCCATTATACAATAGAACAAATACTTGCATCCCCAATCTTCTTAATTCCTCAAAGAAAAATCCCCATTTTTCTTTTTCTATATAAGAAAAAACATCCAGCAATACAATCGGATAGGTGGTTTCTTCGCCCAACATCTCACGCATGTGCTTCTGTAATCGCAAATTCAATAGAAAACGGTAAAAATCAATATAATATCTCTCTTTCTCACTCAAATGCCCATCATTGCACTCCCCGGTAGAGTTAACAAAGCAACCATTTTCATCCAATCTCAATTCAATCGAGTCGTTTACTTTTATCGCGGGACTTTCTTTAATAAACAGATCGATTGCCGTCAATACTTCTTCTGCTTGCGATCGCACAGTCCTTGCGTTATACGGTTCTAAAAGATTTTGATATTCCATCTTGTACCTTTCGACTACCGTATGAATGCCATTCAAGACGCCTCTGCAATTTGGTTCATACACAGCGTTTCTACTGTATTCAAACGGATAAATAATACTTCTCCAACTTGAATGCAAGTTTCTTGCGCTTTCAGTCGGTACAGCTTCAAGAGTAGCAGCAGTTTCCTTTTCCTGTGTAATACATACCGAAAAAGATTTCTCCGTTTCCAATTTACAAATACACTCCATTCTCGTTTCCAAAGAAACAGCCTCGTCTAAAAACTCGTCGCAATCCCAACAATCAAATAAATAACGAAATATCAACGCTTCGTTGGTAGGTTCAAACGGTATTTCATCACTATACTTTTGAACCAAGGCAATGAAGTTTCCTTTTTCACCGATATTAGCTTCAAAATCCTTTAATTTGCCAAGATTTTCCACTTTTAATTGCGTTATTCTCATATTTATCCCCCCCAAAAAAAAATTAATCCATTTCGTTTTTTAATAAATATTGCACCATCCGACTTGGATTATTTAAAAACTGCTTTGTAATAATGAAATGATTTGTTTCTTCATAAGCAACTTTATTTATCCCTTTTTCGCTTATTTCAAATATATCCGCATCGGGCATAGAGATAAGCATCGGCGAATGCGTTGATATGATAAATTGAGAATTGCATTTAACCAACCTATTTATATAGACCATCAATTTCATAATACCCGTAGGCGACAACGCCGCTTCTGGTTCGTCTAAAATATAAATTCCATTTCCGTCGAAACGATTTCCTACGATATTCAAAAAGCTTTCTCCGTGCGACATATTATGCTTTGAAATGCTATTCTCTGCCACGTCTTGTTTCCTCAAATAAGTAACGTAATCATCATCCGACATTCGCTCGACATCCAAATAGTCCATATAGGAACTGGCATTATAAAAACTTTCTGCACGTAAAAAATATCCGTCTTTTGCAAAATGAAAACTTTTTACGAGAGTTATATACTTATGCAATATCGAATGCGTTTGCTTAGTGGAAAAATTGTAATTTTTTGAACCACCCTCGGCATTAAAACCATAATTTACGGCTATTGCTTCAATCAAGGTGGATTTCCCGATTCCGTTTTCCCCAACAAAAAACGAAATCGGTTTTTCGAACGTTACCCCGCCCGAGCTCTTCAAATTTTTTATAACGGATAATTTATTTAAGTAATTATCTTTTGGAAGCTCTTTATCCAGCCTAATACCGTTGATGTATAAAATATCCTTTTTCATCATCGTTAAATCCCAAACCCCAAGCGCGGACGGCTGTTTTCCACCTTGATTTCATAGTCAAAATCGTCCGCCGTCAACGTACACATTTCCTCATTGGATACGAATTGCAAATCTCTTTTCATAAAGCGGTTAGCTTGATTGAACATTGCCTTTTCCAGCAAGTTACGAGCAAAACGCCCGTTCCCAAAGCCCACGTCCTTTCTTGCTTCAGCATAAATGGAAAGCAGTTTTTCCTCCGCACTTTCATCTAACCGCATACCTCTGTCTTTTGCAAGCAACTTCGTAATATCCAAAAGCTCGTTTTCCGTGTAATCGTCAAAGGAAACGTGGAAAGCAATACGTGATTTCATACCGGGGTTCCATTCTAAAAGCTCTTTCATTTCCTTGGGATAGCCCGCCAAAATAACAATGGTATCTTCACGGCGGTTTTCCATTTCCTGCACAATCTCATTGATGGCTTCCGTGCCGTACAAACCCTTTTTATCTTCCACAAGCGCGTACGCCTCGTCGATAAACAAAACCGAACCTTTCGCCCTATCAAACATTTCCTTCACTTGCGGCGCGGTATGTCCAACGAAACGCCCAACAAGCTCAGCTCTTCCCACTTCCACAAGCTTGCCTTCGCTCAAAATTCCGTTATCTTTCAAAATCTCCGCAACGAGCCTAGCCACGGAAGTTTTTGCCGTACCGGGCGTACCCGTAAAACACATGTGCATTGCAGGACGGTGAAACTCAATGCCGCGGTTGCGGTATTCTTGCTGCAATTTGAAATAATTGATTGCGCCGTCAATCACTTTCTTCGCCTGCGTAAGCCCAACCATTTCCTGCAAGCGCGTATACGCGTCCGAACGGCAAGCGTTTTTCTTCTCTTCTTCCGTGATATGGGTAACGAATTTTTTATATTCGGGGAACACGTCCGTACCCATATATTCCGCACGCCATTCGTTATATAAGCAGGCAAGCTCAGCGTAGGTATAGCTACGCTCCGTCTTTTCTACCTTTTCCAAAATCTCTTGGGAAAAAGAAAATTCTTCCGCCTGCGCCATTTTCAAAAGCTCTGCCGCCGCCGTTTGTTTTTTATAAAGATTGTCCGTGAACACAACCATGGGTATGCCCATCATATAATTTTCAAGCTTAGCGCGGTTTTTATCCAAGGGAGCGTTCATAGAAAATATGGTAAGTGTTTTTGCGCCTTTTTTACGAACAAGCTCGCATACTTTTTTCATATCGAGAACACCGCGCGCATACTCGCCCTCGCCGAAATTGGACGAATAGACTTTCAATAATACCGTCGCGCCCTCGTTGATTTTATAAAAATCTTCCAAATCTGTCAGAGAGCAAGCTCTATCACTCAAATCGATAATGGTATACCGTTTGGATTGCAATCTACCCCGACGATATAACGCGGAAATCAAATCCCGCGTTATCATTCTACGCGCCGTATCGTCCTTGCTAATCACTAAATAATTCGCAGGATTGCCAAGAAAGACTTTACGATTTTTCCCCGATAAAACGCGATGAAGTTCCGCCTTATACTCATCGCCAAGATGATACTTTTCCACGTCCGTTTTCAGCTCTTCCACCGTCTTTTTCTCATCAACTATTCTATCGCTAAAAAAGAAATTATGGCTATTGAATAACGTTTCCAATCCTAAACTTTCCGCAAACCTGTCGTCATCGGAAATATAGCGGTTACGATAACTTGCACGAAGCCCATTCATATACGAAGTTACAGAAATTTCTTTTATCAATACGCTTTCGTAAGCAATATCCAAGCGTTCTAAAAATTTTTCCGCCAACCTTTGAGCATCTACCGTTTCGTCTTGAATACAAACGCAAAATTCCGCTTGCTTATCCGCCTGCACCAAGCAAATGCAAGCTCTTTCTTCATATTCTTCTAAAAACGCATCCGTTTTTCTGCTGACGTTTTGGATTTTCGCCTTGCGTTTCGTCGCCGTTTCATTTTCTTCCGCAAACTCGTTCGTGATAGCAATTACTTCATAAAATCTCATATGTATATACCTCTCGTTCTATTTTTTCGATTGTATTATACACAAAATAACGTACCGTTTATGGTACACAACAAGCCGTTAATTCCACAAACTTATAAAGATTTTCTTCATATTTTCAAACGCATCGTTTACAATCTTTTGATAATCAATATCCTCCAAATGATTGACGTCGCGCGCGTATCTATCGAACAAATCCGCCGTTTCCAAAAGCAAACTATGCCAAAGTTTTCTTTTCTCCTCGTCGTCCCAAGTAATCGGTTTTCCGCTTTGCATAATCTGTATTTCTTCTTCGTTGAAAACCGCCCAGCCAATATGATATTCGTCCTTTTCGACCAAACGGATATAATCGCGTAAAATCGCCGCCAAATAGTTGTCCATACCCCACGCAAGACGTTTGTCCATACCCTTAACGTACGGTACGTCGTTTTTATGGTGTATTCGCCCAAGCTTTAATCCCTTAACGTTACGAATCTTTTCGCAAAGATTTCTCCACGCGTGTGCTATATTCAGTTTCCAAGCATAAAAACCGACGATTTTATATTGCGCGTCAAACTCTTTCAGCTCCTCATTCGGTACGCCAACGTACCCCTTAAAACGTTCTCTGCATAATTTATCGTATTTGCGTTTGCTTACCTTTACCGGTTTCTTTTTCATCCTTTCACCTCGTAATCTCTAAAAATAATAGCCCTATTACGTACCCCTTACATACCGCATATATCGTGCGGTCGTATAAATAATCGAATAATTGCACGCCTGCCTTTCCCAATACGTTTTCAAACCGTTCACGAATCGGTGCGCACTCGCTCTTACGGCGTTTGCTCATACTTTTTCGCCACAAATCCGCCGTAGTGTTATCTACATCCAATAGCCGATTGCAAAGAGTGTAAAACTGTTCTTGATACACAAATTTTCCGTCCGTTTCCGCAAAAATAGCTTCCGCCGCCTTAATTCCAAAATGCCCCTCGTCGTCTTCAAAGTTGTGCGCACCAAAATGCCGCAACGTTTTTTGATAAATTTCTGCTTCCGTAAAAAGCCGATACTCCCCGATTTTAGCAACGTCCAAGGAAAAAGCGTAGCTTTGCAAAAATTCTTCGTCGAAATGCTCTCGTAAAGCAGATAAAACCGCTTCTTTATCTTCTTTCTTTACAACAAGCGGAAAATACGGCAAAGCGTTACGCTCGCTATTATAATACCGTTCAAACGGCAATTTGTAATCCAACGGATTGACCTTCGTCAAGCCTAAAATATAGCATAAATAGGAACAATGCATGATGCCGTTACAAACCGCGCCGTATCCTTTCAACACGGACATGGCATCGGCATATTGTAAAAATATCCCTGCCGTATCCGTTTGTTTTACCACGGATAATTCTTCTTCTAAACGCTGTTTTTGTTGCGCGGTTAAAACAATCCCCTGCACTTTTTCTTCCGTTAAACGGCGCAATTTCATAAAATCATCCATATTACTTCTCCATTAAAAAACGGTAGTGCCAAGAATTATCGTTTTTGATACGAATATCCACAATCCCGTTTTCTCTCGTCAAGCCGAACGAACGGCAAATTTTTTCCACAATCGGCTCTTCGTTGAGCGCAGGGTTGAGAAATATCGTCGCTTTGCCTTTTTTAATCTCTACCCGACCGCGCGGATAATAATTATACGGTTTGCCTTGCGTAACGGCTTTATCCAGCTTCGCCCAAGCCCGCTCGTGATTGAGCTTTTCGCTTTCGCAAACGCCCGTTTCCACCTTTTTCAATGTTTCGCCGTCCCGATAGCAAAGGATTTTGATACAAAACAGCTCGAATTTTTCACTATCGTTTTTCACGAGCCAAAACAGCCCCTTACCGAGCGCGTTGCGTTGTTCCTGTTCTTCAAATTCCACAAACGGTTCTTCGTAATTATACTCTGGTTTCAAACACATAAAAAATAACACCGTCCTTTTTCAAGTTACGATGTTATTATACACGATTTTATGTACCGTTTATGGGATATTAAATTTCTTCATATTTCATTTTGTTTTTCTTCGCCCACTTTATCGCATACGAGCCTTTTGGCGCTTTTATAATTATATCAATTTTATTCGCACCGTTAAATATATCCTCTCCGATTTCATTTAGGCTTTTTGGCAACACGACTTCCTTCAATGACGTAAACCCAAAGGCACATTCTCCAATTTCTTCAACCCCTTCCGGGATCGTTACGCTGCGCAAATACTGACAAGAGTTAAATGCCCACGGCCCAATCTTACGCATCCCAAACGGAACGGTAAAAGATTCTTCTTTTTTACCGATGGCATAACATAAAAAATCACCGTCTTTCGTATATAAATCTCCATTAATCGCCTTGAAGTGTTTATTTTCTTCGTCGACCTCAAAGCCCTTAAAGTTGGCGCAATCCCCTATTAAGCCTACGTCAGAAAATTTTTCCAACCCTTTTCCGATTTTTATGCGCTCTAAATTGTCGCAATCCCAAAAAGCCGTGTATGCTATGTCCTTTACATGATCAGATACGATTAGAGTGGTTAAGTTTCTATTCCCCGCAAACGCATATCCGCCAATATATGTTACGCAATCGGGAACAACGACGTGCGCGTCGTTTCCGTTATATTTCGTCAACACGATTTCAAAATCATTCTTATTACTCATTTGTTTTACCGTCCTTTTTTAGCTATGGTGTTATTATACACGATTTTTATGTACCGTTTATGGGATATTAATTTAAAATTTTGCCGTCACGTTTTTTAACACTTGCAACAACCAACTCACACTTCGTCTTATCACAAGTTTCCGCTTCTGAAACTTGCTCCTTATAAGAACACGCCCGTAAAAAGCCGTCAGCAATAAGCATGTCGCTCACGACAAGAGTTTCCAACTTTTCTACAAGTTCTTTGCTGACCGTAAAGAATACATAATCGGAAATATTACAATCCCTTTCTACGGACAGCAAAACGCTCACGTTGACTTGTCCGTTTTCTTGCTTTTGCAAAAAGAGCGTTTTGCAGATATATCCAAACACCGAAAAACTGTTCGTATTGTCTTTGCTATCGTAAACACTGTTGGCAAAGACTTTCAAAATCATACGCGTACGACCACCAGCTACACGTTTCGCATAACTATGCAATTCCCCATAAATACCGATTGTTGCGCCTTTACAACTTTCCACGTTGGCAAGCAGTTTTTCGGAAATAATAACGGGAATTGGCAATTCGCTTTGCTTTGTCTTCACGGCAATTTCGTAAAATTTCTCGCCGTCCTTTTCGTAGGCAAGCACGCCGTCACATACGATTTCACCACAAATCGTTACTTGATTGTTCGCTTTTTCTACCATAATATAACCTGATTTTAGCCAATTACTTCGTATTTTTCAAAACAATCCAACAGCTCTTTGGGCAGTTGAATATTGTGTTGATAACCTATTTCATCAGGATATACCGTCGCAATTACCATTTTTAGATTTTCTAAAGAATATGTGTTGTTATTATAACAAGGACTATACGTACGTTCTTTAATTATATCTTTCGTATCCAAAACCGCCTTTTCTGCTTGTCCCCAATTAAAACGTTCAAAAATCACAACCGAATTTTCACGATTAAAAACTTGCATATCGTCATTTGCATAGCAATACTGCTTTTCCCCATTTTTGAGGTCGGGATATAAAATACCATTTACTTCTTTATGCAAAACGCTGGGATATGAGCCAAATCGCATAGAAATATCTTTACATTGATTTGCCCATTCATTAAAAATTCGATGAAAATTCTTCTCATACTTTGCTTCGGCAACGAACATTATGTTGATAAAATTCTTTTCGACGTTTATACATTTTTGCAAACTTTTATCCAATATTTCTTCTATTTGATTTGATTTTATTTGTTGCATCTTTCATTACCCTTTAACAATTTATAATATAATAGCATATTTTAATAAAATAGTCAACTATTTCCAATGCCGTCTTATAAGCCGCAGCATATTATCCCTGCCGACGGGGTTTGCCGTATGCAACGCAATAGGATAAAAGGTTTGCCGTTCGCAAAGCCAGTCTAATAATTTTATTCCGTTGCCACCATCGGGGAAATAATCCCCTAAATCGTGGTCGCAATCGATTAGTTCAATACCTGCCCCCGTCATTTCTGCTTTTTTAATCAAAGCAATCGCTTCATTGACGCTATGCGCTAAAACAAAACCCTCAGGCGCAGGACGTATATCGTCCAACCAAATTTTCATAATTTTTATCCTCCATAAAAAGAGTGGCGGCGTAAAACCCGATACTTCCGCCGCCGTCGCCTATAAAATAAACAATAAGTTTTTATGCCTTTGCCGCATACTCCTATCAACCAAGAGTCCCAAACCTTGAACGCAAAACGGATAACGGATAACAAAATTTAATAACCTAAAACCGCTACTTTGAACAAAAACCGAAACGCGCTCCATAAAGATGTTATTAAATTGGACGGCAAAGGCAAGGGGAAATTACTTACAAATCGATTTCCAAACCCTGCGAATTGTTGACCATATCAAGCGCCATTTGCGCTTTTGCGAGCACCTCGACTACCTTTTCATATTCGCTTTCAACCTGCGCCACTTCGTAGTTCAAATAGCGGTATTCCACAACGGTAGAAACGCAAGAAAATCCGCCTGCGCCCTGTTCGCGCATTTTGGGAAGTTTGCCTTTCATCGCGGAAAGCTTTTGTTTACGCTTGGAAAGTTGTGGGATCAGCACGAGCATTTCGTCAATCGTAATGCCAAATTCGGGGATCACCGTTTGCGAATTAAACAAATTGAGCGCGTGCTTTACGATACGGATTTTGCGTTCGATTTCTTCCAGCTCTTTCTGCGTGGAAAGAAAATCGTATTCGGGGCGCACGCTTTCGGCGTTTTCCCCTAAAGACACGAGAAAATCCTTGCTCATTTCTTCTTTTTTAAGAAGTGCCGCGTGGTCGTCGTTGAGTTTTCTAAGCATTTTGCCTGCTTGCGAAGACGTGTATTTCATAATCTATATACCTACCTTTTATTATTTTTCTTTCTTTATACCGATTTCTTCCCAAATATCCGAGCGGAAATTCATATATTTTTTATATTCTTTCAAATATTCTTCCTGCGTGATGATAAAATGCCCGTGCGCGAACACCTCGTCGTCGATTTCGTTTTTCATACGCTTAGACAACAGGGATAACAAACGGTTTGCGCCCGTTAGCTCGCCTTTGTAATATTCCAACGACAAAAAATCCGTTCCGTCCATAACGTGACGATAGAGCTTGTTTGCGCCACGAATAAAACCGTCGTAAAGAGCATATCCACAAGGGAACGTATCGCTGATATCCCCGTTCTTTCGGTGACGATATACACTCCAATCAATATTTCTTGCGCGCTCACGTGACAACTGTACCCCATTTGCCTCATAATCTTTTGCCGTCCAATTATGGCAAGATTCTAAAACGAACGGCTCACTATCTTCCGTTTCGCAATCGTAATAGGAACGCTTCGCCTGCAAAATATCGCCGCGCTTAAAAGGAAGGGGAATATCCAACCACAGTCCTTCGAATACGCCGTACAAAATATCGCTTTCTTGCTTAGTCGTGCCAATTACGTCGATATCCGTCGATTTTCCATCCTTTGTCATCATAACCGTGATAATGCGTTTGGGTTCGTCCAGACGTTGTTTTTTTATTTCCACCTTTATAATCGGCAAATCAAAATCTTCTTTCAATGCGGAATACGCGGCATCATAGGTTGGATATACCGTTTTATAATTTTCGCACCAATCGTCATCCCCCTCGCAATAAAAGCGGTAGCTGTACACGGCGTTTTTCTCGTCGTAAAATTCCGCCAAAAGCGCATTTTGCGTTTCTTTATAGGCGCGCAAATAATCGTGCAAGCTTGGGTAAGGATCGGTATTTATTCGCCTTTTGATTTCCTCGTCGGGCATTTCTTTTGTCAACGTATTCCAATAACCGTGTTTTTGCGAAATCGTGATATTTTTGTTATTCCAAAGCAAAAACGCCACTTCCAAAGCCGAAAATTTGTATTCGATTTTTTGCAAATGCTCCCGTATATTCTGCGACGGAATCAGCCAATACCAAGTATTCATCGCGTACCTGCCCCCCTATCTATTCAAAATTCCTATCGTTTTTTCGGCAAGCTCTTCCGTCAAGCCGCCATTATAATTATCCGTTTTTACGTAATTATCCGTCAAGCCGCAGCTATCGTAATCAAATTGCCAATCGTCCAAAATCACGTAATTTTCCACATTGTTGTTCACTAAATAGTCCAAGATACCTTCCCCGCGACTAAGATAGCGTTCGCCGATATAATCGTGCGTTTTATCCAAAGTGGTCAAGCCCTGCTTTTTCAGCTTTTTATCCAAATAATTTGCCATCATACCTTGATGAGCTTTATCCGTCTTACGCCAATCCTCTTTCCAAGTGGAAATAAGTACGATTTCCGCGCCCGTTGCTTTTATGATTTTTGCAAGATTTTCCGCCTTTTTGTCGTCGATACCACGATAGCCCACACAGCGCGAGCGTGAGCCTTCACAATTCAAAACCCCATCAATATCCAAAAACACAATTTTCATCTTCCACCTCTTTACGTACCTACTATAAACGATTAAATGTACCAAAAATGGGATATTGTCAGTAAAATTTAAATTCCGTTGACGGATAAGCGTCTAATATATCTTCAACGAGCAGTATTTGTTTCGCCGTAGAATATTGTGTTTCAATATACCCCACCTTCGTATTCGCTTTTCTCCAGCCTTTATCGCGCAAATAATTGACGATATCGTATTGCGGATAACTTGTAATAGGAATCCGTTCGTCTAAATACGCCCACAAATCGGCGTGTCCGTTTTCAAACGTAGACAAATCCAAAAGCGTTCCGTTCGGCAAAATATACATAGCGCCGTAAGGGATTACATCCGTTTTTAACCGCGCAACAGCCTCTCTTAAAACCGCTTCGTTTTGGTTGACCTGCTCGATATATTTCAAAAAGCAGTGCGTTGATATGCCGTTTAATTCCATCGCAAACAATCGGTTATCGTGCATAGGCGTATACGGAATTTCCACCACGGGAATATTATTTTTTTGCGCTAATTTTATGGTATTTCTCGTTCCCACAGTATCCGCCGTCGTAAACGCAACGACAAGCTTATTTTCAAAACCGCTGATATAATCTATCATTTGCTTATTTCGAATCGGCCCTGCTTTGCGCTTATATTTTTCCCAATCGGCAGGAAAACGCTTGACGGAAACACCGTATTCTTCCGCATATTTCTCGCCAAGCATATCCGCGCCTTGACAATGTCCGCTTACGAGTTCCGATTTAGAAATATCAATATAAAATTTTTCTATAAGTTTACCAAGCACAACCTTTAATAAAATGTACGACTCAAAATGTCTGCCACCGCACACAAGTATTTTATAAGGCTTTCCATTTGCAATTTTTTTCGGCGCAGGCAACTCGCTTTCCCAATCATCAAGATACTCTTCTTCTTTAATACCGAACATTTCCGCCGTTTGCTTTAACGACCTCATCAATCTTTCGTTAATATCCATGATTTCACCTCAAATCAGCGAAATAAGCACCAAACCGCTTTTGGCTTTCCCCACCCGTAGTCAAGCCGTTTACAGCTATGATATCCCCATCAAGCGTAACGATTTTGAAGCGGTTGGGATATTTTTTCACAATTGCCGTAGCGTTTGCAATCGTATCGCAAATCAGCGTGTTACCGAGCAGATTATACACCGCCTTTTCGTAATACGAATCGTACCCGACAAATTCCGTCGCAAACCCAAGTGCGCCGACTTCTTCACTCGCCCGTTTGACTTCTTCCGAATTTTCTTTCGGCACTATCGTATCCAACGGCATAAACGTTACAATCCCGCCGTTTTTCTTCAAATACTCGATTAAAAATCTTGCGTCGCCAATCGTAGGCGTAATTACGTTGTGAACGGAAACGCCAACCGCCGCGCCGATTGCAACACTATACCGTTTCTCTACCGTAACAACGTCCGCTATCGTTCCGCATAAATGCTTGGCGATTCCTAAATCGTTTTCCGCCGCCGTCAACAATTTTTTCACCGATTCTTTATAGCTATCAAAAATTTTCATCGTTTTTCTCCTTTGCTTTTAACGAGCCAATCTTTTATCGCGCAAGCTTTGCTATACCCGATTTGCAATTTCTTTTGCACGAGCAACGTCGTGATTTCCCATGTAGGCGTATCCTTAAACGCCGATCGCGCGCGAATTCGCAACGAAAGCGGCAATTCTTTTGATGTCACGTTTTCCCCAAAGCCCTTGCAACGCTCGAAAACGTAATTCAACTCTTCCGTGTTCCGACAAACCGCTTGGATTTCGTCCAAGGTCGTTTCCGCGCGCATATTTTTTACAAATTCCACGATTTCTTTTCTCATTTGCGTTTCCCTTTCATAAACTCTATTCTACGTAATAACCATTCGATGTCCTGCTCCGTTTCCACACGCCACGAACCCGAACAAGAAATTTTCGCATACTTTTTATCGTCGTAAAAGGCTACGCGGCAAGATTTTTGCTGGGCTACGAAGCCACGAACCGTCCCCAAAGCCGTAGGCGAATCCCCACGCATAAGGATATATCCTTCGTCGCTTTCCTGCGCCATTTGCTCGTTTTTTTGTCTTTGCAGTTCATCGCCCGTTACGTATTTGTTGACGGAAATATATTTCGTTTTCCATGACCCAAAATTGATACGCGGACGGTCGCCACTATAATAGACAACGACGTTTTCATAGCCGTTTTCCGATAATAGCTTTTGAAACTGTAAATCCGCGCCCATACCGTCGCCGATGATGATTTTATGTCCACAATTCAAAATATCAATCAGCTCGTTTTTCACGCTCCACGAAAGGGTATCCACCGCTCTTGAACCGCCTAAAAATACAGTTTTTCGATAGGTGTTTTCGTCTATCGGCGTTAAATTTCCGCTTTCGTCTTCAAAGAAGTGCTTTAACTCTCCCAAATACTTATGCTCCGTTTTATAAAGCCAAGCGTATGAGTTCTTTGCATTTTGTCGTCCGCACGCAAGGCAATATTCCTTTACGTGGCCGCTAATTTTTTTAGAATACGCACTTTTCTCCCAAACCAAAACGGGCTCGTAAACGTGCTTATGGTCGGCGCGTGGTTTACCCTTAGCTTTCGATTTATTTTTCTTGCCGACCTCGCCGCTTTCCGCCTTTTCAAAAAAGCGGTTTTCTCTTGGGCGTTGGCTGTCAGGATCGTGATCCCAACCCGAGCCTATCGTTTTTTTATACAATCCCTTTTGCGACATATCCGCCCTCCTGTCTTACTTTTTCGCTTTTCCTTCTATAACAAAGGTTATTTTTGACGGTATTTGCGTAGGTATTTCTCGTTCTATGGGGCTTTCACGCACCATATCCAGAAAATGGAAGATAAACCATTCTTCCGCTTCGCCTGTGATATAGCTGTGAATACCCTTTATGCTGAGTAAATGCCACGCGTCGTAAATTGCCTGAAAGACTTCCGCGCTGTCCGTTTTTTCAATAACGGAAAGCTCCGCTTGCAGACGTTCTTCTTCCTGCGGCGTAACGATCAAATACACGTCTACAAGACCTTGAATAAAACCTTTCCATTTTTCAAGCGCCGTCATTTTCTTCCCCCTTGTTCATTTACCTCAGCCCACCAATTATAATTAGGGTTTTCTTTAACGCGTTCAAAGTACATCTTTCTGTATTCCGCCACCGTATAGCCGTTTGCGCAACTTTCCATATCGGGAAAACGCTCATAATCCACGTCATCCTCCCAACCGCAAAACATACAAATATCACAGGAGTTATTTCCAGGAAACATTGTTTTTCCGCATATAGGGCATACGTGTCTGCCGTCGATACCATAACTTTCCCCTTCTTTTTCCGTTTTACAATATACTTCTAACTCAGCCCCGAAAGGATTCACCTTGTGCCCTTTCATAACGCTTTCCCACTCTTCCCGACTACCGCCGAAAAATACAGCGGTCAAGTTATTACACCGTTCAAACGCGCAAGAAATTTCTCCCACGCTTTCGGGAATATATACGCTATGCAAATTCTCGTTCTCCGCAAACGCGCGATAACCGATAGATTTTACACCGTCAGGAATCACCAGATGCATAGGCGCTTTATGCAAAAACGCCATATTCCCAATACGTTTTACGCTTCCATCCGTAGGAATTACGCTATCCGCCGCCCCTGCAATCAGTTCCCCGTCCTTGGAAATTAAACAATTATCTTTTATGTAATAGTTGGGATTGCCGTCTTCCACGATAAACTTTTCTACACCCCCGCAAAGCCCGATCACTTCGCCGTTGACCTTATCCATAAATGCAGGAATATGCAAAATTTTTAAGCCGTCGTCCAAGTTCAGCATTTCACATTTTCCGTCTTTTACCCAATAAGAAATTCCGTTAATTTTCATATTTGCCCCGCTTTCTTATATTTTTCCTTTAACGCTTGAACAATGTCTTGCACGTCGCTATTTCCAACATATCCTGTTTGAACGCGTGTAATGTTTTCGCCTCTATCTTTATAGAGCATATCCCCTTTACCGCGCAATTTCTCCGCACCGCACTTACCAAGCACGAATTTGGAATCTCGCTTTTCCGCAACAGCGCAAGAAACAACGGTTGAAAAACATTCCTTAATAGAAGCGGTTATCACGTCTTTTGCCACTCTTTGCGTTGCCATAATCACGTGAATCCCCACACCATGTCCGCATTGAACAAGTTTTCCCACAATTTTTTTGTCTTGCTCGTTTCGAGATAATTCAGCATATTCATCAATGATAACAACGATACGTTTTTCCTTATCGTAGGCATTCATCGAAGATAAGCGAGAGTCCAACTCCTTGTCTGCGACTTCAAGCTCCGCTCCTAAAACGTGCGGAATATCATCGTAAACGACAAACTCTGCGTGGTGTTTCATATCAAGCAAAATAAGCCCTACTTCGTCAGGCGTATAATTCATAATGAGCGATAAAATTACGCCGCGCAAAAACACCGACTTCCCCGTTCCCGTACAACCGCCGACAAGGATATGCGGAGCCGCCGTTATATCGCAAAAATGTACCGCACCATTCTCCGCCTGCCCGATAAGACAGTATAAACCTTCTTCCTTTTTAGGAAGTTGGTTCTTATTTACAAGTTCGCGAGCCTTAATCATTTTTATCTTACCCCTCTATTAACTTAAATTTTAAGCCATTTCGTTTTACCCAGCCGTGCGCGTAGCTATTTTTATAAACGATATACGTTTTATTTTTATAGCCGTATTCGGTAATCATTTGAACGTCTTCTAAAATTTTATGTTTTCTAATTTTCTTTACGCTTTTGGGAATAGCAATCTCTTTCAAGTTTTCATTCCCTGCAAAAGCGTATACGTCCAATTCTTTCAAGCCTTCGTTTAAAACGACTTTTTCCAAGCCCGTTTGCGCAAACGCATCGTAGTTAATTTTTTCAATAGCGGATGGAATTTCAATTTCTTTGAGTTCTTCTCTATACATAAACGCGCCGCCTGCAATTTGCGTAACGCTACCGTCAGCGGGAATTTTTGCGCCTTTTACAGCAAGCATAAGTGCTTTCTTATCTCGCCAAATAAGGCAACCGTCTTGCATATAGAAATGCTCGTTGCCCTTTTCTACGGTGATAGAATCAAAGCCTTCTATGCACATCAAATTATAAACGGCGTAATCTACCCCAACAGCGTCTTTGGGGATAACCAAATTTTTATCGTTTTCATTAAAATCTACAATTATACCATTCAAAACTTCCACAATCTATACCTCTACTTTAATTTTTTTACAATGCTATAATACACAATCCAACACACCAAAAACGGTACATTAAACTTTAACTCTAAAATTATTTTTTACAAAAAAGAAAGGAAACGTATTATAACATACTTTTTCGCAGAGATTAACTAAAAACTGGTGGTCGCAGAAAAAATTTTTCAAACGCAGTTTTTTCCTATTTTTGCGCATTTGTTTTTTTAGTTGATTTTTACCATAGATTATGTTATACTATACCTACACTTACAAAAGAAGGAACGATAACTATGTTTCATTTCAGTAAATCTAAATACACGTCCTTTATTCAATGCCCGAAAATGCTGTGGCTAAAGACTTATCATCCCGAACTTGCCGTGGAAGATGCTTCCGCGCAGGACAGAATGACGAAAGGCAACGTGGTGGGCGACCTTGCTATGGGGTTATTCGGCGACTACGAAGAAATGACCGTCACGGATAAAAACGGCAAAATCGACCTCGGCACAATGATCGAAAACACCGCCGAGGCTATTAAACGCGGCGTGGAAAACATTTGCGAAGCGTCCTTTTCCCACGACGGCTTATATTGCGCCGTGGATATTTTACGCAAAGAAAAAGACGGCTACGCCATCTACGAGGTAAAAAGCTCCACCGAGCCGAAATATATCTATATCGTTGATATTTCCTATCAAAAATACGTCCTTGAAAAATGCGGTATTAAGGTTACGGGTACTTACGTCGTCAATATCGACAGCGATTATCTTTTCGACGGCCCGCTCGATATTCAAAAGCTTTTCAAAATTACGGACGTTTCCGCAATGGTCGAACAGGAATACGGAATTCACTCTATCGAAACGGTACTTGATTACGCCAAACGCACGTTAGAAAGCAAAGACGAACCCGACCTTGATTTATCCGAAGGTTGCCAACATCCCTACCCTTGCGCCTTTTGGCAATACTGTTCTCGTCACGTACCTGCCCCTTCCGTTTTTGATGTTTACCGCCTGTCGTTCACCAAACAACTTGAACTTTATAGACAAGGGATTACCGAATTAAAAGACGTGAAAGCAAGTACAAAACTGAACGCGCTTCAACGCCAACAAATTGATTTTATTTTGGAGGACAAACCGCCCCACGTAGATAAAGACGGTATCAAATCGTTCTTAGACGAGCTTTTCTATCCCTTGTATTTCTTGGATTTTGAAACGATGCAGCTCGTTATTCCAGAATACCCTAATTCTCATCCCTATCAGCAAATTACCTTCCAATATTCGCTCCATTATATCGAGAGTGAAGGCGGCGAATTAAAACACAAGGAATTTTTAGGCGTATCGGGCGAAGATCCCCGTCGCGCTTTGGCAGAACAACTCGTGGCAGATATTCCCGAAAACGCTTGCGTTTTGGCATACAATCGCGGCTTTGAGCGTGGGCGCATTAAAGAACTGTCTATTCTCTTCCCCGATTTAGCGGATAGGCTAATAAATATCCACGTGAACATCCAAGATTTAATAGCCCCGTTCCATCACGGACATTATTATAATAAGGCAATCGGCAATTCTTTCTCTATTAAGAGTGTTTTGCCTGCGATGTTCCCAAACGATCCCGAACTCGATTATCACAATCTCGAAGGGGTACATAACGGCGGCGAAGCGATGAATTTATTTCCACTCATCAAAGACCTGCCCCCTGCCGAACAAGAAATCGCAAGAAAAAATCTTTTAAAATATTGCGAGCTGGACACCTACGCTATGGTAAAAATCTGGCAAAAATTAAGAGAACTTTGTGAATAGTGTAAAAGCGTTAGCACAATATCGTGCTAACGCTTTTGTTTTAGATTTCTATATATTTAATACTTTTCTACAAATAAACCCAAACCAATTCCAGTACATTATTTGCCTTTTTTAACATATTCCACGAACTCTTTTAATTGCTCCTCGGTACATAATGAAGATAACTCTTCAAGTAATTCTTTTTTATTTTTGTTAAAATTCCAAATAATACGGCAATAATCCAAATCTTCACTCCAACCGCTTGGTCTAGTTGGCAAAGCACAATAAATGACAAGTCTTGAACTAAAAGCGAAAGCATTTTTCTCTATTGTTTCTACTCCATCTGGTATAATTATTTCAGTCAAATTAGAACAAGAAAAAAAAGCTTTTTCGCCTATATATTTTAAATTTTTAGGCAAAGTTACTTTGTGCAAATCATTGCATCCCGCGAACGCAAAATCACCTATAGATGTAATTTCATTGCCTAAATAAACTTCTTTTAACTTTTTAGAACAATTAAACGTTGCATTTGGGATTTTTGTTATGTCGTCTGGCAGTTTTACTTTTTCTAACACATCGCACGAAGAAAACACACCTTTTCCCAATTCAATAACCGAATCAGGAATTTTTACTTCTTGCAACTTTTCATAATGGCTGAATAAACCATTCCCTAAAGTTGTTACCAAATAAACCTTGTCTTCAAATATGATTTGAGACGGAATTTCTACGCTAACCATATCTCTTGTTTCAAACTTTAATAATGTTGCTTTTCCATCTTTCAAGGCATATTTTGCGCCATCAACAAAAACATACCTAAAACCATCTTCGGCAATTTTATTATTATCACAATCCCAAACAACAGGAGAACAACTACCATCCCAATGGTACTGATTCCAATTGTCATGCCATCCACTTGGTTTTTCTTTAACTTTGCAATATATAGTTAAAAGAATACCACAATCAAATGCTCCTTTGGCAATATTTTTAACGCTTTTAGGAATTTCAATTTCTACAAGTTTACTACAACAAAATGCCTGTCTTTTTATAGTTGTTACGCCCTCATGAAAAACAACTTTTGCCAAACTAATCACATTAAAAGCCAATTCATCTATAATTTTCAAACTTTTAGGTAATTCTACTGTTTTTAATTGGCTACACTCAAAAGCTCTTTTTCCGATTTTTGTAACACCTTCAGGAATCACTACATTTTCATCATCGCCAACATATTTTTGAAGTTCGTTATTTATAATAATAAAATTTTCCGCTTTACTCATCATTTGTTCCTTTCTCTATCCTAACAACTTTTTCTTGCTTGTTAATTTAATTATATCATAATCCAAAAAGAATATCAAGAAAATAAATTCTATTTCAATTATAAAATATTACATACACAAAAAACGGTACATAAGCACATATGACAATACTCATTGATGAAAGCATCGATAAATTCCGGAAAAACCTCGTCTTGTTTGTTTGAATACATAAAAAATAACACCGTCCTTTTTGGGTTTACGATGTTATTATACAAAAGTCAATATCCCATTTTTGGGACTTCGGAAAATATTTTTATAAATTAAGATTTACCTTTCCAATTTTCCCTTTCGGTTGTGGCTATTGTAGCATAGTATAACCCGAAAGTAAACGCAAAAAAATTCTTGCCTTTATATAAATTGTTGCTTATTTGAGCAACAATTTTTTTGTTTCTCGTTGACTTTCGGGAGAATTATAAAATCCAGTATACCGACCTTTTATCCTATGCTACTTTGCCCCTGCCCAAAAGGCAAATAGAAAAATCGGAGGTAAACTCAATGCTTAAATCTCACAATCCTTATAACGTGTTATCGGAAACTATCTCTCTTGAGAATGTTCAACAAATGGGTGAACTGATCACCTTGAAATGCTTACGCGGGTATTGCGCCTATTCCCGTCAAAATTTTGAAAAGCTCTATACGGGCTATGTTAGAGATTTGAATCGTCGTAACAATCCTACGCATATCTTTTCGGACGCTTACGACCTTGCGCAAACGGCTATCTGTTTCTTATGCGAATTTATCGGTAAGGAACTTACGGACATTTATACAGTGAAAAACGGCAAAGTTATTACGATTAAACACGCTGTTTATAACCTCGTTAGTCGCCACGTAGATAGAATGCGTAGACATAATCGCCGCGCTTGCGATATTGATTATTACGCAGAATCCTTATCGGTGGAAATCGACCATTACGAAGAAAAAGATTATACCGAAGTAGACAACAAAATTGAATTGCTTAACCTTAAACCTCGTGACCGCGTTGTATTAGATTGCTATATGGCAGGTATGACTTGTTGCGAAATCGCTGAATTTCTTGACATCGACCGTGTAACCGTATGGCGTAGAAGACAGCGCGCGCAGGTAAAATATAAAGCGTTATTCTTCTAGATAACTGTATACTTGCCACTATCTTTTAAAGTTAGGGGTATTATGCTTGTATATAAAAATTAAACCAAAATTTGGAGATTTCTATGAACAAGAATTACTTTAGACTTACTGCTTACTATCCCACCGAGGATATTTCCTGCATTATAGATACCTATGGCAAATATGATGAAATTTGGCAATTCAGCGCATACCTTGTCAAGCTGAAATTCAAGATTATTGACGTTGCAGCTACAGGGCAATTTGCATACGGGAACATACCACCCATAGAAGAAAAAAGCGACCAATTCATCCTGCGTGCTTGCGCAAAAGGAAAGGTCGAAAAAGTTGACGGCGTTATTTCCATCAACGGCAGATATTATAAAACTTATAGATGAGGCCATATTATGACTAAAAAAGAAATATGCAAAAACAGTCTTTCAATCGCCTTTTCTTACGCTTTTAAGGGATTTGAGGTAAAATCCATCATTCAAGAAAGCAGTGGCGAAATTTACGCTGTTTCTAACATTTTAACCGACCGAGAAAAATACCATAAACTTCGCATATATACCAACGCCAAAGGACAATACGTTCGTCTATACGGGCGTATTTTCTATTTGGAAAATCTTATCAAACTTTAAGAAATTTTCAGTTTTATATACGCAAAATGGCGGCTATCCTTTATGGATAGCCGCCGTTTCTTTATGATTGCGCGTTGGGGATGACAAAAGTAAATCCGAACCAATCGCTTGTTACGATTAAGTGGTTCGGATTATACGTCTTTGGTGGGCAGAGGTGGATTCGAACCATTAAGTGCGAAGCGCAAAGCCTTATAAATAAAGGGTTTCAGCGTTTGTTCACCAAATGTTCACCACAAAAAACACCTATTGTCGGCCACAGACCTTTGCTTGTTTTGGAGAGAGTTTCTCTCCTTTTTTTTCGCACGCACAAGAAAAATCCACTATCGCCCGCCGTAAATCAGCTTTTTGAGAAAGTGAAGCAACGCCCGAATGACCACATACATTATACAGGATCATTTTGCGATAAGGCTTTCCTTAAAGCCTTGCACATAAACAATGCGCCGAGATAAGGCATCGCACATATCCCCTTCGACGAATTTATCCGCGTCGGAAATCCCCGTGTAGAGCGCCATGCCGATTTGAAAAAGACGGAGCGCCATTTTATAGATAAACTCAACCGACCATACGACGGGGTTAAATACAAAGCCGAGCGACGCCGCAAAACCAAACACAAAGATAAGCAAGAGCTTTTTAACCAAGATTTCAATATTGTGCTCCGTGGTATGGTAGCTCATATCACGCGCGGCACGGCTTTTCTCGTCGCTCGCGCCGAATATCGAATGTTCCGTCACGTGCAAATAGCGAACGTTTACATATTTCACGTCCTTCTCTGCTGTTTCCAAGCGTGTCTGCCAAAACTGCAAACGGTTGCGCCATATTATCAGTCGCAAGGTGCGCGGTTTTTCCACTATGGGCTTTTTGAAAAATAATCGCCACATATTATAGCGACTTTCTAACTTGTCGATCATCTGCTCGCAACGCGAAATCTTGCGGTTTAGGTGTGCAAAATACACTTCCCTTTTCTCCCGCGCGTTATCTTTATCTATATATCCCTTAAACGCTGTCCGTATATTACGGGTATTCAATTCTTTGAAAAGGTCAAAAAGCCTTGTAGACAGCAGGGTAAACTTCTCGTTCTTCAACATTTGGATATCTTTTTCCGTTGAGTTGGAAAGGAAGATTATTACTACCGCCGATACGTTGGTAAGTATAAGATTTAACCAAAACCACGGCGTAAACACTTCCACGTTGCCCTCGAATTTTATTAAATCCGACAACACCGAAAAAACCGATACGAGCAAGGTCAAAATGCACATCAACCAAAGTTTTATACGTCTTTTCGTTTTCATACCGTACCTCACTTATGCTTGCTATCCACGCAAAGGGCAACCAGACACCCGAAGACAAAACCGATAAATTCGGAAATGCCTATAAAGCCGAGAATGCCTGAGAATTTGACGATTGCCTGTTCCATCGCACGGGAAGCAAGGAACGCGATCAAAAGAAACGCAAGCGGCAATATCCACGAGAAAATCGTTTCCGTAAGCCGCGCCCGTTTCAACGCGCTTTCAATGTTTGCAATTTTCCCTTTATCGTTCTCCGCTTCGAGTTGGGCTTCCAAATTTCCCGCCTTGATTTTTTGCTTCTCAATCCACGGCGTGATAAGTACCGTTTTAATAATCCAAAAGATAATAACGACGGAAAGCAAAACACCAAAATATATCTTAAAGCGGTTTGCTTCCTTCCCCCAACCGCCGTACCCGACGTAGACGATCACAAGGGGAATAACGGCTACGAATAGCAATTCCAGCACGGTAAAGAGAAACCATTTCCAAGTTCTTTTCATACGCGCACCACCTTATCCCACGTCCGCAAACGAAACGAGCGAAGCGTTTTCATCGACGGCGGTATCTGCTTTTTCGACGGTAGCGGCGGTAGCCGTTGCCGTCGTTTCTTCTGCGATTTCGATAATCGTCGGCGCGACCACTTCCCCATTTGCGTGGGCGAGTATTTTATTTGCAATTGACTTCAAATTCGCCTGTTCCGTTTCGTTCAACAACCGCGACCTCGACTGAGCCAAAAGGACATGGGCGGCGGCGATCTCCGCGTTCCGTGATGCGGCGGCGGCATATTCTGCATTCTCGCGAATAGGTTTCATTTCCGTTTTTACTGCTTTATCCACCTCGGATTTAATGTTGACATTGAACGATTTTCCTATCATTTTCTTAACAGCTTGCTCGGAAGCCGTTTTTGCCGTTTCCTCGATTTGCTCTTTGGAAACCGTCGTTTGCGTATTCACTTTTTGGATCAAACTACGGACAATAAGCCCGATAATTAAGCCGCCAGCCCCAGACGATACGAGAAATGCAATCCCCGCCGAAACCCACGTTTCAATTTTGGCAAATGCCTGCTGTAAATCAATAGCCAAAAGATTAAAAAACATTGTAAATTCCTCCTTGTATTATGCGCCCATAGGATCGCCACCAGCCGCCTCGACCACGGCTTCTTTTTTTGCTTTTTCGATCTCGGCAGGGATAGCCGCTAATATCTTTTTCACGTCGGCGATTTCCGCCTTTACTGTGCCGAGCTCATTGCGGAGTTCGGCATTCTCTCTCTCAATGGCTTGCACGGCGGAAAAGTATTCCATACCGACATCGGACTCCTTGATTTCGAGAGCCTCAACGTTGTACTTTTTATAAACAACAACGCCCGACCTATCACGCAGTTCCAGCTCGCAAACAATCGGCGCCGTCCCGCCCTGCTTTAACCAATCGGCGGTAAGCTCCACCCTGAGATCGCTCGTGAGCGCTACTCGCTTTAATTCGTTCCCGTGCCGCGCCACAAAGCGGTAAAATCCGTTCCGCGCCATCGGTAAGCAGATTTCAATTCGCAAGCTCTCATTATCGCTTAACGTAAAAGAAGGAACGTCAAAACGCCCTTCCCTGCCCTTAAATATGATTTTTCTCAACATACTCGCCGTTACTCCTTTAAATATTTTTTAGCTTCCGCTTTGCATTGCTCCGCGTATGCGTTGTACACCGCAAATTCTTCAGGCTTTTCGTCTCGTTGCCGCAATATAGCAAGTTCGGCACTTACGCTATACTTTTTCCGAATAAGCCGTTCAACAAGTTCGCCGTAGCTTGCCTGCTTGTCGGGTTTGGGCAAGCGATTGAAATCTTCGGCTGTTTCAAGGATTTGCGGTTTACCTAAAATTGCTTTCTTCATATTATACCTCCGTTACAAGTATATAATCTTGCGAGAGCGTGTTATCCGCTCCGTATTCCGCACCGTCATCGTCAAGCACCTTTTCCGTCCCGCCGTTGTATGCGGTATACTCGTTATTTGCTGTAATATCCGTTTCACTTTGCAAAGTTGAAGAAATATAACGGATTGTAACGGGATTGCCGTCTGCATAGCGTTGTGCAAGATAGGCTTTAAAGTCGGCGATTGCTTGATTTCTT
>JAFUJR010000031.1 GCA_017468085.1 Clostridia bacterium | reverse complement strand
CGTAATCGGGAATATCGAAATACCAATCGAATACGAGTACGTAATCCGCATACGCTTCATAATCTGCTTTTTCGCCCGTAGGCAAAATCTTATACGCCGCGTAGGTGAAATATTCGCCGCCGCCGTCTACGCGAAGATATGCCGCGCCGTCCACAGCGCCGATTGCCGTAAGCTCGCTTTCCGTAGGGATTGCGGGAATGGTATGATACCAACGGTTTGCCGTCGTCTTGATCGCGTCCGTGGAAGCAAGGCTGTTCCAGAACGCAGGCGTTTCTTCTTCGCCGCCGCCTTCGCCGCCGCCTTCGATTTCGATATGGTCTTCAAAACGGATATTACCGAGGTAAACCACACCCGCTTGTTCGGCGTGCGCCGCCGTCGTATAACGGAATTGCAGCCAAGGCGTCCAAGGCGAGCTTTCGCCCTTGTTGTTTTCGCCTGCAACGACGTCGTCCCAATCCGCCAAGATATCTGCCATAGAAATTCTGGAAGTATGCCACGTATCTTGCGCATACGCCGCGTTCGTCGCGCCGTAAACGGATACGTTATACTTATAGGTATTTTCAGCGTCGTCCGTGATATCGTAATACCAATCGAATACCAAATCTTTTTCCGCAAAGGAGAGCCAAGCGTCCTTGATGGTCAAAGAGGGTTTGATTTGATAGCCGCCGTAGCAGAACCAGCCTACGTTTGCCGAGACCTTGGTGTACAATGCGCCGTCTACGCCGCCAATCGACGCTACTTCGTCCGCGCCGACAAGACCGTTACGGGTCGCCTGGTCCGTTACCCAAGGATTGATGGTCGTCGAAAGCGCGTCGGCGTTGCTAAGGTCGTTCCATACCCCGTCGTTTTGCACCTCGACTTTTTCTACGATATATATTTCCGAAACGTAAATGGTTACTTTGTTCAAATGCCCTGCGCCCGTCATCCAGAGCAGGTAGTCGTTTTCGTTACGGCTATGCGTTTGTACGATATCGTTGTCTTTGAGGTATTTGACTTCGTCATAGCCCTCGCTGAGCATATCGTAATCGTTGATGAAATCTGCCAACGAGATTGCGGAAGTATTCCACTTTTCATACGCAGGCGCGCCGCCTAAGTATCCGCCCGTATAGCAACGCACGGAAATATCGCTTTCCTGCGGCGTTACGTAATATTCCACCAAAAGTTGCGCTTCGGGCAATGCGTCTAAAATAGATTGGTAATACGCTTTGGTATAAACGGGTTTAAACGGAACGAGAAGCGCCTCGCCGATACCACTAATTTTGAGCATATTGCCCGTCTTATCGCCTACCGTATAAACGCCTGCTTCGTACGTGGGCTGTTTATCCCAGTTGCTTGCGCCGCAATATTCGCTGCTTGCGAAGATATGCGCGGTATCGCTGACGAGGTATTTGCTCGCTTCCGACCATACGTCGATTTTGACTTGTACGTAGGAAACGTATTCTTCTTCCCCGACTTGATAAGGGACTTCGTATTCTACGGTATAACCGCCGTCCTGCGCCGCCGTAAACGTATCGTCCGTAACGGGGATTTCTTGCCCGTCAAAGGATACTTTATAGCCCGTAGCCGAAAGCGTTTCGCCGTCCAAGCTAAAGGTTACGCCCAAATCGCGCAAAGAAATCTGTTCGCTGTCGGAAGTACGTTCTTTTTGTACGGAAGCCACGGAAGCCACTACCCCGTCCGTAACCGTGAGCTTCACCGTTTCGTCGCAGGAAAGGTTGGGGGCGGGGATCACGCTGACTTCGTACGTTCCGTTCGCATAGAAGGTATAGTCCTCGGTTGCGGGTACGGTTTCACCGTTATAATTAACTGCGTACTGCACGTCCAAGCCCTCTGGAATCGTGAACAAATCCGACAAAATAACCGTTTCGCCCGTTTCATAAGCCGTTTTTGCCGCGCTGTTCGCCTTAATGCCGCTCGGCTTTACTGCATAGACGCTGGAAATATAGAAAGTCATATCCGATTCAAAGCCGTACGAGCCGTTCGGTCCGTTCCAGCCGTTGGTATTATCGAACTGCAAAACGGGAGTTTCCTGTTTTTGGAAATATTCCACCGCCGCAGAGAAACAGCTTTCGTAATACGCTTTACCTTCCACGAGATTGACTTTCATTTCCACCCATTTGTTGGGCATAACGCTGCCAATGTCAAAGGTGTAAAGCCCTTTCGAGGGGAAGAGCTGCAACATAATATCGTGCGGAATACCGCATTCCGAATAGATCCAGAAGCTGACGTGGGTATAGCCCTCTTCGGCAAGCTGACGGTAATACGCCTCATTGCCGCGGGGATTGATATACAAGTTCGCATATTCGATGAAATCGCTCGTTTCCAACTTCAAAAACTCGGAATCCAAGCCGAAGCGGTCTTTTACGCCCGATTCTGCCGTGGTCGTATATATCGCGTCATACGTGCCGTAATTTTGCAGCATACGCACCGTTTCCCAATCGGCGCCGAAGATTTCCACTTCGCCCTCTTGCATCGCTTGACGGCAATAGACGTCGTAACTGTACGAAGCCTCTGCTTCGCCCGCGCTTGCCGTGATTTCCACGGTGTACCAGCCCGTTTCCTCGCAAATGTACGTGCCGTCCTCGCTGACTTGGATACTTGAACCCGTCGTTTTGTTGGTTACCGCATAGGTATAAACGGGATTTTCAAAACTGCAAACGGGCGAAATGCTCGCCTGTACGCCGCTTTCGACGCACACGTCAAAGTCCGCGCTCAGCTCTAATTGCAGGTTGGATTTAACGTTGACCGTCGTCGTTTTTTCGTACGTCGAGCCGTCCTTACCGATGACCACGTAACGAATTACGTAGCCTTGGGTCTCCGCGACGAAAAATTTCCCCGCGGACGTACCTACGTAACCGCCGTCCTTGGTCGTAACCTCATAAACAACGTCTAAAACGTTGCCGTAACCGTCGGTAACGATGGGCAAACTGACGTCCACCATTTCCCGTTCGTTCACCTCAACCGTTTCCGCTACGTCAAAGCCGTTGATGGTCGTAATCAAAACGTCGGTGCTGCTGCCGGAAGTCGAAGACCCCGAATCGGCACAAGCGCCTGCGCCGAGGAAAATACACGAAAGCGCCGCCAGCATTAACGCGTACTTGATTTTCTTCATAACAATTCCTCCCTTATTTTTCGTCTACTTCTATGCGGATATTGTCCACGTAGAAAATTTTTGCATTGTCGCCCGTATAGCCTTGGTGCAAAATCCTAAGCTCCGAAGTGTCGTACAAGCGACCCGTTGCATTGATTTTTTCAACGTCGATGGATACGGTGATCCACTCGCCTTTTTTCAGCGTAATTACGTCGCTCGTAAAGTATTTCAAACCGCCCGTGGAATACATTTCCATCCAAATGCGGTCCATGCCGTTGAGTTCGGGCGCGTACGCCTCGAAGCAGAGTTTATCGCCCTTGCCGTATTGCGCGAGATCGATCATGGAAAAAGTCGTGGCGTTGATGACGATATACGGCCATCTATCCGCCGTGCCGATAGGCGTCGTGATTACGCGGAGCGCGCCGCCGCTGCCCGTTGCGGTGTTGTCCTTTACCCATTCCACCGAGGGCACGAGGCTTTGATCTCCCCAACAGCCCACGTTGAGCTTTCTCACCTGCCAATACTTATCGAAAGAACAAATTTCGTGTTCGTCCAAATTCATCGTAACGGGCGTAAATTCCGTGTCCGTTCTATACAGATTGAATTCGTCGAGGTAATACACGTCGTCGGTTTCGCCGCGATTAAATACCACGTTGATCCCCTCGACGGTGTATTTCCCGTTGGTCGCCGTCAAATATTCTCTGGCGACGGTGCAACGAAGCTGCGTCCAAGTTTGAGGCGCAAGCTCGTACCATTGCGTAATATCGCTAAGCTCAGCAGAATATACGAATTGCAAGCCGACCTTTTTGGTCGTTTCCTGCGCGTTATACACCCACAGCGTCAGGTTCGCCGCCTTGGCGAAGTCCGAATAGTCCTCGCCCGTCGTAAAAAATTCCGTCGCTTGATAGAGATAGGGCTGCGCCGTTTTGTACGGCTCTGCACTGACCGTGATACGCGCGCTGCCTACGCCGCTTTTTATGTACGCTTCGTCCTCGGTGTTGAGCTCTACTTTGCCAAGTACGCCGCGGAGCATCAAACGGTTCATTACCGTTTGGTCGTCAAAAGAGTTCAACGTAACGACGGGATTGGAAGCCACGGAATTGCCCGTATCGCTTTGTCCGCCGCCCGTATTCTGTTTATTATCCGAACCGCAAGCGCCGCAAGCAAAGACAAAGCCGAGCGCCATAATCAAAGCAAGAAATTTCTTCATAACGCCACCTCCCAAGCAAGATTTGCAAGGTAAATTGCGCCCTGCGTTCCGTTTGCCGTAAACGCCACGCGGAGTTTTTGCAAGATTTCGTCTTGGTCGCAATTAAACGCCGAAACCTCCAACGTAATCTCATTCCAGCCCTGTTGCAGCTCATAGCCCTCCAACGCCGCGATCAACGCGCTGTCCTTCGTGCATTGATACAAAACTCTCATCGTCGAGCCGGCTTCCTCTGCGTATACGCGCAAGGTTACCGTCTTAACGCTATTGTCGATAGCGAGCTTGGATACGTTGATATCCGCTCTGTACGTAGCCGCCGCGCCGCTGAGCTTGATTGCCGCCGTACCGTCGATTTGAGCGCTTTCCATTTGAGCGTTGTTTACGGAAACTTCCGAAAGCATCTCGACGAGCGCCCTATCTTCCGTTCTTACCTTGCCGCCTGCGCCGAGGTTGAGCCCCAACGCATAGTCCGCGCCGTCCACGCCTACGGTCAACGTCAATGCGTTTTCCGCGTTGAGCAAGTCTGCCTTGACCGTATAAACGGAGATACCGTTTTCAACGACGGGCGTCAACGCCTTTCCATCGGCTTTGATCGTCGTACCCTCTACCGCGCTGACGGTGAAGGTTACCGCATTGTATTTTTCATTGTTTTCGCCCGTAATCCCTTCTATCGCCGCGCGTTCAAGGACGACGCCCTTTTCCGCCAAGACGAGAAGCTGCGCCAAAAGCTCGCGGGATTTTATAAGTAATTCGTTGACGTCCGCCGAGGTATTGCATTGCGTGCCCGTATATAAATCTTGTACGAGATAGTGCAATACCGTGTCGAAATCGTCGCCGCTTACCCCTCTTTCTTGATAGATTTCTTCCAAGGCATACAGCAAATCGTAATCTTCGTTGCCGTCGCGGATAGAGTGTAAGCGAACGGTGCCTACGGGCCCGTAAATGCCGTAGGGACGTCCGGGATACATCAAATATCCGTCGCCGTTAGAGCGCCAAAAACGAAGCGCCGTATCGTAATAATCCTGGATTTGCCCCATCGTATTGTAGCCGTCCGAATAGGTGTACAACGTCGTGTTCCAATACAGATTGCCTACGATGTTATAGTTATACATCATCCAACCCATAAGGCGGGAAGAAATCAACACGTCCTCCGTGTGATAGGTCGGGTGCGGGGGATCGGGATCCATAGCCGTATACGTCCAAAGCTCTGCGTCCTCGCCGTACCATTTTTCCGCCCATTGCTCGTATTGCTGACGTATCGCTTCCGTGTGATATTTGTCAAGCGTGGGTACCATGGTCGCCTTGGACGTGAGGTCGGCGTTGAGAGAACCGACGAGTTTATGGCGAATCTTCGCCAAATCCTGCAAGAGCTCTGCCTTGAAATCCGCGTCGTCGCAAACGAGGGTTTCTTCTAAATCCGCCGCCACCTGCTTACAAAGCTCGTCGAGCTTTTGCAGATTATAGTTGGCTTCTACGATTCTGTTATTATAGTCGTATTCGTCGAGGAATACGATATACGTTTGCGCCTTTTTGAAGAGATTAGCCTTTTCCTGCACGCTTCTTTCCGCCATTGCAATCAAAGTCTTTTCAAAGGTAACGAAATCCACCGTTTGAATAGACGAACGCACACCGTCAACGTCAACGACAGCGCTGCTGTCCATATACGTAATATTATAGTTAGAACATCTCGGGTCGAGGGTGGCTTTCACCGCGCTATCGAGGAAGGCTTCCAGCTTTTCGTCCTTTAAAAGGGCGTAAAAATCGTTGCCCGGCAAATGGTTGGGACTGATACGGAAATCTAAGAGGAAATCGTGATAAGTCTCTATCATTTCGTCCGTAGAATCCAATTCCCCCACCGCCATTTCTTCGGCGTTGATAAGGAAAGAGGACTTCGAGTGTACCGTATCCGAAAGGGTATAATCAAAGACCGTTACGCTGACGGGTACGTCGTATTTCGTCCCGTCCATGATCACGGCAAAATTGCCCGTATACGTACCTGCCTCCTGCGTATCTTCCGTATGCAAGGTGAGCCAAATGCCCTGATTTTTTCCGCCGTCAATTTCGTTTTCGCCGTATTTCACCGCCGCTTCAAAGGGCAAAAGCGCGTCGGGATAGTACCCTGCGCCCGTCGTTACGTTGTTGTCCTTAATGGAGTCCACCAATACGTATTTTTGGTTATAGACCGTAAACGCGTCCTTGGAAAGCACGTTTTCGCCGCAAGTTAAATCGCTCAGCTCTATGGAGTAGGCTTTGACGTCCTTGTTCGGCGTTAAAATGATCTGCGCCGATTCGTATTCGTTACGGAAGGCTTTGATTTGAAGGGTTTTCTCGTCGTGGCGGTCAGAATAATCCACGTCCGCGAGAATTTTTTCCGTACCGTAAGCCGTCCAAACCGCGGTTTTTGCCGAGCTACCCGATTCCCCGTCCTTTGCGTTTGAAGAATCCGAACAGCCCGCCACACCGCCGCCGACCATCGCCGTAAGCGAAAGGGCTAAAATACTTTTGAATAATTTCTTCATGTTTTTTCACCTGAAAAATTTTCGTTTGATTGGTTAAAAGGCATAACCGATAAGAAAGCCAACGCCTTTGCGCCCAAAAAACGAACGCAAAGGTCTGCCAGCCTCATATTTTTACTTAATACCGCTCTTGATCAACAGCGCTTCAAATTCGGAAGAGTTGAATTTGCTGTAATCGTCGTTGATGATTTTTTCGGGAGATTTACGCGCGCTCGCGCTGTCGTTGACGAAAGCGAGGTCGAGCTGCGGGGTCTGCGTCAAGGGCGCAAGCGAGCCGTAATAATGCAATTTAAAGGAAGTGAACGCGGGCATCTGCACGCCGCTTTCAAAGTAGGTAACGTGCGCCTTTTGTTTAAGAGAGAAGCTGTCCCAAGCCTCGCTGGATTTCGCGTCGTAATTGAAAGAAGTTACGCAGCCGCCCGTGCTCTTCATAAACTGCTCAATGGAAATATCCGTTGCCATAAAGCGCAGGAAATCGATTGCAAGCTCTTTCCCCGCCGCATACGAAGGCACGTACGCTTCGTGCCCTTCCAAACGGTACATAACTCTGCGCGCCTCGTTGATACGGGCGTAGTCCGCGCTCGAAAGGGTTTTGCCGTAAGCGGTGTTAAACGCCGCAGACGCTTCGTCGTAGCTCTTGTTTTCGTCTACGTACTGCACGATAGTTGCAAGCTCGTCGTCGTTTCCGATACTGTTACACTGTTCGATGATCGAACTGATCACGGGCGTTTTCATAAACGTGATATCATAGTTCTTCGTGCTCTTATACGCATCGCCCGCCTCTTTCATTTCCACGTCGAACCAGTCGCCGTTCGGCATCATGACCCCTTCGCCGTCCAAGAAGGATTTTTGTGCGGTGAGGTATTTGAAGTTTGCGCAGCTGCCGTGGTAATTGCCCGAGCCGTAGCCGATGAGCGATTCGATGACCTTCAAGGATTTGTATCTTCCTCTATACACCGCCGTGTCGCTGTTGTTGTTGAAGATTTCCCGCGTGTATTCGCCGTCGATTTGCCCGTTCCAGAAATCGTTGTAACCTTGAACGTTGTCGTAAGTACTTGCAACGCCGTCGTACTGCGCCCACCATGTTTGGAACATTTGCACCCAATAATTTGCGGAAGTCGCGAAAATGAACGGCGTCAAGTCCTTGGCTTTGAGGTCAGCCGCAAACTGTACCAATTCGTCCGTCGTTCTGGGCATTACGTAGTCCGCGCCGAGGTTTTCGTTTACGAGCGTAACGTTATACAGCAAGCCCATAAAGCCGTTGACCCAAGGCGTGCCGTAATAAGATACGACGCCGTCGTGCTCGATGTCGTAGTCGGCGTAAATTTCGGGAATCATTTTATCCTTGACTTTGATGTTTTCGCCGGGTACGGTGCTTTCGTAATAGCCCGTGGAAAGGTCTTCGAATACGGAAACGCCTTTATACGTCGTGTTGACCTTCAAGCCCGCCGTCTGCGTAGTGAAGAGCAGATCCGCCGTATTGGTTTTAGGTCCCGCCGCGATTTGGTCTACGCAATAGGACTTGCTGGAATTGTTGGTCTTAATTTCGGGGATATTAAGGTTGGGGTATTTTTTCTGCACCCAAGCCTGTTGCTTGAAAAGCTCGATTTGGTCGTTTAACCATTCCACGCCATAGCCGTATTTAGAAATAACGATTTCCAAGGTCTGATCTCCGTCCTCTGTGGTCATACACGAAGCAAGAGGAGCTACCGAGAAACACAGCGCGCTGAGCACTGCAATTGCTTTCGTAATCTTTTTCATAAAAATCCTCCGATTTTCTTATTTTTTTGTTTTTATTAACCTTTGATCCCGCCTACGGCAAGGTTCGTCATAACCTTATTCGAGAACGCCGCAAACAAGGCGATTGTGGGAATCATAGAGATGATCAAGCCCGCAAAGAAGCTGGGCGTGTTGGGAATACGATCCGCCATGATTTGGTATTCGTACAGCCCCGAAGCGAGCGTGGGATAGGACGGCAAATACAAGATGACCGTCTGATAATCGTTCCAGTTGAAGATGGCGTTGGTGATCGCATACGTCAACATAATGGGTACTGCGTGCGGAAGCATAATACGGAAGAAAATGGTATACGGCCCCGCCCCGTCGATTTGCGCCGCCTCCGCGTACGTCCAGCTCACCGATTTAAAGAACCCGTAATAGACGATGAAGTTGCCTCCGAAGCCGCCAAGCGAAGATACGAATACGAAAATCGGTTTATCGATAATTTGCAGTTCGCCCGCCAATTTCATGCTCGAAGCAAGATTGCCTACGACGGGTATCATCAAGGACGTGATCGCCACGGTAAAAATCAAGTTTTTGCCCTTGAAATCGTACTTGCTCATAACGTAGCCCGTAATACACGGCATAATCACGCCGTTAAAGGTCGCGATGCCCGTATACCAAAGGGAGTTGACGAACATCCCGAAGAAGGTCGTTCTACCCGAGGAGAGTATTACAAACGCTTTCGGATAATTGCTGAACAGAAGCTTTTGCGGAAGGTTGAAGCCGATATCCTCGTTCGTATCCTTTAACGAGGTCATAAACATCCATAAAACGGATAAAATCAAAGACGCCGCATACAAGATAAAGATGACCGTTACTACCGCGAAAATCACCTTATCGGCAGGACTGCGCTTGGTAAGGATATTTCCGTCTTTTTTTGCTTTCTTAAAACTTTGTTTGTTATTGATCGTCGTGTGTTCCATACCGCACCTCAATAATCCACGACGGGAATTCGCTCGATGAGCCACTTGATGAACATGATCACGGGTACGCCGACCAACGTGAAAATGAACCCTGCCGCGGAAACTTCGTTATAATAAGAAGCGCCCAACTGGACTTTGTAGAATATCCAATACCCTATCGTTTGCGTTTCCGAAGCGCCGCCCTTGCCCAACAGCAACACCGCGCCCTGTAACGAGAACATTTGCGTCATGATCAAGATAATGATCGTCGAAGCCGTACCCCATACCAACGGGACGATTATGTAAATAAACTCACGGAAGGTCCCGATGCCGTCCAAGCGCGCGGACTCGATAAGTTCTACGGGGATTTTAGCAAGCGCGCCGCCAAAGAGCAGCATTTGCCCGCCCCAGCCAAGCCATACCGTGAAAAACAAAATAGCGATAGTTGCGTATTCGGGCATGATCAGGAAATTTTGGAATTCGCCCGGAAAGAGCATATCCAACGGGCCGCCCGGCTGAATAAGTCTTTCGTACAAGCTTGCCATTGCTACGCCGCTAATGATCGTCGGCAGATAGAAAACGATTTGGTAAAATCTCCAGCCGCGGATCTTACGGTACAAAAAATACGCCACGAAAAGCTGCAACGGCAGCATCAAAACGTCTTTCACGAAATGAATAATCGTGTTTCTAAGCGCAATCGCCCAACCGTCCCCTTGGAAGTTGTGGAAAAATCTCTCGATTTCAAGCGTACTCCAACGAATCGGCGCGTTCTGATTGATTTTCGGCAATTGAAAGGCAAGCAAAATGGACTGTATGTTGGTGTACAGCCAAAAAACCAACCAATGCACCACGGGCACTGCCAACATCGTAATAATGAAAATGATTTCCCACTTTCTAAGCCGTTTGCCCCGCGTTAAGTTTTTTATTGTCTTATCACGAGCTTCCTTCATGATAATCCCCTTTACAATTTTTATTTTTTTGGAAAAAAATGAGTTTTCCGCCTTTTTCTTCCTTTTTTATAATTTTTCGCGCCGTCTTAAGAAAAACGTTTGCCTTTTGGTTTAAATCTTTCGTTTTTTTTCCGAAAAATAAAACGATTTCAGTTTTATTATAAATATAATGTATTGATATGTAAATACTCTTTTTTCTTCAAAAACTATTGTTTTTTATCATTTTTGTTTGGAAAATTTTTCTGTGGAAAGACTTTGCATATTGACAGCGGACTTAAAATTGTGTTATAATACTTTCGCCATGGAAAAGAAAACCCTCTTTCAATTTACCAAATGCACCGCGCCCATTTTACACCGTGTAGAAAAGGAACTGCGCTTAATAGGGGTCGGATATTTGAACGCCGCCTTTGAAAAAGCGGATACCTATCGGCGTATGCAACCCTATTTCACGTTACATTACGTTGTTTCGGGAAAAGGGCATTTAGAGTTTTGCAACAAGAAATACGAGATTGGCGCCAACGAGATTTTCGCCCTGCCCAACGACATACCTTTTCGGTATTATCCAGACGTGAACGATCCGTGGGAATACGTATTTTTCGAATTCAACGGCTCCTTGTCCAAAGCCTATTTGGCGGAGGCGGGATTTTCCGTACAAGCGCCCGTGCAAAAATGTCCAATTCCGCAACGGTTGCTTCTAAGTTTTTCCGATTATTTCAAAAACCTTTACAAGACCAAAACCGTGTCCTACCACGAAACGATGTCCTTATTCTCGTTGGTTATCAGCTCCTTGGCGCAAAGCACGGAAAAGACGTTTATGTACGAGGACGTATTTGTTTCCAATATCAAAAAATTTATCAAGCTACGTTTTCTCGATCCCGATTTCTCCGTGGAATACATTGCAAAGGAATGTCATATTTCCCACTCCTATCTTTGCAAAGTTTTCAAAAAACGCACGGGCAATACCCTGATCGCTTATATCAATAAGCAAAAAATGCGCTATGCGGAAAACCTTTTAAAAACGACGGATTATACCATTTTTGAAATATCGTTTATGTCGGGATTTAAAAGCTATCCAAGATTTTTGGCGTATTTCAAGCAAGTACACTGCCAAACCGCAACCGAATACCGAAAGGCCAACCGTTCCGTTTCGGACGGGCAACCCCTTGCCAACGATTGAGAAGAAGCGTCGCTTCTTCTCTTTTTTTCTTTTTGTCATAGAAAAACGCAGACGAAAAAATCAAGAAATGACCACGAGCTCGGTGTTCGTCAATTTTGCAAACAGCGCAATATCTTCCTTCGTCAACGCCGTAGAAACAACTGCATGGTGCGCGCCGCCTGCGTAGATCCAGCGCTCGGCGCCGCTTGCAAAGTCGGGCAAAATCTTCCACATAACCTTTGCCACGGGCAATTTGGGCATTTCCTTAGGCGCTTTGACCAGTTGGATATCCGCGCAAATCAAACGGAAATGCGTACCCATATCCACCATAGATACCGCAATCCCTTTGCCCTCGATTCCGTCGAATACGAGGCGGGCGGGAGGCTCTTTACCGCCGATACCCAAAGGATGCACCTCGACGCGGGGTTGATCTGCCGCGAACACGGGGCTAACCTCCAACATATGGGAAGCGAGCTCTATTTCTTCTCCCTCCGTCAAGTCGTAGGTATAATCCTCCAAAAACGCCGTTGCGCCCGTTCTGCCCTTTGCCATCTGGCAAAGCACCGCCATCAACGCGCTCGTTTTATAATCCCCTTCGGGACCGAAACCCACACCCTTCGCCATAACGTTTTGTACGGCGAGCCCTGGGAGCTGTTTTAAGCCGTGCAAATCTTGAAAGGTGTCCGTAAACGCGCCGACGCGTTCTTTTTTGAAAAATTTTTCAAATGCGAGCTCGTATTTTGCCTGCTCCTTTACTGCCTCGATATCCGCAGTGTGCATTTTATATTTTTCGGCGTATTCTGCCATTTTATTTTCCACTTCGCCTTCGGTGATTTGGTTTACGAGGGTTACGATATCGCCTACGCCGTAATAATTCACGTTCCAGCCGTAACGGATCTCGCTCTCGACCCTGTCCCCGTCCGTAACCGATACGTCGCGCATATTACTGCCGAACATCGCAACGCGTAAGTTGTGGGAATAGTCCATCGCGCGCGCTACGTCCGCAAAGCGTTGGATACGCTTGATCACGGCTTCGTTTTTGTAATAGCCTGCAACCACCTCGCGGTTCAGCCCTAAACGAGTGCAGATAAAACCGAATTCTCTATCCCCGTGCGCCGATTGATTCAAGTTCATGAAATCCATATCGATCAAGTCGTAGGGCAGCGCCTTGTTATGCTGCGTATGCAAATGCAAAAGCGGCTTTGTCAGTCTTTGCAACCCCTTTATCCACATTTTCGCAGGGGAAAAGGTGTGCATCCAAACGATGACGCCGATACACGCCTTATCTGCGGACGCTTGTACGAGAATATCCTCCGCTTCTTCACTGCTGCGCACGACGCATTTCCACGAAATGGAGGCACCAGGTACGCGTTCATCGAGAAAATTTGCCATTTCTTGGCTATTGATTGCCACTTGCTTTAATACTTCTTCGCCGTACAGGTCTTGGCTGCCTGCAATAAAATAAATCGTCTTTGTTTTCATTTTTCTGTATTCCCTTGTCCGTAGTAAGCGTTTTTACCGTGCTTGCGGAAATAATGTTTGTCTAAAAGATATCCGTCCGCGCTTTGTGCTTCGGGATTGATTTGTCGAGTCAACACCGCCATTTTTGCAACCTCTTCCAGCGTTACCGCCGTTTCCACCGCCACCTCGGGGGTCTTACCCCAAGTGAACGGACCGTGGTTTTTAACAAGCGTCGCGGGTATTTGTCGATAATCCAGATCTTGGAAGGTTTCCACTATCACTTTTCCCGTGTTCAGCTCGTACTCGCTTTCCACCTCGTCTTTCGTCAAAGCGCGCGCGCACGGGACTTCGCCATAAAAGGCGTCGGCGTGCGTAGTGCCGTAGGCAGGTATGCGTTTACCCGCTTGCGCCCACGCCACGGCGTACGTGGAATGGGTATGTACGATCCCGCCGATTTCGGGGAATTTTTGATATAAATGCAGGTGCGTGGGCGTATCGCTTGAAGGACGGTAATTCCCCTCGACGACCTTGCCCGTAGCCAACTCGACCACGACCATATCTTCCGCTTTCATCGTAGCGTAGGAAACGCCGCTGGGCTTAATTACGACCAAACCGTGTTCGCGATCCATTGCGGAAACGTTGCCCCAAGTCAACACCACGAGTCCGTGCTTGACTAACGCGAGATTTTGCTCGTATACCCGTTGTTTCAATTCTTTCAACATCAAAACACCTCCGCGGCAAGCCGCTCGACGGCTAAGCCCTTTTGGTAAGCGTCCATAAACGCCGAAAATTTGCTTTTTTCAACCTCGTCGGCACGTACGGTAATTTTCTTGGTCGTCTTGAAGAGCTCGGCAAGGAAATCCTCTAACCCGTCCCGTCCGTTTACGGCGTACAGCGCAAGAATCGCTATCCCCCAAGCGCCGCCCTCGCCCGCATTTTGCAGCACGTTCACGGGCGCGCCGATTGCCGCGCTCATCGCGCTCGCACTGACCTCTGTCGTCTTGAAAAAGCCGCCGTGTCCGCAAATATCTTCAATTTCCACCTTCTCCGCTTTGAGAATATCCATTCCCAGGCGCAATGCGCCAAGCGCGGAATATATCTGCATTTGCATAAAATTCGCAAGCGTCATATTTCCTTCGGGATTTCTAATCACCACGGGTCTGCCGTTTTTTACGTGCACGATAGGTTCGCCCGAAAGGTAGTTATAACCGAGCAACCCGCCCACGTTGCCGTCGCTTTCTTTGGATTTACGGAACAGCCGACTAAGCAGTTCGTCTTTGTCGAGCTTTACGCCCGCCAATTCCGCAACTTCTTCAAACAACCGCGTCCAAGCGTTAATTTCGCAAGTAAAATTATTTACGTGCACCATTGCTACGGGCTTCCCCGTCGGCGTGGTAACGACGTCGATTTCGGGATAGACCTTAGAAAGCTGTTTATCCATGACGATCATGGCAAAAGCGGACGTCCCCGCGGAAACGTTACCCGTCCTCTCTTTTACCGCGTTCGTCGCGACCATGCCCGTGCCTGCGTCGCCTTCAGGCGGACAAAACGGAACCCCGGCTTGCAGATTTCCGCTCTCATCCAATAACTTCGCTCCCGCCTCGGTAAGACGTCCCGCTTCCTCGCCGGCAAGCAAAATTTCGGGGAGTAAATCTTGTAATTTTTTATTTACGCTACGTTTTGATAACAGCGCGTTGTATTTTTCCAGTCGCTCCAAATCGTAAGCGTTCTTTCTCACGGGGAACATCCCTGAAGCGTCGCCGATACCCAAAACCTTTCTGCCCGTCAAACGCCAATGCACGTACCCTGCAAGGGTCGTCAAAAACGCTGCTTTGCCAACGTGCGCTTCGCCGTTTAATACCGCTTGATAATAATGCGTTGCGGACCAACGTTGCGGCATATTGAAATCCAATTGCTTCGTCAATTCCTCTGCGGCTTCCTCGGTATTCGTGTTTCGCCAAGTCCGAAAAGGGGTCAACAAACAATCGTTTTTATCAAATGCAAGATACCCGTGCATCATTGCGGATATACCGATACCGTCGAGCATTTTTATCGGCTCGCCATAGTTTTGACAAAGCGCCTTATAAGCGTGCCTTACGCCGTTCCATACCTCGTCTAAAGCATACGTCCACAACCCGTTTTCAAATTTGTTCTCCCATTCAAATACGCCTTGGGCTATGACGTTTGCGCGCTCATCAATTAAAACCGCTTTTATTCTTGTTGAGCCGAATTCGACGCCTAAAATCTTTTTTATACTATTTCCCATAATACACCTTATTTTCATCATAAGCCATTTTTTCTTTTAATTCAAGCTAAATCTTGCCAAATACTGGACATTTATTGTTTTTTGTGTTATAATAAGCTAAAAAAGGAGAAAGACGGATGATCGCTTATTACGAAAGCCGAATTGGAAAATCGCAGGAAAAACTTTGGATTGGTAAATTTAGAAATCTGAAAAACATCTTCCATTGGCACAATGAAATCGAGATCGTCTATATAGACGAGGGCTCTTGCGTCATTGAAACGGAAGCCAAAACGATCCAACTTTGTAAAAATGAATGTGCGTTTTTGGAGAGCGGCACTATTCATCGTTTGATCGGCGCGCCTAACTCCATTGTTACCACGCTTTTGATCGACCCAAGCATTTTAGAGCCCATCATCAACTCGCACGTACTCGCGGATATAAAAATAAAAACGCCCGATAATCTCAGGGCGGCAATTTCTTACATATCTAAGGAACTTGTCCACAAAAGGAAATTTTACTCCTATTGCACCCAAAGCGCGGCAATACAACTCGTGGCGGAAATTTTCCGCGGAGAGAAATTGACGCAAAAAAAAGAACGCCAAAACAAGAATAGCCGTTTTTTGCTTTTTAAGAATATTATTAAAGAGATTGAAAACAACTATCAATTTATCTCTTTTGAATCCATTTGTGAAAAATTCCATTACACGCCTTCGCATTTTTCACGGCTTTTCTCCTCGCTTACGGGCATGACTTTTTCCAAATATCTCAACGTGTTAAAGACGGAGAAAGCAATATCGCTTCTTCAATCCGATGAAAAAAGAAGCATCACGGAAATCAGTACGACTTGCGGTTTCGACTCTATTCGCACTTTCAACCGTGTTTTTAAAAAACTCACCGATTATACGCCCAAAAGTTTGCCGAAGGCTTACTCCTTAGAGCGTTATCATTTGATGGCTTTCCCCCATTCGTTTGACCCGACGCAAAAAGAATCTCAGCTACTCCCTCTATTGGGTGATGAAATTGTTTAAAATCGTCTTTTTAATTTTTCCGTTGATGCATTAGCAACTGTTTCCGCTATTAGGTAGCAAAAAGCCACCCCCCCAAGGTGGCATCGTGGTAAACCGATTTGAGCGTAAAACGAACAATTTTTACGCTCTTTTTATTATAAATTAAGAACGAGAAATTAATCCCACCCTATAAAGTTTGCTATTAAAGTTCAGAATTCCCTTCCAAGCAATATAAAAATGTCAAACTGTTTAAAATTTTGAATATTTCGATAACTTCGCAATATGTTCAATTAAATCTTCAAAAGCCTCTTTGCTCCAAAAACGAGGATAAATATGTCCATACTCAAAATAGATTTATATGGGGAAGATTGCATAAGGTATATTGTTGAGGAAGTATTTCAAAGGTTATTGCAAATAACAGTTGAAAACTTAAGAAAGGGAGAATATTCTAAATCAAGTTTTGATGAATACGAGCTTTTGCTTATTGAAGAGTTTTTAGAGATTATGTAATGAATAACAGGGGCGGATAAGCATTGCTATCCGCCCCTAAAAAATATAGTTTATTGAAAATAAAAAGTAAATCCGAACCACTCACTTGTAACAAGCATATGATTCGGATTATACTGACTTAGTGCGGATGAAGGTAACAAATCCGAACCTTTTTATCGCCCCGAATTACCTGAAAGTCATCGTTTCCATATCTGACTAAAAATCGAGCACTGCTCCCGTTTGCTTGGGCTTTATGTCCTTGCGAACGGGGGTTTTATTATTTTCATTTTACCATAGGGGGAAGTTTTTTATTTGCGTATCTTCGCGTATTTTTATTCTCGTCTTATTACCACATATAGGACATAATACCCATTTGCTTTCAATACTCATTTTCAATATATTATAATTATTTTTTTAGCCTTCCTCAACAATCACATCCGTGACACGCGGTGTGATTCGGGAATTGCGTTTCATCGTATTCTATCCCGTTTTTTTCGTAATAATTTTGCAATGCTTTTTTAATCGCTTCTTCCGCCAAAACGGAACAATGCAATTTATGTGCGGGAAGTCCGTCAAGGGCTTCGGCTACCGCTTTATTCGTCAAAGTCAAAGCCTCGGAAACGGGTTTCCCTTTAATAAGCTCCGTTGCCATTGAGCTTGACGCGATTGCGCTACCGCAACCGAAGGTCTCAAATTTTACGTCCACAATAATATTGTTTTCGATTTTTAGATATATTTTCATAATATCGCCGCATTTGGCGTTGCCGACCTCGCCTACACCATCCGCATTTTCTATAACACCGACGTTTCGGGGATTGTGGAAATGATCCATTACTTTTTCGCTATACAATGCCATAATCTTTCCTCACTTGATAATAAATTCTTTCTTCCCGCTCACCAGATCCCGCCAAATGGGAGACATACCGCGAAGATACGCAACCACCTCTTTCACCGTTTTGACCGTATAACGGACGTCTTCTTCCGTATTTTCTTCCGAAAGCGTGAGCCGAAGTGAGCCGTGTGCAATATCGTGAACTCTGCCGATTGCAAGTAGTACGTGAGAAGGGTCGAGCGAACCCGACGTACATGCCGAACCCGATGACGCGCAAATGCCTTTATCGTCGAGAAGTAGGAGTAGAGATTCGCCTTCTATCCCTTCAAAGCAAAAGCTTACGTTTGCAGGCAATCGTTTTTCACGTTCGCCGTTTAGTACGGAATGTGGAATAGCAGAAAGTCCTTCGATAAGCATATTGCGTAATTTCGTCAGCTTTCTCGCATTCTTTTCCATATTCCCGCAAGCTTCGTCGAGCGCGACTGCCATACCGACGATGGCTGGGATATTTTCCGTTCCCGCGCGTTTTCCCTTTTCCTGCGCTCCGCCTTCAATTAAGTTTGTAAGCGGTATCCCTTTACGGACGTACAATGCGCCCACGCCTTTCGGCCCGTGGAATTTATGCGCGGAAAGAGAGAGCATGTCTATACGCTCCTTTTGAACGTCAACGCGTACATGCCCCACCGCTTGGACTGCGTCCGTATGGAAAATTACGTTTTTCTCACGACAAATTTCCCCGATTTCAGCAATCGGTTGTATCGTTCCGATTTCGTTGTTCGCATACATCACACTTACAAGACAAGTGTCGGGACGAATAGCGCTTTGCACTTGCTTTGCCGTGATAAGCCCGTTTTCGGATACGGGTAAGAGAGTGATTTCAAAACCCTGCCGTTTGAGTTTTTCAAGCGTATGCAACACGGCGTGATGTTCAAACGCCGTCGAAATAATATGCTTTTTACCTTTTCTTTCTCCAATCGCCGCCGCCGAAATGATTGCTTGGTTATCCGATTCGCTACCGCCCGACGTAAAGAAAATCTCCTTTTCCGTACAGCCCAAACGTTTTGCAATACGTTGTCTTGCATCGAAAAGAGCTTCTGCCGCCTGTTGTCCGACGGAGTGTAAGCTGGACGGGTTGCCGTATATTTCGTCCATATACGGCAACATCGCCTTTATCACCGCCTTGCTTGTTTTCGTCGTAGCGGCGTTATCTAAATATATTTGTTTCATATCACTTTCCTATTTCTCTCTGACGATTTTTTCAGCGTAGCGCACCGTTTCCATCGCGTCTTTCGCGTACTTGTCCGCGCCGATCCTTTCGGAGTATTCCTGTGTCAGCACCGCACCGCCGACCACGATTTTACACCAAGGCGCTGCGATTCGTATCTGTTTAATCGTTTCTTCCATAGAAGGTACGGTGGTCGTCATCAACGCACTTAATCCGACGAGAGGCGCGCGGCGGCTTACTACCGTTCCTACGATTATTTCGGGAGGAACGTCTTTTCCTAAATCCACCACGTCGAAACCGTAATTTTCAAGCAAAAGTTTTACGATATTTTTCCCGATATCGTGAATATCCCCTTTTACCGTTGCGATAACGAAAGTGCATTTATTTGCCGTCTTTTCGCCACTCATACTTTGTTTTATGCACTCGAACGCCGACTTCGACGCTTCTGCGCTCATTAAAAGCTGCGGTAAATATACCGTTTTATTTTCAAAGCCAACGCCAACGGTATTAAGCGCGGGGATAATCTCGTTTTGAACGATATCAAGCGGTTTTTCAGTTGATAGTAGTTCTTTAGTAATTACGCTCGCCTGTTCCTTAAGACCTTTGATTATTGCCTTTTGCAGTTCGGATTTATATTCTACGCTATCCGTCGTTTTGGTAGTCGTATCTACTGCAACTGTCGTTTGTCTTGGTAAGTTTTCAGTAAATTTAATATACTTTTCAAAATTATCGTCAAGCCCGTTAATCGCACAAAAGGCGTGATACGCTTTCATGATTTCGTTTGAATAGGGGTTAATTATACCTGCCGACAAACCGTTAGAAATCGCAAGCGTAAAGAAATTTGCGTTTATAATATCTCTTTCGGGCAAACCAAACGATACGTTAGAAACACCGAGAGAAGTGTTTGCCCCTAACTTTTCCGTAATCAGTTTTACGGCTTTAAGCGTTTCTAACCCTGCATTTCTATCCGCACTTATCGTAAGTGCCAAAGGGTCGAAAATCAAGTCTTTTTTCTCTATGCCGTACTCATTTGCTTTTGCTAAAATCTTTTTGGCGATTTTTAGTCTATCTTCTGCTTTCTCAGGAATACCGTTTTCGTCAAGCGTTAAGCAAACCACTAATCCGCCGTATTTTTTTACGAGTGGGAAAACGGCTTCCATACTCTCTTTTTTGCCGTTTACCGAGTTCACCATTGCTTTTCCGTTATAAACGCGCAACGCCTTTTCCATTGCGAAAACGTCAGACGTATCGATTTGCAGAGGCAAATCGATAATGGCTTGCAGTTCTTTTACAGCAGAAACGAGCATTTTGCTTTCGTCGATTTCGGGAAGTCCTACGTTGACGTCTAAAATATGCACGCCTTTTTCTTGCTGGCTTACGCCTTCTTTTAAGATATACTCTATATCGTTTGCTTTTAAGGCTTCTTTGAACTTTTTCTTACCCGTTGGATTGATTCTTTCGCCTATCAAAATCGGCTCGTTCCCAAACTCAACCGCGTGCGTATAGGATGAAACCACCGAAAAGATTTTCTTTTCTATTTGCACAGGCACTTGACCTTTTGTTTTTTCTACGAGCGCTTTAATATAGTCGGGTGTAGTGCCACAACAACCGCCTGCAATGCGAACGCCTTTTTTGATAAGCGCGCTAACGTCAGAAGAAAATTCTTCGGGCAAAACGTCGTAAACGGTTTTTCCGTCCACTACTTTCGGCAGCCCTGCGTTTGGCTCTAAAAGAACGGGGATGGACGAATATTTAAGATATTCTTCTACCACGGGTGCGAGTTTTTTAGGACCAAACGAACAGTTTACGCCGATTGCATCTACCCCTAAACCTTCGAGCATAGCGACCATTGCTTTGGGATTTGCGCCCGTCATAAGACAGCCGTCTTCGCCGTACGCGTTGGAAACAAAAACGGGCAAATCGCAGTTTTCTTTTACCGCCAAAACCGCCGCCTTGGTTTCGTAGCTGTCGTTCATCGTTTCGATGAACACCAAATCAACGCCGTATTTCACGCCTAATTTTACCGTTTTTGAAAACACTTTAACGGCTTCTTCAAAATCAAGGTCGCCGTAAGGCTTTAACATTCTGCCCGTAGGTCCTATATCTAACGCGATCCATTTTTCTTGCGCGCCCACCGATTGTTCTTTTGCGCTTTTTGCGTTTTGAACGGCGCACCTGATAATTTCTTCAAGTTCTTCGTCTGAAAATTTAAGATAATTCGCGCCGAAAGTGTTGGTGCTGACAACGTTACTGCCTGCCTCAAAATACGCCTTATGAATTGCAGTTATAACTTCGGGATGCGTTTTGTTCCACCGTTCGGGAAGTTCGCCAGCCGCCAAGCCGCGCTCCTGCAAAAGCGTGCCCATTCCGCCGTCGAGAAATAGTAAGTTTTCTTTAAGATACTCTTTAATTTTCATTTTCTCTCCTAAACTCGCATTCGGTTTTGTTACACGCCGTGCAACCGTTTTTGTCCGTGCAATCGCTATCGTTTGCAATGCCTATTATCGCGGTAACCGATTTTGACGGGGACATCAAAAGGCTTTCGTTTAAGGTCACGCCTATATTTTTAGAGCAGTTAAGCGCGATAAAAATATCCTTTTGAATTTCTATCGGCAAATCGCCGTATCCCGCTGAAAATCTCGGTTTAACCGTTTTATATTTTTCCTTCATTTCATTATTAAATAAATCGCAAAGGCTTTCTATTCTCTCCGCCCCGATTGCTTGAAAAATAAGCGCTTTCGTAGGCGATAGAGCTATATATTTTGCAATAAGCCTATCTATGCCTATACCGACGGTTGCCGCAAAAAGAATAAAACGGTTACAGTTTTTAAGGTTTTTAGCAAGGTCTTTTGAAACAATCGTTGTAAAAGTCAGGTCTATTTTATCGCCTAGAATTTTTACGGGGTATTCGCTATAACATACCTTATAATTTAATTTACCGTCCAACTCTTTTATGCACTCGTCAATCAGCGCGTTAATTGCGGATATATCCCCCTTAACTCCTGCGTAGCGCAAAATTTCTCTTTTGTCAAAATCGGGAGTGGGATAATTTTTAACGTAAACGGGATATACCATATCAGTTCAAAATACTTGACAGATTCGACAAAATCTTTTCGGCAACGTCGGGTTTATTCATAGAGTAAACGTGAACGTTCTTTATGCCGTTTGCAAAAAGGTCTATAATTTGATCGGTTGCGTAAATGATGCCCGCTTGTTTCATAGCGTCGGGATTCGTTCCGAACTTATATACCAAACTCTTAAACCGTTGAGGCATAAACGAGCCGGAAAGTTTGATCGCGCGCTCTACTTGGTTTGCGTTGGTTATGGGCATAATCCCCGGCATAACGGGAACGGTAATACCTGCTTCACGTATCTTATACAAAAAGTTATACAACAGGTTATTATCGAAAAACATTTGCGTTGTTAAAAAATCACAGCCCGCATCCACCTTTTCCTTTAAGTATTTTATATCTTCCTTTTGGTTTACGCTCTCGGGATGAATTTCGGGGTAGCACGCACCGCCTATGCAAAAATCGGGGCTATATTCTTTTAACTCTCTTATTAAATCTATGGCGTGCTGATAATCCCACCCGCTTCTATCGGCGTTTTCCAAATCTTTGGGAATATCGCCACGGAGCGCCATTACATTTTTGATTCCTGCGGCTTTTATCTCTTCTATCTTTTCCGCCACCGTCTGCCGCGATGAAGAAACGCAGGTAAGATGCGCAAGGGTGGGTACGCCGTAAAGCCGTTTGATATTTTTCGCAATATCAAGCGTATATCTGCTTGTACCGCCGCCCGCGCCGTAGGTAACGCTCATAAAGGACGGGCGGAGCTTTGCGATCTCCTCCGTTGCCGTCTTTACGCTTTCGAAAACCGTTTCCGTCTTCGGAGGGAATACCTCGAAAGAAAGGGATAATTGATTACCGTTGAGTATATCCGTAATTTTCATATGTAAGCAGTCCTCTATATTACTAAAATACCTTTTAATTATACTATCTTCCCATGAAAAAATCAAATTATTTGCAACAAATACGGCAAAGCCGTTTCAAATTTTACGCCGTACCAATGCGCAAGGTCGCTCTGCGTATTCTCAATACAAAGTACGGTGTAATCGGCGGCGATCTTTGCCGCCTCAAAAAGTGTTTTTCCTTTCAATAACGCACCCGTAAAAGCAGACGCGTACACGTCGCCCGTGCCATGCCAGCCTTTTGCGATACGTTTATGCTCGTAATAATCAAGCTTCCCGTTTTGATAAACAACAACGCCCGTTTTATCGGGAGCATACCCAACGCCCGTCAAAACAATGGTGGAACAGCCCAATTTGCTTAAAGTCGCGAGTAGTTCTTTGATATAATTTTCGTCATAAACTTCTTTATATTGCACGTCTGCAAGGAAACAAGCCTCGGTAATATTCGGAAGTAAAATATCCGCAGAAGGACAAAGCGTTTTCATTGCTTGCACGTATAACTCGTCGAAAACGGGATACAGCTTGCCGTTATCCGCAAAAGCGGGATCGACGATTTTTACGGCGTTTTCCTTGACCATCGTATCCAAAATATTTT